>NZ_DATJCA010000104.1:0-13185 GCF_035515035.1 Gelidibacter sp. | reverse complement strand
GCTTCTGGAGCTACAGAGGGCTTTGTAAAAGTAATATTTGATGCCAAATACGGCGAATGGTTGGGTTGCCATATGATCGGTGACGGCGTAACTGACATGATTGCTGAAGCTGTATTAGGGCGTAAGTTAGAAACCACAGGTCATGAAGTATTAAAAACAGTACATCCACATCCAACCATGAGTGAGGCGGTTATGGAAGCTGTTGCTGCGGCCTACGGTGAAGTGATTCACTTATAGCTTGGAAGATTGAAGTTCATCACAACATAGTAAAAAAGCGATTCAAATTTTGAATCGCTTTTTTTATTAAGATTTACCTGCCTATCAGCAGACAGAGACTAGATTCGTTTTTGGAACTTATCTTAGAGTTTTAGTCCCAATCCAAAAAACAAGCCATTTGGAGCCAGTTCATCAAGGCCTAGAGCAAATTTAATGTGCGCATCCAACGACTTCGTAATGTCATAGCTTGAACTAATATCTGCACCAATCTTTAGTTTGTTGTTGAAAAAATCAAAAAAATAACTCACACTTGGACCCGCCATTAAGTGCAATTTATTGGCTACTTCATATTTCGCATAAATAGGGACGTTAAAAAAGTTAAAATCGCCCACTGAGATATAGAGAACCTCAGGTTGAATGGTCAAAAAATGATCAATTGGAAATTCTACAAAGACACCACCATAAAATCCGGTTTCAGAGGTTGAATAAAAGCCTAAATCTTGTAGATCCACGGTGAAAAACGTTTTATTCAATCCGCCTTTCACACCAAATCGAGTGTCAAGATCTTGCGCATTTACACCTAGTGCAGAGATCAGAAAAAACGTTAGTAATACAATTTTTCGATAATACATTCCTAATCATTTAAAAAACTCTGGATGGCCAATTCATAACTTTGCAGTCCAAAACCAACAATCACGCCTTTAGCATGTGGTGCAATAAAGGATTGATGCCTAAAATCTTCACGGGCAAAAGTATTGGATATATGAACTTCAACAACGGGTGTTGTGATGGCTCTTACAGCATCGCCAATGCCCACGGACGTATGAGTATAAGCGGCGGCATTCAAAATAATGCCATCATAATTGAATCCGACCTCCTGGATTTTGGAAATCAAATCGCCTTCAATATTCGATTGGAAATGGTCGATTTCAATCTTGGAATATTTAGCTTTTATGGTCGCTAAAAAATCTGTTAATGTGAGACTACCGTAAACATCCGGCTCCCTAGTGCCCAATAAGTTCAAATTTGGGCCGTTGATGATGATCAGTTTTTTCATAGGATAAAAGTATTAAAAATAGAGACATAAAAAAACCACCAAGTATTTTGGTGGTTTTTAAAAGTAAGAAAATGTGTTTGAAACTTAAAGCTTAAACAACAATCCAAATTGTGCAGTGTCAAAAAAGTTATTGAACACGTTGATGTTTCCATTAAAACCAGAAACGGCCTTACCACCGTCTACCTTAGCAGAAGAATAAGACAATACATCTGCAAGACCGAACGAGATGGCGATATTCTCAGTTACAAAATAGTTGATGCCTAAATTTAGACCAGCACCAAAACCATCGGCTTTAACATCAGCAATTTTATCTTTGCTTGAAACGTAACCTAAACCTAATTCGGTATAAGTTTTGAAACGTTTACCTAAATCCAAGAAGTAATATCGCGCAAAAACGCCAGCTCCAAAAGTTTTATTGTCGCCAGTATCAATTCCTGCCACTTCTTTAGTGGAAGAGGTAAATGCACCTTCTACTCCAACGGCAAAATCTTCAGTTAAAAAATAACCAACTTTAGGACTAATAGAGAAACCATTGGTTTTCGTGTCAGAGTTTTTGTTGTTTGTGCTATTAAAACCTAGACCTCCTTCAAGCATAATACCACCTTCTTCAAAACCGTAAGAGGTTTCAACTTCTTGAGCATTGACATTTGCTAATCCGAAAACTGCAAATGCAGCCATAAACATTAATTTTTTCATTTTTTTCATTTTAAGTTCTTATTAAATTTGAGGGTGCAAAAGTAGATTTATTTTTTACTTGAAAAAAATTAAAAACCCTGTATTTACTGAGGTTTTCATCTATTTTAGGCGTATAAAAAACCGAAGCTTTTGACTTCGGTTTCTATTAGATTGATAGTGTTTGAATTGCGTTTAGAATGAAAACCCAACTCCAAATTGCCAAACTGAATTTTTAACATCTCTACCTGAAATTATTGGCGCATCATCCTTGATCATATTGGTCAAACCAAGATTATATCTTGCAGAAAGAGACAGGCCATTGTCAAATTTGTAACCCGCTCCTAAAGCTAAGTTGGTATCAAAATTCTTCACGACAGAATCCTCAGGATCAAATTCAAAATCTCCTCCAATCGAACCTGACTCATATTTTACTTCCTCTTTGGTCTTAAAACCAAACTGTGGACCAGCTTCAGCATATAAACCTTTAACAAGATACACTTTAGCAATTAAAGGCACTTGAATATAGTCCAACTTATAGTCAGCGCGATCATTTATTGAAAACCCTTGACTGGAATACATCACTTCAGGTTGGAATGAAAAACGTTCACTTAGGGGAACTTCCATAAATAAACCTAAATGGAAACTTGTTCTAGAATCGAGATCACCAACATCATCTCCGGTAATTTTAGCAAGGTTAACCCCACCTTTTACACCAAACTGAATAGTTGTGTCATCTGATTGTGCATAAATTGTAGTGGCGCTTAAAAGCCCTATAACGGCTACTAAAAATAAATTTTTCATATCTTATGTTTTTAAATTGAAATTCAAAGATAAGTAGGCGTTCCCTTACGTTTTGTAAGATTAACAGAGTTTAACGGTGTTCCGAGATTTTTAACATATAATTAAATAGTTGACTTTATCCCATAAAAAAACCGAAGACTTAGCTTCGGTTTTTAAAATTTGTATGGAACCATCTATAATCTAAATTCTAGACCTGCCGATAAAATATCGAACGATCCACCGTCCATACTTATTCCTCGGTAAGCCAAAACAATAGCCATCGTTTCCGATACCCCATATTGCACCCTTGGCGCGTAATAGAAGCCACCGTCATTACCATCACTTACCCCAATAGCATAACCAAGATCAAGTCCTAATGTGAATTTGTCAGAGGCATTGAACCTTGCGGCTCCAGCAATCGGTATAAAGCTAACATCTCCATAATTAACACTAGCATTTCCAATTTGTGCCGCCTCTTTGCCAAAGGAATGTGAAAAACCTGACATGACGCCTAAATCAAACTCCTCAGACACTTCCCATAGAAAGCCAGCATCCAAAATAAGGCTAAAAGAACTAACGTCCCCAGCATTTCCAAGGGGAAGCCCCGCATTAATACCTAATTTAAAATCCTGCGCATGCAGATTGGTTCCAAAAATGGCAAGGGCCGCTAGTAAAAATAATTTTTTCATAATTTTATGTTTTAAATTGATTACTACAATCTAGGCTCTTTTTCTTTTTAATAAGATCCACTACCATAACAGTTATTAACATTATTATTAACATCTTAATAACACTTCCCTGAAAATAAGGTCTTTAAAAAATAACTTATCAACATTTTGAGGTAAAATAACAGAACAGCTTTTTGATGGTTCCTCATATAGGATATGAAATGCGGATAACTTTTGTCCATCCTTTAATAAATGGACGACTCTTATTAGCATTGGGAATCTATTTAATACTTTTGTTGTTATATTTAATTGAACACACGCATTGTTTTTATGTATAAAAAATGAAAATGCCCCACAACGGATAGCTTTTATGTGATTGGTTATTGGCGTTTGTATCGCTAAAACAGTACCATTGCACTAAGAAGCTTAAAAACAGACCTTATTTTTATTACAAGATTCTATTTAATTAAAATTTACTGGTGATGAAGTGGCATGATGCTTTAAATGATTATCAACTTTACTTGAAGATTGAACGGGGTTTGTCTCAAAACTCGATCAGTAATTATGCCTATGACATTAAAAAACTCATCAGTTTTTTAGAGCTCCATGAAATGATTATTTCTCCAATTGAGATTGATCATAGTACCATACAACAGTTTATATATGAGACGTCCAAAAACGTCAATGCCAGATCACAGGCACGGCTTATTTCCGGTTTACGAAGTTTCTTCAGCTATTTGGTGTTTGAAGATTATCGTAAAATCAATCCGTTGGATCATATAGAATCGCCCAAAATAGGCCGTAAATTACCTGATACATTAAGTCTTGATGATATCAACAATCTCATTGGCGCCGTTGAACTTACCAGAGAATATAATGGTGTGAGAATTGGCGAACGCGATCGGACGATCTTAGAAACCCTTTATAGTTGTGGTTTGCGTGTCAGCGAATTAACCAATCTCAAAATTTCTGATCTTTTCTTTGACGAGGGATTTATAAAAGTCACCGGAAAAGGTGATAAACAACGCTTTGTGCCCATTGGGAATTCTACACAGAAATATATTACGATCTACAAGGATGAAGTGCGTTCAAAAATAAACGTTCAAAAAGAGTTTAAGGACACGCTCTTTTTAAACCATCAGGGAAAACAGCTGACCAGAGCAATGATTTTCACGATTATTAAAAGGTTAGCCGAAAAAATAAATCTCAATAAAATTATTTCTCCTCATACCTTTAGGCATTCTTTTGCAACCCATTTGTTGGAAAATGGTGCCGATTTGAGGGCCATTCAGCTAATGCTAGGTCATGAAAGCATTACCACAACAGAAATCTATATGCATGTTGACCGGTCTCATTTAAAGGAGGTACTCAATAAATTCCATCCACGACGTTAATTCTTATTAATCAGTAATTCTAATTTGTTAGCGCTTTTGTGATCAAGTCGCCAATTTAATTATCTATAGATTAATTTTCCGGAGTTTGTTATATCTGAAAATTTCCAATCCTTGGGTGGATTTTGAGTCATTCTGTTGCAATAACCATTAAGTCTGACACTTTAAATTTCATTGTCATCAAAAAATATTTTAAAGATTGTAAAAAAAAACTTAACTTTAATAACAATCCCTTCTGAAAAGTATCAAATAGCATTTAAAATGGTAACTCAATATCCCCTAAGCAGAGTTAGCAAATTATTTAGCAACTTTTAAACTAAATCTTATGATATGAATTCACTAAGATCAGGATTGCCAAATTTTAACATCAATTCATCTCTTGTAGACGAGCTCAGATGGCAGCTAGCCTTAGAATATTCAGCTATAGGCATGTGGGAATATGATGCGATCTCAGACCGTGGATACTTATCGGAGGGTTCAAAAAAGATTTTGGGAGTATCAGATCCGTGCTTTGGAAACGATGCCAATTCATGGATTAAAAGAGTTCATCCCGATGATATTGAAAAATATTTAAGGGATTTTCAAGATCATTTAAAAGGTTTAAAACCCCTGTATGAAAATGAACACCGCGTAAAATGTGAAGATGGCAGCTACAAATGGATACTTGATAGAGGAAGGATTGTAGAATGGGATGACAATAACGACCCTAAAAGAGTCATTGGAACGCACACAGATATTACTACACAAAAGAAACAGGAGCAATCCATCAATGATGCCTTGATCATCGCCACTGAACACAACAACAAGCTTAAGAACTTCGCGTACATTGTAACGCATAACCTCAAGCAGTATACGGCCAATTTTGAAAGTTTATTGGAATTTTATGATGACACCGAAAATATAGGCGAAAGGAAGGAAATCATGGACCACTTAAAAACGCTTTCCCATAGTTTTACAAAAACAATTGCCAATCTTAACGATGTTGTTCACGTGCAGAACAGCAAATCCAAAGAGGTCCGAAAAATTTATATTGCGAAAGAGATAAACAATATCCTCAAACTTCTTGATTTTGTCATTTCCGAAACCAATGCAACAATCCATAACAACATCAATAAAAGATTATTCCTCTATTATAATAGTTCCTATTTTGAAAGTATCATTCAAAACCTATTGTCAAATGCCATAAAATACAAGCACCCCGATAGAGATCCTGTGATTTCAATTGATTGTTCTTACGATCAGCAAGAATTTAAACTTATTATTTCAGATAATGGAATGGGAATTGATTTGGATAAATTTGGAAATGACATTTTTGGATTGTACAAAACCTTCCATCATAATCCTGACTCGGAAGGTGTAGGTCTCTATTTAATAAAAAATCAAATTGAAAGTTTTGGAGGCCGTATTACTGTGGATAGTATAGTTGGCGTAGGCACCACGTTCACGATTCATGCCAAAAACAAAAGAGTCTGACATTGCCAGACTCTTTTAATTCTTTATTGTATTAATTCCTTATTTCGCGATATTAACCGCTCTAGTTTCTCGTATTACTGTCACTTTAACCTGACCAGGATACGTCATATCCGTTTGGATCTTTTGTGAAATCTCAAAAGAAAGATTTGCAGCTTGCTCATCGGAAACGCGGTCACTTTCTACCATCACCCTCAATTCGCGACCTGCTTGAATGGCGTAAGCTTTATTGACACCATTAAACCCAAAAGCCACATCTTCCAAGTCCTTTAAACGTTGGATATAAGAATCCAAAACCTGACGTCTTGCGCCTGGTCTTGCACCTGAGATGGCATCACATACTTGAACAATTGGTGCCAATAATGTAGTCATTTCAATTTCATCGTGATGCGCTCCAATTGCGTTGCACACTTCTGGTTTTTCGCCGTATTTCTCTGCCCATTGCATTCCTAAGATGGCATGCGGAGTTTCCATATCGGCTTCAGAATCAGGAACTTTGCCAATATCGTGAAGTAATCCCGCACGTTTTGCTATTTTGGCATTTAGACCCAATTCAGCTGCCATAACGCCGCAAAGTTTCGCAACCTCACGTGAATGCTGTAATAGGTTTTGACCATAAGAAGAACGGTATTTCATTCGTCCCACCAACTTGATCAGTTCCGGATGCAATCCGTGAATGCCTAAATCGATGACCGTACGTTTTCCTACCTCAATAATCTCCTGCTCTATTTGTTTTTGGGTTTTTTGAACCACTTCTTCAATTTTGGCGGGATGGATTCTTCCATCAGTAACCAGTTTATGAAGAGACAAACGCGCTACTTCACGTCTTACTGAATCAAAACAAGATAAAATGATGGCTTCAGGAGTATCATCTACAATTATTTCAACACCCGTAGCGGCCTCAATGGCACGAATATTTCGACCTTCACGGCCAATGATACGGCCTTTAACGTCATCAGATTCAATGTTGAACACAGAAACACAGTTGTCAATGGCTTCTTCTGTTCCAATACGCTGTATGGTATTGATGATAATCTTCTTAGCCTCTTGCTGTGCCGTTAATTTGGCTTCTTCAACGGTTTCTTGAATATAGGCCATGGCATCAGACTTAGCTTCTTGCCTAAGGGATTCAATAAGTTGAGATTTGGCTTCCTCTGCAGATAAAGCGGAAATAACCTCTAGTTGTCTGATTTGGCTTTTATGTGCCTTATCAACTTCTTCTTTCTTTTTCTCTAAAAATTCCAAGCGAAAATCATAATCCTTGATCTTCTCCTCTATTTCTTGTGAAAGTTTTTTGTTTTTAGCCAATTCATTGGACACTTGTGATTCTTTATCGCGAGTTCTTTTTTCGGCCTCTGCGATTTTTTTATCACGAGCAAGAATAATTTGTTCGTGTTCAGATTTTAGTTCAATGAATTTTTCCTTTGCTTGTAATAGTTTATCCTTTTTAATGGACTCTCCTTCAGCATTGGCCTGCCTTATGATCGCGCTGGATTCTTCCTTTGCATTTTTTAGAATTTTTGAAGCATTGTTCTTTTCAAGTGCTTTCGCTACAATATATCCCAGCAATATGCCTACTGCCGAGCAACTCACAATTATTAAAATTGTATCCGTTTCCATGTTTAGTTTAGTTTAAAAAAAATTTGAAATAATTCAAATATCCCGCTATTAAACGGAATCAGTTCAACCAAACAACCCGACATAAAGAGGTGCCGTTTAGCCAAAAAAAAAGCCTACATCAGTTTCGAATTTTGTATAAACCCCTTAAAAACAAGTTTAGGGCTAACAAGCTGATCAAAAATCTGCTCAAAGGCAGCTCGATTTTACAACTTAAACTCACCCTTTTTAAAGAATTAACGTTGAGTTTATCAAAAAAAATAACTAATGTAGGCAGTAACCTAATTTATTTATAAGAACGTTAAGAGCTTAAATGTGAATGAAGAAGATCGTTTAAAGCGGTTAATCTATTGGTAACATCTTCACTAACATTGTCTTTATCTATCATTTTCTGTTCCACTTGGGAAGCAAACTGTAAGGCACACATAGCCAAAACATCTTGTTTGTCCCTTACGGAATAATTTTGCTCAAATTGACTGATCATAGATTCAATTTTCTTAGCGGCTTTTCTCAATCCTTCTTCCTGTTCAGGTGCAATAGTTAATGGATACACTCTGTTAGCTATGGAAAGCTTAATTTTTAGCTGTTCTGACATTAAATCCTATACTTACATTATTGAGATAATTGTGCTATACAATGATCTATATCTTTTATTAATGTATTTATTTTGAGCTTTGTCTCTCGTTTGTTTTCATCACTGCCCAGCATCGAATTTGCAATTTTGAGGGCTTCATATTTTTCAATCCAAGAGGTTAACTCCTCTTGTTGCTGAATAATTTTTTGTTGATAACTAGCCAATTCTTCAGAAAGCTTCGCATTGGTTTGTTTCAAAACCTCTTGTTTATGCAAAACTTTACTGATTTTATTCTCTAAAGAATCAACAATATCCTCAACTTTACTCATTTACAAATTTCAATACTGATGAAACAAAGTTAACATACATAAACAAAAATCACAATTGTTTTATCATAAATTTTAAAAAAATAAGTTCTAAGTGAACTAAAGCCGTCTAAGTACTTCAAATTCACGAAGCTCCGAAAACGAAAACCATTAAAAACCGGTTTGTCATGAATTTTTTCTTGACTGAACCAAACTGCTAATTGGACTTGTAAGTTTAAGTGCCTATAACTTTAGGCGCTTTAAGTACTTTTTAATATTTTTAGCCTTTCAAATATAGCTATGAAATTTCTTTTTATTCCCCTATTTCTAACCACTTTTGCTTTTTCCCAAGTGGACTATCCAACTGATTATTTTAGAAGCCCGTTGGATATTCCCTTAATTCCGTCTGGCACTTTTGCAGAATTGCGTACCAATCATTTTCATGCCGGATTGGATATAAAGACCCAACAAAGGGAAGGTCTTAATGTATATACCGTTGCTGAAGGCTATGTAAGCCGTATAAAAGTCTCCCATTATGGTTATGGTAAAGTCATTTATATTACCCATCCTAATGGTTACACCAGTGTTTACGGCCATTTATCAAGTTATGCACCCATTATCGAAGCTTACGTAAAAGCGAAACAATACGAGAATGAATCTTATGAAGTTGAGATGTTTCCCGCAGTAGATGAATTGAAAGTAAAAGCGGATGAAATAATTGCCTACTCCGGAAACACTGGTAGTTCTGGTGGACCCCATTTGCATTTTGAAATACGAGACCAACAAGAGCGCACCATAAATCCGTTACTTTTTGGGTTGGAAATACAAGATAAGAAACCACCTTTTGTATCTGGTGTGTACGCCTATACCAAAGATGATAATTCTTTTGTGAATGGTAGAACTGGACGTGTTGAACTCCGGCTCATCCCTACTAAAAACAAAGATTATAATGTAGAGAGTATCAACGCCTATGGTAACATCGGGTTTGGTGTGATCAGTTACGACCAGCAAGATTTAGCGGTAAATCAAAATGGAATCAATGGGCTTCAGACTTTCTTTAATGGCCATAAAAAGTTTGAAATGGATTTTAACCGATTTTCATTTAGTGAAACGCGACATATCAATAGATTTCTTGATTATGAATTGTATAAAACAAAAAGAAGTCGAATCCAAAAACTATTTGTAGAAAAAGGAAATGTGCTAAGCCTCTACAAAGAGCTCGATAATGATGGCTATGTTAAGATTACAGACAGCACTGCTTCAGTTTATAAAATTAGAATCACTGATTTTCATGGCAACGAATCTTGGGTGACCATTCCAATTAATGGAAAAAAGATGTCGAAAACTCCAATAACAGTGGACACCAAGTCCAAAACTTATATTTTTGCCGACCAGCCTACCAATTTGAATGAAAAAAACGTGAACGTCTTTATCCCCGCAAACAGCTTTTATGAAGATACGTTTATTGATTTTAAGGTAAGTAATGACACTATATATCTACATAAAGATATCATTCCGCTCCAAAAAAATGTGACCTTACAATATAATGTCAGCAATTATAAAGATTCAGAAATTGAGAAACTCTACATTGCGGAGCTGATTGGAAACAAAAGATACCCGAGTTATCTCAATACAAAACGCGGAGAAAATAAAATATTGACAGCATCTTCAAATGCATTGGGAACTTACGCCTTGGTTATGGATACGCAAGGTCCTAAAATTTCTCCTGTCAATTTTCAGGATAAAAAATGGCTGAGCAATTACCGATACCTTAAATTTAAAATCACCGATGATCTTTCCGGAATCAGTAATTATAGAGCCACCATTAATGGCAAATGGGTTTTAATGGAATATGAATATAAAACCAATACCTTGACCTTTGATTTTAATGATAATGTGGTTAACGATACTGAAAACGAATTGAAACTCGTTGTGACTGATAATGTTGGAAATAGTTCTACATTTGAAGCAACGTTTTTTAGAAAATAAAACACATACCCTTTGAGACTATATTTTCTCCTTTTACGCGTCGTTTTCATGATATTACCTTTCTTGGGATGGTCTCAAACTGCCACGATTAAAGGTGTCATTTTGGATGATACCAATACGCCTATTTCCAATGTCAGTATTAAAAGTGGCGAGATAGGAACAACAACAAATGAAAACGGTTTTTACGAACTGAAAGTTCCGATCCATATGGATATTTCAATTGAATTCACACACGTTTCCCATAAACGTATCGTGGCCAAATTCAATCTTAAAAATGGGCAGACCTTAGAATTCAATCCAGTGATGAATATCAACATCGAACAAATTGCAACGGTGGTCATTTATGGCAATCAGCGTCAATCTGTAGATGGTGTGACCACGATTCCTCCGGCCCTGATCCGAACCATTAAAGGCGCACAACCGGGGATAGAAAATATTTTAAAAACTTTACCGGGTGTCAATATTTCCAATGAATTAAGTACCCAATATTCCGTAAGAGGTGGCAACTTTGATGAGAACCTGGTTTATGTCAACGAAATTGAAGTTTATAGACCTTTTTTAGTACGGTCAGGACAACAAGAAGGATTGAGTTTTGTAAATACGGATCTGGTACAAAATGTCGATTTTTCGGCAGGTGGATTTCAAGCGAAGTATGGCGATAAATTGTCGTCGGTCCTTGACATTACTTATAAAAACCCCATAAAATTTGGCATCAACGCCGATATATCCTTGTTAGGCGGTAGTCTTTCTGCGGAAGCGGTATCAAAAGACTCTAAGTTATCAGGCATTATTGGTTTACGCTACAGAGACAATAGCTTAGTGCTAAACTCCTTAGAAACGGAAGGCATTGTAAAGCCAGTTTTTGCTGATGCGCAAACCTATTTGACCTATAAGTTTACAGACAAGTTTCAGGTCAATTTCTTAGGAAACATCTCCAGCAACAAATACAACTTCCAACCACAAAACAGACAGACCAACTTTGGAACCATAGCCAACCCGATGGCCTTGATCGTATATTATGAAGGTCAGGAAAAAGATGCCTATACCACTTATTTTGGAGCATTCAAGGCGAATTATTTTGCCCACGAAGATTTGACCTTAAAACTGATTGCGTCCACTTATCATACCACGGAAGAGGAGCACTTTGATATTTTGGCACAATACCGTTTGGGAGAAGTGAACAGTAATATTGGGGAGGAAAATTTTGGTGAAGTTGAATTTAGTGAAGGCATTGGTTCACAACTCACCCATGCCAGAAATGATTTAGATGCCCTAATTACGACCATTGAGCACAAAGGCGATTATCAACTGGATGATAACATCTTTGAATGGTCTTTAAAATATACTCATGAAGATGTTCGGGACCGTTTGGTGGAATGGGAAGTGATTGATTCTGCCGGATTTTCGATTAAACCACCAAAAATTGGTGTTTATAATGACCAACCTTACCAACCCTACCAAGGCCCATTGGTCGCTTTTCAAAATATAAGGGCTACAAATTATGTTCAGATTGACCGTTTTCAAGCTTATGCACGATGGAGCAAGCGTTCAGAATTGGGCAATCATGACGTGTTTTATAATCTTGGGGTGAGAGCCCACAATTGGACGGTAAATGGCACTGGTATTGAAAGTAAGACACAAACAGTTTTCAGTCCGAGAGCTCAATTTGCCATTAAACCAGATTGGAATAAAGACATGCTATTTAGACTTGCCGGCGGTGTGTATTACCAGCCTCCTTTTTATAGAGAACTCAGGGATTCTGCCGGTGTGGTGAGACCAGATGTGAAGGCCCAAAAATCATTACATCTTGTTTTGGGCAATGAATACAGTTTTAAAATGTGGGAACGCCCTTTTAAATTGGTCTCTGAGGCCTATTATAAGCATATGACGGATGTTAATCCGTATACTCTGGAAAATGTGCGCATTAGATATCGTGCCACCAATAACGCCAAAGCTTACGCCTACGGTGTGGATTTGAGATTGAATGGTGAGTTTGTTCCTGGCACCGAATCATGGTTCAGTTTTGGCTATTTAAAAACTGAAGAGAATATTGAAGATCGCGGTTATATTGCAAGACCAACTGACCAACGACTAAAATTTGGAGTTTTGTTTCAAGATTATGTACCCAACATTCCGGAGTTAAAAGTGTATTTGAACCTGGTCTACAACACCGGTGTCCCGGGAGGCTCTCCTAGTTATGCGGATCCATACGAATATCAAAATAGATTACGTGACTATAAGCGTGCCGATGTTGGCTTTTCATATGTCATCGTGGATGGCAACAAAACTTACAATGCGAAGTGGAAAAATGCCTTTAAAGAGTTGACCATTGGTGTGGAAGTATTTAATATGTTTGATGTTCAAAACTCAATAACCAATACTTGGGTAAGAGATGTGTATAGCAAACGTCAATATGCCATTCCAAATTATTTGAGTCCGCGCG
>NZ_DATJCA010000103.1:0-5883 GCF_035515035.1 Gelidibacter sp. | reverse complement strand
CTATAGTTCGGACAGACTTTATGCCCTTGGGGTAGAAACTAAAGGAAACTTGGTCGATAAAGCTTTTGGCTCCTTGGATTTCATACTAAGATCCAAAATAAATAAAAATCTAGCACTTGATTTTTCGATCAAAAATCTTCTCAATCCAGCCGTTGAAAGGGTTCAAGAAAACACCTCCGAAAACATCACCGTGCTGTCATACAAGCGTGGGGCTTTTTTCAAATTAGGATTGCGCTACAAACTATAATATATCAACTCCAATAAATATTAATCAATTAATTTAAAATTTTAACCAAGAAAATTAACACGTAACATTATGAAAAAAACAATTTCAAAACTTTTAGGAACCGCACTTTTATTTGCTCTAATATTTACAACGGCATGTTCAAGTGATGATGACACTACATCCGATGATGCTGGTGGAACCACCTTTGTCTTAGACCGTGAGAATCTTACAGGAGAAATCAACGAAGGTGAAGTTATTTTAGAATCAGGAACGTATAAATTAACCGGGAAATTAATTGTAAACGCCGGGGCGAAACTTACGATTAAAAGTGGTGTAAAAATAGAAGCTACTGCTGCCAAAAGTGGTGATTTTTCCGCAGTACGATACATTGCTGTTGCCCAAAATGGTGAAATAGATGTACAAGGTACCTCTACCAATCCAGTGGTTATGACGGCTGCAACTCATGCTCCCGGCGCTTGGGGTGGACTAGTTTTATGTGGAAATGCTCCCATAAATAAAGGCACGACAGCCTCGGCAGAAGTATCCGACTTGACTTATGGAGGTGGCGATGCAAATGACAGCTCAGGATCTCTAAAATATTTAAGAATAGAATACTCCGGTTTTGCTTACAATTCAGAAAAAGAATTCAATGGCCTCTCACTTTTCGGCGTGGGTAGTGGTACAACCATAGAATATATTCAAGTTCATGAAGGTTCAGATGATGGTTTTGAATTTTTTGGAGGTACAGCTCAGGCGAACTATTTGGTTGTGAGTAATTTCTCAGAAGACGTAGGTGACGATTTATTTGACTGGACTGAAGGTTGGTCGGGCACTGGTGAAAACTGGTATGGCATCAGAACAAATGCTGGCAATAGAGGTATTGAGGCAGATAATAACTCTAACAATCATTTGGCTACACCAATCTCCAACCCTACCATCAAAAATCTCACTTTAATAGGTTTAGGAATGGCTGATACAAGTTCTGAAACACAAGCCATTAAGTTAAGAGTGGGCACTAAAGGGCAATTTGACAATGTGGTACTGAGCAATTGGAAAACAGGCTTTGACATTCAACATGATGAGAGTGTGGGTTATGTTACTACTGGCACATTAGCTGCCAAGAACGTTAAGTTTGAGAATGTCACCACCCCATCGGTAGGAAAAAATACTGAAGGTAAGACAGTTGATGTATCTGGGGTATATAGCATAAATGAAAATGCTACAGGAGCTGGTAATGGCAGTGCCAAACCTGCTTGGGCTAATGGCTGGACCGTAGGGCTCTAATAAAATGCAAATTAAAATTTGAGTTAGTCTTCAAGTTGCAATAGACCTTTTCAATCTAATGAAAGGGTCTTTTTCATTAACAGATACTTCAATACGAGTAAAATTGCCATATTATAGTATTGTAAAAAACCGTCCTAATATGATAATCGAGACGGTTTTAGTAATTAAATTTGACGTTATTTAGTCCACTAATATCTTTTTGGTAACCGTCCTCAATCCGTCTGAAATAGTGATTAAATACATCCCCGATTGTGCATTATCCAATCGGATGACTTCTCGAAAGTTTGACGTATTTTCAAATCGGTTTTCAAATACTTCTCGACCTCTAATATCATAGACCACTATTTTAATATCCTGTCCTGAATGCGATTGTAGCTTTACTGTAAAGTCACCATGACTCGGATTTGGAAAAATGGTAAAAGTTTCAAAACTATTTTCGGCAACCGATAATGGTTGTGCCAGACAAAGTTCTAAAGTAAATTCATTCAAAACACCTCCATGGCCACTAAAAAGGTCTTTTACTTCCAAAGTCCAGTTTCCTTGTGACATTTCACCATTAATTATTGACAAGTCCTCTTCAGGTCTAAAAGAGCCTGTAAAAGGTGCAACACCATCAATGATAGACGTTGTGGCCTGTTGGTCAAAAACGGTATTGGTGTAATTTTTATCAAAATCTTCTCCATTGTTGCTGGATAACAGAATTCGCGTACCTGCAGGACTGATCAACACCATCTCTACATCTCTCACCCAGTCATGGGCGATATTAACTTTGACCTTCACGCCAGTAACCGGTAAGTTTTTTGCCACGGTGATAATCGAATTATACGTATTTGAATCTGCTGCTGATATGGTTATTGGTGTATCTGTTGCAGTAATGGCATCTTCACAGGTAGAAACTCCTGTAGCAAACGTGTTGACTGCAGATATTGTACCTGCGGAACATCTATTGGAACCTGTAACTCTCCAATAATAAACCGTTCCCAAGGCCAAGGTAGTGGCATATGAATTGGATGTTAGCGTTTGGGAATCCCCGATAACGCTAAAATCGCTATGTGTTGAAATCTCTATTAAATAATTCTCCACATTAGAATCGTCTTCCCAACTGAAGCTCACATCACTATAAAGTCCTTGAGCACCATTTGGCGCAATTAAAGCGGGAGCCGCAATGGTACTGCTAAAAACACTAAGTGCCACTTCGGAACTAATGGTTAAGCTACCCGAAGTTCCAACTGCCGTAATCTCATAATCGCCAAGTGGGGCATTTCCAACACCAGAAAGGGTTATCGTTACCGCAGTACCATCCACGCTTGCTGAGGAAGGACTAAATGTGGCTGTTGTGCCTGCTGGTAAATTCACTGCAGAAAAGCTCGTATTCTGAGAGTAGCCACCAAAGGTATTATAGGTAAAACTATAGATTGCACTATCGCCAGGTTGACATACCGTAGCGGAAGTTGTGGAAAAATTTAGAAGATAGGGAACATTTATTATCTTAAAATTGGAGGCATTAACGTTGAAAAATATATTTCCCACACTTTCAACTATAATTCTTGCTTGTGTCGTATTAGTCCCTGCCGGAACCAAAACATCATAGGCCCCATTATTAGGTACATTTGAAGCCAAGGTGTAAGGAAATGTTAAACCACCATCTATAGACAGTTTAATATTGACATTTGCTGTGTTTACCGGAGCGACGTTGGTATTGGCAACATCCCAAGTGATGGTTTTAGTCGAACCGATTTCCCAGGTGACGTTTGAGGCTTGAGACGTTACTTTAAATGGTCCCGCTGTGCCAACCGTAGTGACTGTCATATCATCCACCGCGGTTTGTCCGCCTCGTGGATCATTATCTCTAACCGTCAAAACATAATTATGAACTCTCCCCACTGAAGCCAGCTTTTCCCAGGTTGTGGATTGGCCACCATTGGCAATGACATCTCGAAATCGAGGGATGTATCTCACAGGGTTTGTAGTGCCCTTAAAAGAGCGTACCATGGGTCCAGTTTCTGTAGTTTCTGTTGGTAACCCGGCAGCTCCCAGATCAAATTGTTCCCAAGTATAGGTATGTGCCAAAGTACCATTAGGATCTGTAGAGGATCCTGTCAATTTATAGGGCGTAGAAATTGGAATGTTATATGATGCTCCAGCCTCCGCCGTTGGGGCCGCATTTCCGGTAACTGATAAAACACCGCAGGTGCCACTTCCAGTGGTAATGTTGGTCCAGATTTGTCGTAAACTAGCTTGATGGAAATAGTCATGACTATTACTTTCAATATTTTGAGACCCACATATACCAGCATAACTTAAAATAGTAGAACCACTTCCTGGTTCATAAGCCGTCGCAGCGGCTCTATTACCCGCTCCACAATTTCCTGCCGTTCCGTTAAATGTGTGCGTAGCACCAAACTGATGACCTATTTCATGAGACACATAATCAATGGCAAATGGATCTCCTGAAGGATTTGGCAACCCTGTTGTCCCCGCACCCTTATTCGAGCCGCAAACACTTCGCAAATAGGCAGACCCTCCGGAACCGGTAGTAAAAGAATGTCCAATATCATAATTTTCTGCTCCAATAAGCCCATTGATAATACCCGTAAGTGTCGAAAGACTTTCCGTATTGGGGAAAATACTATTTTCTGCAGTTGAAATCAAAAGGTCGTTGTTAGCTACCAATGTCATCCTGATGGATAATTCTCGATCATAAATTGCATTGACCCTGGTCATCGTCGTATTAATTGCAGCCAGGGTTGAAGCTACCGTTCCTCCATGAAAAGCAGTGTATTCACTACTCGTGCCTATTGCCAATCTAAACGTACGTCTAGTACCATCATTTGCATTCCTTGAGGCCACAAGGTCCAGATCCAGTGCATTTGAAATACCGTCCTCAATAACACCACATTCAAAAAGGTTTTGTACCACAGGAATGTCCCTTCTTGAAAACACTTCATAAGCCCCATCCGTTGCATATGGATTTATGAACTCTGCTCCTTTATCAATGGACATGGTCATGGAATGTAAACTACCCGGAGAGACACTAAAATATATTACTGAAGATGTGTTTTTTAAACTATAACCAACATAAGAACGAATGTCAGGGTATTTAACCTGTAATTCTGGATGCATTACCGAATACTCCATAATTCTGTAAGTTTCCAAAGCTCCCTCTGAGTTTGGAAAATCAATTAGTGTATTGGATTGAATCCCTGAATCCCTTTTTGGAGCATTCTGTAATCTCGAGGTCAAACCGTCCATATCCAACTGATAGTATAACGCTTTAACAGGAGTAGAATTCTGAGGCAGCACGCGCTCTTGAGAAATACTGTTTTTGGTTGTCTTTGTCCAAAGAGATTGTCTTTTTTGCCCATAGGTCATGGAAAAAGCAAAAATCATCATAAAAAACAAACTAGTCTTTAAGTAGTTCTTTTTCATATAATTTAAAGAAATAAAATTTAGTCGTGTGAAAGTTACATTCAAATTAAAGAAATCACAAAACAAAGTGTTAATGTTTTCAACTTCACATGCAACCAATGCTTTTAAATTCTTTATTCTAATTCATTTCTCCATAAGTGAGCAGCATAAGCTGTCAAATTAAAATGAAAAGACTTAAAAAGAATAGTAGCTCTTCTCAAAATAAACAACACTCAAAAGTGTCTCTAAACCAAAACAAGAGGCAAGAGCCAGCAGCTGCAAACGAATTTTAGAACTTTCGCTTAAGCAGACCTTTATTGAAAATGGATGAAGCCATCATCAGATACCATTAAGGGTTTATCAACTTTCAAAATACGATACTCAGGATTCAATTCGCGAATAGTAATTTTTTTTAAACCTTGAAATAGCTATTTTTACAAAAAAATCAATTGAAGGTACTTACAGCATCAGACAGTTCTATCCCTCAAACACCATCGGTAGTTACTATTGGCACCTTTGATGGCGTCCATCTTGGACATCAAAAAATCATCAAAAAACTCACAAAAAAAGCATCCGAAGAAAATTTAATCTCTGTCGTGCTCACTTTTTTTCCCCATCCTCGAATGGTTTTACAGCAAAATCCAAACATTGAACTACTGAACACCATTTCTGAACGCAAAGAAATTTTATCGGCGTTGGGCTTGGACTTTATTTACGTCAAAGAGTTTACGAAGGTTTTTTCAGAACTCTCTGCACGCGATTTTGTCAAAACCATCCTAGTAGATACACTTCATGCCAAACACGTGATCATCGGGTATGACCATCAATTTGGAAAGGACCGAAGCGCCAATATTGACGATTTAAAACGATTTGGAGCAGAATTTGGATTTCAAGTTGAAGAAATTTCTGCCCAAGATGTAGAAGATGTGGCCGTGAGTTCGACTAAAATCAGAACCGCGCTCAAG
>NZ_DATJCA010000102.1:0-5999 GCF_035515035.1 Gelidibacter sp. | reverse complement strand
ACCTGAGCGGAAAAACTACTCGGTTAGAAGGTTACACATCGTGTGAGACAAGAGTTTCCGTTACGCTTGGCATGATGACCACAGGTTATGATTGCCCTGATTTATTCAATATCTGCATGATGCGACCGATTTTTAGTCCTGCGGATTTTGTGCAGATAAAAGGAAGAGGCACAAGAAAAAACACTTTTGAATACACCTTCAAAAACGAACTGAACGAAGAAGAAACACAACGACACGAAAAGGAAATATTCAAACTCTTCGACTTCTTTGCCAACTGCGAATATTTTGAAGAGAAATTCGACTATGATGAAAAACTCAAACTTCCTAAACCAAAGAAAGGAAGCGGTGAAGGTGGTGGCGGTGGTGTTGACCTTGACAAATACACCACTTTTCAACCTGACCCTTTACTGACTTTGAATGAACAACAAATCGGGTATGAAGGGATGAAGATTGACCGCATGTTGTTCAAGAAATTTGAAGACCGCATCAAAATGGACGACATCATCAAGAAAAATGTGGAACTCGGAAATTGGGAACATGTAATCAGCCATATTCAGCAGGAGATTTTCGATAAACCCGAAGAATATTTCAATCTTGATAAACTGAGAAAGGCTGCCAAGATTGACCGCAAAGTTTCTATCCGTGAAGTGGTGGAGAAGGTTTTTGGTATCATTCCAAAATTTAAATCAAAGGATGAATTGCTTGAAGAAGAATTCGACAAATTCATTTCCATCTATCCACCCGAAGAAGATGTGAATTTGAGAGCATTAAAATACTTTTTCAAAGCCTACATTGTTGACCAAGACATTCGGAAAATCATTTCTTCTAAAGATTTCCATGCCTTGCAAACACACCCAACGCTTACCATTTCACAATTCAAAGAAGTGGCAGCAAAATACCGTGAAGTAATTCCGGTTTACATTAAAGATTACGTGAACCTCGAAAGATTTGCCGCCTGATGTCTGATAGGTTTCAAAATAAATACCGCATAGAATCAACCCGATTGAAAAATTGGGATTATGGATCGAATGCATCCTATTTTGTGACCATTTGCACCCAAAATCGCGAATGTTTTTTTGGTGATGTGGTGGGTGATAAAGACGCATTGCCATGTTTCTCTTTAACACCAATTGGGGTAATTGTGGAAACGGAATGGTTGAAAACATTCGAAATGCGACCTGATATGAATTTGGAAATGGGTGAATTTGTGGTTATGCCAAATCATTTTCATGCAATAATTGGAATTGGGGAAAATGAATACAATACGAAACGGGATACGCATTTGGATACGCAACGTAGAGGCGCAATGCATTGCGCCTCTACCAACGATAATCCAAAAAACAAATTCGGACCCCAATCCAAAAATTTGGCATCCATTATTAGGGGTTTTAAAATTGGGGTAACAAAAAATGCCCGATTGATAAATCCCGATTTCGCATGGCAACCACGATACCACGACCATGTTATCCGAAATGATAAATCATTTCATAGAATTTCAGAATACATTATTAATAATCCCCGTAATTGGACAACAGACAAATTACGGTAAAGACGCTGTAAAGACGAAACGCATTGCGTTTCCACAATAGATACAAAACAAATATGTTAGATACACAAACAAAGAAAAGAATAGACGACTGCCGAGATATTTTAGTCGGCAAACTACCTGACCCAAAGGCACAGATAGAGCAAATTACCATTGGTTTGATTTACAAGTTCATGGACGACATGGACAAGGAAGCCATTGAATTGGGCGGTTCGGCAAAGTTCTTTTCAGGCGATTATGAAAAATACGCTTGGGACAAACTGTTTGACACCAAGGTAACGGCTGCCGAAATGCTTCGCTTGTACTCTGATGCCATTGAAAGCATGGAGAAAAACCCGAACATTCCGCAACTGTTTCGGGATATTTTCAATAATGCCTATTTGCCTTATCGTGACCCAGAAACTCTGAAACTGTTTCTGAAAACCATTGGCGAATTTGAATACACCCACAGTGAAAAATTGGGTGATGCTTTTGAATACCTGCTTTCGGTGATGGGTTCGCAAGGAGATGCAGGACAGTTCAGAACACCCAGACATGTGATTGACTTTTTAGTGGCGATTATTGACCCTGACAAAGGTGAAACCATTCTTGACCCTGCTTGCGGAACTGCGGGTTTTTTGATTTCGGCTTACAAGCATATTCTGCTCAAGCATACCAAAGCCAACAAAGAAGGTTTGAATATTTACGAGTATAACAAACTCGAAAAAAAGCCTTTCAACAATTTAGGCGACCAACTCACGCCTGACGACCGAAAAAAACTCATTCAAAATTTTGCAGGCTATGACATTTCGCCCGACATGGTTCGACTGAGTTTGGTGAATTTGTATTTGCATGGGTTCTCTGACCCACACATTAACGAGTACGACACGCTAAGTAGCGAAGACCGTTGGAACGAAAACTTTGATGTGGTGTTGGCCAATCCACCATTTATGAGTCCGAAAGGTGGCATACGGCCGCACAAGAAATTTACCATTAGTAGTAACCGCTCGGAAGTGTTGTTTGTGGACTACATTGCCGAACACCTAAACCCCAAAGGCAAGGCGGGCATCATTGTACCCGAAGGGGTGATTTTCCAAAGCGGAAAAGCCTACAAAGCATTACGAAAAATGCTAGTAGAGGATTACCTATATGCCGTGGTGAGTTTGCCGGCAGGCGTGTTTAACCCGTACAGTGGCGTAAAGACGTCTATTTTATTGATGGACAAAGCTATTGCCAAGAAACACAAGGAAATTCTGTTTGTGAAAATTGACAATGATGGCTACAACCTTGGAGCACAGCGAGCTGCCGTAAAAGGCAGCCAATTGGAAGAGGCGATTGCGCTAACCCATGAATTTGCAGCGACAGGAGAAATACCTGATTCATTGATTGCTCATGCGGTTTTAAGAACTGAAATAGCAGCGAATGCGGATTATAATTTGAGTGGAGAGCGATATAAAAGTCAGATAACAATCACTTCTGATTTCCCAATAGTAGAACTGAAAGAAGTCGCAGAGGTTATTTCAGGTCAATCCCCAAAAAGTGAGTTTTATAATGAAACAGGGGAAGGACTTCCTTTTTATCAAGGCAAGACTGATTTTGGAGAACAATTTATTGGAGAACCAACAAAATGGACGACCGAGATTACAAAAGAGGCTTTCAAAAACGATATTCTAATGTCAGTACGAGCACCCGTTGGTCCTGTAAACTACGCAACTGAGCATATGTGTATTGGTAGAGGTTTGGCGGCAATTAGAGTCAATGAGAAAGTACTCAATCCTTTCTTGTTTTACCTTTTAAAGTCTCTTGATGGAAAACTCAAAGGGAATGGCGGTGCTGTATTTGACAGTATTTCAAGGAATCAAATTGAATCAATTGAAATCCCCCTTCCCCCTTTATCCATTCAGGAAGAAATAGTTGCGGAAATAGAAGGCTACCAAAAAATAATAGATGGCGCCAAAGCCGTAGTTGCCAACTACAAACCCAAAATTGATATAGATGCGGATTGGGAGATGGTGGAGTTGGGGGAACATTGCAAAATC
Organism: Gelidibacter sp.; assembly: GCF_035515035.1. Classification (GTDB taxonomy): domain Bacteria; phylum Bacteroidota; class Bacteroidia; order Flavobacteriales; family Flavobacteriaceae; genus Gelidibacter. The sequence continues at coordinate 2,435 of NZ_DATJCA010000102.1, read as the reverse complement.
AAAGGTGGAAATGCCTTCAAAAGCACAGACTATGTGGATGAAGGAGTTCAGCTTATCAGAATGGGCAATGTCAAACAAATGTTTTTCGATTGGGAGAATTCACCTTCTTACTTACCATTCAACTACTTGGATGACTACCCAAACTACGTTCTTGAAAAGGGTGATTTATTAATCTCAATGACAGGTACCGTTGGAAAAGAAGATTATGGGAACGTTTGTCAAGTAGATGTAGAAGAGAAGTTCCTACTTAATCAGCGAGTTGGAAAATTTGAAATAAAATCAGATGATTTAGATAGGCAGTATCTCTATTTCGTTGCTCAAACTGACCATTTCAGGAAACAGCTTTTTGCAAACTCTTCAGGTGGAGTGAGACAAGCAAATATAAGCAACAAAGGAATTGAAAATATATCAATACCACTTCCAGATATCAATACCCAACGACAAATCGTAGCACAAATAGAAAAAGAGCAGGCCTTGGTGAATGCCAACAAGCAGCTTATTGAAATTTTTGAGCAGAAGATAAAGGATAGGATTGCGAAGGTTTGGGGTTTAGAAAAAACAGAAGAAGAAACTTTAAACATGGCTGCTGAACCTTTGGCGGAATATGAAAAGGCTTAATGCTGAATAGTACATGAACATTAGCCAAATAGAAATAACGAATGTAAAAGGTATTGGCAGTAAGTCATTCCAGCTCGATTTGAACCCTAACAAACCGAGTATTCTTGTAGCACCAAATGGTTTTGGCAAAAGTTCTTTTGCACTTGCATTTGACCGCTTGAAAAGGGACAAAATTGAATTAGGTGATAAAGAATATTTCAATAAATCCACTGCTAATCGTCCTGAATTAAAAATCACGTTATCCAATGGCACTGAATTAATAGCTGACGATAATCAAAACACAATCAGTGATATATTTGATGTAGTTGTTATTAAAAACCAGACCGAGCCAAAATCGGTTGTTCAAACAATTCCAGGTCGCCCGCCTTTTGCAAGAACATCATTAGACATTGTAACCACTACATTGGTTCAAACAATCCCACCGAAGGTTGATTTTGCATACCACTCAGCAACTCTAAAAGCTAATTTCGGAACAAACGGAAATAAAATCCTAACTAATATATCAAGCTTATTCAGTTCAGGTAGGTTCTTCTATACTATTGAAAACAAAATTGACTTTTCAAGATTCGACCTTAAGTCTTTCAAAAAGCTCATTGAGCCAGCTATTGAACAAATTAATAATCGAGAAGGAACAGGGAATCAGTTAAAAACATGGATTGAAGATAATCTGCTTAATGAGATTAAAGCCCATGATGAATTTTCAAAATTTGCTTCTATAATTCAATCTTTCGGCTTTGAGGTTTTGAATGATGACGTGGATTACTACTTAACCGCATGGCAGTTAATCACAGTCAGAAATGAAATGGGGGCCGACTTTAAAAAAGCTTGCAAATACCTTTACTTCTTAGATAAAAAGCAGCATTACACTGAGACAATAGCCAACTACAATCCTGTTAAAGACAGGTTCGATATAAAACCAAAAGCTGAAGGAAACAGCCTTGTGGTTAATTGGCCGAAGGCACATGAAATTTCAAATGGTCAACGAGATATTTTGACCTTTATGGCCATGCTTTTAAAAACCAGAAATAGTTTTAAAAAGAAAGATTGCATCCTTGTTATTGACGAAATATTCGACTACATGGATGATGCTAACCTGATAACTTTTCAATACTACATCTCAACCTTTATTGAAGAGATGAAAGGTCAGAAAAGGAGAATTTTTCCAATTCTACTCACACATTTAGACCCTTTGTTTTTTAATCATTTCTGCTTCAACGACAATAAAATTAAAGTTTGCTACATAAAGGACATCAAGGTAAAGTCCAATCAAAATATTCTGAATATTATTTACAACCGTGAAGATGAAACCATCAAAGATACTGTAGATGCACATTATTTTCACTTTCATCCAAATTCAGGAGAGATTGATATAACAGAAGAATTCAAAGCTCTGAAACTGAACCCAGATTGGGGAATGCCTGAAAAATTCTTCAAAAAGATATTTAGAGAAGTGAGACGATATTTATTTGATGATGAAACATTCGACCCGCTTGCTATTTGTTTTGGAGTTAGAAATCGAATTGAACAATTGGTTTATGACAAGATTCCTGATGATGAAAACAAAAGGAAGTTTATAGAAGAGAATAACGGTACGAAAAACAAACTTCATTTTGCACAAAACATAGGAGTTCAGATACCTGAAACTTATTTCTTATTGGGAATTATTTACAATACTTCTTTGCATTTGTCACAGGGACAAGATATTTCAAAACCCCTTGGACTGAAATTAGAGAATGGAACTATTAAACAAATGATAATGAACTTGTGGAACTAATAATGCCAACCCTTCGCATCCCTACACATTGGCAAGTCGCTCA
>NZ_DATJCA010000101.1:0-29912 GCF_035515035.1 Gelidibacter sp. | reverse complement strand
CCAAAAGTATGGCCGCCCAAATGTTTGTCCTGGCTATTGTATGTGCCTACCATGCCTTTTTCGCAAAATTGTTCCAAGTTTTCTTTACAAGCTGAACATTCCTGACACGAATCGACCATACAGCCAACACCTACCAGGTCGCCTTTTTTAAACTTGGTCACATTTTTACCCGTTTTAACGACTCTACCAACAATTTCATGTCCTGGTACAACAGGGTATTTTGAGTTTTTCCAATCGTTCCTGACCGTATGAATATCACTATGGCAAACGCCGCAAAAGTTAATGTCAATTTTGACATCATCATCGCCACAGGCCCTGCGTTCAATGTCCATTTGTTTCAAATCTGCTTTGGCATCATTGGCGCCATAAGCTTTTATGGTTGTATTCATTTACTTTAATATTGATTTATAGTATTCAGGAAAACACCATCTCCAACGTAATTGTTAGAAAATTACTTCTCGAACGTCGTTTTTAAGGTAATGTCTGCGTTCAATAATTTTGATACCGGACAGTTATCTTTGGATTTGTTAGCAAGCTCCTTAAATTTACTTTCTTCCATTCCCGGCACTTTCCCCGTGAGCTCCAATTCAATTTTCGGAATACTGCCATCTTCAAAGAAAACTCTCGCTTGGGTATCCAAGCGTTCTGCAGTAAAACCTTCTTCTACCAAATAGAAACTCAATTGCATAGTAAAACATCCTGCATGTGCCGCTCCAATCAACTCTTCGGGATTGGTTCCCACCGCGTCTTCAAAACGTGTTTTAAAAGCATAAGGCGATTCTTTTAAAACGCCGCTCTCAGTTGTTAAAGATCCTTGTCCATCTTTTCCGCCACCTTCCCAGTGGGCTTTTGCTGTTCTGTTAAATTTCATAATTTTTTGATTTTTAATTAAACTATTATATAAAGTGAATCACTATTTAACGCAAATAAGATTTGACTGCCAATAATATAAAAAGAGATATTATCAATTGCGCCTACGTTCTCTATTTTCAAAATTACACCAATAAATAGGCAATTCTTGCTTTAACCCAATATAAAATGAACCCATCTGCTTGAAAGTTTTGTTATTCCCTTACCCTGATTTTGTTTGGATCAACATTAGTTTCAAATCCGTTAAACCTAGTTTTCAATTAGATGTACATTTAAATTTTAAGTTGAATTAAATATTTGGAACCATGGCAACAGATAAAAACAAAGACAATAAACCCGGGAAGTATGATTCAGATATCACTAAGGAAGATAAGGATCTGCTAGGTGAAAAACATAAAAATTTACGAACGGATGGTGGGGATGATAGTCAATTAGATGAAAATCATCGGTCGCATCCAGTGGATTTTGAGGGTAAGGATTTGGATATTCCAGGACGTACTTTACCGGAAGATCGCTCAAAAAAAGATCTGAAAGATGAGGAGAATCAACTCTACAGTCAGGGCGGGCCAGATAATGATGCTCTGGAGGAAAACGGCAATTAACTGTAATTTTATCAAAACCAAAAGACACAAATTATTCATGTAACGCAACCAAATCCTATATATGCAGGACAACACCATAACCATTGCTGAATCCTTTACCAATTTTTACAACAGCTTTATAGATCAATTACCAGGGATTGGCATTGGTGTTCTCATTATTGTATTGGGTTTTTTGTTAGCCAAATGGATAGGGCAATTCGCTAGAAAACGTATCAATGCAAGAACCCATGATCCGCTTATGAGCAAATTCTTAGGGCAAGCCATAAAATATGTGTTGGTCATTTTTGCATTATGATTGCATTAAGAGCCGCCGGAATGGGAGGTATTGCAACGGCTATCTTAACAGCTGCCGGCGCAAGTGCCATAGTATTTGGGTTTGCATTTAAGGACATCGGGGAAAATTTTATAGCAGGTGTCATTTTAGCCTTTAACAGACCTTTTGATGTTGATGATACTGTTGAAATTGGCGATGATTTTGGAAAAGTCAAGAATTTGGAATTTAGATATACCAAACTAAAGACTTTTGACGGCAAGGACGTCTACATACCCAATAGTGATGTTCTAAGGAAACCCGTTACCAACTATACCGAAGATGGCTTTTTTAGATGGAATTTCATCATTGGCATTGCTTACGAGGACGATATTCAAGGTGCTAAAAAAACGATATTGGATACGTTGCGCAAAGAACCCAAAGTAATTGAAGATGATGAACATGAAAATTTTGTCATAGAAGAAGAGTTGGCTACTAGCACCGTGAACTTAAAGGTTTTCTTTTGGGTAGATACGAAGGATTTTAGACGAATGGCATTGATTACAAAAGGTAATGTCATCAGAAACGTGAAAGAAGCCCTAGAAAAAAATGGGTACTACTTACCGGCCGATATTCAGGAAATAAAACTGTATGGTGGAGAAAAAGGCTTCCCGATCCGTGTGGAAAAAGACGAGCCTTCTGATCATAACAAAACAAATAAAAGTATCTAATCATATGAAAATAGTTTCTGTTACTTTTAGGAATTTATGGATTTCTCTTATTAAGATTGATGAGTCCGTTGAACTTGATTTCTATAAGAACCACATTCAGTTTTATGTAGGAGATTACATAACTCCCACCTAATGTGCTTATCGCCATCTTTAAATGTTAAAATAAACCAAAATATGCGGCGGACTCACGTCTATAACCCGTGGACGCTCGTACATATACTAAACCATTAAATTAATATTATGAAAAAAATTTCAATTGTACTCATCCTTGCCATCACGATTACGTCATGTGTTTCTAAGAAGAAATACGTCGCTTTAGAACTTGAAAACGGTCAAATAAAGAGCGAACTGACTAAGACTCGAGTAGAAAAAGAGGATCTTGAAAATAAATTTGCAGCTATTCAAGCACGAGTTGACAACTACAACAAAAAAATCAATTCACTTACTGAACAAAATGATGCGATGTTAGTTAATGTTGACAATGTTGCAGTCATATCAAACGATACGAAAAAAGCAATGCGTAAAACATTGCAAAACGTAGATGCATCAAAACTTGCGGGCGCTAAGACTTTAAAAGACTCTATGAATCTTGCATTGTCCTATAACCTAAACAAGTCTATGGATTCCAGTAATCTTAATGAAGATGAAGATATTTCTATCGACATTAATGAAACGGTGGTCATGATTTCCATTTCAGACAAGATGTTGTTTAATACTGCAAGCTATAGAGTAAGTAACAAAGCGAACGATATTTTGCAAAAATTAGCAAACGTCATCAATTCTGAACCAAGTGTTGAAGTTATGGTAGAAGGCCATACCGATGCCAGAAGCATTAAAACTAGTAAAATCGCTGATAACTGGGATTTGAGTGTTTTACGTGCAACTTCAGTGGTTAGAAAATTGGTAGATGATTATGGTGTTGCACCTGAGAAATTGATTGCTTCAGGAAGAAGTTCTTTCAAACCTCTTGCTGACAACGACACAAATGAAAACAGAGCAAAAAACAGAAGAACACGTATTGTGATCCTTCCAAACTTAGATAAATTCTTTGCATTAATGGGCTCGAATGAATAACAGTTCAAGTTAATTAATTAATCCGAAAAAAGGCTGTTAGAAATAACGGTCTTTTTTTATTTCAAATTGATTTTGGAACAAAAAAATCAACTAATTTCGTATAATTAAATTCCACAAAACAACATCTTGAAAAAACCGAATAGCTTACCAAAAAACTTTCTATTTATTTCCCGTTGGGGAGAGATTCTTGATATTGCCTACGCCACCCAAAATGAAGGCAACTCCGTTAAACTTTATATTGAAGACAAGCCGTCAAGGGAAATCGGCACCGGATTTGTCAAAAAAGTAAAGGATTGGAAAAAGCATATTGAATGGGCTGATATATTAATTTTTGACTATACAGGTTTTGGTAAGGAATGCGCCGAATTAAGAGCTTCAGGCAAAATTGTATTTGGAGGAAGTGAATATACCGATCAACTCGAATTGGATCGAAATTTTGGACAAAAAGAACTGCAAAAGCACAAGATAAAAACCTTGCCTTTTGAAGAATTTCTAAGTTTCCAGGACGCTATTGCCTATGTTGAAAAACATCCAGATGCATACGTTGTTAAACCTTCTGGCGAAACACAAGAGTTAAAACAATTGCTCTTTGTGGGTAGCGATGATGAAGGATTGGATGTGATTCGGGTACTAAAAGCCTATGATAAATCATGGGGTGATGACTTCGGAAATTTTCAACTTCAGAAAAAAGTAAAAGGTGTAGAGATATCTGTTTCAGCTTATTTCAATGGAAAGGAATTTTTACGACCGATCAACATCACTTTTGAGCATAAGAAGCTGTTTCCTAAAGAACTGGGAGTTTCCACGGGTGAAATGGGTTCCAGCATGTTTTGGGTCAACCAATCCCCTATTTTTGATGCCACCTTGAAGAAATTCGAACCCTCATTGGCAAAGCATAAATTTATAGGCCATATTGATATCAACTGCATTGTTAACGGCAATGGGATTTATCCCTTAGAATTTACCTCGCGTTTTGGCTATCCTCAAATCTTCATCCAGCGAGCAGGGATCACTGAACCTATTGGCGAAATGCTTTATAAAGTGGCCACTGGTGAGAATTTTAAAATAACTACTAAAAAAGGCTTTCAGGTTGGCGCATTTATCGTAGTGCCCCCTTTTCCTTATGATGACAAAAAGACCTTCGAATTGTTTTCAAAAGATGCCGTAGTTGTGTTTAGAAAAGATATGAAAGAAGGCATCCATCCCATGCATCTCAAAAAGGTAAATGACGAATGGTTGATTACCGGCAATACCGGAATTGCACTTTTGGTGACTGGTACCGGAATAACCATGCGTGATGCGCAAAAAATGATGAACAACAGGATTCACTCCGTAATTGTCAACAATGGGTATTACAGAACGGATATTGGCGATAGATGGTTTGAAGATTCAGACAGATTGTGGTCTTGGGGATTATTATAAGGGCAAAATGGAAGCTTTTACGTTTAGGGAATTAAAAACAGACCCGCAGCATTTTTTTCAGATTCTTCCTAAGGATTGGCAGGATGAGATTGTTCCATTTTGGGACATTTATAAAACCGATTCTAAAATCTATATTATTGAAGACAGTAACAGCCTAATTGGAGGTGGCATAGTTTTTTATAAATCTCCACCTCATTTTGAATATTTTGCAACTGAAGCTGAAACTTGGTTTAATAATGGCTACCTATATCTCGGATTTATTTGGATTTCAGAACAACATCGAAACAAAAGTTTGGGCAGTTTTTGGTTAAACCAATTGAAATCAAAAAATCCAAAACAACAGTACTTCCTCCTTACCGAAGAAGAACAGCTGCATCATTTTTATTTAAAAAACGGATTTGTATGCCACCAATCCCTCCAAAATGAAGACCATAGGGAATGGTTATATCATACAAAAAGTGTGTGAACCTAAGCTGTTGTATCTTTTGAATCCGTTCATTTTCATAAAAAATTTGATCAAAAGGTAGCAAATACAGGATATCATGGGTACTTTTGCATAAAATACAAGAATCTATGTTTACACTAATAAAAAGCTTCAAAGTTGTTGCCATTTTAGAAGGTATTTCCTATTTAGTTCTGTTTGCAAACATGCTACTCATCAAACCTTTCTATTCTGAACTTTATCAAACCCTTCTGTATCCCATTGGAATGACCCATGGTTTATTATTCATAGCCTATATTCTATTAGCGTTATTGGTAGGTTCAAAATTAAAGTGGTCTTTTAAGACTTTAGGCATTGTCATGTTAGCATCTTTACTTCCGTTTGCTACGTTTTATATTGAAAAGAGATATTTAAAAACTGCAGTATAATGTTTTTAATCAACCACTATTTTTACGAATATTTCTGTAAATTTGGTTTTACCGATGATTGGGCAAAATTCCTGAATATGCTCACATTGCTGGCTATTCTGATCGTTATCATCTATGTTTCAGATGTCGTGGCAAGGACCGTTATGGTGAAAAGCTTTACAAAATTTGCTGCTCGTTCAAAGACTACTTTCGACGATTTATTGGTAAGCCACAAAGCTCCGCGAAATATTGCGCATTTGGTACCGTTGTTTATCACCATTAAGGTGTTTCCTTTGGTTTTTTCTGATTATCCCAAGATAGAGGCTTTTCTGGTTTTGATGCTAAAAGTTTATGGCATCTTGCTGACCATCTGGATTGTGAGAAGCATCTTGCGCACCTTGGAATCCTATTTTAAAACCTTGCCAAGTTTACGTGACAAGCCAATTGACAGTTATATACAAGTAGTGATGCTTTTTGTGTGGATCATTGGTGTGGCCTCTAGTCTTGCAGTTCTAATCAATTTATCATTTCTTAGTTTCTTTACAACTATTGGAGCTGCATCTGCAGTTCTTTTATTGATTTTCAAGGATACCATCTTAGGCTTTGTGGCCAGTATCCAAGTAGCCATCAATGATACGTTGAGAATTGGCGATTGGATTACTATGGATAAGTATGGCGCTGATGGCGATGTTATTGAAATCAATCTTTCCACAGTACAGGTCCAGAATTTTGACAAGACCATTACTACGATTCCAACCTATGCAATTATTTCTGAGTCTTTTAAAAATTGGAGAGGAATGCAGTCATCAGGAGGGCGTCGTATTAAAAGATCTATTTTGATCAAATCGAAAAGCATTCATTTTCTTACGAATGAAGAAATTGAAAACTTAAAAAAAATCCAACTTATCACCAAATATCTGGAGGATAAGCAAGAAGAACTTGCAGAGTATAATCGCATTAACAATATTGATCAATCGACATTGGTCAACGGTCGTAACCTGACCAATCTTGGCGTTTTTAGAATATATCTACAAACCTATATCGAACGTCATCCAGGCATCCATAAAGACATGAGCTTAATGGTAAGGCAATTACAGCCAACTTCTCAAGGTATCCCATTAGAGATTTATGCATTTAGCAATGACATACGCTGGGTGAAATATGAATCCATCATGTCTGATATCTTTGATCACATATTTTCTTCCATAACTTATTTTGATTTGGAATTGTTTGAATTGACCCCAACAATTTTTGAGGCTCCTAAAAATTAAGCAAAAAAAAACAGCCTTATTAACTTAAATAAGACTGCTTAAATGACCTTGACCTAAGGTGTTTTAATTTCCTGTTTTTTCCATTGCTTCTTTCTTCATTTGTTCATTAGCAATAATGGCCAATTCCACACGTCTGTTTTTAGCTCGACCTTCTACAGTTGAGTTATCATACTTGGGCTGATTAGGACCGTACCAATTGGTTGTAAATCGACCAGAAGAAACTCCTTGACTAGACAAATAACTGGATACTGCTTGCGCTCTTTGTTTTGAAAGAGTCATATTAAACTTGTCTGGACCCGTACTGTCAGTATGGCCTTCTACCAAAATATTAGTGTCAGGGTACTCTTTAAATATACCTGCCAGCTTGTTAAGTGTTGCTGAAGATGCAGCATTAATATTGTATTTATTGGTATCAAAGTAAACACCACTGCTCTCATCGAAAACAACATTTATCCCTTCACCAACTCGCTCTACTTGAGCTCCTGGGATTTCTTCTTCAATACGCTCAGCTTGTCTATCCATTCGGTCACCAATGTAATTTCCTGCAACACCACCTACTACAGCACCAATAATGGCTCCTAAAGCTGAATTGTTTTTACTACCTACATTATTACCTATAACACCGCCAATAACAGCGCCACCTCCAGCACCAATAACAGTTCCTTTTTGTTTATTGTTAGCATTTCTTGTCGCATCACAACTAATGAATGCTGTGACCATAAATAACAGTGTGATTGTTTTTAATAAATTTTTCATAATTAAAGTTTTATAAAGTTGTTCTTGTAAAATTTAGGTTAATATTAAATGGCTTTCCTTCAAATTGAATGGTCTGTGTGATTTGCATGGAGTTATCGTCCAAATATTTCATCTTCATTCTAAAACCTGTTTTGTCTTGAAGATCTTTTTTCTTTTCATCGGTGAATTTCATGGTAAAGTCAAAGTCGCCAGTATCCTTACCTATTTCATTTGCTGCCCATCTAAAGTATCTGACACCCGTTGAGCACTCGGCATTTGTTACATTATAAGTCCCCGTACTATTATTAGATCTAAAAAACCACTGGCTGTCCTCAAAACAAGATGTTGTAACATCACCAAATAAAGTGGTATCGAAGACTCCCTGCTCATCATAAGTAACAGAATTGAGCACCCAATTGCCATCAATAGTTTTTCTCGCAGATTTTTCAACCTTTGAAAGTGAACAGGACACAAAAAGCGTCGCTATAAAAAGTGTAATTCCTAGTTTTTTCATTGTAAGTAGTATTAATTGGTTTCTCTTAAATATACGATTTTTACTACACATCGGGTGTTAAGAAATTCCCATATTTTGTTAATAAATACAAACTTAAAGCTATAAATTAATCTATTCCACACTAATGTTGATGCAATCCACATTCAGCCCAATTGACAATCAATTCTTTGTTTTTATAGGTCCGAAATACGCTGGTTTAAAATAATTTTAGATTCTGATCTTTTTGGGGATAATCAAATTCGTACCCAATGCCGCATTTAACTTTTCGATAAAATATGTGGCAAGCAACGGCGTTTCTTTTTCGATATCTTGATGCACAAAAAAATTGATTTCCCTGATCCCTTGTTGTTTCCAAAGCTTAAGACGTTCCACCCAATCATTCAATCTCGAATAGTCACTCTCATGGTTTGCTCCAACAAACCTAATAAAAGCTGTGCCGTTCGTCAATCGCATGTGCAATAAATCGCGTCTGCCAGGAGTATCAACGATACTATTGGAAATATTATAAGTTTCCAATAAATCATATAATCGGTTCGCTACTGAAATGTCATTGTACCAGTCGGTATGTCTAAACTCCATGGCAAGCGGAATTTCTTTAGGCCATGATTTAGCAAAGGCGTCCACTCTATCAAAATCCTTGGGGCCAAAATTAGTGTGCATTTGTAAAAACAGCGTTCCCATCTTCTCTTTAAGATTTACAGCGCTGTACAAAAAATCGTCAACTACTTTATCTACATCTTTCAATCGTTTCCAATGGCTTATCTCTTGATAAAGTTTTGGAAAGAACTTAAATCCAGCTGGTGTTTTATCATACCAAGTAGCAAAGATTTCCGGCGAAAAAATGCGGTAAAATGTTGCATTCAGTTCGACCGAATTAAACTGTGTGGCATAATAAGCAAGCGGATCTTTGGTGCCTACAGGATAAAACCCTTTTAATTTGGTTTTGCTCCATTGGGAACATCCTACAAAAATATTAGGTCGACCTTTATTTGCGAGATTTAAAAGTACAGAAGATGTGTCTATATGATCGTCGGGCAAAGAAAAATCTATATCTTGGGGATGGTCAACGCTACCAAATTGCATGGGTTTTTGTTTTGAGATTTTATAACTTCAAAGATACTTCAATCATTCTGAATTACATTTTTAAAAAGCACTAATGCCGACTAAAAATGATCAGAACACACGTATTGTTAATAACCCCGTTAACAACATCTCAGAGGTTTAAGAGTAATCCAAGTCATATTGCTTAAGTTTAAGAAAACTTAAAGTCATGACGAATAGAACCGATGCTTTAATCCAGATGAGGCCCATCATCCCTACTGCCATTATCTATGATTCGATGAGCAGTGAGGAACGCTTCCAAAACGCTACATTGAGACCTTTGCTCATGCTTCAAAATGAGCTTTTAATTGTTGTTTTTAAAAATTATATAGACAAGCACAAAAATGTATTTTATGAGCTATCTTTGCCGAAACAATTAGACTATATTGAAAACGCCATTCACAAGGATATGAAGTTCAGAAATTCAATTAAGGGAATGATCATTGGTCAATTCACGGTTGAAGAGTTTGCCATTTATATCCAAAATTCATCTGCATTGAACAAGCGCATGATGACTCTCGTAAAAGAGCGTTTGATTGGTCATATCCAACTATTTGAGCCTCAAATGGCAAAAGTTATATGAAAATAAAAAGTGATGTGTTGCAGGCTTGTCTTGACTATGCCAACAAGCGTATTGCCAATTACAAGAATGAGATAGAAACCATCAAGGAATCTATTGAAAGCAATGATAAAAGTGGCGAAGAAGATGATTCTGGAAACGGGAAGCTCTTTAATGATCTTGAAAAAAACTCACAGCATCTTATTGATGCCCAAAAGATGATGGAAAGCTTAAAATCCATCAGCCCAAAAATGGTATCTGATAAAGTAGTGTTGGGCAGTTTGGTCAAAACAACCACCAATAACTTTTTCATCTCCATAAGTGCTGGTAAAATTGAGACAGAAACTATGAATGTCTTTGCCATTTCTTTAGGCTCCCCAATAGGCATGCTTCTAAAGAATAAAGTCAAAGGAGACCATGTGGCGTTTAATGGCCAGACATTTACCATTACAGAAGTTATATAAGCGGTTCTCCGTTAATATTGGTGGTCAGTACACTGCTCATATAATCCAGATAAGGTCTCGCCGCTTTAAATGACGCATTGACCTCGTTTATGAAATTCGGAGAAACAACTTGTGCATCCGTATAGTTTTTTGTGAAAAGAAACTGTTTTTTACGGATCAGGTCTATGGCTTTGTGTTCTTTATCAAAGCCTCTGGGCGCAGTTTTTAGTTCTTCGCCTAAAAGATCACCCCAGATTGTCTGGAATTTTTTTTCATTAAGGATGGTCCTAATGTCTTCATCATCCACTTCAAATTCCTTTCTTATTCGCATTAAATCTTGTTTGGAAGGATCCCAAAAACCCACTGCAATAAACGATTCATCATTAGGTTGAATATGGAGGTAATAACTCCCTCGTAACGCTGGCTTCCTCCGGTAAAAAGAGCCACTAAAATGGGTTTTATAAGGCGCTTTGTTTTTGGAAAATCGGACGTCTCTATAAATCCGAAAGTTTTTTAGCCTATCTACATCATCATGGGTTTTTAAAATGTCGAGCAATTTATTGAAGGTTCGTTTGGCATCGACTTCCAGTTTTTTAAATTCCTTTTTATGTTCATTGAACCAATCTCTATCGTTATTTTCCTTTAATAATTTGAGGAACTCCAATAAATCAGTGGAGAATGCAGTAGGTACAGTCATTTGTAATGTTGTTTTTATTATATGTTTAAGATTAAAGTCTGAAGTTTCATTGCAACAACTTCAATTTCTAGAGGTGCTTTAGCCACGAATACACGAATATTTATTTGTTTTCTTATTATTCTTTACAGCTATTTCAAGAAGCACACTTTCAGTCAGCCTATATAAAATTATGGATTTCCACTTCATAATGGTGTATTTCTTAAAAGTACGAAAAAGTAGGCTTTAGGTTCCGGATCCCATCTAAAACTTAAAGTCTTAAGATTCTTTATCTGTAGTGTTTTTATCCAAGCCCAAGTTATTGCCAAACTGTAAGGTTCTGATTGGAAATGGAATATTGATTCCTTCTGCGTCAAATGCTTTTTTAATGGCGATGATCGCCTTATTTGTGGCATTTAGGTTATGGACACTTTTTGTGCCCTCAATCCAGAAACGGCATCTAAAATTGATTGAACTATCGCCAAACTCCGTGAAAAAAAATTCCACAGGTTTGCTGTCATCAATTTTTTCAAATGTTTTTTCTAAAGTTTCCTTGGTCAATTTTTCTACAAATTCTAAATCGGACTCATAGCCTACTCCGCATGACAAATCCACTCTTATGTAAGAGGTAAGCGAATAGTTTTTCATGGGATTGTCCAAGATCAGTTTATTGGGAATCATAACCACATTATTGTCAGATTCCTTCAGGGTCAAATTTTTCAGATTGATATCTATAATTTCGCCAGTAAACCCATTAGTTTCTACCCAATTTCCTATTTGAATTTTTTCCCTAAATGAAATGACGATGCCTGAGATGAGATTTGACAAAGTGCCCTGTAAAGCCAAACCTATGACCAACCCAAGAACTCCAGCGCCTGTTATCAAAGAAGTCAGCGTTTGCGAAAGATTCAAAATCCCGAGGGCTAAAAACAAACCCATCATAACAATGACAACTGTGGTAAGTCTAGCTATGATATTGCTTACTGACTTCTGCTTGACGCGATTACCAAGAAGCTTTAAAGTGAGTTTGCTGATGTGATTCGCCAAAAAATAAGCCAACATCAGCACCAAGAATGCCAAGATCAAATTGGGAAGATTTTCCACAATGGAATTCATCCAACCCAAAAGTTTATTGACAAGAGAGTCAAAAGATTTGTTTAGTTCGTCTTTCATGTGATTATCACGATTTATGACTTATTATTTAAAAAGCGCTACAGCCACTTCTTTTTTCGAAAATAAACCAGCATCATCAGAAAAATTATAATCATGACCCCAATAAGTATAAAATAACTGTATTTATAATGCAGTTCGGGCATGTTATCAAAATTCATCCCATAAACGCCCGCAATAAAGGTCAATGGAATAAATATGCTGGCCATGATAGTCAAGACTTTCATGACTTCATTCATCTTATTGCTGATGATGGTCATATACATATCCAATAAACTCCAGACCATTTCCCGATAGACCTCAATACTTTCATTGACCTGCACAATATGGTCATATAAATCTCTTAAATAGTTATGGGTTTTTTCTTCAATTATTGGATTCTCTATTTTATCCAGAAGGTTGATGACTTCCCGTAATGGAAGCACGGATCTTCTAATTTTCAGGATTTCGCGTTTTAAACCCTGTATGATTGTGGCTGTTTGATTGTTATCAGAATCGGCTTCAAACACGCGGTCTTCAATATCTTCAATCTTATCTCCAAAAACTTCAATAACGGTTAAATAATGATCTACTACAGCATCAATAATGGCGTACATTAAATAATCAGAGCCCAAACTTCGCACCCGCCCTTTTCCAGATGAAATGCGTTCCCTTAAATCGTCAAAAACATCGCCATCCGCTTCTTGAAAAGTCAGTACATAGTCTTCTCCTATCACCATACTGACCTGCTCATACACTAGTTCGGTTTCATTCTTAAAATAGAGCATTTTTAAAATGACAAATAAGTAATTGTCAAATTCATCTAGTTTTGGTCTGTGTGTGGTATTTACAATATCCTCTAAGGTTAATGGATGCAAACCGTAATGGATGCCCAATTTTTCTATCTCTGAAGTATTGTTCAGCCCGTTTACATTTATCCACGTTACTTGATTATTGCCTTTAAAGTGAAAAGCATCCTCTACCTTTTGGGTTTCAATTTTGTGGTAAGCCTCTTTGCTATAATTAATAATATCAACAGCAGTTACTGTAGATTTTTTTTTACCTTTATAATAAACCGTACCGGGGGAACGATTGACTGTTTTATAGGATTTTCTTTTCTTTTTGGGTTTCATTCTGGATTTCTAGTGATCATCAAAACTTTAAATGTAAAAAACTTTTTGGTATAGTAGGGCTCAATTAAAGAATATAAAATTACTATCAAATTCATGAGGATATGAGATAAATGTAATCTATTTTTGAAAAGTTCAATTAAGGGTTTGCTTTTTGGCATTATTTTGTTTAATATGCGAGTTAAATCCTTCAAAATATTTTAAATAAATGGGAAGACCACCTACAAGACCGATCAAATTTAGAGACGGCTTCTATATAGAAATTAGAAATAAAGGTAAAACTACAGGGATTAAAATCCATAGAGATACCAAAGAACATATGCTTCGAACGATCAAAGAATATGAACAGACAAAAGAAGTGTACATCTTGGGGGAATCAAAAAATGGAAAATGGGTAAATAAAACCCCAGTCCTTCATGTGGTAGAGGAAGATTAAATCTTTCTGCCAAAGTCGCATTATGGCACAGTTTATAAATAAAAAATTCATAAATTGTTGTGTCTTTAACTACAAAAAACCAACAATTTATGAATATTAATTCTACTAAAACACCTCCAGCTTACTTTTGGATTGTCGGTATTATTGCTTTGCTTTGGAATATCTTTGGTGTGTATAATTATATTATGCAAACTTTTATGACCGCAGGCAAACTATCAAGCGGATCCCATACACAGCAAAATTTATACGAAGATCTTCCAATTTGGTTCATTTCAATCTTTTCCATAGCCGTTTTTGCCGGATTGTTAGGAGCTATTTCATGGCTTCTGCGTAAAAAAGTGGCCTACATTTTATTTATCATTTCTTTTCTTGCCGTGGGTATCCAACAATTCTATGTATTGACGGAAATCAATCCGAGGGATATTTTCATACCATTGACAAGCATCGTTATCGTGGTGTTTCTCATTTGGTTTTCAAAACGCGCGATTGCTAAAGAATGGCTGAAATAAAGTAATTCCAAATTAAGTTTTATTTTCTAAAAACTCTGATAACTTTTATCTTGAGGTCTATTTTAAATCAAAAATGTCGGTGCTATGGCACATTACAGTCTTTGTGGTAATCTGCTATTGCAGTTATTCAAATTCCACCGCATTCAAAATCAAGCCAGATGCAGGCGCAATATATTCCATAACTTCTATGCTTTCTGGCAGTAGACTTTTGGAAATGTCCTCTAAGCTAAAGTCGTTTTTGCCAAGTTTTACGAGGGTACCCATCATACCTCTAATTTGATTATAACCAAAGCCTTCGCCCTTGACTCTAAATAGATAGGACTCCTTTGGAAAGAAACTGGCCGTAAACATGGTGTTTTCAACGACCTCACAGGACATCACTGTTCTGGTATACAGTCCGTTTTCTGAAACTCTTGAACAGAATGCTTTAAAATTGTGGGTGCCTTCATAAAGCTTAGCGCCTTGTTTCATCAGTTCAATATCCAGAACATCTCTAAACGTGGTCATTATGGAAGCACAGAACGGATGGGATTTCTGTCCGTGCGCAAACAAGTAAATATACTCCTTGAGTTTTGCATTATGGATCACGTTAAAATCCCGATCAACCTCTCTCATCGCTAAGGCTCTGACATCTTGTGGTAAATAATAATTAAACTGTTCTAGAAAGGCATCAAAATCTGAAATAGGGTCTTCCATAAACAATTCAAACGCTGTTTCATTGGCAGATACCATGGCGTCTGTTCTACCCACGGCCAAGCTTTTAAATTTCTTTTGGCCCTCGAACACATAATTTAAAGTTTTATCAATGACGAGATGCACTGTTTTTAAATTGGGTTGCTTTTGCCAACCATGATAACGAAAGCCCAAGTATTGAATGGTTATGAGGTAAAAATAGTTTTGATCCATGTCTCAAAGTTATTGACAATTTGTTCAATTTAAGAATTAGTTGAAAACATCTGTTATTGTACAATTAACCATTCAGATATCTATCAAATTTCATTAAAATTTAGGATTTCCTTATAATTTGAGTTCTATTTCTTCTCTCTATTCTTAAGAACCGTTTCAATATCCTCTAATTTAAAACCTTTTGCCTGAAGCAACATCAGATAATGGAACAGCAAATCGGCACTCTCGTTTAAAAACAGTTCATCGTTATCGTCTTTGGCTTCAATGATAACTTCCACAGCCTCCTCGCCTACTTTTTGAGCCAGTTTGTTGATGCCTTTTGCGAAAAGTGAGGCTACATAGGAGTCCTCGGGTTTAGAATGGGTACGACGCTCCAAAATCGTCTGTTCCAATTTGGAAATGAATCCGAAGTTGGTCGAATTTTTCTCATCCCAACACGTATCCGATCCTTTATGGCATGTTGGACCTACTGGGTGCGCCTGAATCAATAGTGTATCATTATCACAATCTACTTTAATATCTACCAAATTCAGAAAATTGCCACTTTCTTCACCTTTTGTCCATAAGCGCTGTTTGCTTCTGCTAAAAAAAGTTACTTTTTTGGTCTCCTGGGTTTTCTTAAAGGCTTCTTCGTCCATATAACCTAACATCAAGACGTTTTTAGTGATAGCATCTTGAATGATGGCAGGAATTAAGCCTTCTGAATTATATTTTATGTTCATTTTTGTATCGATTTTTCCACATTATCACTTTTAAGTGAATCTAGGTGAGAATCACATTACCTATCTTTCCATAGGCAGGGGGATTTGTGGCTAATTTTAAATTCTTACTGCTATGTTATTTTTCTTTAATGCTTCTTTCAAAGCTTTAATTTCAATGTCACCAAAATGAAATACGCTGGCTGCAAGAGCGGCATCCGATTGTCCAATTTTGAAAGTGTCCACAAAATGTTGTATGGTTCCTGCACCACCAGAAGCAATAATCGGAATATTCAATGCTGTTGATAATTTTGCCAAAGCTTCATTGGCGAATCCGTCCTTTGTGCCGTCATGATCCATCGAGGTGAATAATATCTCACCGGCACCTCGGGTTTCAACTTCTTTTGCCCAGTCAAACAGATCCAAATCTGTCGGGATACTGCCTCCTGCCAAATGGACTTTCCATTCGCCTTCAATTTGTTTCGCATCAATGGCGACAACCACGCACTGACTGCCGAATTTTTCAGAAAGCTCATTAATCAGTTCTGGGCGTTTTATGGCGGATGAATTGATGGAGACTTTATCAGCGCCCGATTTCAAAAGTAAATCGACGTCTTCAACAGATGAAATACCACCACCGACCGTGAACGGAATATTAACTTGTTCCGCTACTTTTAATACCATTTCCAACGTGGTTTTCCGTCCTTCCAAGGTGGCAGAAATATCGAGAAACACTAATTCATCGGCACCTTTTTCTGCATATTGTTTTGCTAATACAACGGGATCTCCCGCATCAATAAGGTTGATGAAGTTTACACCTTTTACGGTGCGTCCATTTTTAATGTCCAAACAAGGAATTATTCGTTTTGTGAGCATATTGTTTTCTGCGAAAGCAGGGGTTTAATTTATGTATTGAATTATGAGTTTCTTATAAAGAATAAAGACCGCCGCAATTATAAAATCAAGAACAAAGACTGGGTACTCGCTAAATGACAAACATCCGTCTTTTTGAGATCCCGATATCCCATTGTTTTCGGGAGGTGAATTAGTTCAATCATCTATTTTGAAGAAATAGCAATGCATTTTCTTCAAAAACAGGATTTCACTAATAAAATTGTTCCAATTCCTGTAAACTGATTCTGTTTTCATAAATGGCTTTTCCGATAATAACGCCTTCACATCCTAAATCCCTCAGCTTTGGAAGCTCATCAATATGTGAAATTCCTCCAGAAGCAATGAGTTTTATAGATTGATCTGTACTAGTATTGGAACACTCTTCAATAATCTCTCGATATAAATCAAATGACGGGCCTTCCAACATGCCATCTTTGGCAATATCAGTACAGATAACATATTGCACCTTCTGTCTTTGATAGTTTTTTATAAAGGGAATCACTTCCAAACTGCTTTGCTCCTGCCAGCCACTTATGGCAATCTTACCATTATTGCAATCGGCTCCCAAAATGATTTTAGCCGACCCATACTTCTGTAACCATGACTCAAACGTTTCATGATCGTTGACCGCAATACTTCCCCCGGTAATTTGTTTTGCCCCCGAATTGAAGGCAATATGAAGATCTTCATCAGATTTGAGTCCGCCGCCAAAATCGATCTTTAAGCTCGTTTTTGAAGCAATTTGCTCCAATACTTTATAATTGACGATGTGCTGTGCCTTGGCACCGTCCAGATCGACCAAATGCAAGTATTCAATCCCTGAAGCCTCAAATTGTTTGGCAACTTCCAATGGATTTTCGTTGTATATTTTTTTTGTATTATAATCTCCTTTGGTCAAACGGACACATTTGCCGTCTATAATATCTATTGCTGGAATAATCCTCATGGTATTTTTTTTGATTTACTATTTACGATTGACGTTTTCCAATTTCATAAATTCAGAAAATTTCTCAAAACACTTTCACCTTCTCCACTGCTTTTTTCGGGATGAAATTGGACGCCGTAAAAATTGTCTTTATTTAATGCAGAACTATAGGTCACGCCATATGTGGTTTGTGCTATGGTCTCGGCACACAACTCTGCATAATAACTGTGCACAAGATACATATAGGCATTGTTTTTAATCTCTATAAAAAAATTTGTTTTTAAATTGGAAATCGTATTCCAACCCATTTGTGGGACTTTTACCCCTTCTGAAAAACGTTTCACCTGAACATCAAAAACACCTAGGCCCTTTGTTCCTCCTTCCTCAGTGGCAGTGCACAATAACTGCATCCCTAAACAAATACCTAACACCGGTTGTTTGAGAGTTGGAATTATTAGATCCAGGCCTGACTCTCGAAGCATTTTCATAGCATTACTTGCATGACCAACACCCGGGAAGATGACTTTATCCGCAGCTTGAATAATTTCTATGTTATTACTCAAAACAGGATGATACCCCAATCGATTGCAAGCAAACTGAACACTTTTAGTATTGCCCGCCCCATAGTCTATAATTATAATGCTCATTATGTATCATTTAATGGTTCCAACATCAAATTCCTAAAGTCAAACTTGGAATTTGGAATGTGGTATTTCTATAAAAGTCCTTTGGTTGACGGCAAAATCATTTTATCCATATCCCGCTTAATGGCCATTTTTATGGATTTGGCAAAAGCTTTGAAAATAGCTTCAATTTTATGGTGTTCATTGTCGCCTTCTGCTTTGATGTTCAAATTGCATTTGGCGCCATCCGTGAACGACTTAAAGAA
This sequence comes from Gelidibacter sp., assembly GCF_035515035.1. GTDB lineage: Bacteria > Bacteroidota > Bacteroidia > Flavobacteriales > Flavobacteriaceae > Gelidibacter. The sequence continues at coordinate 11,282 of NZ_DATJCA010000101.1, read as the reverse complement.
GTGAAAAAACATTTCCGTCGGCATTTTCCCAATCATTTCTCGTTTAAATTCTGCATCCCACACCAACCAATTTCGTCCTCCAAAATCTATGGCCACCTGTGCCAAGCAATCGTCCATTGGCAAACAGAATCCGTAGCGCTCAACGCCCAATTTATTGCCCAAGGCTTTTGCAAATACTTCACCTAAAGCAATTCCAGTATCTTCTATGGTGTGGTGTTCATCCACCTCCAAATCGCCAATGACCTTGATATCCAAATCCAATTGACCATGACGGGCAATTTGATCTAACATATGATCAAAAAAGGCAATTCCGGTGTCAATAGTGCTGTTTCCAGTACCATCAAGGTTTAAGTGAATGGTTATTTTGGTTTCATTGGTGTTACGCTCAAGACTGGCGGTTCGATCTTCAGTTTTTAAAAAATTGTAAATTTCTTCCCAATCTTTAGTTTCCAAAGCGATGTGATCTTTTAACACTTCCTGTTCGGCATCAATAAAGTCGGTGGTAGGATTGTTGATAAATATGGCTTTTGAACCTAAATTTTTAGCCAGTTCAACATCCGTCAAGCGATCTCCAATAACAAACGAATTCGCTAAATCGTAATCTTCAGAAAAATATTTGGTTAAAAGCCCGGTCCGTGGTTTACGTGTGTCTGCATTGTCCTCATCAAACGTACGGTCGATGAACTGATCCTTAAATTCAATACCTTCAGATTTAAAAGTTTCAATTATAAAATCATGAACCGGCCAAAACGTATCTTCTGGGAAAGATGCTGTTCCCAATCCATCTTGATTGGTCACCATCACGATTTCATAATCCAATTCCTTGGCAATTTTACTCAGATATTGGAACACTTTAGGATAGAACAAAAGTTTATCAAAACTGTCTATTTGATAATCTTTGGGTTCAAGGATAATGGTGCCATCACGATCAATAAATAATACTTTTTTCATAACATTCAATCTTTAAAGTCTGTTTAAATTTTCTACGAGTCTTTGGTTTTCTTCCTTAGTACCAACCGTTAAACGCAAACAGTTTTCGCATAAGGGCTGTGTTGTTCTGTTGCGAATTACAATGCCATTCTCAATCAATTGCTGATAGCGTTTATTGGCATCATCTACTTTGACCATAACAAAATTAGCATCAGACGGGTATACTTTTGTGACAAAATCAACCTCTTCCAAAGCTTTAACTAAAAGCTCCCTTTCAGCTATCAAACAAGCTATTTGCGAATTAACTAGTGTCATTTTTCTAAGTCCTTCAATTGCTTTGGTCTGGGTTAATTCGTTAATATTATAAGGCGGTTTAATTTTGTTTAAAGTCGCAATTATTTCTTCGGAGGCAAAACACATTCCCAAACGAATCCCTGCCATTCCGAAAGCTTTGGATAAGGTTTGTGTTACCACAAGATTGGGGAATTCGGCAATTCTGGAAATCCAACTTTCTTCCTTGGAAAAATCAATATATGCTTCATCAATGATGATTATGCCCTTGAAATTCTTGAGTAAAAATTCTATGCTTGATGCCTCAAAACTATTTCCAGAAGGATTGTTTGGAGAACATAGAAAAAGCAATTTGCTGTTGGCATTTGCAGCAGCTAAAACAGCAGTGGTTTGAGGTTGAAAAGTTTCCTCAGATAGATTAATTTTAATAGTTTTAACCGCATTGACATTCGCCAATACCTCATACATACCGTACGTTGGTGGCAGAATCAGAACATTGTCTTTATTGGGCTCACAAAACATTCTAATGAGCAAATCCAACACTTCGTCACTGCCATTTCCCAAAAGAATATGTTCTGTTGGCAATCCCTTAATTTGAGATATCAAGGCTTTCAATTTGCTTTGTTGTGGATCTGGATAGCGATTGACCCCATTCTCAAAGGGATTTTCATTGGCATCGAGAAAAATTAAGTTTTCTGTTCCTCCTTTAAACTCATCTCTTGCTGAAGAGTATGGCTTTAAAGCTTTTATTGAGGGTCTTATAAGGTTTTGAATAGTCATTGTTTGATATCTTTTAATCGGATGGATACGGCGTTCTTATGGGCTTGTAAACCTTCGGCGGCGGCCATCAGTTCGATGGTTTTGCCAATATTTTGTAAACCTTGTTTGGAGATTTTTTGAAAGGTCATACTTTTCAAAAAGCTATCCAAATTCACTCCTGAATAGGCTTTACTAAACCCATTGGTTGGCAAGGTATGGTTGGTTCCGGATGCGTAGTCACCTGCGCTCTCTGGGGTATAATCGCCAATGAAAACAGAGCCTGCATTGGTGATCCCATTTATAAATAGCGATTCATTTTTGGCACATACAATAAAGTGCTCTGGTCCATACGCATTTATAAAATCCAAAGCTTCTTGAGCATCTGCAATATAAATCAACTTCGAGTTTTCTATGGCTTTCTCAGCAATGAATTTTCTTGTTAGAACAGCAATTTGCTGTGCAATTTCAGTTTTCACTGTTGCCATAAAAGACTCTGAATTTGAAACCAAGATCACCTGACTATCTGTGCCGTGTTCTGCTTGACTCAACAAATCAGCAGCTACATAAGCGGCATTTGCACTCACATCAGCATATACCAATAGCTCGCTGGGACCTGCAGGCATATCAATAGCTACGCCGTATTTGGTGGCCAATTGTTTAGCTACGGTGACAAATTGATTCCCGGGTCCAAAAATTTTATAAACTTGCGGAATGGTTTCAGTTCCAAAGGTCATGGCTGCAATGGCTTGGATCCCACCCACTTTGTATATCTTGGTTACTCCACATAATTGTGCTGCATAAAGGATTTCATTGGCTATTACTCCTTTTTTGTTAGGGGGTGAACAGAGAATTATCTCTTTGCATCCTGCAATTTGAGCAGGCGCCGCAAGCATCAAAACTGTTGAAAACAAAGGTGCAGTTCCACCTGGAATATACAATCCTATTTTCTCAATCGGTCGTTTTTCTTGCCAACACTGAACTCCTGGCATAGTTTCCACCTCGATTCTTTCAGTTTTTTGAGCTTTATGGAAGCTCTCGATATTCTTCTTTGCCATCTGAATGGCCCCTTTTAATTCCTTTGGAATATTTTGGGATGCCGTTTCTATCTCAGCATCGGAAACTTCTAAAACGTCAGAATCTATACCATCAAATAGCGCTGTATATTTCTGAAGGGCCAGATTGCCGTTTCTTTTGACATCTTCAAAAATCTGTATAACGGTGGCTTCAATACTATCCACAGATGGGGTCGGTCTTTTAACGAGTTCTGACCAAGACGCCTTATTTGGATTTTTTATGATTTGCATATTGTTATTATTTTAGTTTTCCGCATTCGCAGAAATGACATTATTTAAATGACCATGTTTTCAATTGGACATACTAAAATCCCTTCAGCACCATTGGCTTTTAACTCATCAATGACTTCCCAAAATTCATTTTTATTGATTACGGAATGTATGGAACTCCAACCCTCTTGTGCCAATGGCAGAACGGTAGGACTTCGCATCCCGGGAAGGACACTGATGATTTTATCGAGCTTATCATTTGGAGCATTTAAAAGTACATATTTAGACAGGCGTCCTTTTAAGACCGATTGGAACCTAAATTGCAATCGTTTTAAAATCGCTTCATTATCAGCCGAGATCAAGGGCGACGCAGCCAAGACCGCTTCAGACCTTAACAACACTTCAACTTCCTTTAAATTATTCTTGAACAAGGTGCTCCCACTTGATACTATATCAACAATGGCATCGGCAAGACCAATATTTGGTGCGATTTCAACAGAACCGTTGATGATGTGCAACTGGGCGTTAATATTGTTTCTGTCAAGAAATTGTTGGACGGTGTTGGGATAAGAAGTAGCTATTCGCTTGCCATCTAAATCCTTGACTCCTTTGTATTTAAAGGATTTTGGCACGGCAATAGAAACTTTGCAGGTTGAAAATCCTAATTTTTCAATCACGGAAATATCTGTACCCTTCTCGATTAGAATGTTTTCCCCGATAATGGCCGCATCCACGACGCCATCTCGAAGGTACTGGGGAATATCACCGTTGCGAAGATAAAAGACTTCTAAAGGAAAGTTCTTGGCAGAGGCTTTGAGTTGATCTTTGCCGTTGTCTATTGAAATGCCTACGTCGTTAAGGATTTTCATGGAATCGTCATGTAAACGTCCCGATTTTTGAACTGCTATTCTTAATTTACTCATAGTTTTAAACACCTAATGGCTGTTTTAATTAAACTTTTTTGTTTGAGTAAATCATTTTGGAGAGAGATTCCTGTTTTAACAGAAATGAAAAAACCGCTTGATTTACTCAAACGGTTTTAAATATGCTGATTTTTATTCAATACATCTTCAGTTCGCTTGAGTGCAAATATGATGATGGTGATGATGTGATTGAATAAATGTCATGTTCTTCTTTGTGTTTTACAAATATTTGAAAAAATATCTTATAATCCTAATCCTTTTATAAAAAATACTTAAAAAGAATTCTCAGCCGATTAAGAGGATTACTGATTTCCTAAAATAATCGGTAATCCAGAATTTCCTGAACCAATGACCACAACTTTGCTATTATTCGATTCAGAAAGTTTTACCGTGGCCTCAATACCTTTATCCTGAAGAATTTTATCAGTTAAAGACGCACTCAGGATTCGGTTGGCATCTGCTTTACCTTGAGCTTCAATAATGACCTTTTCAGCCTCTTTTGATGCTGTAACCAATCTAAATTCGTACTCCAAAGATTCTTGCTCTTGTCTCAATTTTCGCTCAATAGCATCTTTAATAGTTGATGGCAAGGTGACATCACGCACTAAAACCTCATTCAACTGAATGTATTGGTCTTTCACAAATTTCTGGGTTTCTTCAAAAATTTCTTGCTGAATGGCATCACGTTTGCTAGAATATAACTGTTCTGGGGTATAACGCCCTACAACACTTCTTGCTGCCGAACGAATAGCTGGCAATAGGATTCGCTCCTTATATTGTTCACTTTTTTCTTGATGTAATTTTCCAAGACTTTCATATGCCGGTTGGAACCAGATAGACGCCTCTAATTTAATGTCCAATCCATTTGAAGACAGTACACTCATTTTATCTAGAATTTCCTGTTGTCTTACTTCATAGATAAATACTTTATTCCATGGTGCTATCAAATGGAAACCTTCACCAAGAGCAGGTTCATCAGTAACAACACCTCCTCCGAAGGTTTTATATAAAACGCCTGCTTGTCCTGACTCAACAGTAACTGCTGATTTGGCAAGGATAATAATTAAAACAATTGCTGCAATAATTGCAGGTATTGCAACTTTAGGTAATCTTTCCATAAATAATAAATAGTTTTTTTCGTTAAATTAAGCCATTGTATTTTCTAATAAACCATTCTGCACTAAGGCTCAACGCGATAAAGGCAAGTAGAAATTTCCAATCGATCAAAGGTACAACTTTTTTAGTGCTTTTTTGGATGGTGGCGAACCTTTCGTCCTTTATTAATTGCTCCACAAGTGTGTTGGTATTGTTAATAAAATAAGATGTGCCTTGACTTTGCCTAGCCATATTTTGAAGCTTGGAAACATTAGCGTTGAGAAATTGCTGTTCGACATTATAGTCCAAAATCTTGAATTCGCCCGATTGAGATATAGTTTCGTTCTGCGCCTTAACGGTAAATGTGTAATCTCCAGCCTCCAATCCACTCAAATCCACCTGATAATTAGATTGTCTGAGAATAAACGGCACCGTTTGGGATGGTCCATTTTCTTTGTCCTTTAATGTAATTTCTAGGTTGGCGGTATTGTCGAACTCATAAGTCTTGTTGAAAAACTGCGCGGTCAAGATCACATTATCATTACCATTATAGAAGGACTCATAAGAAACATTTAATCGGGAACGCTTTTGATTGGAATCGAGATATTGAATGATCTTTCCGATAAAGTTATCAAAATTATGAAAGGATTTTTCATCTAAAAAATTTTGTGCTCTCCAACCCCAAATGCCTTCACCATTTAATATCACTGCTCTTTTTTCATTATCTTCATAAGTCAATAACAATGGCTCTTTTAATTGTATCCCATTAACGGTTTTGTATAAAATAACTTCCGTTGGTATTGAAAATGTAGCGGCACCAAATTCAGTTTGCAAAGGCGGAAAGTTGGAAAAACTAAAGTCATCCACAATAAACACACTATAATTTGAATTTAAAGCAGGTTGAAAGTCCTCATATTGATTGGTGACCGTTTGTTGCATATAAGGTTGCAGTTTATTGAACTCTAACCAGTTTGTTTTGGTGCCAAGTACGGTAAACGTATTGATGTTTAAAGATTGAATTTTATCATAAACACTTTTAAAGTTTTTATTCGGCTGATAGAGTATAGCTTGTTGAAAATCATCTGATAAACTCAAAAATTCAATTGGCGTTACGATGGAGGCTTGACGTTGCTCATTACTTTCGATTGCCTTTTTTAAAGCACCTAAATCAGGGTGGATAAGATCTGAGATAATGGCAACATGGGTTTTTCTGTCAATGACCTCCACAGCAAAATTCTTACTATTATTCACCGTATTTTTTTCGTTTGCGAGTGGTCTTAATTCCGCTTTATAACTATGGACTCCTGAAATATTGGCAGGTAAACTTAAAGTGACAAGTCTACTTGAATGTTCTTTATTAAATGTCAAATTCTCAGAAAAAACAATAGAGTTTCCAGAGCTTATTGTTAATTGGGTGTTCACTTCATCCAAACCAGTGTACACCGCAATAATTTCAATTGGAAATTTATTTTTTAAATAAGCATATTTATTGACATTGAGCTGTTCAATCTTTAAATCGGTATAACGTGTGGTATCTCCTAGAATAATCGGGAAAATGGCGTGCCTATAGTTTTGGGCGGCAAACTCATAATCAGTGCCATAAGTCTGGTTTCCATCGGTAATTACAACTAGAGGTGCAATAGAACTCCCATACACCTGCGAAAAATGATCAAACAACAAGGAAGGGTTGGTTTGCTTTTCATTAAACGACAACGTGTCCAAAGTTTTAATGTCCTTTCCAAAGCTAAAAAACTCAAGGTTAAAGCGTTCGTTCAAAGATTTATTTTGTCTTAAGAGCGCTACTAATTCCTTCGTTTTTTGATCTTGATTCAAATATTTTACCGATTCTGAATTATCGACCGCAATCAGTAAATTTGGTTTTTCATTAAAATAGGTGGTCTTATCAAATTTAGGATTGATCACTAACAGAAATACAGAGAACAGGGTCAAGAATCTCAAAAATGCCAATAAGAAATGGACTTTCGTTCGTTTTTTCGACTTATATACATACTGAAAAAGCGCTAATGAAAGCGCTATAATTCCAGCTAATATGATGTATAGAAGGGTTTCTGTCTGCATTAAATGCGAGGTTAAAATCATGAGATTCCCACTTTCGTGGGAATTGGTTTAAGTCAGCATTCCGCCATCCACATGAATGGTTTGCCCGGTGACATATGCACTTAAATCGCTAGCCAAAAACACACACACATTGGCAATGTCTTCTGGAGTTCCCCCGCGTTTTAAAGGAATGGCGTCTCTCCACGCTTTTACTGTATTTTCATCTAATTTCGCGGTCATTTCGGTTTCAATAAATCCAGGAGCAACAACGTTACTTCTAATGTTGCGCGATCCCAATTCCAAAGCAACCGATTTAGAAAACCCGATGATTCCAGCTTTAGAAGCTGCATAATTGGTTTGACCTGCATTTCCTTTAACACCAACTACAGAGCTCATATTAATGATAGAACCTTTACGTTGCTTTAGCATAGTACGCTGTACGGCCTTTATCATATTAAAAACAGATTTGAGGTTGACTTCAATGACTTTATCAAAATCGTCCTCAGTCATACGCATCAACAAATTATCTTTAGTGATGCCAGCATTATTCACTAAAATATCAATGGAACCAAATTCAGTCAAGACCTCGTCCACTAATTTTTGTGATTCATTGAAATCGGCCGCATTGCTCTGGTAGCCTTTGGCTTTAATTCCTAAGGTATTCAATTGGTCTTCTAAAATCTTTGCCGACTCAGCAGAAGAACTGTATGTAAATGCCACATTTGCACCATGTGCCGCAAAAGCTTCTGCGATACCTTTTCCGATACCTCTGCTCGCTCCTGTAATGATTGCTGTTTTTCCTTCCAATAACTTCATAAGTATAATTTTTTAGTTGTGAATGCGATAATTGTTGAACTGTAGCACTCTACTTCGGTTGATAATTCTCTTTTCAAATATAAGGATTAGATGCTGTTTCAAATAAAAAAACCCCACAAAATTGCGAGGTTTTTAAAATATAGAATTTGGTAATTAGGCCATAACTTCGGCTACTTTTTTACCAATTTCAGCAGGAGAATCCACCACGTGAATTCCACAAGCTCTCATGATTTTCTTTTTTGCCTGGGCAGTGTCATCACTACCTCCCACAATGGCTCCAGCGTGGCCCATAGTACGCCCTGCAGGGGCAGTTTCTCCAGCAATAAACCCAACGATAGGCTTTTTACTGCCACTTGCCTTATACCAGTTGGCTGCATCAGCTTCCAATTGTCCTCCAATTTCTCCAATCATCACCACACATTCAGTTTCTGGATCATTGATCAACATTTCTACGGCTTCTTTTGTTGTAGTTCCAATAATTGGATCTCCACCAATACCAATAGCGGTTGTAATCCCAAGGCCTTGTTTGACTACTTGGTCAGCAGCTTCGTAGGTTAAAGTTCCTGATTTGGAAACGATACCAACAGTACCTTTCTTGAAGACAAAACCTGGCATAATACCAACCTTAGCTTCACCCGGCGTAATGACACCTGGACAGTTTGGACCGATTAGGCGACAATCTTTTGATTTAATATAATTTGATGCCTTAATCATATCTGCTACAGGAATTCCTTCTGTAATGCATATAATGACTTTAATGCCTGCATCAGCAGCTTCCATAATGGCATCTGCAGCGAAAGCTGGTGGCACAAAAATAATAGAAGTATCTGCTTTAGCTTCTTTTACTGCGTCTTGAACAGTATTGAAAACCGGACGATCCAAATGGACCTGCCCACCTTTTCCAGGAGTAACGCCACCAACAACGTTAGTTCCGTATTCTATCATTTGTTCAGCATGAAAGGTTCCTTCACTGCCCGTAAAGCCTTGCACTATTATCTTTGAATCTTTATTTACTAAAACGCTCATTTATATTATTTTTTAATTTTTAAGACTTCGCAAAAGTAATCCTTTTAACAGCATTTATGAAGCCTTTGTTAAACTTTAATTTCTGAAAATGATTTGTAACTTTCAATATTATCGTCCGCCACCTGACTTATTTCATAGCCTCTGTAAAGTTTTCCATCTTTAATTTCCCAAATGCTGATGAAATTTGCCAACGGGAGTTCATTTTCAGGATCTTCAATGGTACTTACAAACATGGTATATCTTATCGTGACCCGATTTTGATCTTGCAATAAATGACTGATCTGGGGCCTTAAGGCATGATAGGCCACTTTAATATTTTTAAAGAATTCATCTAAATCATCGTAGTTAAAAATTCTGTATCCCGTGCTACTATTCCAGTGCAATACGCAATCTTTATGAATATAGGTGGAGACCACAGAGCTATCATTTGCTAAATCTGATTCATAAAAATTTTTAACTATTTCTTTTGGAGACATCATTTCCTTTTTAACTGTTCTATAATTTCTGGTATTCTCTTTATATACACCTTGTCTTTTAACTCTGCTTTTGCCTCTTGGGCTGGTCTACCCCAATAGGTCTTACCGCCTTCTAAAGATTTACTGATTCCCGCCTGCGCATGAACGACGGCTTTGGCGCCAATCGTAATAGCGCTTGTACTTCCTACTTGTCCCCAAATAGTGACTTCATCTTCAATAATCACACAGCCAGCAATCCCTACTTGAGAGGCAATCAAACATTTCTTTCCAATAACTGTGTCATGACCAATCTGGATTTGGTTATCCAGTTTTGAACCTTCGCCAATAATTGTGTCTCCAGTAACCCCTCTATCAATAGTGCAAAGTGCACCAATATGAACGTTATCCTTGACTACCACTCGCCCACCCGAAATCAATTGATCAAATCCTTCTGGGCGCTTTTTATAATAGAAGGCACTTGCTCCTAACACCGTACCGGCATGAATGGTGACCTTATTCCCGATGATGGTGTCATCATAAATAATGACATTAGGATGGATTAAGCAGTCATCACCAATGACCACATTATGTCCAATGAAACAGTTAGGCTGAACGATCGTATTTTTTCCAATTTTAGCAGAATCTGAAATGCTCTGATTCGCACTTTTAAAAGGCTTAAAATGATGGGTTAATTTATTAAAATCCCTAAATGGATCATCACTTATTAGCAACGCTTTCCCTTCAGGACACGCCACTTCTTTATTGATCAACACAATAGTTGCGGCAGAGTTTAACGCTTTATCATAATATTTAGGGTGATCTACGAATACGATGTCACCTGGCTCTACAACATGAATCTCATTCATTCCCAACACAGGAAAATCATCAGTTCCTACATAAGGGGTATTGATGATTTCTGCAATTTGCTTTAAAGTGTATGTTTTGGGAAATTTCATTTACGTTAAGTTATTTGTTATTAAATCTCAAACCAACTGTCCACTGCTGACTGCTCACTGAAGACTGAAAACTACTCTTTAATACGCTCCTTGTAGGTTCCTTTTTCAGTTTCAATCCGAATTTTATCACCTTCATTTATAAATAAAGGGACATTTACTTCTGCTCCTGTTTCAACAATTGCTGGTTTTGTAGCGTTCGTCGCTGTATTCCCTTTCACTCCAGGCTCCGTAGAAGTAACTTCTAAGACAACGTTTGCTGGCATCTCAACGGATAATGGCATATTATCTTCCGTATTGATAAGGATAGTGACAATCTCACCTTCCTTCATTAAATCCGGTCTATCCAAAGCGGCTTCTAAAAGTCGGATTTGCGTATAGTCTTCTTGATTCATAAAATGATAATACTCGCCATCATGATACAAAAACTGAAATTTATGCGTCTCAACGCGTACATCATCAATTTTATGACCTGCAGAAAACGTATTTTCCAATACTTTTCCGTTGGTTACACTTTTCATTTTTGTTCTTACAAACGCTGGACCTTTTCCGGGCTTTACGTGTAAAAATTCTACAATCTTATAAATATCATTATTGTACCTAATGCACAATCCATTTCTTATATCTGCTGTTGTTGCCATAATATTGCCCACGAAGGTGGGTGTTTTTTAATAATTAATAACTAATTTGATT
>NZ_DATJCA010000100.1:0-38208 GCF_035515035.1 Gelidibacter sp. | reverse complement strand
GGATCAATCCAATACGCTCTGTCTTTCCATGAACCTCCTTTATAAACTCTTACATTATCATTGATCAAAGACGTTCTGTTGTTCGATTTGTCGATGAGTCTAACAATGGCACCCGTTGAGTCCGTAGTTACTTCATGTCTTGGCGAATTGTACATTTGTTTTGTATCAGTTGCTGTACCATCACCATTGTCATCAAAGTTATCAGTATAATAACGTGATGATCTTCTGTCGCCGTCTCTAAAGTTTCTATTATCGCTGGCGTCAAAATTTGTTCTTAAGTAAGCGTCTTCACTGCTAATTGGCACCTGTAATATAGTACCCGGTAAGTTTCTAGGTACAACTTGGCCATTGCTTAACGTATCATAAACAATGTCATCAGAAGTGACCACTTTTACGGTGCCATCTTCATTAATGGCATTCTTGGTATAGACGTTACCACGGTAGTAGTTGAAATCATTGAACTCATCATCAACAATAGGTCTGTAAACATCAGCTACCCATTCGGCAACGTTGCCCGCCATATCATATATTCCAAAATCGTTTGGCAGGTATGATTTTACTTTGTTGGTAATATCAGCCCCATCATCAGACCATCCTGCAATTCCACCATAATCACCTTTACCTTGCTTAAAGTTTGCTAATTGATCTCCTCTAGTTTTTCTTTTACCAGAACGGGTATATTGACCACTCCATGGGTATTTTTTTCTACCACGAATGGCATTGTAGTTTCTTAGTTCATTCAGACCCAATGCGGCATATTCCCACTCCACTTCAGAAGGTAAGCGGTATTCTGGAGATATAATACCTGATTCTCTCTTGGCATATACATTAATAGGGTTGCCATCTGCATCTGTTTGTTGTCTTCTTTTTCCACCTTCAAGAATCTCTGTATTTCCACCATACGTAGAACTTGGAGAATTGATATACGTATCTGTGTTGAAATTGGCATCTGCATTCACATCAGTGATACGTGCATCTCTTTTTAAGAATCCAGCTTTTTCTAAATACAGTTCATTCACTCGATCTGTTCTCCAGTTGGCAAAATCGACGGCTTGAATCCAGCTAACACCAACCACAGGATATTCGCCATAGCCTGGGTGACGTAAATAGTTTTCAGTCATCATTTCACTATAACCAAGTCGGTTTCTCCAAACTAGAGTGTCTGGTAAAGCACTTTGATAAATCAATTTGAAACTGGGATCATCTGGCGGATATACGCGTTTGATCCAATCCAGATACTCTAAGTACATTTTGTTGGTCACCTCACTTTCATCCATATAAAAGGATTGAACATGTTGTTGATTAGGAGTGTTGTTCCAATCGTGCATAGGATCATCCTGCACTTTACCCATGGTAAAGGTTCCACCTTCAACAAAAACTAAACCTGGGGAAGTTTCTTGTTCTTTAAAATTGGTGTTGTATTGAAAACCTCCATTCTTGTCGTTAATTTTCCATCCAGTAGCTCTGGATTGGTTTGACGATGAAGATCTTTTACATCCAACCATTGCTAAAGAGAGCATTAGGGCAAATGCAATCCTTATATTAATGATGTTTTTCATATCCATACTTTTTAAGTAAGCTGATTAAATTTAGTGACGCAATATAGTAATTAAAGAGAAAGTAACAAGCGTTTTTATCAAATAGATTGAAAAAAAGTTGCATTTCATCCCTTTTTTTGAACACGACGTCGGATTTTTAGCGATTTTATCGGTGTTTTCAGTATTTCTATAACGGTGTATAAAAGTAATTATTGTTGTAAATTTGAATTAAAATCAGACACGTTATACTAACAAATGCCTACAAACGTTATTCTTTCTATATAATTAGCGGTTTCAGTTGGTGAGAATAGTATTAGATTGCAGTTATTTTTTGAAAAAGATTTATACAGACTAATGAGAATAAAGTTACTAATACTTTTTGTTTTAATATCAACTTTAGGTTTTTCCCAAGAAAAGCGTTTTGACATTATATGGAATGGCCATATTGCTCTTGAAACAGAATCTTCCGCCATTACAGTACCTTATTTTAATAGAGATCATTTTAGTTTTGATACCAATACCGGGATCAAGTTTTTCGCAGAATGGAGCTCCGAGGGAATGATCAACAAAAATTCGGTGTCACTTACCAAGGTGTCTTATGCTATTATTTCTGCTGATGAACTGCGATCCATTCCTATTGAAACGATCCCGAACGCTCCAAAATTGCATTTTGAAAATACAACATCACGAGATAAAACGCATGCTTACCTTGAAATAACGCCTATTATAAAGGACAACGGCGTGTATAAAAAAATAACTTCTTTTACAATTTCTTATAATATTTCTGCCAGTAGATCTTTTACTGCCTATCCGAATCAAACTCACATTCTCAGTAATTCTGTTCTCAGCTCAGGAAATTGGTACCGATTTTATGTGGACAAATCTGGAGTTTTTAAACTGACCAGAAGTTTTTTGAACGCGCTAGGGGTGAATACGAATTCGGTAGATCCGCGCACGATTAAAATTTTCGGAAATGGAGGCGCCATGTTGCCATTGTCCAATTCAGAACCTTATCCTCTTGACCTTACAGAAAATGCCATAAAGTTTGTGGGAGAAGAAGATGAAGAATTTAATGGCGACGACTATATTTTATTTTATGCTGAAGGACCCACAGGATTTAACGCAGAAAGTAATACCAATAACAATATCTTCACGGATAAGAGTTGTTATTATGTCAATGTGAGTGGGGGTTTAGGGAAACGGATCCAAAATATGTCACAACCTGCAAGCCCTTCAACTTATGTGGTAAATACATTTCAGGATTATCAGTTTCATGAAGTTGATGAGATAAATATTGTACGGGTTGGAAGACGATGGTTTGGTGAACGTTTTGATTTTGAAAACGAAAAGCAATTTGAGTTCAATTTCCCTAATCTTGTTTCTTCTGAGCCAGCACGGGTTAAAATTTTTGCAGCCTCAACCTCTCAAGTCTCAACCAGCATGGCAGTTAAGGTCAATTCAAATGTAGTGGCAAATTTTGCATTTTCACCTATCAGTTCACCAATCCTGGCAGATGGAAAGTTCTTTAATAGCAATGTCATGTTAACTACTTCCAATGTTGTGGTCAATCTCAATTACAACAATTCAGGAATTCCAACGTCTCATGGGTATTTAGACTATATATCCATTGAAGCTACGCGAGGTCTGATTTTTGAAGGTGAGCAATTTATATTTACGAACCATCAGGTGGCCAATACACCTGGAATTGTTGAGTATAACTTGACCAATGCTGCTTCTGTTTCAGAAATTTGGGATATCAGCAATAAATATGAGGTGACAGCTTTCGCCAATACTGAGAGGAATTCAGTATTGAATTTTAAATCCATTTCCGGAATATCAAAAACTTACCTGGCGGTAACACCTTCAGATTATTATGAGCCATTAAGAGAAAATAAAACTAGTGTTAGCAATCAAAATATTAAAGGCACCATTTTTAAGGATGAACAAGGTCAATTTAAAGATGTTGATTACCTCATCATTTCCCCGAACAATTTAGTTGCACAAGCTGAGCGCTTGGCCCAAATAAACAGAACACAAAACAATCTCAACGTCAAAGTTGTGACCCTCGATGAAATTTACACCGAGTTCAGTTCGGGCAACCAGGATGTCTCTGCAATCCGGAATCTGGTGCGCTATGTCTATCACAATGCGAGTGCACCAGATAAACGACTAAAATATCTATGCCTTTTTGGAGACGCCTCATTTGATTATAAAGACCGAATTCCCAACAACACCAATATTGTTCCTTCTTGGCACTCATTGGATAGCTTTAGTTTGACCAATGCCTTTATTTCTGATGATTTTTTTGGCATGATGGATTTTAACGAAGGTGACATGAGCTCATCAAATAAGCTAGATATTGCCGTGGGAAGGATTTTGGCGGAAACGCCGCAACGCGCCAAAGAAATGGTGGATAAAATTGAGTTGTACTATCAAGATGAATCCTACGGAAGTTGGCGTAATAACGTCGTGGTGGTCTCTGATGACGTTGATGTGGCATGGGAAAGTGTGCTTCAGGAAACTACCGATGAAATAGGCAGAAACATTACTGCTGAAAAGCCATTCTTAAACGTGGTCAAAATCCATTCAGATGCTTACCAACAAGAAGCCTCAGCCAGTGGTGAACGTTATCCCGCCGTAAACAAAGCCATAAAGGATGCTGTTGAAGTGGGCGCCTTGGTGGTCAATTATTTTGGTCATGGGGGTGAGGACGGTTTGGCCTCAGAACGTATTTTTGATAAAAACGATTCACAAGAAATAAGGAACACTTGTAAGTTTAACTGTTTTGTGACGGTTACTTGCGAGTATACCCGTTTTGACAATCCCTTTCGCCCCACCGCGGGAGAGTATACCTATTGGAATCCACAAGGAGGTGCCATCGCATTGATTACCACCACACGCCAAATTTTTGTTAGTGTTGGTGTGACCTTTAATATACAGTTGGAGAAATATCTTTTTGGTTTCGGTTCAAACGAGTATCCTACCATGGCTGAAGCTTTACGGCTTACAAAAACTGATCCTACCATTTCTGGAATCCAACAAAGACGTTTGGTTTTTTTTATAGGTGATCCGGCAATGAAATTGGCCTTCGCAAAACCTAGTATTCAATTGACCAAAATAAACGATATCCCATTAGGGCAAAGCAATGATACTTTAAAAGCACTGAGTAAAATTAAAATGTCAGGAGAGGTTTTGGACCCTTCGGGGAATTTAATGACCGGTTACAACGGGGTGCTCACTGCCACAATTTTTGATAAGGACATCCAGCGTCAAACATTGGCCAATAACAATATCAGCCAGAATGGCCAATTGATTAAAATGGATTTCACCACATTGGGCGAAAAAATATTTATAGGACAAGCTACCGTGGCCAATGGCCATTTTGATTTTGAGTTTGTGGTTCCAAGAGATGTTGGGGTTCCTGTTGGTAAAGGAAAAGTCAGTCTCTATGCAAAATCAAATACGCCCTTACAAGATCAAGCGGGTTCAAGTTTTGAGATATTAGTGGGAGGGATCAATGAAAATGCTGAAACAGATAACATCGGGCCAATTGTTAAGCTTTACATGAATGACGAAAGTTTTGTTTCCGGTGGTATTACCAATGAAGCGCCTACGCTTTTGGCAAAACTCGAAGATCGTAATGGAATCAATACCGCAAGTGGTATTGGCCATGATATTGTCGCCATTATTGATGGGGATGAAACCAATCCGTTTGTATTGAATGATTATTATAGAGCTCAGGTAGACGATTATACTAAAGGAGAAGTTACCTATCCTTTTCGTGATTTGGAGCCTGGACTTCATACGTTGACCCTTAAAGCTTGGGATGTTTATAACAACTCTGGGGTTGCTGAAATTCAATTTGTGGTGCATGATAAAGATGAAGAACTGAAGATTGAAAACGTTCTAAATTATCCTAATCCATTCATAAATTACACAGAATTTTGGTTCAATCACAATAGTTCGCAACCTTTAGACGTTTCAATACAGATATTCACTATTTCCGGGAAGCTTGTCAAAACCATAAATAGTCAAACCAATGCAGGCGGATGTTGTAATGAAGGTGCTTCGGCACTTTCAAGAGATATTGTTTGGGACGGTCGTGATGATTTTGGAGATAAAATTGGGAAAGGAGTCTATGTCTATAAACTAAAAGTAAGATCCAATCAGCTGAATAAGCAGGTTGAGAAGATCCAGAAACTTGTAATACTTTAACAATTATTAATAATTTAAATTTGCTAAATACATGTTGCGTAAGCACCATGTATAATTCTAACAACCTTATGAAAAAATACGCACTAGCCCTTCTCACGTTAACCATTTATAATCTTTCGTTTGCACAGGAAACTATCATTTTTGATAATCAGTCGAAAGTCATAACTACCGGAGTTCCATTTTTGTTAATTGCTGCCGATGCACGTGCTGCGGGTATGGGAGATATAGGCGTTGCCACATCTGTTGATGCTTTTTCCCAGCAATGGAACCAGTCAAAATATGCATTTTCTGAAGCAAAATCAGGAATTGGTGTGAGTTACACTCCCTATTTAAGCAAATTGGTCAATGATATTTTTTTAGGAAATGTCAGCTACTTCAATAGAATCAATGAAGGAAGTGCCTTTGCGGTGAGTTTCAAATACTTCAGTCTGGGTGAAATTGAGTTGGTACAGGATGAAAATTCTAATCCCCTTATTGCCAAACCCAATGAGATGACAATTGATGCGTCATATGCCTTAAGATTGGGCACTCAGTTTTCTATGGCCGTTGGGTTGCGCTATTTGCGATCTGATTTAAAAATTCAAGCCTTGGATAATTCTGCAGAGGCTGCAAGTTCAGTAGCGGCGGATATTTCTGGATTTTATCAGAGCGAAGAACAAGCCTATGATAGTTTTAACGGAAGAACCCGATTAGGCTTTGCCATTCAAAATATTGGGCCAAAGATTAAGTATGATGATGCTGGAAGAGAAAGCTTTCTGCCAACAACCTTAAGACTGGGTGGAGGTTTCGATTTTATTTTCGATGAATATAATACCTTGGCCTTAACCGGGGAAGTTACTAAATTGCTAGTGCCATCACCTCCAGTTATGGGATTTGTTGATTTAGATGGTGATGGGAAACAAGCTACTGATGGGAGTGAGCCAGCAATTATTGTAGAAGGCAAATCTCAAGATGTGAATTTTCTTAAAGGGATGTTTCAATCATTTAGTGATGCCCCAGGAGGGTTCAGTGAAGAGTTAAAGGAATTTACTTGGGCTTTGGGAGCAGAATATCAATATCAGGACTCCTTTGCTTTCCGGGCAGGTTACTTTAATGAAAGCGATGAGAAAGGTGCTCGTAAGTTTTTTGCGTTAGGAGCAGGGTTCAAATACACTACCATCAATATTGACATGTCTTATTTGTTCTCAGCTTCAAAAGTTCAAAGTCCGTTGGAAAATACCTTGCGTTTTTCTCTGACCTTCAATTTTGGAGATAAAACGTACAGAGAATACTAGAAGACCTTTTAAATAAATTACAGAAAAACTATTGCTATTATAAAGCAATAGTTTTTTTGTCTAAAAAAGTGTCGTATTTTTAAAAATAGATAAAAAACCTATGAAGGAAATTAAAATTGAAACCCTGCTTAACGTTTATGAAACTTTAGATGAACTTCCCAAAGATGTTGTTGATTTGATGACAAGGGCCATGGAAGCCAGGGAAAAGTCCTATTCACCCTACTCCAATTTTAGTGTAGGTACAGCACTTCTTCTTGAAAACAACGAAATCATCACCGGTAGCAATCAAGAAAATGCCTCTTACCCATCAGGTTTGTGTGCGGAAAGAACGGCAATTTTTTATGCAGGATCGCAATTTCCCGATGTCACCATCAAGCGTATGGCGATAATTGCTGGTTCACGAGTGAAGACTACGGACCAACCGATTCCGCCATGTGGCGCATGCCGTCAATCTATTGCAGAATATGAAATAAAGCAAGATGCGCCTATTGAAATCTACTTTATGGGAGAAAAGGGAAAGGTCGTCCGATCACATTCTTTAGCAAATCTCCTTCCATTGGTGTTTGATAAAACAGTTCTATAACGATTTCGTAGAAGTTTTACGATTTTCAGCTTTTTCATTACTGGTTAATGTGTTACTTTTGTTATCCGTTTAGTGAAATACAACTTTTTGGAAGTTTAAAGGACAAACCATAAATTGATCGTTGAATTAATTCTGATTTCATCAGGGTTTTCAGCTCTCTAAACTCGAAACTATATTAGTATTTAATTTTTTAGAAATTATTTCGGATGCAAAAGATAACTAAGGAGGTTTACCTCAAATGGTATGAAGACATGTTGTTCTGGAGAAAGTTTGAAGACAAACTTGCTGCCGTTTATATTCAACAGAAAGTAAGAGGTTTTCTTCATTTATATAATGGGCAAGAAGCTGTTTTGGCTGGAGCATTGCACGCTATGGATTTGACAAAGGATAAGATGATTACTGCTTATCGTAACCACGTCCAGCCAATAGGCATGGGCGAGGATCCAAAACGGGTAATGGCGGAGTTATATGGTAAAGCCACGGGAACTTCTCAAGGTCTTGGAGGATCCATGCATATCTTCTCAAAGGAACATCGTTTTTACGGCGGTCACGGGATTGTTGGAGGTCAAATTCCATTAGGTGCTGGGATAGCTTTTGGTGATAAATACCATGGAATTGACGCTGTCACTTTATGTTGTTTTGGCGATGGTGCAGCGCGCCAAGGGTCGTTACATGAAGCTTTTAACATGGCTATGCTATGGAAATTGCCAGTGGTATTTGTTTGTGAAAACAACGGATATGCCATGGGAACCTCGGTAGCACGTTCTGCCAATCATACAGAAATATGGAAATTAGGTTTAGGTTATGAAATGCCCTGCGGACCTGTTGACGGAATGAATCCGGTAAAAGTGGCAGAAGCCTTTGACGAAGCCATCCAACGTGCACGACGTGGTGATGGACCAACATTTTTGGAGTTGAAAACATACCGATACAGAGGCCACTCCATGAGTGATGCCCAAAGTTATAGAACCAAAGATGAGGTAAAGGAATATCAAAAAATTGATCCAATCACCCAAGTGAAAGAGGTTATTCTGGAGAAAAAATATGCCACGGAAGAGGACCTTAAAGTAATTGACAAACGAGTCAAGGAGCTCGTAGCAGAATGTGAGAAATTCGCTGATGAATCTCCTTATCCAGAAAAAAGCGTCATGTATGATGCTGTTTATGAGCAGGAAGATTATCCATTTATACAACACAAAATATAAGCTATGGCAGAAGTAATAAATATGCCGCGTTTGAGTGACACCATGGAAGAAGGAACCGTGGCAACGTGGTTGAAAAAAGTAGGAGATAAGATAGAGGAAGGTGATATTTTGGCTGAAATTGAAACCGATAAGGCGACGATGGAGTTTGAATCTTTTCATGAAGGCACGTTACTTTATATAGGTATTCAAGAAGGAGAGACCACTAAGGTGGACGAATTATTGGCCATAATTGGAGAAGAAGGCGAAGATATTTCTGATTTAATTGATGGTGGTTCTTCTGATAAAAAGGAAGAAAAATCAGAAGAGAAATCTTCTGAAAAGGAATCGAAAGAAGAGGATGATTCAGAAAGTGAATCGGATAAGGAAGATATTTCTGAAGCGGAAGATACTTCTGAAGAGAAAGATACTTCTGGTGAATTACCAGAAGGCGTTACAGTAGTGACCATGCCACGATTGAGTGATACGATGGAAGAAGGAACTGTAGCAACATGGCTTAAAAAAGTAGGAGATAAAGTTGAAGAAGGAGATATCCTTGCAGAAATTGAAACGGATAAGGCAACGATGGAATTTGAATCCTTTCAATCGGGTACCTTACTTTTTATAGGATTAGAAGAGGGCGAATCAGCAAAAGTTGATTCTTTATTGGCCATCATTGGACCTGAAGGGACTGATGCTGCTGCCATTGCCAAAAGCCACCAATCAAAAGGTTCAGCTAAAAAACAAGATGCACGTAAGAAGGAAAGTGCTGATTCTGCTAAAAAAGAAACATCTAAAACAGCTGCTAAAGAAGAAAAGAAAGAAGTTTCAACTTCAAGTTCATCCAGTTCAAGTTCAGATGGTAGTCGTGTATTTGTATCGCCTTTGGCCCGGAGAATGGCTGAAGAAAAAGGGATCAATTTATCTCAAGTAAAGGGTTCAGGAGAAAATGGACGCGTTATCAAACGTGATATTGAAAATTATACCCCTGAGGTAAGCGCTGCTCCAGCCGCAGTTGGACAAGTTGCCGCCGGACAAGAAGATTTTATTGAGAAACCAAACTCGCAAATGCGTAAAGTGATTGCAAAACGTTTGGCAGAATCTAAATTTACGGCGCCTCATTATTATTTGAACGTGGAGTTTGATATGGATAAGGCCATTGCTTTTAGAACACAGGTCAATGCCATCCCAGATACAAAAATCTCGTTTAATGATATGATCGTTAAGGCTTGTGCCTTGGCATTGAAACAATTTCCACAAGTCAATTCGCAGTGGTTTGATGATAAAATCCGATTAAACAATCACGTACATATTGGTGTAGCGGTGGCAGTTGAAGACGGGTTGGTAGTGCCAGTAGTAAGATTTGCAGATGCGCTAAGTTTGTCGGAAATCGGTGCGAAGGTCAAAGACTATGCAGGACGTTCTAGAAGCAAAAAATTGACGCCGCAAGAAATGGAAGGCAGTACCTTTACCATTTCTAATTTAGGGATGTTTGGTATTGAGAGTTTCACCTCCATTATCAATCAGCCTAATTCGGCAATCTTGTCGGTAGGTGCCATCGTTGAAAAACCAGTGGTTAAAAACGGACAGATAGTTGTGGGCCATACCATGAAACTTTCTTTGGCATGTGATCATAGAACAGTTGATGGAGCTACTGGAGCAGAGTTTTTGCAAACCTTGAAAGGATTTGTTGAAAATCCAATTTCGATGTTGGTGTAAGGTGTGAGCATTTATATAAGGCTTGAGATAAGCTCCGAAAAGAAGCATATACATGAGTCATTGAAAATATGAAAATCCTGTTTCAATATTAAGAAACAGGTTTTTTTTTAGTGAAACCCAAAACTCAAGATCAAAACACATGGGTTTTATATGGGTTGCACGAATAGTTATCTTGGTTATCCTACTGTTTTATTGGGAGAATCAAACATAAACAACATTTAGCATGAAGAACATTTTTTTAGTTGGAATCCTCTTAGTCATGGTTTCTTGCAAGAAGAAATTTCAGGCAGCTCCTGAAAATAAAAGTAACGAACTTGCAACAGCCGAAATGCCAACTGCAAAAGAGACTTTAAATTTCGTAACCAGTGCTGAGCTTAGAGAAACCGTATTTTATTTGGCTTCTGATGAACTGCGTGGTCGGTCAACCGGCTCAGCAGGCATTGAGAAAGCGGCGGTTTATATAGAGGACAAATTCAAATCATATCATGTCGCTCCGTATTTTGAAACCTATCGTGATCATTATAAGGCACAAGGGATGGAGGCATCCAATGTTGTGGGATATATTGAAGGTAATGATCCTGAATTGAAGAAAGAATTTATTATTCTGGGTGCGCACTATGACCATATCGGAATTGTAAAAGCTGTAGATGGCGATTCCATTGCCAACGGTGCCAACGACGACGCATCCGGTGTAGCAGCTGTGTTGGCCATGGCGCGTTATTTTGCTACTAAGAAAAACAATAAACGCAGCATTCTATTTACACTTTACTCTGGTGAAGAAATAGGCTTGTTAGGTTCAAAACATTTAGCAGAACGCTTAAAAGAAGAGAACATTAACCTTTACACCATGATCAATTTTGAAATGATTGGTGTCCCGATGGTCGACAAGGATTATGAAGCTTACTTTACCGGCTTTGATTTATCTAACATGGCAACAAAAATGAATGGTTATGTGGATTTCAAGCTTTTGGGTGAATTACCAAAAGCAAAGGAATTTCAGCTTTTTTACCGTTCGGATAATTATTCGTTTTTTAAAGT
Source organism: Gelidibacter sp. (assembly GCF_035515035.1). Classification (GTDB taxonomy): domain Bacteria; phylum Bacteroidota; class Bacteroidia; order Flavobacteriales; family Flavobacteriaceae; genus Gelidibacter. Next base: position 26,660 of record NZ_DATJCA010000100.1, on the reverse strand, counting down.
TTTCAACAAACCTGCACACGCGATTTCCACTTTTGATTTTACTAATTTTGACCATTACCATAAAGTTGGAGATGAAGCGGAATTATTGAATTATGAATTTATGGCTGACTTGGTGAATAAATTACTTCCAGCATTTGAGACCATGAGCAATACAACAACCCAAGAAATAAAATTGAATGAGTAAAAATATCGTTATCACAGGAACTAGTAGGGGAATTGGCTATGAATTGGTGAAATTATTTGCCAAACAAGGGCATCAGGTGCTGGCATTGTCTAGAAATGATGGCCCTGTAAAAGCCTTGAAGTTGAAGAATGTAAAGGCCTTTTGTTTTGATTTGGGAGATGCTGAAGCTTACTTGAAAGTGCAAGATTATATTTCTGAACATTGGCAACATGTGGATGTTTTGATCAACAACGCAGGGCACGTGCTCAATAAGCCTTTTGAAAAAACCACGGTCAGCGATTTTGAAGAAGTCTACCGTACTAATGTTTTTGGGATGGCAGAGTTGACAAGGATCCTTATTCCCGTTATGGCAGAGCATAGTCATGTGGTTACCATGAGTTCCATGGGAGGTGTGCAGGGCAGTATGAAATTTCCAGGACTTGCCGCCTATAGTTCTAGTAAAGCTGCAGTAATTACCTTAACGGAATTGCTTGCCGAAGAATATAAGGATTCTGGTATTTCGTTTAACGTATTGGCATTGGGTGCGGTTCAGACCGAAATGTTGGAAGAAGCTTTTCCAGGTTATAAGGCCCCGATAACACCAGAGGAAATAGCGGAATATATTGTTGATTTTTCATTAAAAGGGCAAAAATTTTATAATGGAAAACTACTTCAAGTTTCTAATTCTACTCCTTAATTATGTCTAAGTATAAGTGTGTTATTTTTGATTGTGACGGTGTTCTGGTCGATAGTGAACCTATTGCCAATCAAGTCCTGGTTGAAATGGCAAATGAATATGGCGCCAATATCGATTTGGATTATGCTTTGCGAAATTTTAAAGGCACTTCCATGCAGAACTGTTATGCTCAAGTTGCGGAATTGGCCACTCAAAGATTGCCAGATGATTTCATGCCAAGTTTCAGGGAGCGAAGTTTTGAATCGTTTAGAAAAAACATTCAACCTGTAGATGGTGTCACTGAGGTTATTGAAAACCTGGATATCCCGTTTTGCGTGGCCTCCAGCGGACCTGAAAATAAGATTCGGCTTAATTTAGAATTAACGGGATTATTACCCCATTTTGAAGGCAATATTTTTAGCTGTTTTACAGTTCGTAAATGGAAGCCAGATCCCGCTGTTTTTCTTTGGGCTGCAGAATCCATGGGTTTTCATCCCAGCGAATGCTTGGTCATTGAAGACAGTATGAGTGGGGTTAAGGCCGCTTTAAACGGAGGTTTTGATGTCTTTGGATTTACCGCGCACGATTATAATAATGAACTTGAAGGAAACGCCACATTAACTTTAATGAGATGTCACAACTCTTAAAGTTGATGAATTAAATTATCCTTTTGAAGGGAAAGAGATCCTATTCACGTGTGTTTTTTCAACTTACAGACTTTGTAAAACCTATTGGATCTTGGTTAGGGCTGAACCCTTATGTGCCGCAATATGATCGGTTTTGTCACTTTTAATTTCATACTGTGGTTCCTCTTTATTGGCATGATGCGTATAGCCCTTATAGTCGAAATCGGAATGGTGGACTTTTGTGATTTTCCCTGAGACCTGCCCCGCTTCAGAATTCCATTTGACATGATCTCCAACTTTAAATTTTGTCATAATCGTTGTGCATTTCTGATTCCTAAAAATGTTTTTTATAAATAGTCCCGGACTTTAGCGGCATCAGTCTTGGTCCTTAATTCTATCAACGAAGCAATCTTAATTATTTTCTATATATTTTTCATGACATTTTCCGTAATCCGATCGCATCGGCTAAATCCGAATTCATAAATGTTTTTATCATGAGCGACTTCAAAAAGTTTGTCTTTTAACATCTCTTTTGAACGGTGCAAACGCACTTTTACATTGGACAGTGTTAAATCTAAGATTACCGAGATTTCATTTAAACTCATGCCTTCCATTTCCTTCATCATATATACAATTTTATATTTGGCGTCTAAGTGGTCGATCGCGTTTTCCAACAGTTGTTTTGCTTCCTTTTGTATCATTCTTTCATGCGGATTCAATTGCTTATTATCTGGAATTTCTAAAATGCTGTTTTTTTTAAAATGTTCAGCGTGCTGATAAATATAAAACAGCTTTCCTTTCTCTTTTATTCTCGCCAACGCTTCGTTGATGGCTATACGAATGAGCCATGTAGAAAATGAAGCCTCCAGTTTAAATTGGTACAACTTGGTAAATCCTTTGATATAACTGTTTTGCATGATGTCCTCAATTTCGGCTTCATCACTGAGATAGCTTCTTATAACGCGATACAGTTTTTGGTTGTTTCGCCTTACCAATATCTCATAGAGTTCTTTTTCTCCAGAAAGAATACGTCTGATAATTTCAGGTTCTTCTAACTGTTGTCGATTAATTGTATTAATGCTTATGGCTTCCATCGTTTCATGATTTTTGTTTTAGATAGATAAAACGACTAAAAGTTACAAAATTTTGTATCCTTTTTCAGGATTGACCATCAAAATATTGTAATAAGTTTTTAAAAATCGTAAAATCATGGATTCAAATGTACAGTCAGTAAGAACTATTTTAAAATACACTTATGGTCTCGTCCCAATTGTGGCTGGATTGGATAAATTCGCGAATTTCTTGACCGATTGGACGCAGTACCTGTCAGATGGAATGGTAGAAATCCTTCCTTTTGAGCCTTCAGTTTTTATGATGATTATTGGTGTAATTGAGATTGTGGCCGGAGTTTTAGTCCTAACAAAAACCAATTTTGGAGCGTATCTCGTTTCAGGGTGGTTGGTGCTGATTGCTTTAACCTTAATTGTTAGCGGGATTTATTTAGATGTTGCGGTTAGAGATGTTGTTATGGCGATAGGTGCGTTTTCATTGGCAAAATTGTCAGAAAACAAGTTTAAAGCTCGAACTTAAAAATTCAGAGCTATCCTATAACTCGAATCATGCTTTGCAGATTGGAGTTTATGGTTTGCGAAGAATGCGTAAAAGATATGTTTTTGTCTGATGTAAATAGGATCGTCCCCATAAGATCAAAGTCATCTCTATGAAGGAGTAGGAGGATCTAACTTTCTTCTACGACCAATTTGAAGCTGATTTCAATCTCATCTGATACCACAACCAGACCGAACATTTTTTTGGGTGCTTCCAATTTGAAATCTTTTATATTCAATTTAAGTTTTCCGGAAATCAACCAATTCTCCATATTTTGGAAAGTTGTTTCCATGTGATAGGATTTTGTTAATCCGGCTATTTCGATATCAATTAGCGCATCAGCCATATTTTTTTTGTCCGATTTCAAATTGATCTGTTTTAAGGTCAGAGAAATTCGAGGGTAGATGTCTGATTGTAATAAGCCGTGAAAATCCTTGTTAATCCCTTTTCCTCCGCAATCAAATCCATTGTTTTCTAAAATGATTACGGACTTTTCAAATTTGATGATGTCCTGTTCTTTTTCATAATGAATGCGAATGGGCTTATTAAGATTCTGAATTTCATATTCGCAGGTAAAATCCTTAACATTACTAGTGCCATTGATCTGTAATTCACTTTTTGGAGTAATGCGTACCGTTTTACTGTTTTTTACAGTATTTATTTTGGAAAAAGAAACCAAAATTAGAAACGGTAAAATAAAAAGAAATCTTTTCATGGTTCTGTTTGTTTTTCGGTTACAATATATTTAAAAAAAACTAACCTCATTCATTTAGTGGATGACTAAATAAATGAGGTTAGCTACTATAAACACTACTATGTTTGTTAGAAACTAATTATAGCCTCAGCCATTAGTCCGTTAAATTTACCCTCATTAAATATGCTTCCAACGTTGTAACCGTCGTGCTTTTGATTTACGTATTCAGCTTTAAGAAGAATATTTCTGGTCATAAACCAACCTGCAGCAAGTTGAAATCTTGAAATATCAACATCACTTCCACTAATATCTTCAGAGTCTACTTTGTTATAACGACCACCTACATAAAAGTTTTCCGTGTTACCAAATCTGTAAATCAACTCACCAGCATATTGTTTTGCAACTCTTTTTTCTGGTTCAGCAGCACCTTTTCCTTTAGCTGTTTCAAATGTTCCGAAGAACTCCAAGCCTTTATACTTTACGAAAGGGTTGATCATGATAGCAGTGATTTGATTGCTCAATCTTGGATCATAACGTCCAGATCTAAAATTACCTGCAGTTGTAGCCGTGCTAGGTTCAAGTACTAAATAATATCTAGAACCCGCTCTGTCCGCACCGTATAGGTATGAGTTGGCAACTTTACCTGTATTGTAGATAGATCCCGTCAATCTTAGACGTAAATCATTATCCAGTTGCTTGTCATATCCCAACTTGGCTAAGAATGAAGCACCGCCAGTATCAGGTTTGTCAACAGATTGGTTCAGTTTTCCGTTAGTAAAACCAACCATTCCAAGAAACCCCTCTCTTTGGTAATACACTTCAGCACCTACTTCTGTCGTAAACGCATCCATAATTAGGTTGCCTACAAAAGGGTTGTAAATGGCTTGGGCATTATCACTTCTTCTGAAATGGGCATCACCATAGTTGTTTTCCATGTGTCCAACTTTAATGGTGGCATATTTCATGATGTCCTCCATAAAACCTGGCTTTATGAATTCAAGTTTATCAATTTGGAAATAACCTCCTTTTACATAAGGTTCTGGATGGTGACGTGAAGATAAATAGGTGCGTAAGTGCATTCTAATTCCATCATATAATACGACATCCAAATCTAAGTTTGCTGTTGCCAAGTTGAAGTTTGAACCGATTTTAATCAGCTCAATTGCTCCAGAGTTTTCATGGTCAACCGCTTGAAACTGAAGCGTAGATGACCCTCCAATTCTTACTTTAACATTTTCAAAAGTAGAGATGGTGTCTTTAGGAGCCTCAAAAACATTAATGCCTCCTTTGTCTGGCTCTCTGTAATTATCAATACTTCTGTTGTTTTTTTGTGCATTCATATTCACTCCTACAAGAAGTAATAATGCGATTACTGAATTTCTGATTGATTTTTTCATTAGTGTAAGTTTAATTTTATTTCTTTTTATTTGTTTAGCACAGTGCTGAATGTGATTGTTATTTCATCTCCTGTGGTAATGGTGCCCAACAGTGCTTTAGGAGGTGTGATGCCAAAGTCGGTCATTTTAAAGGTTTTCTTTCCATTTAAGGTTACTTTACTGGAAGATACTGCCATATCTAAATTTAGGGTCATCTTTTTGGTGACACCAGCGATGCTTAAGTTTCCAACCACTTCAGTTTTATAATTGTCATTTCCTGTAGACTTAATGTCTTTCACTTCAGTAAGCTGAAAGGTGATAGATTTATATTTGCCAGTATTTAATGCTTTGTAGGTGTTTTTGTCCATTCCACCTTTTCCACTTTTAAGGCTTTCTGAAGTCACATCCAAAGTCAGTTTTTCGATCTTCAATTCCTTTGCAGTATTCAGCACAATTTGACCTTTTTGCTGTTCGGCATCAATATCCCAGTCATGTAAACTTGAAGTGCCAGATACAGTAAGTTTTGAAGCCTGATTGTTCAAGTTGTAGGTTTGTGAAAAAACTTGTGGCGTTGATAAAATGAACACAAACAAGAGGCTCAAAAGAGTTTTGGTGATGTTTTTAGTAGTAATCATAATAGTATGTTTTAGTATTATGATGCAAAGTTGAGAAATATATTATCCTTAGATTATGATAAATATCATGACTGGAATTTTACGAAATTCTTGTCTTCAATGTGAAGAATTGTAAAAAGGGAAGATATGGAAGAAAGAGAAACGGAGAGCTTTGGTTCGCTAATGGTTAAGGTGGGGGTTCTCACTAATTCTTAGAAAGTGTACATTATTTTTAGTTTAAAAGAGAAGAAAATTTTTTTTTTAAAAATCAAAATAATGACCTCTACATGGAATAATGACCTATAGGAATTAGGCATTCGAAAGATGCTCAGCAGAAAAAGATCTGAGGAAATCTTCTCCATCCGCGTCACTCGCATGAACGAACGGGCAGGTCAGCGCTCCAATAGGATCTAGTCCTCAAAAACCCTTAATCTATTCTTTGCGGCTAGCAATTCACGCTGTAAATCATGAATTTTTTCTAAAAGATTCAATACCGTGTCAATACCTTCAAAGTTTATATGTAAATCTTGGTGTAATCTTACTATCGATTCTAGATTCTTGATTTGTTTTTGATGAATGAAAGGGGATTTTTCAATGGTCGTTATTTCAATTAATCCATAGTCGTTCAAACCTTGAAAGAATGAAGTTTCCACTTTATAATAGGTGCATAAAGTTTCTATTGGAATATAGGTTTCTGTACTCATGATTTTAAATTTTTAAGTTCCTTGAACAGTTCTTTCTCTCTAGCAGAAAGGTTCGTTGGCATTTGAATGTCGTAGGTAATATAAAGATCACCAAAACGTCCTTCCTTCTTATAAACTGGGAAGCCCTTTCCTTTTAACTTCACTTTAGTGCCATTCTGGGTTTCAGGTTTTATTTTTAATTTCACTTTTCCGTCAAACGTATCCACAGTAATTTCACCGCCTAAAATTGCCGTATAGAGATCAATAGATTCGTTAGAATACAAATCGGAGCCATCGCGTTTAAATTTTGTACTATTGCTAATATTGAATTGAATCAACAAATCGCCGTGTGGTCCTCCGTTGGCGCCAGGTCCACCTTTACCCGCTATCTTGATGACCTGACCGTTTTCCACTCCTGCAGGAATGGTCAATCTCATATTTTTACCATTAACTGTCAGGACTCTTTTATGGGTTTCATAAATATCTCTCAGGTCTAATTGCAATTCTGCATTAAAATCTTGTCCTCTAAAGCCGGCTGATCTTCCGCGACCTCTTGAGGCGCCTCCACCTCCAAACATCGATTCGAAAAAATCGGAGAAATCACCTTCTGAGAAAGTGGCACCACCAAAGCCACCTGCTCCTTGTTGCTGGTATTGCCTTTGAGATTGTTGTTGGCGCTGCGCTTGTTCATAAGCGTCACCATGTTGCCAATCTTTACCGTACGTATCATATTTTTTTCGCTTTTCAGGATCACTTAAAACTTCATTAGCTTCATTGATTTCCTTGAACTTTTGTTCGGCAGCTTTATCATTCGGATTGACGTCTGGGTGATGTTTTCTTGCCAATTTGCGATATGCTTTTTTGATCTCTGCGGCTGTGGCAGATTTATTAAGGCCCAATACTTTGTAATAGTCTATAAATGCCATGTTTTGTAAATTCTTTTTTAAGAGATTTGAATTTTGTGTTATTAAATTTTAATACTTACTGGATTGCAACCCTTCGGTTCACCCATTTATTGTAATATAAGGCCTAAGCTCCTATAACATCGGTCAATTTATAAAATATTGTTTTCCTAAATTTACAAAAATCTTTAAACAATCTCATCAAATCTCTTAATTTTGCCCCTATGCATAATACCCTTCAAGAATACATTCCTCATCAGGCAATTCCTGATGTGATAGAACTTCTAAATCATGATAATTTGGTCGTGAAAATCAAGAACGAACGAAAAACACGTCACGGAGATTATCGAAAATTACCGAATAACAAACACCAAATTACCATAAATTCAAATTTGAACCACTATCGGTTCTTGATAACATTAATTCATGAAATCGCTCATTTTGAAGCTTACAAAAGCTATGGGAGATATATAAAACCACATGGAAAGGAATGGAAACATACCTTTCAGAAATTGATGTTGCCCTTTCTGAATCCAAATATATTTCCAAATGAATTACTGCCGCTTCTGGCAAAGCATTTTAGAAATCCAAAAGCCAGCAGTGACACCGATGTTAAATTGGCATTGGCCTTAAAACAATTTGATCCTCCAAACGATAAAACTTATATTTTTGAAGTGCCCTTGGGGAGAGAGTTCAGACTTTATAATGGGCGCATTTTCAGAAAGGGTGTTAAAAGACGTACACGTCATGAAGGTGTAGAAGTTGCATCAGGAAAGTTGTATCTTTTCAACCCAAATGCTGAGGTGGAATTGGTGGACAGTTTTCAATCGCAGTAAAGATTGAAGTCTGAATAACTTCAACGACCAAGGAAGTATTCGCAAAAAAATAGACAACATTCGTTCTACTTATACAATAAGAAATATAAATAATGAAGAATAATTATTACGCGATATTAATGGCAGGAGGAGTAGGATCACGATTTTGGCCCGTGAGCACAAAAGGTTTTCCAAAACAATTCCATGATATGTTGGGAACAGGGGATACGCTTATTCAGAAAACTTTTCACCGACTCGCACAGTTGATTCCGAAAGAAAATATTTTCATTCTAACCAATGCCATTTATGAAGATTTGGTGTTTCAGCAATTACCTACAGTTACTAAAAGACAAGTGCTATTAGAGCCGGCCATGCGCAATACGGCACCTTGTATCTTATACGCTTCCTTAAAGATACAAAAGGATAACCCTGATGCGGTAATGATTGTGGCTCCTAGTGATCATTGGATTGAGGACGAAGCCAAATTCACCCAAAACGTACAACAGGCTTTTGATTTTTGTGAAAACAATGATGCGCTAATGACCCTTGGCATTCAGCCTACCTTCCCAAATACCGGTTTTGGGTATATTGAATATGACCAATCCTCAAATGAAGCCATAAAACCTGTGCACCAATTTAGGGAAAAGCCCGATTATGAAACCGCAAAATCTTTTATCAAACAAGGTAATTTTTTATGGAATGCAGGGATTTTTATGTGGAGTGTGAAAAGTGTTGTGAAGGCCTTTCAGTTTCATCAACCTCAATTGTTTGAGCTGTTTGAAAAAGGAATCGGAATTTATAACACCGATGATGAAGATCTTTTTATAGCAGAAAATTATGGGAAATCAGCAAATATTTCTGTGGATTACGCCATTATGGAATCGTCCCAGAATGTCTATGTGCTGCCCGCCGAATTTGATTGGAATGACCTGGGAACCTGGGGAAGTTTATACGATAAACTTGAGAAAGATCACAACCAGAATGCAGTGGTCAATGCACGAACCTTAACTGAAGATTCCAAGGGAAATATGATTATGACGAAAGACAATAAAATCGTTGTTGTGGACGGACTGAAAGATTATATTATTGTTGACAAAGACGAAGTTTTGCTTATATTTCCGAAGTCAAAAGAACAAGACATCAAGCAGACGTTACAAAAGGTCAAAGATAAGTTTGGAGAAAATTATGGATAACCAACAAGAAAACAAATTCAATTTTTCTGAAGACGAAACTTCAAGTCGGCAAGATAAGGCTGTAGAAGCGTCAAAAAAAGCTGTAAAGAAAGAAGCCAAAGGTTTGTGGGAGAGTGTTAAGACATTCTTTAGTGATTTGTTGGATTTTCGTGAGGATACCGATAGAGATGCTACTGTGGCAGCCATTCAAGGTGACATCCCGTTTAAAGGTGCGACGGCTTGGATTCTCATTTGTTCAATTTTTGTGGCCTCTATTGGTTTAAATGCCAACTCTGCGGCTGTCGTTATTGGTGCCATGTTAATTTCTCCATTGATGGGCCCAATTTTAGGGGTTGGTCTCTCTATTGCCATTAATGATATTGATACCTTAAAACGATCTTTGATCAATTTGGTCATTATGATTGTTTTGAGTTTGGCCACCGCGTTTTTGTTCTTTAAATTCTTTCCTCTCAGCGAAGATACTTCTGAATTACTAGGACGTGTTAAACCTGATATCCGTGACGTATTGATTGCCTTTTTTGGTGGTTTGGCCTTGATTATTGCCCGAACAAAAAAAGGAACCATTGCCTCAGTAATCTTTGGTGTGGCCATTGCCACTGCATTGATGCCCCCTTTGTGTACAGCTGGGTATGGCTTGGCAAAGGGTAATATGGAGTACTTTTTAGGAGCCATGTATTTGTTCACTATCAATACTATTTTTATAGCCTTGGCAACTTTTATCGTGGTGAAAATATTAGGTTTTCCAATGCTTAAATATGCCAATTCAGCAAAGAGAAAACGGATTTCCAGAATTGCAACGGCGGTTGCAGTGATTGTAATGATTCCGGCAATTTTTACGTTTATTGACGTCTGGGGGCAGAGCAAATTTGAGAATGGCGCCCAAGCATTTATTAATAAGGAGCTTGATCAACTGCCACATCCTGATTTTATGAAGGCAAATGCCATAGCTACTTATTCTACTACAAAAGGAGAACCGTCTACTTTAGAACTGAATACTTTTGGGTTGGATCAAATTCCTGATAACACCATCTCTGTACTAAGGGGACGGTTAAAGGATTATCCCGCTCTTGCAAACACACGGTTGATTATTAATCAAAATCGCTCTAAAAATTTAGACAACCTTCGTTACATGTCGCAATTGCGTTTCCGGGATTCTCTAGATTTACTTTCCCAAGCAGAAAAGATTACGTTTCTTGAGGACAGGGTGAGACGGTTGGGGAAATACGAAGCATTACAAATACCCTTTGTGGAATTGACCAAAGAGGTTAAGATCAACTATGAGGATATTGAGCGGTTATCCTATTCGAGTGTGATATCAACCAATTTTGAAAAGTTGGATACCATTGCAGAGTTTACTGTAAAATGGAAAGACCAGGTAAAGGATGATGTTATTGCCAAAGAGCAGGATAAATTGAAGCGTTGGCTCCAACAAAAATACAAATTGGATACTTTGGTCGTGAGACGGCAATAAATAAGATTTTGGAGGGTTTGTGTTTGCTGATTAAGGTGGGAAGACAGGTTAAGAAACAATGAGTTCAGAGTCAGTAGTGTCCGATAAAAAAATCAAGACCGCTGCGCTATAAGAATCAAGAACCAAGACCAAACAGCTTAGAACATTCAAAATTTGGCTTTTAAAATTTAAAGCTCGACGGAATTAGCATATTTTTGTTATTTTCCTCAATAGATTAAAAATGACGGTAATGCTAAAGAAACTCTCCGAAAGCCTTTAATGGTCAGACTTTTAGAGGATCATTGAATTTTAACCGGACAACATTGAGTTATTGGTTATGAGTTTTGCGTTTGAGAGTGACGGATGACTTAAGACGGATGACTGACTGCGTTCAGAGTTATGAGTTTCTGGGTTCATATGTGTAGGAGTTAGCGCTGAGTTATGAGTTTAGTCATACTGACGAGCTCTGCCGACAGAAAACTGCTAACTGAAAACTGCCACTGCCCACTTAAAAATAACCTACTGATCCTCATCCAAATACATCTTTTGTACACGTTTGAACAGATCTGAAGAATACACAAAATCCGTCACCGCTTCATTGTCCGTCTTAAATATGTTTTTATTTGAGCCTTCCCATTCTTTAAGTCCGTCTTTTAAAAAGATGATTTTTTCACCAATTTCCATAACCGAATTCATGTCGTGGGTGTTGATGATTGTGGTGATGTCGTATTCGTGCGTAATTTCTTGAATCAAATTATCGATAACCGTGGCCGTTCTAGGGTCCAATCCGGAGTTGGGTTCATCACAAAATAAATATCTGGGTTGGTTGACAATTGCCCTTGCAATTGCTACACGTTTTTGCATTCCACCAGAAGCTTCACTAGGCAATTTGTTATGTGCATCATCAAGATTAACCCTTTTTAGGACAATCTCTACCCGATCATTCATTTCACTTTTGCTTTGTTTTGTAAACATTCGCAACGGAAATTTGACGTTCTCGGCAATAGTCATAGAGTCAAAAAGAGCACTTCCTTGAAATACCATGCCCATTTTTGATCTTAGGTCACTTTTTTCGTCGGGTGTCAAATCTGAATAATCAGTGCCATCATATATAATAGAGCCTTGATCAGGCGTAAATAAACCTAATAATGTTTTTAGAAAAACCGTCTTTCCGGAGCCACTTTGCCCAATGACCAGGTTGGTTTTTCCTTTTTCAAATGTAGTGCTGATGCCTTTTAGAATTTTGGAATCACCAAAAGATTTATGGATATCATTGACTTCAATCATTAGCTTAACATCATTTGGGTTAATATATAGTTGAGTAGAATAATGGCCACACTAGTCCAGACGAAAGAGGTAGTACTTGCTTTACCAACTTCTAGGGCGCCACCTTTCATATAGTAGCCGTAGTAGGATGGAATGGTGGCCAATAAAAAAGCAAAAACGAATGTCTTGATAAATGCATACGTCATATGAAACGGAATAAAATCCATTTGGATACCCGAGATATAATCATCAAAAGAAACAAAACCTCCAATAACCGAAGCTGCTAATCCCCCTAGAATTCCTAAAAACATGGCAATAGAAATCAAAAACGGATATAACATCAGTGCAATAAATTTAGGAAACACCAAGTAGTTAATGGCATTGATTCCCATCACTTCAAGGGCGTCAATTTGTTCGGTAACGCGCATCGTCCCAATACTTGAGGTGATAAAAGACCCAACTTTTCCTGCCATAATAATGGAGATGAAGGTGGGTGCAAACTCTAAAATGACCGACTGTCGGGTTGCAAAACCCACCAAGGTTTTAGGAATGAGTGGGCTGGTCATGTTCAAGGCTGTTTGGATGGTCACTACACCTCCTACAAAAAATGCGATAAATGCAACAATCCCTAGAGAATTAATAATTAAATCATCAATATCCTTAAAAATTAAATGCCGCATAACTGACCATTTGGTGGGTTTGCGGAACATTTCTTTTATCATCAAAAAATATTGACCAATATTATGTAGGTAGCTCATATGATATTTTGTTACTGCTAAAGTAAAGAAAACTGTGGCTTATTTAACCTCAATTTAAATTTTTCATTCTATAAAAAGCTGTATTTTTGATATTTGAACCCAACTTAAACATAATGAAAAATTTAATTTCCAGTATTCTTCTCGCGTTGTTTTTTGCCTCTAGCTTTCAAGCACAACAAGGGAATTCTAAAAACAAGACCAACAAAGATAATACTATTCAAACGCAAACAAAATTAATTGTTGGCATTGTTGTAGACCAAATGCGTTATGATTATTTGACCCGTTTTTATGATAAATATGGCGATGGTGGTTTTAAACGTATGATGACTGAAGGTTTCAATTGCCAAAACCACCATTTTAATTATGTACCAACATATACCGCGCCAGGTCATGCCTCTGTTTATACTGGAACCACGCCAAAATATCACGGCATAATTGGGAATAATTGGTATGATAAGGACATTAAAACATCAGTGTATTGTACAGATGATGATGGTGTGGAACCAGTTGGTACTGAGCATAAGGCAGGAAAAATGTCGCCGTACCGTATGAAGACTACCACTTTTGCAGATGAAAACAGATTATTCACTCAAATGCGAGGGAAGACCATTGGGATTGCACTTAAAGATAGAGGCGCCATTCTTCCTGCTGGCCATACCGCAAATGCAGCCTATTGGTTTCATGGTGCAGATGAAGGCCGCTGGATTTCCAGTACTTTTTATATGACTGAATTACCAAAATGGGTGCAAGATTTCAATAATTCAAATCAGGCAAATTCTTATTTTAAAGTATGGAATACCTTATATGATATTTCAACCTATACCGAAAGTGCCCCTGATCATAATGCCTTTGAAGGTGGATTTAAAGGTAAGGAAACTGCAACCTTTCCTTACGATTTAGCGGCCTTAAAAGACCAGAACGGGGGATTCGAAATTCTTAAAGCAACGCCTTATGGCAATAACTTGACCACGGACTTTGCATTAGCGGCCATTGAGGGTGAAAGCTTGGGGAAAGATGAGTTCACAGATGTTTTGGCAATCAGTTACTCAAGTCCTGATTATGTAGGTCATAATTTTGGGGTAAGTTCTAAAGAGGTTCAAGACACCTATTTACGTCTTGATAAAGATTTAGAGCGTTTGTTTAAAGGTTTAGATGCTAAGGTTGGTAAAGGAAATTACACGGTTTTCTTAACGGCAGATCATGCTGCGGTTGAGGTACCATCTTACCTGAAAAGTTTAAAGATTCCTGCTGGTTACGTTGATAACAAAACATTCAGGGAAAAAGTGCATGCCTTTTTGAAAGTAGCTTATAAAGCCGATGAACTTATAGAAAATATCAGTAATAACCAGATTTTTTTAAACAGAGCGAAACTATATGAAATGGGACTGAAGCTTGAAGACGTTCAACAAGCCATCATTAATGAAATCATCACCTATGAACATATCGATAAGGCTTATTCGGGAATGTCAATGACCCAATCATCCTTTACTAAAGGAATTGAGGAATTGATCCAAAACGGATACGACCAAAAGCGATCAGGTGATGTCATTTATGTTTTCGAACCTGCCGTTCTTTCATATAGTTTAACGGGATCCTCTCATGGCTCTTCATTCAACTATGATACCCACGTACCGCTTTTGTTTTTCGGAAACGGTATAAAACATGGTCAGAGTCTGAAAAAAACCCATATCACTGATATTGCTCCGACCATTTCTGCCATATTGGGCATTAGCTTTCCAAATGCTGCCACCGGTCAACCTTTAGAATTTGTTTTAGAATAGTCCATTGAGCAAAAGAAATGTATATAGTCTTATAGCCATTCTCCTTGTTTTAGGGGTTTATGGCTATGAGTATTTTTTAAAGGAAAAGGAAGTTTCTGGGTATGTGAAGGAAGGTGAACGTGTCAAGCCGGATACGAGAGCCTTCTTTTTGCCCGCAAGTACAACTGGGCAAGTAATCCATCATCAGGGCTATTCGCTTTCTTATAGTGAGCCCCATGAGCAGGCAGAATGGGTGGCTTATGAACTAAACAGGTCACATCTGTCAAAATCAAATTATAAACGGCCTTATTTTGAAATTGATCACGCTGTTAAAACGGGAGCTGCAAGTTGGCGGAATTATAAAAACTCTGGTTATGATCGCGGGCATTTGGTTCCCGCGGGAGATAGAACTTACGACAAGGAAGCTTATGAGGAAACTTTTTTGACCAGTAATATCAGTCCTCAAGACCGCGATTTTAATGCGGGTATTTGGAACACGTTAGAACAACAAGTTCGCTATTGGGCTAAAAAATATGATGGTGTTTTTGTAGTGACTGGTGGTGTTTTAAAGGGCAATCTAAAAACTATAGGCAACGAAAAGGTTGCCGTTCCTGAACAGTTTTATAAGATTGTCTATGATCCCGATAATCAAAAGATGATTGCTTTTTTGATGCCCAATAAAGATTCAAAAGAACCCTTGTATAATTTTGTGGTGTCTGTGGACTCCATTGAAGTGCTTACGGGAATAGATTTTTTTCCAGAACTTGAAGATGAACTCGAAGATAAATTGGAAGCTATGGACAGTTATAGGAATTGGGGTTTAAATTGATAAAATAAATTCAATAACCAAGAATCTAGATTCTAGACTCCAGAATAAAAAATCAAAATGTCTGGCTATAAGGGTTAAACATTCAAATACAATAAGAAAACAATAACTTCCAATGCCTTTACAAGTCCTGATTCTTGGCTCTTATAGCGAGCGGTCCTGACTCTTTTTTTTGTAATAATTTAGATTCAACCGAACGACATTTAATCTCACCTGCCATCCAAAGTCCTTAATTCCTGATTCTATTAGCACAGGAGTCTTGATTTTTTTTTTACCAGATGACTTTAATTTTTATCGACCGACAATAATTTCCATTGAGTTTACCAGTCTTAATTCTTGATTCTAAAAGCGCAGCGGTCTTGATTCCTTTTCCAAACCTCACTCCCGATAAATCTTCAAAAACTGGCGATCCGCTTGATTTTTATATAGCTCCAACAGTTTTTGCTTACCGTTTTTACCCAATTCCTGTCGTAAGGATGGGTTGGTAATCAATCGTTTTAATTCGGTTTTAAACTCTTCTTTAGTTTCATAGAGTAGCCCACATGCCGCACTTTCAATCAGTTCTTGCTGTGCTTTACATTTTGTGGCCAAAATGGGAATTTCGCCATACATATACTGAAATAACTTATTGGCAACGCCAGAATCGTGTTGGGCATTGACTTGAAAGGGCGCCAAACCAATGGTTATTTTTTTAAGGTAGGCGGGAAGGTATTTTACATCTGCCCAAGGGATATAGGTGAGATGGTCTTTTAAACCAGGGTGATTGATGTAACGCTGAAATTCGGCTTTATCCGCTTTATCTGTTGGGCCAATAATAAGGGTGTGAAATTGATCGCCTTCTTCCAATAGTTCAATAATCCAGGGCAGAATGTCCATAATTCCCCTACGTTTTGCAACGACGCCAAAATAAAATAGGGTAGGCAATTTAGAATCAAATTTGACGGCGTATTCGTTTTTTTCAAACGCCTGAAAACTTTCAAAATCGGGCATATTGGGATGCACATAAAGAGTTTCCGACTTTAGAAATGGAAATCTCGCAAGCAGATTTTGCTTAAAAGAATTGCTCAATACGATAATATGATCGGCATATTTTAAATATTCGCCCTCTTTTTTATACCATTTTTGCGGTTGCACCACATATTTTCGCCAGCCTTTAATGGCCCATTCATATGAATTTATGGCTGCAGGATAATTTTCGTGTAAGTCTAAGGTTAAAGGGATATTTCTGGTTGATTGTTGAATGCCTTTTTTAGCAGCTTTGGCTAAATATAAATCATGGACATGAAGCGCATCTAAATTGTTATTTATGATGAATTGGGTGATGTTATTTTTCCAAAGCCGTTCATAAAACTTAAAGTTTGTACTCAATAGCACAAATAAATCCCTGAGTTTCCTATGGATTCGGACTCTATTTACTGTTAAATCTGGATAGGTCTTATATGTCTTTTTAAAATCAAAACAGAGTACAAAAATGGTATGGCCTTCATCTTGAAGTAAGCGGATTTCCTTTTGAACACGATGGTCATGATCAAACTCATTATCTACAACAACACCAATATTCATTTTAATATTGATAAACTATCGCATTGATATGCATTCCTCCACCGACGCTTGCAAACATAATGAGGTCGCCTTTGGAAAGGGAATGGTTTTCTAATTTGTTGTTTCTGACCAAATCAAATAAGGTAGGGATGGTGGCCACAGAACTGTTTCCCAATTCGTGAATGCTCATCGGCATAATTCCCTCAGGGATTTCAGTGTTATAAAGCTTGTAGAAACGCTTTAATATGGCTTCATCCATTTTTTCGTTGGCCTGGTGGATGAATATTTTTTTAACCTCTTTAATGTCCCTGCCGCTTTTATCCAAACAGGTTTTCATTGCCAAAGGCACGTTATTTAGTGCAAATTCATAGATTTTTCGGCCGTCCATTTTAATGTATCGCGTATCGGCGCACAAATCCTTATTATTTGAACTTCCAAAATATAGATAATAGGCTTCATCATAAGTAAAACTTCCGGTTTCATGGGCTAAAATGCCTCCTTCTTCATCTGTCGCCTGTACAATTGTTGCACCAGCACCATCACTATAAATCATGGAATCACGATCGTGTTTGTCCACCACTCTGGAAAGCGTTTCAGAGCCAATAACCAAACACTTTTTAGCAATCCCTGCCTTTATAAAAGCATTGGCCTGAATGACACCTTCAATCCAGCCTGGACAGCCAAAAAGAATATCATAAGCGACACATTTCGAGCTTTTAATTCGTAAACTGTGTTTTACACGTGATGCTAAACAGGGTAATACATCGGTTTGGATGGTATTGTGTTTGACGTCACCAAAGTTATGTGCCATGATGATATAATCTAATTCTTCAGGATCAATTTTGGCATCAGCAATAGCCTTTTCAGCTGCAAAAAAAGCAAGATCCGAAGAAGTTAAATGGTCAAAGGCATAACGGCGTTCGTCAATGCCCGTAATCGCTTTGAATTTTTCAATGATGACGGAATTAGGATGTGGCAAACTGGAGCCATCGGCATTTAGAAAATGGTGTTGGCCGAAACTTTCATTTTTCTCAATGTTAGTTGGTATGTAGCTACCGGTACCTGTAATCTTTATTGCCATTTTATTTGAAGTTTTATTCAATTGACTAATGTAATTAATATTCGTTTTGTTTGTCTGTAATTGTATGCTTTATTAGGGATTTTTGCCAAATTATCAAAAATAGGGCAAGTACAAATAAAAATCAATAAAAAAGCGCTCATATTATATTTAAATGAACGCTTTTGTTGTTGTTTTCAGTGACTTAAAAGTTAAGCATCCATATATTCTTCAATAGGTGCACAGGTGCAAATAAGGTTTCTGTCGCCATAAGCATCGTCTACACGTCTTACGGACGGCCAAAACTTATTGTCTCTGATATATTCCAATGGATATGCTGCCGCTTCTCTTGTGTATGGGAAATCCCATTGATCTGAAGTAAGCATTGCCAACGTATGTGGTGCGTTTTTAAGGACATTATTTGGATCATCTTTAGAAGCATTGTCAATTTCTTTTCTAATAGAAATCATGGCATCACAAAAACGATCCATTTCGTCTTTACTTTCACTTTCGGTTGGTTCAATCATCAACGTTCCAGCTACCGGGAAAGATACGGTTGGTGCGTGGAATCCATAATCCATTAAACGCTTGGCAATGTCGCTCACTTCAATGCCGTTGTCCTTAAAAGGTCGGCAATCTACAATCATTTCGTGGGCGGCGCGTCCGCGTTCTCCAGAATATAGAGTGTCAAACTGTCCTTGCAAACGCTGTTTGATATAGTTAGCGTTTAAGATGGCTGTTTGGGTCGCTTTGGTCAATCCTTCAGCTCCTAACATCTTAATGTATCCGTATGAGATCAAGCACACCAGTGAAGATCCAAAAGGCGCTCCAGAAATAGCCGTGATGGCTTTATCTCCACCCGTTTTGATAATTGGATTTCCTGGTAAAAAAGGTACCAACTGTTCTGCCACACAAATAGGACCAACACCTGGACCACCACCACCATGGGGAATGGCAAAGGTTTTGTGCAAATTAAGATGACATACGTCTGCGCCAATGTTTCCTGGATTGGTCAATCCAACTTGTGCATTCATGTTGGCGCCATCCATATAGACCTGACCTCCATTATCATGAATAATTTGAGTGATTTCCTTAATGGCAGATTCATAAACACCATGGGTTGATGGATAAGTCACCATCAAGCACGATAAATTATCTTTATGCTTAAGCGCTTTTTCGCGTAAATCGTCAACGTCAATATTGCCTTCTTCTGTAGATTTGGTCACGACCACTTTCATTCCTGCCATCACTGCACTTGCAGGATTGGTACCATGTGCAGAAGATGGGATCAAACAAATGTTACGATGGCCTTCATTACGGGATTCGTGATACGCTTTGATCACCATTAAACCTGCAAACTCACCTTGTGCACCAGAATTAGGTTGCAACGATGTACCGGCGAAACCGGTGATTTCAGTCAGTTGGTCTTCCAAAGCTTTTAATACGATTTGATAACCCTCTGCTTGCTCAACTGGGCAAAACGGATGCATTGTGCCCCAATTTGGCCAACTCAACGGTAACATTTCTGCGGCAGCATTAAGTTTCATGGTACAAGATCCCAAAGGAATCATAGAATGATTTAATGACAAATCTTTGCGCTCCAACATTTTGATATAACGCATCAATTCGGTTTCAGAATGGTGTTTGTTGAACACCTCCATGGTCATGAACTCCGACTGACGCTGTAAGATTTTATCAATATTAGTCGCGTCCTCAATTTCTGTAAGGATAATCGTGTCTTTTTGAATGTTTTCAGCAAAAATTGCGATGATTTCGTTGGCATCCTTCAAAGACGTCGTCTCATTGATGGAAATCGTTACGTTATCAGCATTAGGGTAGTTGAAGTTTACTTCGTGACGTTCCGCTATTTTTTTGATTTTATCAGCATTCGCTTCAATGTTTATCGTATCAAAAAATGATGTGTTCTTTTGGGTGTAGCCCAATTGACTCAGTGCTTTTGCTACGCTTGATGCCGTGTTGTGAACTCTAGATGCAATAAAGTTTAGACCTTTTGGCCCATGATATACCGCGTACATGGCTGCCATAACCGCTAATAATACTTGTGCAGTACAAATATTAGACGTCGCTCTATCACGTTTAATATGTTGCTCACGGGTTTGTAATGCCATACGTAAGGCTCTATTCCCATTCATGTCTTTGGTCACTCCAATAATACGTCCTGGCAAATCGCGCTTGTATTCATCCTTGGTTGCAAAATAGGCGGCATGTGGGCCTCCATATCCCATTGGGATTCCAAAGCGTTGGGTGGTGCCCACCACTACGTCGGCCCCAAATTTACCTGGAGCTTCCAATTTCACCAAACTTAAAATATCCGCAGCAACTGCTACTTTTATCTGATTTTCATTGGCTTTTTCAATGAATGATTTGATATCGCTTACCAATCCGTCCTTTCCTGGATACTGTAAAATAGCACCGAAAAACTCTGATGAAAAATCAAATTCATCTTCCTTTCCAACCACCAATTCAATGCCAATAGGTGCAGACCTGGTTTGCAATAAAGACAGGGTTTGTGGTAAAATCGCCTCAGAGACAAAAAACTTATTGACGTCATCTTTCTTTTGATCACGCTCACGTACAGCAAATAACAAGCTCATCGCTTCTGCGGCCGCTGTACTTTCGTCAAGTAAAGAAGCATTGGCAATCTCCATCCCGGTCAAGTCGGTCACCATGGTTTGGAAATTTAAAAGTGCTTCCAATCTCCCTTGGGCAATTTCTGCTTGGTAAGGTGTGTAGGCGGTGTACCAACCCGGGTTTTCCAAAACGTTGCGCTGAATAACCGCAGGAACGATGGTAGGGTGATAGCCTAAACCAATATAGGATTTAAAAACTTTATTCTTTTTTGAAAGTTCATGAATATGATTGTTGTATTCATATTCAGACATTGGTGCGTCAAGGTTCAATCCTTTTTTCAATCGGATATTATCTGGAACTGTTTCATAGATCAATTGATCCATACTATCAGCTCCAATGGCTTTGAGCATTAGTTTTTGGTCATTTTCGTCTGGACCAATATGGCGAAGAGCAAAACTGTTTGTATTCATTAATATAGGTGTTGTGTTAGATTCCCGACTGTGCGTGAAAGTCAATTAATTAAACGCTATAACTCTTTGGAATTAGGCGTTTTTTGCAACCGCGAATTTACGGAAATATTGATCATTTTTAGTTAAGGAAAACTAAAGTTTTTAACCAATTGAACGTCTTATTAACACAATGCTTATTTTTGTAAGATGAAGAGGTTAAAGCCTTTGTTTGATTTTTATATCAATAGTAGCATTCATGTAGCTTTGGCCGTGTTTTCCATGACCTATGTCACCTTGTTGGAACTCAATTTACCAACCGATTGGCCACTGTTGTTTTTCGCCTTTTTTTCCACAATTACCGGTTATAATTTCGTGAAATATTTTGGAATGGCAAAATTTCATCATCGGCGGTTGGCGGGATGGTTGAAAGTTATTCAGCTATTTTCATTGATATGTTTTCTCTTGATGCTCTGGTTTCTATTTCAATTAAAGCCAAAAACCATAATCTATATCGGCATTTTTGGACTCGTTACATTTTTGTACGCCATTCCTTTCTTGCCCAAACGGTATTTTATGGACCAACAACAGAACTTAAGGAACATAGGGGGTTTAAAAGTGTATGTGATTGCTCTGGTTTGGGCCGGAGTGACCGTTTTACTTCCGATATTTGATGCAAATGGAGTTTTTAATACCGACGCCTGGCTCATGACCATGCAACGTTTTTTGTTGGTTATGCTATTAATGTTGCCGTTTGAAATAAGAGATTTGAAATATGACAGTTTGAAGTTGGCCACGGTGCCTCAAAAAATAGGGGTGAAGAACACCAAACTGATGGGAGTTGCAGTAGGCATGTTCTTTTTTGCTTTGGAATTCTTAAAAGCCGAATGGCGTGTCAAGTTAATGGCGTTAACTATGGCAGTTACATTGATCACCTTGCTTTTTATTGTTTTTGCCGATAAAAAAAAGAGTGATTATTACAGTTCTTTTTGGGTAGAAAGTGTGCCGATAATTTGGCTGATCTTACATCTGGTTTTTTAACTGCTCGTTTAAACGGTCTTCCATAAGTTTACGTTCGCTGTACTCTAAGCATTCTAGATTGGAAGATTTTAGGGTTTTGGTCAATTGGGTGTTTCGGTTAACGTACATTCGTGTGGTACGGCACCAAAGATATCTGAAGTTTAGTTTAATCTTTTCCCATAGGGTGGATTCCTGATATTGTGATTTGTCACAAATATGAAATGCTTCTTCTCTTGAAATTAAAAAAAATCTTATCATTGCTATGTTTTAAACCAGTGTTTCTCCATGCATTCCGCCAAAGTTGTCCGTGTACGGTGAATAATGACCCATAAGTTAGACGCAGTGATGTTTAGTTCATTACAAATAGCTTCAGTTTCATAATTTAAAATGGTCTTCATCTTGAATACGGTAGCCTGTCTTTCAGGTAGTTTATTGATGCAATCGTAAATGACATCCCCAAGTTCCCTGTTTTCAAGGTTTTCCTGAGCATTTAAATAGCCTTCATCTTCCACGCGCTCTTCCATCCAGTCCCCTTCATTTTCATCGGTATTATAAGTCATTCGAACTTCAGCCTGACCTTTCCTGGAATTTATTCTTCTATAATAATCGATTATTTTTCTCTTTAAGATTGAAATAAGCCAAGTGCGTTCACTCGCTTCACCCTTGAAATTTTTCTTTGACTTTAAAGCTGCAAAAAAAGTATCCTGAATGATGTCTTTAGCAATTTCGCGGTCATTGACCCGGATAATTGTGTAATTAAAGAGATAATCCGAATAAAGTTCAATCCACTTACTAGGGTTGATGTGATGATTTGGCATCTGTTTTATAGCAATTTACATCTAAATTAAGTAAATAATTCCTATTATTTGATCAAATTAACTAAACCGTTTCAGATGTTTTCATAATTGAAATTTACAACCTTGGCGTGGCTGCCGATAAATAACATCACCAAATCTGGTAAGTGGATTTCTAAATTATATTTTACTTGTACTTTTATATGAATTTACTTTTCAAGAAGTCCCGCCCGTTTCAATAGCGCATCAGGTTGAGGTTCTTTTCCTCTAAAACGTTTATACAGCACCATTGGATCTTCAATCCCACCTTGTGAAAGCACATGCTCCATAAATCTTGTGGCGACTTCTTTGTTGAAAATTCCTTTTTCCTTGAAGAATTCAAAAGCATCTGCGTCCAGAACTTCAGCCCATTTATAGCTATAATATCCCGACGAATAACCACCTTGGAAAATATGGGAAAAGGAGGTACTCATGCAGTTTTCTTTGACATCGGGGAATAATTGACTCCCTTCAAAAGCTTTTAATTCATGCGCTTTTACATCATTTATTGAGGTTGGATCAGTCCCGTGCCAGCTCATGTCCAAAAGCCCAAAACTCAATTGACGTAAGGTTTGCATGCCTTCGTGAAAAGCAGCAGAATCCTTAATTTTTTGAACCAAATCCATTGGAATCAATTCACCTGTTTGGTAATGGGTGGCAAACAATTCTAAAGCCTCTTTTTCATAACACCAATTCTCAAATATTTGACTTGGTAATTCTACGAAATCCCAAAAAACACTGGTGCCCGATAAACTTGGATAAATTGTATTTGCCAACATACCATGAAGAGCATGGCCAAATTCATGGAATAGGGTGGTCACCTCATTAAAAGTCAATAGTGACGGTTTGGTTTTGGTGGGTTTGGTGAAATTACAGACTATTGAAATGTGCGGACGCTCATGTTTATCCGCTTTTATGAATTGAGGTTTGTAGCTGGTCATCCAAGCGCCATTGCGTTTTCCTGCTCTTGGGAAAAAATCGGCGTAAAAAATAGCCACCAATTCGCCGTTGGTGTTGGTTACTTTATAAGTTAAAACGTCTTTGTGATATTTATCGATGGTTGTGATTTCTTCAAAAACCAAACCGAACAATTTTTTCGCGACCTTAAAAGCTCCATCAATAACATTTTCGAGCTTAAAATAGGGTTTTAGCTTTTCATCGTCCAAATCAAAACGTTTCTGCTTTAATTTTTCGGCATAATAGGCCGAATCCCATTTTTCCAATTGATCAATGCCATCCAGACTATGAGCAAATTCTTGCAGTTCTCTAAATTCGCGCAATGCGGCTGGTTTGGCCTTGACTAAAAGTTCTTCTAAAAAATCTTCGACCTTTTGTGGCGTTTTGGCCATGCGTTCCTCAAGTACAAAATGCGCATGGGTTTTATAACCTAAAAGCTGGGCGCGCTGAAAGCGTAATTTTGCAATCTGCAACACATTACTTTGGTTGTCCAGGGCATCTCCTTTAAACGCTTTTTTTCCTGCAGCAATGGCTAGTTTTTTTCTGAGCGCTCTATTATCTGCATAAGTCATGAAAGG
The DNA here is from genome assembly GCF_035515035.1 of Gelidibacter sp. GTDB lineage: Bacteria > Bacteroidota > Bacteroidia > Flavobacteriales > Flavobacteriaceae > Gelidibacter. Next base: position 2,225 of record NZ_DATJCA010000100.1, on the reverse strand, counting down.
GATATAACTTGGGTAGTCCAAGGTAAATAGCCAACCATCTTTGTCTTTGCTTTCTGCCAATTGTTTTGCAGCTTCCAATACGCCTTCTGGCAATCCAGAAAGCTCATCTTCATTGCTCACCAACATTTCAAAGTTATTGGTTTCTGCCAAGACGTTTTCACCAAAGGTCAATTTGAGCTGGCTCAATTGTTTGTCAATGTCTCTAAGTTTTTGCTTTTTGTCTTCGGAAAGATTAGCGCCATTCCGTGCAAAGCTCTTATATTTTTTGTCTAAAAGCGTGTGTTGTTCAGTAGTCAATTCTAAAGTGTCCTTTTGATCATAAACCGCTTTGACTTTCTTGAACAACGCCTCGTTTAAAGTGATGTCGTCGCTGAATTCAGTGATTAAGGGAGAAACTTCTTGGGCGATTTTTTGAATGGTATCGCTGGTTTCTGCAGAATTGAGATTGAAAAAAATACTCGAAATCCGATCCAATTGTTGGCCGGTAAATTCTAATGCTTCAATCGTATTTTCAAACGATGGTTCCTGATCTGAATTCGTTATGGCCTCAATTTCCAGTTTGGCGCTGTCAATGGCGGCCTTGAAAGCGGGCAGATAATCAGTGTCCTTTATTTTGGAAAAAGGTGCTGTATTGTATGGCGTGTTGAAATAGGTGTTTAAGATATTCATAGAAGGAAATATTCGATTTTAAAGAAAGAGGTTTGAAATTTATCTTACTAATTGGTTGTGATTCTGACAATCGACTTATTATTTACATAGATTTATTCCTGATTTATTTACCTTTGTTTCGCAATTGTAAAAAATTTAGATAAATACCCTTTTATAGTTGATTAATAGCATGAGAACCCTGGCACTTGTTCAGGGTTCTCTATTTTAAATCTTGAGCAGAAGCGATAACTTGAGTTTTTAAGTCTTCTTTATAGGCGATGATCTTATCTCTCACCTGAGCATCCGAACTTCCAATAATTTGAGCTGCCAGAATGCCGGCATTTTTTGCGCCATTTAAGGCTACTGTAGCAACAGGAACGCCTCCTGGCATTTGAAGAATGGAAAGGATGGAATCCCAACCATCAATGGAATTTGTACTTTTTACAGGAACACCTATTACCGGTAGTGGAGATAATGAGGCAATCATCCCTGGAAGATGGGCAGCGCCTCCAGCACCTGCAATGATTACTGAAAAGCCGCGGGTATGGGCGTTTTTTCCATAATCAAATAACTTTTCCGGAGTCCTGTGGGCTGATACAATATCAACTTCAACTGCAATATCAAACTGTTTTAAAATGTCAATAGCGTCTTGCATTACTGGAAGGTCGCTTTTGCTTCCCATGATGATTCCTATTTTGCTCATAATTTTATAAACTATAAATATTTAAGTTCTCGGTTAAGAGGAAGAAAGATTATTGATTTGTTGCGTATTTACTGACTAATAACTTTTATTAGATTCTTCGCATCCTCGGCAATTTGTCGCGCTTCATTCAGATCTTCATTAACAATGGTTACATGACCCATCTTTCGGAATGGTCTGGTCTGTTTTTTACCATAGATATGAGGTGTCACACCATCCATGGCCATGATAGCTTCAATGTTTTCATAAATCACATCGCCAGAATGGCCTTCGGCGCCTACCAAATTGACCATCACGGCGGCCACTTTATTATCTGTTCTACCTAAAGGTAAATCAAGAATGGCTCTTAAGTGTTGCTCAAATTGAGAGGTGTAGCTGGATTCAATAGTATGGTGCCCAGAGTTGTGCGGTCGCGGGGCAACTTCATTTACAAGAATTTCGTCATCTTGGGTTTGAAACATTTCTACCGCCAACAAACCAACATGATTGAAAGCTTTCGAAACTTTTAACGCGATGTCTTGTGCTTTGTGGGCGATTTTAGTGCCAATTCTTGCAGGACAAATTACGTATTCTACTTGATTGGCTTCTGGATGAAATTCCATCTCTACAACGGGATAGGTCGTCACTTCACCCTTCACATTTCTACTAACGATAACCGCAAGTTCATTTTTAAATGGAATCAAGGCTTCTGCAATACACTCGCCGTCTTGGAGATCTTTTAAGTCGGCTTTACTTCGCACTATCTTCACCCCATTACCGTCATATCCAAACTGGGCTGCTTTCCAAACAAAAGGTAAATGAAGGCCGCCATTGTCAATGGCATCTTCAATTTGGGAGAGGTAGGCAAAACGAGTAAACTTGGCCGTAGGAATATTGT
>NZ_DATJCA010000099.1:0-2887 GCF_035515035.1 Gelidibacter sp. | reverse complement strand
GGGTTGCCAGCCACCAATACGGTGAAAGAGCTGATGTTGGAAATGGGTCGTCCGTATGGTGATATGTATGAAGTAGCTGTATGGAAAGATATGCTGAAAGTACAGGGCGATGAATTGTTTTATGCTTACGTAGTAGACAATCAGGCCATCGTAATCCCTGAAACCATAGACGCTATCCGTGCATTGACTGGGATAGAACCAAATGCTGAAAAGTCAATAATAAAGACGAACGAAAGCCTAGGAATAAAACAAAGTTTTTATTAGTCGGTGAGCAAAAGAAATAAGTTATCAGATAAATAAAACAGAATGTTATGAAAAAGAAAGGGGCTTTGTATCTCGGAAATATTTTAGGCATAAAGGTGTTTATTCATTGGACGTTTGTGATACTCCTAGCTTGGGTATTCCTGATGCACACACAAATGGGTCATGGTTTTTCTGAAGCAATATGGGGAGTGATTTTTATCCTTGCTTTGTTTGCCTGTGTGATATTTCATGAATTTGGACACGCTCTTGCAGCTAAGCGGTTCAATATTCAGACAAAAGACGTTACTGTTTACCCTATCGGGGGGGTAGCCACTCTTGAAAGCATGCCAAGAAAGCCAAAACAGGAATTGGTGGTGGCATTTGCAGGCCCAGCCGTTAATATAGTTATTGCTGCTGCTCTGTGGACATATATGCAGCTCTCGGCTACTATGCCTGATTGGACTGTGCTAAAAAACGTGGATCACATGCAAACCGAGTCTTTTGTTTTCAACCTCTTTGCGGCAAATACCATTTTGGCTGTATTTAACCTTATACCGGCTTTCCCAATGGACGGTGGCAGGGTATTGCGAGCGCTTCTTGCTTTCAAAATGGATAGATCCAAGGCCACACGAATTGCTGCCGAAGTAGGTCAATTCCTAGCAATAATGTTAGTTTTTCTGGGCTTTTTCTACAGTTTCTGGCTTGTTTTTATCGGATTGTTTATATATCTAGGGGCCAGTAGCGAAGCTACGTATGAAGCTACACACAGCATATTGGAAGGCTATGATGTTCGAAAAGTGTTGATGACACGGTTTACTACCCTGCTTCCAAACGACAGCCTTGAGAAAGCAGTTCAGATACTGCTCGACGGTAAGGAGCAGGATTTTCTTGTAGCTACAGATGGCAAAGTTCATGGCGTGCTTTCGCGGAAAGAACTGATACAGGGCTTGTCTGCTTTCGGAAAATCGTCTCCTGTAAGGAACAGCATGCGGACGGACTTCACAATACTTTCACCGGAGATGAGCCTGCAGGACGTTTACTCAAACATGACAACAAAGGGTTATAAGGTTTATCCTGTACAGGATAACGGCATACTGGTTGGCATGGTAGATAAAGAAAATATAAGTGAATTGATTTTGGTCCAACAAGCCTTATCAGGAAAGTAAAGTTAACAAAAGCCTTCCTATCTGGCTTAAAAGAAAAAAACGCGACGTGAATAAATCAATTTTCATAATATTATTTTTCTCTCTGCTTCTATTTCCTTTTGCGTCAATCCAAGCTCAGGACAAAGCAATGTTGATTGAGCAAATAGAAGGCAAAAAGATAACAAGACAAAGTTTTGACAAAAAGGGAAAACTTACAGGGAAGCAAATATTTACTGCCGGAAAAATGACCCGAAGGGGTGGGACTTTCTTTATAAATATCAAAACAGAACTTTATGACGAAGCACAAAAGTTAGAAGAAACTTACACAACCAGTTACGAGTGCCGTCCGGGAGAAGCGGATGTGCTTTTATCGGTCTTTGCAGTCAATCCCAAAAAGAGGAAGGTCAGGGTGTCTGTGAAATCGGGAGATTTTAAAAAGCTATATGCTTTAGCGGTTGATGACATGGTACGCAGTATGAGCCTGACGATGCATGTGGAAACGGGTATTCTTAATTTCCTTGGGTCTAAAAACAATGTAGATATCACCAATCGTGTGCTCATTAAAGAAAATAACAACCTGAAGATTACAGAAAGGATTTCCATTAAGGCTTATCTAATGGGCATGCGGGTAAGAACAATCAACTATGACGTAACAGAATATTTGACACTTTCGGGTTTATTACAGAAGCAGGTGTTTAAACAAGCGAACGGTGATTATTTTATTGTTTACTATAAATGAAATCAACATGAAAGGCAAATGAAAAAAATATACCAATTTCAAGGCTTCGGGGAAGGTTATTCCTTTTGCTTCTATAGAACACAGTTACGTTCCTGAGCAAAAAAATTATATAAGTGCATTACAAGTTTGCACTCTGGTTATAATACTTATCCAGATTGAAACCGATGCATCTACATCCATTTCCAAAACAAATAAAAGTTTTTGAATTGATTAAAGTAAAAAAAATGAAAATGAACGAAAATATTGCAGAACTGTTGGGGGAAAAGGCATCCTTCTATTTGGATCATGTTTGTGAAAAATTAACAAAGAATGAATTGCAAACCCCCGCTAAGGATGGTCTTGATCAGTTATTTGGAAATAGCAATAGAAATCCACAAGTACTGCGAAGCCTTTCCCAGTTGTACAAACACGGTAATCTGGGAAGCACAGGTTACTTGAGCATTCTGCCTGTCGATCAAGGTATTGAACATAGTGCCGCTTTTTCGTTCTATAAAAACCGAGACTATTTTGACCCCGAGAATATAATAAAACTAGCTATTGAAGCTGGTTGTAATGCTGTGGCATCTACGTTTGGTGTACTGGGGTTGAACGCCCGAAAATATGCTCACAAAATCCCATTTATTGTAAAAATCAACCACAATGAACTGCTTACCTATCCAAATACCTATGACCAAACACTATTTGGAAAGGTTAAATCGGCTTGGGATATGGGAGCTGTTGCCGTGGGTGCTACCATTTATTTTGGTTCAAAAGAAAGTAA
>NZ_DATJCA010000098.1:0-12199 GCF_035515035.1 Gelidibacter sp. | reverse complement strand
ATGGTGATAAGCAGGAGAAACCATAAAGTATAAACTCTCAAATTCCAAAGAATAAAAATTCCAAACTCCAAAAATCAACAATTGGATTTTGGATTTTTTTTTATTCTGCCTTTCTATTTATTTGAATTTTAAACGAGCTATTCTGCCCTTCCCCGCAGCATAAGCCACACTATCATTTAAAAATCTGATGGTATAGAAACCTTCATCGCTCAAATGCTTCCAGGTGCTGCCAGAATCAGAAGAATAGTCAATTCCTTTAAAACCGATGGCCACAAGGGATTTCCCGTCGCCGTTTGGAACATATTGCACACAACTTCTATAGCCAGGCTCTAGCTTATCGCCCACTAATTCCCATGTTCTTCCGCCATCTGAAGTCCTCATTTTATTGGCTTTCGTTTCTTCTGGTTTTGTATAATCGCCACCAATGGCAAATCCGTTATTTTCGTCATAAAAATCCACGGAATAAATACCTGTGGTGGATTGTCCATTGATCATTGGCGTTTCAAAAATTTCCCATGACTTGCCCTTATCACCAGAAAATAATATTCTGCTCGTTTTTCCACCAGTCGCTACCCAAGTGTTGTTGCCTACAATGGCAATATTTGTATTGCTTGCTGCAAAAGCAGCTTCACCTTCCAAGCTTTTCGGTAAGCTATCGCAGGGTAGCTTATTCCAGGTTTCGCCACCATCCCTAGTAATAATAATACTCATGCAATCCTCAGTTGGATCGCCAATTGCAATGCCTTCTCGAGAATTCCAAAAACTTAATGCATCATAAAACACCTTTTCATGGACTTCTTTATAAACCAATTCCATTTCGCCGTTTTCTCCTGTCTTAAATAACAATGCAGGGTTCTCTACACTCAGCATAAAAAAATCATTGGCGGTTCTTGCCACTGCCCTAAACTGTAAATTTAAAGTGTCATAATTTTGCGTCGCCGTGGCCCATTCTTCAGTTTGAGGATTATAAAGACCAAAAACGCCGTTGTTAGCGGCAAAAGCCAAGCTTTTATCAGAAGCGACATCAATTGCCCTGATACTTAAAGCGCTGTTATTAAAAATCTCTTCAATCTCAACTTTGGAGATTTCCGGTTTATTAGGTTCTTCTTTTTGTTTACAAGACAGGATGGCAATAAACAGAAATAGAGAGGTCAAAATTCGCATGGTCACTTTTTTTTTGGGAAAGATACTTGATATTAGAATCAAAAAAAATAAAATAGTCACGCATTCGCGGCATTTTAACGTAACTTTGCAATCGCAATTTTTATAATAAAGCTTGCAGTCGTGCAACTTAACGACAAACAATTAATAAATTAGAAAATGAGATTACACAGAAATATATGTTTTGCAGTTATTGATGGATTGATGCTGATCTTTAACGAGGGTCAATATGCTGACAAAGTCATCCAACAACTTTTAAAACGCGATAAGCGTTGGGGTGCCCGTGATCGTGCCTTTGTTGCAGAAACCACCTATGATATTGTAAGATGGAAGCGTTTATATGCTGAAATTGCTGAAGTCAAGGAACCGTTTGATAGAGATAATATTTGGAGAATGTTTGCCGTTTGGGCTACTTTAAAAGGGATCAAACTTCCAGATTGGTCTTATTTTGAAAACACACCCACCCGAAAAATCAAAGGCCGTTTTGACGAACTTTCTAAAACAAGAAAATTCAAGGAATCCATTCCTGATTGGATGGATGAATTGGGCGAAAAAGAATTGGGCAATGAGGTATGGACCAAAGAAATAAGCGCTTTAAACGAACAAGCGGATGTGATTTTAAGAGTCAACACCTTAAAAACAACCAAAGAAAAGTTACAGGCAGTATTGTTTGATTTGGACATTGAAACAGATTTTATACCAAACTATCCCTATGCTTTAAAACTGAAAGAACGCGCCAACGTTTTTCAAACGGAAGCCTTTAAAGACGGTCATTTTGAAGTTCAGGATGCCTCATCACAATTGGTGGCCGAGTTTCTAAATGTTGAACCTGGAATGCGTGTGGTTGATGCCTGCGCGGGTGCCGGCGGAAAAGCATTGCACATTGCTGCTTTAATGGAAAATAAGGGTCAAGTGATTGCCTTGGATATTTATGAAAACAAACTCAACGAACTGAAAAGACGTGCCAAACGCAATGGCGTGTTTAATGTAGAGACAAGAGCAATAGATTCGACTAAAGTCATCAAAAAACTTCATGACAAAGCCGATCGTGTCCTGATAGACGCACCATGTTCTGGACTGGGGGTGCTGAGAAGAAATCCGGATGCCAAATGGAAGCTGCAACCTGAATTTATAGATAAAATCAAGGTGACCCAACAGGAGATCCTGCAACAATATTCTAAAATAGTTAAATCAGGAGGTCAAATGGTCTATGCAACCTGTTCAATTTTGCCTTCGGAAAACCAAGATCAAGTGAAAACATTTTTAGCTTCAGAAAGCGGCCAGGATTTTACATTTGTAAAAGATGAAAAACTACTCGCTCATACTTCTGGGTTTGATGGATTTTATATGGCGCTCTTACAAAAAAAATAAATTGAAATTTGATGTAAGCACATTGGACAGATCCCGACAACAGTGCTAGGATTTTTTAATTGAGAGGGTTTAAGAAAATATTTTAAACCTGACGTTCGATTTCACTTTATTCAATTTAATATAAAGTAATGGACGAGCTTTTCATTTCGGATTAGCAATTTGGGAGCTCCTTATATTTATGTTTGATTTTGAAATAATATCTTTAAAAAAGACTAATTTTGCACTTTGAAAATACAAACTGTCTGACCAAAAAGTCAGGCGTAAACTAAGACATAATGATTCATTTCTTCGGAAACCAAAACAGCAAGGTATTTGCTGTTCAAGCCACAAAAGAATTAGCAACTGAAACCATCGATAAATTGGTGTGGTTATTTGGCAACCAACCTAAAATAGAACAAGCATCTCTCGATGCTTTTTTTGTTGGTCCCCGTGCTGCTATGATTACTCCCTGGAGTACAAACGCTGTTGAAATCACTCAAAACATGGGTGTTTCTGATATTATTCGTATTGAAGAATTTCAGGCTGTAGCTGAAGATTTCACAGACTTTGATCCGATGATTTCCCAAAAATATAATGGGATCAACCAAGAGTCGTTCACCATTCATATCCAGCCCGAGCCAATCATTGAAATCGATGATATTTCGGGGTATAACCAACAAGAAGGATTGGCATTGAATGACGAAGAAATTGACTATTTAGACGCTATTTCCAAAAAAATTGGCAGAAAACTGACCGATTCGGAAGTCTTTGGATTTTCACAGGTCAACAGTGAGCATTGCCGTCATAAAATCTTCAATGGCACTTTTGTGATTGATGGTGATGAAAAGGAAAAGTCGCTGTTCAAGATGATTCGGGAAACTTCCAATAAAAATCCCAATACAATTGTTTCGGCCTACAAAGACAACGTCGCTTTTGTAAAAGGGCCTATAGTTGAACAATTTGCACCAAAAACAGCAGATAAGCCAGATTTCTATCAAATCACAGATTATGAGTCGGTTATTTCATTAAAGGCGGAAACTCATAATTTCCCAACTACTGTTGAGCCTTTCAACGGTGCTGCCACAGGTTCTGGTGGAGAAATCAGAGATCGATTGGCTGGAGGAAAAGGGTCTTTACCATTGGCGGGAACAGCGGTTTACATGACGGCGTATTCCCGATTGGAGGACACGTTAGATGGAGCTCAGGACAAACCATGGGAACAGACTATGGAAGCCCGTCCGTGGTTGTATCAAACACCAATGGATATTTTAATCAAGGCGAGTAATGGGGCTTCAGACTTTGGAAACAAATTCGGGCAACCTTTGATCTGTGGCTCTGTATTGACTTTTGAACATGACGAGAATCAAGAGGCTTCCACGGGCTCAGAGTCTCCACGCAAACTCGGTTATGATAAAGTAATCATGCAAGCTGGAGGTATTGGCTACGGAAAAGCAGATCAAGCATTAAAAGACACCCCGAAAATTGGTGATAAAGTGGTCATCCTTGGTGGAGAAAACTACCGTATTGGGATGGGTGGTGCGGCAGTATCATCAGCTGATACGGGCGAATTTTCAACAGGTATTGAATTAAACGCCGTACAACGTTCCAATCCGGAAATGCAAAAACGTGCCGCCAATGCCGTACGTGGCATGGTTGAAAGTGAAGAAAACTTTATTGTTTCCATTCATGACCATGGTGCTGGCGGACATTTGAACTGTTTAAGTGAATTGGTTGAAGATACTGGTGGGCTTATCGATTTAGATAAATTACCGGTGGGAGATCCGACGCTTTCAGCAAAAGAAATTATTGGGAATGAATCTCAAGAACGTATGGGCTTGGTCATTGCGGAAAAGCATTTGGAAACGCTTCAAAGAATAGCAGATCGTGAGCGCTCACCAATGTATACTGTGGGAGATGTAACTGGAAATCATCGGTTTACTTTCGAATCCAAAACTACGGGCAAAAAACCAATGGACTTGGAAATTAATGATATGTTTGGAAGTTCTCCAAAAACAATCATGACGGATAAAACCATCAGTAGAAATTACGACGCAGTCACTTATAAAAAAGATAAATTTTACGATTATTTAGACCAATTATTGCAGCTGGAAGCTGTGGCCTGTAAAGATTGGCTGACCAATAAAGTAGACCGTTGTGTGGGCGGTAAGGTTGCCAAACAACAATGTGTTGGCCCACTACAATTACCCTTGAACAATGTGGCCGTAATGGCCCTGGATTATACCGGAAAAGAAGGTGTAGCCACTTCCATTGGTCACTCCCCTATTTCGGGCTTGATTGATCCTATAGCCGGCAGTAGAAACGGTATTACTGAAGCACTTACAAATATCATTTGGGCACCTTTAAAAGACGGGTTGCAAAGTGTATCCCTTTCAGCAAACTGGATGTGGCCTTGTAAAAACGAAGGTGAAGATGCACGTCTTTACGCCGCAGTAAAAGCAGTTTCAGAATTTTCTATCGATTTGGGCATCAATGTCCCTACGGGAAAAGATTCGCTTTCCATGAAGCAGAAATATCCAGATGAAGAGGTTATTTCTCCTGGAACCGTCATTATTTCGGCAGCAGCAAATTGTAATGACATTACCAAAGTAGTCGAACCTGTTTTAAAGAAAACGGCCGGAAGCCTCTATTATATCAATCTTTCTCAGGACGGATTTAAATTGGGCGGCAGTTCATTTGCCCAAGTCTTGAGCAAAATTGGGAACGAAACGCCTAAAGTTCAGGATGCATCCTATGTAAAAACAGTTTTCAACACCATTCAAAATTTAATCAAGGATAGTCAAATTGTTGCGGGACATGATGTGGCTTCGGGCGGATTGATCACGACCTTATTGGAAATGTGTTTTGCCGATAACAATTTAGGAGCTGAATTGGATCTGACCAACATCGGCGAGAAGGACTCTTTCAAAATACTTTTTGCTGAAAATGCCGGAATCGTTTTTCAAACAAAAGATAATTCAGCAGAAAAAATATTGGCTGATGCAGAGATTGAATTCTTCAAAATAGGTAAAGTAGTAGAAGGTGATTTCTTAAATATCATCAATGGCAACGACGTATTCAGTATGACCGTTTCCAAATTGCGCGACATGTGGTATACAACCTCTTTTCTACTCGATCAAAAGCAAACGGCAAACGGATTGGCCCAAGATCGGTTCGATAATTATAAGCATCAACCTTTACATTATAAATTCCCAGAACATTTCACAGGGAAATTGGAAGGCACAGTCAAATCGCGCCCAAAAGCAGCCATTTTAAGAGAGAAAGGGTCCAACTCTGAACGCGAGATGGCAAACGCCATGTATCTGGCAGGATTTGATGTTAAGGACGTGCACATGACCGATTTGATTTCAGGTCGTGAAACGTTGGAGGACATTCAGTTTATCGGCACCGTTGGCGGGTTTTCAAACTCAGATGTTTTAGGCTCTGCAAAAGGCTGGGCGGGTGCGTTCTTGTACAACGAAAAAGCAAATCTTGCCTTAAAGAATTTCTTTAAACGAGAAGACACGCTGTCCGTAGGGATTTGTAATGGCGCTCAACTTTGGATGGAATTAGGCTTGGTCAATCCTGAGCATGAAACTCATGGAAAACTGACGTATAATACATCCCATAAGCACGAAAGCGGATTTAGCTCTGTAAAAATACAAGAAAATAATTCTGTCATGCTCTCAAGTATGGCCGGAACCACCTTAGGGGTTTGGATTTCACACGGAGAAGGCAAGTTTAAACTACCACTTTCAGAAGACCATTACAACATCGTGGCCAAGTATGGTTATGAGGCCTATCCGGCAAACCCAAATGGATCTGACTACAATACGGCGATGATGTGCGACAAAACAGGTAGACATTTAGTGACCATGCCACACATTGAACGATCCACATTTCAATGGAATTGGCCGTATTATCCTGAAGGCAGAAAAGACGATGTTTCGCCATGGCTGGAAGCCTTTGTCAATGCACGCAAATGGATTGAAAATCAATAAAATTTAATATTACCCAATTTAAAAAGGGATTTTACTAATGTAAAAGTCCCTTTTTTTATGTCCTCATTTGAATATCCTATTTATTTTCATACTTTGCATATCCTAAACTTCATAAAACTAATGACTGACGTTACCAGAATTTTTGATTTTCCAAGGTATCAATTGAAACATTATTACCTTGAGAAAGCACTTATTACAAAATATGACGGGAAATGGACCTCAATTTCCACTCAAGAATATATTGACCAAGCCAATGCCATAAGCAGAGGTTTGCTGCGCATTGGTATTCAACCAAACGATAAAATTGCGGTTATTTCCTCCAATAACCGAACTGAATGGAACGTTATGGATATTGGTATTTTGCAAATTGGAGCGCAAAACACCCCAATCTATCCAACAATTTCTGAATCTGATTACGAATACATCCTTAACCATTCCGGATCAATCATTTGCTTTGTGTCCGATGAAGAAGTTTTAGCTAAAATCAATGCCATAAAAGCAAATACCAAACTAAAAGCAGTATATACTTTTGATGACATTAAAGATGAAAAGAGCTGGAAAGATATTTTAGAATTAGGCAAAGATGAGAGCAACCAACATGAGGTAGAAGCGCGCATGGCTGTAGTAAAACCTCACGATTTGGCCACTTTAATTTACACGTCTGGAACTACAGGAAAACCAAAAGGGGTCATGCTTTCACACAATAACCTAGTCTCCAACGTGCTGGACAGTCAAAAACGAGTGCCTTTTGAAAACGGAAAATCCAAGGCCTTAAGCTTTCTACCCGTCTGTCATGTCTTTGAACGCATGATTTTGTACCTCTACCAATATTGTGGTGTGGAAATTTATTTTGCAGAATCTATTGAAAAGATGAGTGAGAATCTTCAGGAAGTCAAACCAAATGTCATGACCGCAGTACCACGACTTTATGAAAAGGTATATGACAAAATTGTAGCCAAAGGAGGTGAATTGACAGGCATCAAAAAGAAATTGTTTTTCTGGGCTATAGATTTAGGGCTTAAATATGAGCCTTATGGCGCCAATGGCTGGTGGTATGAATTACAGCTGAAACTTGCAAGAAAACTAATTTTTAGCAAATGGAAAGAAGGTCTTGGTGGTAATTTGGATATGATGGTTTCAGGAAGTGCAGCATTACAACCGCGACTCACACGAACTTTTGCGGCTGCCGAAATGCCCATCATGGAAGGTTACGGATTAACGGAAACCTCTCCCGTAATCTCAGTAAATGATATGCGAAACAAAGGTTTTAAAGTGGGTACTGTTGGAAAAATTATTGATAATGTAGATGTAAAAATTGCTGAAGACGGCGAAATTCTTGTGAAAGGTCCAAATATCATGTTAGGGTATTATAATGAGCCTGAGCAAACGAAATCCGTGATGTCGGGCGACTATTTTCACACTGGAGATATTGGTGAAATAGATGAAGACGGTTTCTTAAAAATAACGGACCGTAAAAAAGAGATGTTCAAAACTTCTGGAGGAAAATATGTGGCTCCCGCGTTGTTGGAAAACGAATTAAAACAGTCGCGATTTATTGAACAGATCATGATCATTGGTGAAGGTGAGAAAATGCCAGCCGCCTTGATTCAACCTAATTTTGAATTCATCAAAGAGTGGATTAAAAAGAAAGATAAAGACGTCCAATTAGACAATCAGTCGATTATAAAATCTGAAGTTGTATTGGCTCGAATCCAAAAGGAAATAGATAAAGCCAATGTGCATTTTGGAAAATGGGAGCAAATTAAGAAGTTTGAACTTACGCCCGATATTTGGTCTATTGAAGGTGGTCAATTAACTCCAACCATGAAAATGAAACGAAAAATCATCAAGGAGATGTACAAGGAACTTATTGAGAAAATATACAGACCGTAAACGAAAGAGCTTCATAAAATGAAGCTCTTTTTTATTTATTCAAACTCAACTTCTTATCCACAATACGCTCAAAATAATCTTGTAAAAATGCTTTACAAGCTGTTTCAGCGGCTTCCATTTCAGAGGTTTTATTGGCAATCAAATTATGTTCTAGGCTTTTATCGTTAATATCATAAAATCCGGTGGTTTGCTTGCCATCAAAAGCACAGATGTAATTCCCACGTAACATATAATATTGAGAGGCGTTATGATTAATTGCAAAAGGCTCTACACCATCATCTGAAACAAGACTCCTTCCCCAACTTCTAAAAGGTTTGTCGTACCCAATAATATCCATTAAAGTGGGATAAATATCAATTTGCTGCGCCAATTCGTTCTTTGTACCTACCAAACTGCCATCCGATTTGTAAAACAGAATAGGCACCGCACGTCTATTGATCGTTTTGTTATAGACATCATAATACACTTGGTTAGGATGATCAGCAGTAATCACAAAGATGGTGTTGTCAAACCACGGCTCTTTCTTTGCCGCTTCAAAGAATCGTTTAAATGCATAATCTGTATAGCCAACAGGTTCGTGCATTTGAACGTCTCCTTTCGGAAATTTACCATCGTATTTTTTTGGAATTACAAATGGCTCGTGGGACGTTACCGTAAAAACAGTGCTAAAAAATGGCTGTTGTTTTTGGTCCAAAGTCGATTTCATATACTGTAAAAATGGTTCATCCCAAATGCCCCAACTGCCATCAAAATCATCGTCGTTGCCGTATTCTTCCATTCCGTAATAATGATCGAATCCTAAAATATTGCTAAATCCCAAAAATCCCATCGAACCATTGGGTGCCCCGTGAAAAAAGGAAGTGTCATAATCCATTTCGTTAAAAACAGATACCAAACTCTGGATTTTTTGATTGGCATAACTTGAGGACGTAAAGGCATCAAGAAACGAAGGAATACCAGCCAAAACAGAAGACATGCCATGAATGGATTTAGAGCCGTTGGCAAAAGCATTCGGAAAGATAAGACTGTGTTGCGCCAAAGAATCCAAAAATGGTGTGTAACTCACATAATTGTCAATGTCCATATCCTTATTAAACGCGCCAATATATTCCCGACCCATACTTTCGGTAATGATAACTACAATATTCGGTTTTGTTGGGTCATTATTAGTGTAATGCTTTATAGGCTTGATGTAAAACTCAATCTCTTCATCGGTAATTTTATAATCTACTTTCTTAAAGCTTTTGGTTCCAAAGGTTCTGATAAATGCAAATGTGGTGTTGAGCACTAAATCGGCTTGCTCCATTTTTTTGACATGCTTGCTTGCATCCACCAAATTGATGGGACGCGTACTTTTTTTAAAATCGCCGCCTCTAATGCCACCCACGATTAAAACACCAACGATAATAAAGCCTATAAGAGAAGACAGATAATATGTTTTAGTTGATAATGGATGTGCCATTGGCTGCAGCTTTACCCTTTTGTACAAGTAGATCCATAGCAAGCTCACTAAAAGGAACAAAAGATACACATGCCAATAACTCACCATAAACCTGAAAAACATGGCCGTTTTATTGGCTTCATTCTCTACCACCTCTAAAACCGATAGTGTTGTTCTGGCGAAATTGAATTTGTAGTAAATGAAATCCACGTAATTGAACGCATACCCAACCAAATTGGTAATAAAATAAACGTAGAACAGTAATTTTTGATACCCTGAGGATGTGGTCGACCGAAGTGGCAAAATCGAGAGAACAATAAAGAGACTATTGACATATAAAATTGCCGCAGTATCAAAAGCCAATCCGTAAAAAGACAATTTAAAAAACTCTCCCAGCGAATGCACTTCCAAAACATCATAATTATAGAGGAAAAACAAAAATCTGGCAATAAAATAAAAGAGATACGCCAGAAATAGGCGATAAAGTAGAACGATATATTCCTGTTTCCGAAAGAACAACTTCATGAAAAATAAATGTGATGTTAGTAAAGGCGCAAAAGTACAAATAACTGTTTAACCAAGATCATATGGAAAGGTTTAATCGTCCTTTTAAAGGATTGACAAGGTCTTAAAAACATCCGCAAAAAATATTTTTAATTTATTATGCATGCATAGTAAATTTTTGTATATTTGGAATCCTTATGTATTAGAATGAAAGATAAAACCATTGATTACGTTCTTAGAACCACTTGGTTAGCGGTTACTAAAATGTATAACGAAGAAGCTTCAAAGTTTGACAGCACTATGGCGACAGGTTTTGCTTTACTGAGCATTGATCCTGAAAAAGGCACACCTTCAACCGCTATGGGACCAAAAATGGGCATGGAAGCCACGAGCCTATCCAGAACCTTAAAATCTATGGAAGCACGCGGTTTGATTGAGCGACGCCCCAATCCTGAAGACGGACGTGGCGTTTTGATTTTCCTAACCGATTTTGGAAAGAAAAAACGCGCATACTCTAAAGAAAAAGTGTTAACTTTTAATGAGGCCATTCGCAAAAACGTTTCGGAAGAACAATTACAGCATTTTTATGAGGTCGCCGAGATCATCAATAACATGATCTCCAATAAAAACATATACAACCAAAAAGAAAATAGTTTATAATAACATGAGCAAACGTAGAATAAAAAAAGTAGCCATTATTGGCTCTGGAATTATGGGAAGCGGTATTGCATGTCATTTTGCCAATATAGGCGTTGACGTATTACTTCTTGATATTATCCCAAGAGAATTGAATGATGCCGAAAAAGCTAAAGGACTCACTTTAGAGGACAAAGCCGTTAGAAACAGAATTGTTAACGATTCTTTGACTGCTTCTCTAAAATCGAAACCCTCTCCTATTTACGACCAAGCGTTCGCCAGCAGAATTACTACCGGTAATCTTGAAGACGACATTGCAAAAGTCAAAAATGTGGATTGGATTATGGAAGTTGTAGTGGAGCGCTTGGACATTAAGAAACAAGTTTTCGAAAAACTTGAGAAATATAGAACTCCAGGCACTTTGATCACCTCCAACACTTCAGGAATTCCTATTCATTTTATGAGTGAAGGCCGCAGCGAGGATTTTCAAAAGCATTTCTGCGGAACGCATTTTTTCAACCCTGCACGTTACTTAAAATTATTTGAAATTATCCCTGGACCAAAAACCTCTCAAGAGGTATTGGATTTCTTGAATAATTATGGTGAAAAATTCTTAGGTAAAACTTCGGTTATTGCAAAAGATACACCGGCATTTATTGGAAACCGTATTGGGATTTTCGGAATTCAAAGTCTCTTCCATCAGGTAAAAGAAATGGATTTGACGGTGGAAGAAGTTGATAAATTGACCGGACCGGTAATTGGTCGTCCAAAATCGGCAACCTTCAGAACTGTTGACGTGGTAGGTTTGGACACCTTGGTGCATGTGGCTAACGGTATTTACGAAAACGCTCCCGAGGATGAAGCCCATGAGCTTTTTAAACTTCCAGATTTCATCAATACCATGGTAGAAAACAAATGGTTTGGAAGTAAAACCGGACAAGGTTTTTATAAAAAGGAAGGTAAGGATATTAGAACCTTAGATTTAAACACCCTTGAATATAGAGATCGGAAATCGGCACGATTTGCAACCTTAGAACTGACCAAAACTGTTGATAAGGTCATTGATCGTTTTCCAATTTTAATTTCTGGAAAAGATAAAGCGGGAGAGTTTTATAGAAAGAATTTTGCTGCGATGTTCGCGTACGTGTCTAACCGAATCCCTGAAATAACCGACGAACTTTATAAAATAGATGATGCCATGAAAGCCGGTTTTGGC
>NZ_DATJCA010000097.1:0-13372 GCF_035515035.1 Gelidibacter sp. | reverse complement strand
TTTATTTCGCAGAATTTAGTAACAAAGCGATAGATGATCAATTTTAAAAGGATTTAAATCGCAATCAATAAGCATCACAATCGAACCTGTAGAAATTGATATACTAGTGTTTTTCTTTCAGAGGCGGAGAGCTGTTTAAATCTATATTTTTTAGACCGAAGCCTAAGTGAATTCAAAATAAAATCATGAGTACCTGGTCTAATCAGTGGCATCTGCGCTCTATCTAACGATCCATCTTTCGCAACCATCCCAAAACACTAGAGTCCCCAACAAACCATTTATCATTTTTTAAGCGCAATTTAAAATCTTCTCTCGACTCTCTTCCAACGTTTTGTTGCACCACCTCAATCGAGTTTTTGTCCACTTTTGAAATGATGGCCACATGCCCATAAGGATTCAAAATATTGCCCTTAAATATAATAAGATCGTTCACTTCAGGTTTTAATTGGCTGCCATTTGTGAACTGCACTAAATTTCGATCCTTGTTTTTTTGATTATCCTTTAGCGCAGGATTGAAAAAATCTTTAGCATGACCATAACTATTGGGCATTTTATGATTTAAGTGATCATAATAATAACGTTTCACAAATTCAACACATTGCCATTTTAGGCCTAAATTGTAACCCTCTTTAGTTAAGTTTCGGCCAGCAACATTGCTCATGTTTTTATTGTAAAACACGTAAACATCATTAAACACATCCAAGGTATCACCTACTTTTTTTGCATTAAATTTTTTGCGTTTTGG
The DNA here is from genome assembly GCF_035515035.1 of Gelidibacter sp. Lineage (GTDB taxonomy): Bacteria > Bacteroidota > Bacteroidia > Flavobacteriales > Flavobacteriaceae > Gelidibacter. The sequence goes on along the minus strand of NZ_DATJCA010000097.1, from coordinate 12,627 downwards.
TGCTTCTTGACTTTGTGTTTCAGAAAAAATCGCGTGAGACGTGTTGCCTCGTTCCTTTTTACAGGACATCAACACCAAAAGAACGAGAATATAAGGGCTAATTTTCAACAAATTCTTTTAAAGTTTCAATGACATAATCTACTTCGGCCTCCGTATTAAAACTCGAAAACGAAAATCTCACAGAAGGCTTTAAAAGGTTCTCGGCATTTAAAATCTCAGAAAGGACGTGCGAATTTTGATTGCTCCCACTTTGGCAAGCCGAGCCTTTAGAACAGGCAATTCCTTTTAAATCCAATTGAAAATGAAGCATCCCTCCTTTTTCAGGAACAATTGGCAGACAGACATTAATTAAAGTATAAGTGCTTTCTTCCAAGTTATCGCAATTGCCATTGAAGCTCATTTTTGGAGAAAGATTTTTTAATTGGTCAATGAAGTATGTTTTTAATTCCAAAACCTGTGCATGTTCTTTTTTTAAATTGGCATAACTCAGTTTTAAAGCTTCTTCCATTCCAACCACGTTATGGATGGATTCGGTACCTGCACGGAACCCACGCTCCTGCTCACCTCCAAAAATTGATGCCTTGATGCCCGAACCCTTTCTGATAAATGCAAAACCAATTCCTTTTGGACCATGGAACTTATGGGCACTTGCCGCTATGAAATCAACAGGAATGGCTTGTAAATCCAATTCATAATGCCCAACTGATTGTACGGTATCACTATGAAACAACGTGTGGTTGGATTTACAAAGTTCCGCTATCTTTTTGAGGTCTAGCTTATTGCCAATTTCATTATTGATATGCATCAAACTGACCAGTTTTTTATTTGGAGATTGTAATAGGTGCTCGAGATCAATTAAATCAACCATGCCGTTCTCCAGTAAACTGACATAGGAAACAGTAATATCAAATTTCTTTTGAAGATGCTCTACGGTATGTAAAACTGCATGATGCTCCAATTTACTGGTGATAATTTCAGTAACGCCCAAATCTCTAACAGCACTTTGCAAAACCAAATTATCGGCTTCCGTACCTCCTGAAGTAAACACAATTTCCGAAGCACTGACATTAAAGAATGAAGCAATGGTTTTTCTGGAACTTTCCAACAAGGATTTTGCGGAGCGCCCCATACTATGCGTGGATGATGCGTTGCCGAATTGCGAACGCATGACCTCTGTCATACGATCAATTACAGCATCGCGCATTGGAGTCGTTGCTGCATTGTCAAAATATACTTGTTTCATGATAAAATCCTTTCGAATTGCAAAAATACTCCAAATAAAATTATTCCGTAGATGGGACGTTATAAATTCACAAATGCCGTATTTTTGCTACCAAATTGATTGAAATGCAGAAAATAATTTACTTCTTAAGTTTATGTTTGTTGGTCACTGCTTGTAACGATGGTGACATCATTGACGTAGAATTGGATTTTGACCGAACCTTAGCTATTTGTGATTTAAGTCCGGGAAATTATTTTCTATACGACACTAAAAAAGACCCATCGGAATCTTTAAGCTTGATTTTCCCTAAAAACTCTGCTACAGAACTTATTTTCAATCCAACCGAAAATAATTACAAAGCCACTTTCCCTATCAATGGGACTAATTCAATCTTCAACTATCGGACCTATGATGGGAATGCTGAAGATTTACTGTGCAATCTATTACCTGATGCCGCTACCAGAATTCTTAAGGATTATGCCGCTACATCTGGCACAGTAACTACGATAACAACGTTTGTTGATGATGACGGCGATGGTATTCCCGCACATATTGAAGATGCCAATTTAGATGGCGATAATAATCCTGCAACAAATCCCACAGATTCTGACGGCGATGGCATTCCGGATTATTTGGATCAAGATGATGATAATGATAATGTCTTGACCAAAGATGAAAAACATAATTACACCGAGGCTGATGGATTGTCAAAAGCACAGGATACGGATGGTGATGGTATTCCAGATTATTTAGATAATGACGATGATGGCGATGGTGTTTTAACACGGTATGAAGACGAAAACATGAACGGAAATCCAATGGATGACCGAGATGAAAGTTCTCCTACACCAAGTGTCCCAAGATATCTTGATAAAGAGGCAAAGGATAAATATGACTATCCACACTTCAATAAAAACGTATACAAACGTACCATTACTGTCAAGTTTTATATTAACAACGTCAATTTGGACGTGATCAGTTTAACTGAAATTGATTTTGGTACGTACACTTATACCATAGATATTGAAAGTGACATTGAATAGTGCCATCTGAAATTTTCAATTTTAGCTATTTCGTAATAACCAAATCAGTTCGTATTAAAAACTTTGAGTTTTATACATTCTGAAAAATATAGACTTCGGTTGCCCCTATGCCGTATTTTTTGAAATCGGCATCATAATGTTTGACATTCTCATAGCGGGAAAAAAGTGTTTCCAACTCCATTTTTAATACCCCTTCTCCAACGCCATGGATAAATACTATCTTTTGAATGCGTTTGCTGATGGCAAATTCCAATTGACGTTTTGCTGTATCAAGTTGCAACGTCAGCATATCATAATTAGATAAGTTGCGTTGGTTCTCCGTTAATTTATGAATATGTAAATCGACTTCCATTGCCGGTTGGTTGCGGTCTTTTGGTTTGACTTTTACAGAGTTGCGCTTGGTGTTTTGTTCCTTTTCAGAAAGGACCTCACTAAAGGAATGCTCAGAGAAAATACGGGATTTCAAAGTGTCCTTCCCATCCATTTTGAGTAATTCATGCTCTTGAAAATCCAAAAGAAACCCATCATCAGTTTCAATAAAAACCGTCTTTCCTTCAATTTTTGAAACCCTTCCAGAAATGGCCTCATCCAATACCGTAACTTTGTCTCCTACTTTTAAACTCATAGCTTTTCGTCTTTATCAGAAGGCGTTTCTTGATCATTTTTACTAGGAATATTTCTTGATATCCTATACACACCCACCATCAAAATCACGATACCTCCAATAAGTAGATATTGATTTTGCTCCACTCCAGCTTTGGCGTAAATGGCGATCAATCCGCCAACAATTATGAATAAAAGGTTAAGTGCTCTTGATATGCTCATAGGTTGGTTTTTTATGAAAGGAAAAACGAAATTAATCATTTAGATTCAAAATAGCATTGGTTTACGCCAAATCTAACCTCAAAAGTTTTATGAAATAATTTCCTTTCTTTTTATACATTTGTGTATGACTCTTATTAAACTTATCAACCCAGAAGACCTCATGCTCCCCTGTCTCAACAAACAACTCTTTGGTATTGAATGTTTGGGATGCGGTATTCAGCGTGCCACATTTTTATTCTTTAAAGGTGAGTTTCTGTTAGCTTTTAAAATGTATCCAGCAATTTACACGCTTTTTTTATTGACACTTTTCCTTATATTTAACCTGTTTATTAAGTTCAAATATGATTACACCATTAAAATGGGCTTGATCTTTTTGAATGTAGGCATAGTAATCATCAGTTATTTCATTAAAATCATCCACTAAAAACCAACCACATGGAAAAACAACAATTACCCAATTCAACCCTTATTTTAGTTTTCGGAATTATATCAATAGTCACTTGCTGTTGTTATGGTATCATAGGATTACCTCTAGGAATTATCGCGTTGGTACTCGCCAATAAAGCCACCGCACTTTATGCCACTGATCCAGAACTTTACACTGGATTTCAAAATGTAAAAACAGGGAAAATTCTTGCTATTATTGGAATCGTCCTTAATGGTATCTATTTAATTTACGCCATCTGGTTGTTCTCAACTTACGGCTTGGACGGCATCCAAAGTATGCAGGAGGAATTATTAAAAGAATTTAACACGGGTATGGGAGAGTAATTTCCATTTGAATTGAGAAAAGCGGCTGAAAATTAATTCAGCCGCTTTTTTTATATTTAATGCTCAATAATTCACATCGCTCCTGCAATCATTGCAAAAACAAAAATCAGAACATACAAACTGATAATAACAATTGTAAAAATTCCGATAAACTTATAGTGCGATTTCAAGTTAGAGAAAGCAGACGTCAAATCATCATTATTATTGGAACTCAAAGCACTCTTCATTTTTCGTGAGAAATTAAAAAGATAAAGCACAGGAAAAAAGTAGAACAGAGCTATGACAACATAAATCATCCCAAAATAAGACATGTCTATACCTAAGCCCGCATACGGATTTCCACCTGGCATGAGGTTCATGGCGAGACTAAAAAAGAGTCCGCCTAGAATCATCAGTCCAATACCAATAAATCCTAAAATGGAGAGATAATACGTCCATGAAGACGTTTCCTTTAAAAAACCCAAGATTACGGGTGGAAGATTCAATTCAAAAGTTTCAAAAGCCGATTTTTCTTCCATTAGTTAGAATTAGGTTCAAATTGTTTCAATGTTTTTATAATAATCCCAACGCATTCCAATAGTTGCTGCTCGTTCATGACTAAAGGAGGGGCAAAACGGATGATATTTCCGTGGGTTGGTTTTGCCAGAAGTCCGTTATCTCTCAATGCCAGACAAATATTCCAAGCAGTATCTCCATCTTCACTGTCGTTAATTACCACAGCATTAAGCAATCCTTTACCTCGAACCAATTTTGCAATCGTACTTTTTTGGATGTAAGAATCCAATTCACTTCTAAAAATCTGACCTAATTTTTCAGCATTCTCTGCTAAGTTTTCTTCTTTGACCACTTCCAAAGCGGCTATGGCCACTGCTGCAGCAACGGGGTTGCCTCCAAATGTACTGCCATGGTTTCCTGGCTGGATGACGTTCATTATGGAATCTGGTGCCAATACGGCACTTACGGGATAGGCCCCACCGCTTAACGCTTTCCCTAAAATCAGGATATCAGGTTTTACATTTTCATGATCTACCGCCAAAAGCTTTCCTGTACGGCCAATGCCCGTTTGTACTTCATCTGCCATAAACAAGACGTTGAACTTCTCACATAAGGCTTTTGCTTTTGCCAAATACCCTTCACTTGGTACATAAACTCCAGCTTCACCTTGAATAGGTTCCACCAAAAACCCTGCAACATTTGGATTGTTCTCTAACGTACTTTCCAATTCCTGCAAATTGTCATATTCAATTTTTATAAAGCCATCCGTAAATGGTCCAAAGTTTTTGCGTGCAACCGGATCACTTGAAAATGAAATGATGGTGGTCGTTCTTCCATGGAAGTTATTTCTACAAACAATAATCTCTGCTTGATGATCGGGAATACCTTTAATTTCATAGGCCCACTTTCGGCAGATTTTAAGCGCTGTCTCTACAGCTTCTGCACCTGTATTCATGGGCAGTACTTTATCATACCCAAAGTATTTTGTAGCATATTCCTCAAATTTCCCCAAAACATCATTGTAAAATGCACGTGAGGTCAAAGTTAGGGTTTGGGCCTGCTTTACCATGGCATCAACAATTTTTGGGTGACAATGCCCTTGGTTGACAGCAGAATAAGCGGAAAGAAAATCATAATACTGTTTTCCTTCAACGTCCCAAACATGCACACCTTCTCCTCTACTCAGTACTACTGGAAGTGGATGGTAATTATGTGCACCATACTTGTTTTCTAAATCCATCGCTTGTTGCGAAGTCATCTGGTCTAAAATAGCCATTTTTATAAGAATTTACAGTTTCATGTCTCCAAAAGACACGGTTTGACATCAAATAGAAAGACGCAAACATTAATAATTAAATCTCGCTAAGCGAGTAAAATAACCATTCCTACTGTACCTTTATTCTTTCGAGATCCCGATAGTAGGGGGACGAAAAAGCAGCGTGGGAGAGAAATCATCCCTAAGGACTTGCAAATTAGCAAATATTTATACCTCCTAAAAATTTTTTGAAAGAATTTACATTTAAATATCAGAAGTATTTTTCCTTTAATTCAAATGATAAAACAACACTCAATCAATGAAGATAACCACTCTTCTTGATATATATAAACTCAAGATTTCACTACACATATACCCACTTTCAAATACGCTTCAAAATATTAAACTATAGATTGCGTCACTTCCGACACCCCTAAGAGAGATTTGTTAACCCTTGAATTGTTAATATATTTCGCTTTTAAATTTTGGGTTTAGATCCTGCAAAGATGCGGGATTGGCTCAACCATCAAAATTTAATGCGCTTTGCTTTTAAATTTTGGGTTTCACTAATAAAATGGCGATTTGTAATTCGTAAATCGCAATTGGTTTCACTATTTTTGCGACATGGGAAGAAGAAATAGAAAACAAATCTTTGAGAATGTTGTTGTAGTTGACGCAGGTGCCAAAGGCAAATCGGTGGCAAAATCACCAGACGGTGCCGCTATTTTTATGCAAAATGTGGTGCCAGGCGATGTTGTGGATGTAGAAACTTTTAAAAAGAGAAAATCCTTTTACGAAGGAAATGCCATCAAATTCCACGTATATTCTGATAAGCGTACTGAACCAAAATGTCAACATTTTGGCGTTTGCGGTGGTTGTAAATGGCAAGATATGGGCTATGAACACCAATTGTTTTATAAACAAAAGGAAGTGGAGAACAACCTTAAACGAATCGGACATTTAGAACTTCCTCCTATAACTCCTATTTTAGGCTCTGCAAAGGATTATTTTTACAGAAATAAAATGGAATTTTCCTTTAGTGACAGCCGATGGTTGACCTTAGATGAAATTAGATCCAGTGAGGATGTGGGCGATAAAAATGCCCTCGGTTTTCATATCCCTGGCATGTGGGATAAAATTCTTGATATCGAAAAATGCTGGCTTCAGGCGGATCCATCCAATGCCATTAGAAATTCGGTTAAAGAATTTGCCGTTAAAAACGGACTTGAATTTTTTAACACCCGCAATCAGACCGGATTTTTACGAACATTAATGCTTCGTACATCAACTACTGGAGATATTATGGTGCTTTTTCAGTTTTTCAAGGAGGATAAAAACAATCGAGAGTTGCTATTGGACTATATAGGTGAGAAATTCCCCGAAATTACATCGTTACAATATGTCATCAACGGAAAAGCGAATGACACCATTTATGATCAAGAGGTGATCTGCTATAAAGGACAAGATCATATTTTTGAGGAAATGGAAGGACTGCGATTTAAAATAAATGCCAAATCTTTTTACCAGACCAATTCAGAACAAGCTTATGAACTTTATAAAATAACACGTGATTTTGCCGATTTAAAAGGCGATGAACTCGTTTATGATTTATATACCGGAACCGGGACGATTGCACAATTTGTAGCAAAAAACGCGAGAAAAGTAATTGGGGTAGAATCTGTTCCTGATGCCATAACCGCAGCAAGAGAAAATGCACAATTAAATGGAATCCACAACGTTGAGTTTTATGTAGGCGATATGAAAAATGTTTTCAATGCCGATTTCATTAAACAGCACGGCCATCCCGATGTGATCATTACAGATCCACCACGTGATGGCATGCATAAAGATGTGGTACAGGAAATCTTGAATATCGCTCCTAAAAGAGTGGTCTATGTGAGCTGTAACAGTGCCACGCAAGCAAGAGATCTAGAAATGATGGACGCGATGTATAAAGTCATAAAAGTGCAGCCGGTTGATATGTTTCCTCAAACGCATCATGTTGAAAATGTTGTACTTTTGGAAAAAAGATAAGAGAATGACGATTAACAATTGATGATTAAAATGACACACTCATAACTTATAACTGTAATTTAAACAAGAAACCACAGAAACTTGAAACAAATAAAATTCCATCAAAACATTAAAATCCTACTTTCTCTTCTTATAATTTTGAGTCTTTGGAGTTGTGAGCGTGATGATATCTGTGCTTCTACAACACCTACAACTCCACATTTGATCATTCGTTTTTATAATATCAATGCCATTTCTGAGACAAAAACTGTTAGGAGAATGGACGTTACCGCGGAAGGTAATCCAAAGTTTATTGTCAGTGATAAAACTACTGACTCCATTGTACTCCCTCTTAAAGTTGATGCCTTGGATAATTTGAATACCTCTCGGTTTGTGCTGACAAAAGATAGGGATTATGATACAGATGATGATCCCAATACGGTTTCGAATGCTGACATAATTGAAGTGAAATACACCCCTGAACTTATTTATGTTTCAAGAGCATGCGGATACAAAAGCGTGTTCAACAACCTGAGTGCAACTCGGGAAACAGACCTGAGCAATTGGATTATAGATATTCAAGTAATTAACGACACCATAAACAATGAAAATGCAGCGCATATCAATATTTATCATTAGTCTGATTATCTTGATGGTGTTTCCGGAAACATCATTTGCTCAGGAGGTTCAAGAAAAAAACGCTAATGATACCATCATTATCAAACAGAAATATGGTTTACGATTAGGAGGCGACATTGGAAAATTAGTGCGCTCATTTATAGATGATGATTATAAGGGTTTTGAAATTACTGGAGATTACCGACTTACACAAAAATTATATGTGGCAGGAGAATTAGGAACTGAGGAAAACTCCATACGAAATGATTATTTAGATGTCACGGCAAAAGGCAGCTACTTTAAAGCTGGAATAGATTACAACCTCTATACAAACTGGCTTGATATGGAAAATCTCATTTACACAGGATTGAGGGTTGGTGTCAGTACTTTCAGTCAAAACCTAAACAGTTATACCATTTACACGACTGATCAATATTATGACACGCCATTTACGTCTTCAGATTTACATGAATATAAAGGTTTATCAGCTATTTGGGCTGAATTGGTTATAGGTATAAAAGCAGAAATTGTCACTAATTTATTTATCGGCATCAATGCACAGCTTAAAGGTTTGGTAGCGGAAGATCAACCTACAAATTTTGAAAATTTATTCATTCCGGGCTTTAATAAAACTTTTGACAGTGGCCGATTTGGCTTCGGATTTGGCTATAATGTGTCGTATTTGATCCCTATTTACAAGAAAAATAAAAAAATCGTCGTAGAGGACTAATCCCATACAAATACTTCTGCTTTCACAATCATTTTATAAAAAAATTACCTAACTTTTCCATACCAATACCAATGTATGCACAAAGATGAGATTGCCGATTTAATGGAGGAAAAATACCATGCTCTACTCAATTTCCTTGAAGTTCAAGATAATGAAAAATGGACACAAGGTCCTGAAGGCAAATGGACAACAGGTCAGCACGCTTTGCATTTACTGCAGAGCATAAAGCCTTTAAATGATGTCTTGAGTATGCCTCGATTTTTTTTCAAATATGCCTTTGGAAAAAACGATCGCGAATTATATGACTATGATACCATAGTTCAGAATTATCAGAAAATCCTAAAGGAAAACAGTGATTTCGTCTTTAAAGCTTCCAAAAATATGAAAATTCCAAAACTGAAGGATAAAACTTATATTTTAAGCCGACTTCAGGTAGAAAGCAAAAAACTCCAATACAAAACCAGAAGAATATCTGATAAAAATTTGGATACGTTAGTACTTCCTCATCCATTAATGGGGAAAATGCCTATTCGAGAAATTTTAATGTGGACTGCTTATCATGTGGAACATCACACAAAGCAACTTCAGGAAAATTACTAAATTTAAGGTATCTTATGCGGAGGTTTACTCCATGTACTTCCCTTTTTTACTGCCTTCATATATGACATACTTTACCAATCTGGCTTCCAGTTTGGCATTGACCAAGTGGATTTTTCGAGAAGGCCTTAAGCCCACATGTTTTAACGCTTCAAGATTTGAGGTTATAAACCATGCATCGGTTCCTGGATAATTTTGTTTCAAAGTATCCCCTATACTTTTATAAAAAGATTCCATTTCTATATCCAAACGTTCCCCATACGGCGGATTGAATACCATGTGCAATTTCCCATCCCCTGCTTTTTGGGTCTTAAAGAAATCTTCGTGCCTTACTTCAATAAAATCTTCCAATTGCGCATTTTTGATGTTTTCCTTAGCTTTTTCTACCGCGCTTGGCGATTTGTCATAACCAATTATGCGGTGGTGAAAATCTCGGGTTTTACTCAAAAGAGATTCCTCAATTTTCTCAAACAACTCAACATCCCAATCCTGCCAACGCTCAAAAGCAAATTCCTTCCGCATTAAATTTGGAGGAATATTACAGGCAATCATTGCAGCTTCAGCTAAGATGGTACCACTCCCGCACATCGGATCCATAAAATTGGTTTGTCCATCCCAACCAGATAACATAATTAATCCCGCGGCCAGCACTTCATTGATAGGTGCAATGTTGGTTGCAGTTTTATAGCCTCGTTTATGCAAAGAATCACCGGAAGAATCCAAAGAAACATTACACATATTCCTATCAATATGGACGTTGATTTTTAAATCGGGAAATTTAAGATCCACATTGGGACGTTCGCCCACTGTATCCCTAAACTTATCCACTACGGCATCTTTCGTTTTTTGTGCTATATAAAGAGAATGCGTAAATAAGTGAGAGTGCACTGTGGCATCAACAGCCATGGTTCCTGTAGGTTTGAGATACTGCTCCCAATCCATTTTATAAACTTGGTCATACAAGTCCTTTTCATTGTTGATCCTAAAACTATGGATGGGCTTTAAAATTTTAATAGCGGTTCTTAGCGCTAAGTTGGCTTTATACATGAAACCTTTGTCACCTACAAAGCTCACATTTCTCACACCTATTTTCACATCTTGAGCTCCCAATTGGGTCAACTCGTTGGCAAGTAACTCTTCAAAACCAAATAAGGTTTTGGCAACCATATTAAAATTATTATCCATTGTTCTCATGATATAGATTGCAAAAATAAAGTATTTTTGCAGTCAGACGAATTTATAATGACAAAAGACACATCAGAGTGGTACGCCTCATGGTTTGATACCCCTTATTACCATATTCTTTATGCCGACAGAGATCACGCAGAAGCCCATCAATTCATGGACAATTTGACCCAGTACTTAAATCTGCCGGACCAAGGAAAAATACTCGATCTCGCTTGCGGGAAAGGACGCCACTCCATCTATCTCAATTCTTTGGGCTACGATGTTACTGGAGTTGATCTTTCAGAAAACAGCATTGCCTATGCTAAGACGTATGAAAATGAAACACTCCATTTTGAAGTGCATGACATGTGCGAACCCTTCAACGAAAAATTTGATGCCGTATTCAATCTTTTTACGAGTTTTGGCTATTTTGACAAATCGGAAGACAATCTGAATACTATAAAAGCCATTAAAGAAGATTTAAATGAATTCGGCTTTGGAGTCATTGACTTCATGAATGCCGATTTTGTTATTGAAAATTTAGTGGCTGAAGACGTCAAAACCATCGGTGGCATAGAATTTCATCAAAAAAGATATGTTCAAGACGGACATATTATCAAAGATATCAGTTTCACAGATCAAGGGAAAAATTACAACTTTCAAGAACGGGTTAAAGCAAAGACTTTATCTGATTTTGAGGAGCTTTTTGAACAAGCTGGTGTTTATTTGTTAGATGTTTTTGGCGATTATAAATTACGTAAATTTCACAAAAGCACTTCAGAACGGTTAATTATGATCTTCAAATGAAGCAATATCTTCTACCTTTCTTAGCGGTTGTTATTGGTGCACTTTTGGTATTGATTTTTAAGAATAAAAAATCCAATTACACTAAGTTCCTATTATCTTTTAGTGGTGCGTTTTTATTGGCATTGACTCTCTTTGATCTATTGCCTGAGGTCTACCAACATTTAGATGCCAGGCAAACAGGATTGTTCATAATGCTGGGCATTCTTTTGCAAATTTTATTGGAATTTTTCTCAAAAGGTGCGGAACATGGCCACGTTCATGTACACAAAAAGGAATCAGGGTTTCCATGGGTGCTGTTCATCAGTTTATGCATCCATAGCTTTTTGGAGGGTTTTCCTATTCATCAGCATAACGATATGGTCTATGGCGTACTCATCCATAAAATTCCCATTGCAGCGTTAATTACCACCTATTTGTTCGAGTCAAAATTTACAACGAAACAAATTGTGGGGTTTCTTGGCGTTTTTGCCATTATGACTCCTATGGGTACTCTTATTTCAAACACAGTACCGTTTGTAGGCGAGTATCTATATTTCATCAATGCGATTGTTATTGGCATCTTTTTTCATATTTCAACCGTCATCCTGTTTGAGAGCAACGAAAACCATAGATTTAACCTTACAAAATTAATATTGATTGCCTTGGGGATTTTAGTGGCCTATTTGATATGATAATCCTGCCAAAATTAAAATCACAAAGAAAAACTATTAAAATGTTAAGGCGGAGTTTTAAAGATTCCCGCCTTTCACGAAAATATTATGTTTAGCAAAGAAGATTCGAGAAAATTAAGAGAAGAATTTTGGATCAGTTTTGGAAAGTCATTCCCTCGAAAATGGATCCTTTATGATACCAAATTGAAAGGATTTGCCTTTAAGTTCCATTTTGATACGAAATCGGCCTTGGTAACTTTAGACCTTGAGGACGATTTGGAAAACCGAATCAAGTTTTGGGATAAACTACAATCCCTAAAAACTATTTTAATTGACGAATTTCTCCCAGATGCAATTTTTGAAGAAGAGTATTATTTAGAAAACGGTAAGGAGATTTCTAGAATCTACGTGAAATTGGATCAAAAGGTATCCAT
>NZ_DATJCA010000096.1:0-15208 GCF_035515035.1 Gelidibacter sp. | reverse complement strand
TTAATGCAGCGTGTGAATGCATCAGGCGATATTAGAAGTAATATTCATGCCGGTGGAAAACCTGAAAAAGTCAAAATGACCGATCAGATTATGGAACTCGCTGATATTGTTCGACCAAAACTTGTTCAGGACGGTATGTTTTTGGTTGGAATTGATATTGTAGGCTCTAAGTTGATGGAAATTAACGTCTTTAGCCCAGGAGGTTTGAATGTAATGGGCCAAATGTACGATGCCGACTTTGCAACACCTGTTATTGAATCCATAGAACGAAAAGTTTATTATAAGAGCATGTACGGAGATTATCTGTACAACAGCAGATTGGCAACTTTATAAATTAAAGATGTATCTGGACTTCCTTAAATTCAACTGTTACCTAAAGGATTGGATATTAAGGCCAACCATTTTTAACGAAGTGGGATCCGGTTTTTAGTGTGAGGCACTATTTTTAAACGTTTAAAAATCTAATTGGTAGATGATTTTGACAAAATTGACTATTTAATCAAATAATTTGAGCTTATATCGATTATTTTATGAGATCAAAAGCTCATTATATAAATTTACGATATCAAAATAATGTGCTATTGATCAATTATTATTCCCTCAATAATATTTAAAATTTAGGTTTAGATTATTTACGATTAGATTTAAAAGTTGTTAATTTAAAAAGCCCTTTTGCAAAGGGCTTTTTTTTGTTATAAAAATTTAGATTTCAGCTCTTTGGTCGGAATCATACATTCTTCTTTTTTACCATACCATTTATATCGGTTTCTTGCAATATAGTCATACACCCAGTTTCTTATAAAGGCTGGAACAATCAAGAAAACGCCCATGAGATTCCGTGGAAATCCAAGTTGTGAAGCAATTTTTAAGGCTGCTGTCGATTTATAGGCAATTCCTTTTTCAGGAGAATAGAGTAGGATGGAGTCCGTTTTAGCGGTGTCAATTTTGAACTTTTTAATAAGGGTTTGGCCAACGTCACTTTGCAGGGCTGCATACCGAAACACGTCCTTCTTGTCATTTTTGATGACATATTGCACCGAAGCATTGCAAAGGTTACATACCCCGTCAAAAAGAATTAATTTTTTATTTTCTTCCAAATCTATGGACATGATATTTTCGTTTTTAACTACATTTTGCCCAACTGCCAACTGCCTATTGAACACTGCTAACTTATTTCTTAACTGATTCCACCAATTCCAATTGTTCGACACTCACGTTAGTCGTAAACATGCCGTAATTGATTACCGCCTTATTTTTTTCAAGTTTATCAATGCTCCCGACGGCTCTTCCGTCTTGTAGCCTGACTCGATCGCCAATTTTAAAAATGGGTGTCGCTTTAGGGGCAACGTCCACTTTTTTCTTGGCGGCTTTCTTTTTCTGGCGAATGACTTCCACTGTTTTTTCAGCTTCCTTGAAGACTTTTTGTTCTTTGGCTTTTTGGACCTTTTTATCTTTAGCTGAAACTTTCTGGCGTTTGGAATTCTCAATTTGCACCACTTTGAACAATTCCGACATCAGTTCACGCTTTTGGTTGTTGTCAAAATAACGTTCGGCGAGTTCATTCATTTTTTGCCCCAAATAAATCAACCGTTGATTGCTATCATATAACTCCTGATAACTTTCCAATTTCTTTTGTATTTTCTGATTGATTTCTTCCAGTTTCTCGGCTTCGCTCAATTTTTTCTGTTCATTAACTTTAAGAGAGCGTTCTGTTTTTTCTAATTTTGAACGTTCTTTTTGAAGTTTAGCAATTGTGGCATCAAATCTTACTTTTCCGCGCTCTATTTTCTTTTTTGCGCGATTGATCAAACTATAGGGAATCCCATTTTTTTGAGCCACTTCAAAGGTAAAGGAACTTCCCGCTTGGCCCAATGCAAGCTTAAACATCGGTTCCAGGCTTTTCTCATCAAACATCATATTGGCATTTTGCATAAAAGGCAACTCGTTGGCCAAAACTTTGAGGTTGGAGTAGTGGGTAGTGATAATTCCGTAAGCTTCTCTATGATAAAATTCTTCCAGAAAGGTTTCGGCCAAGGCACCTCCCAATTCCGGATCACTTCCTGTTCCAAATTCGTCAATTAGGAAAAGTGTATTTGCATTACACTTCTTTAAGAAATAATTCATCTGCTTCAATCGGTAACTATATGTGCTTAAATGGTTTTCTATCGATTGATTATCACCGATATCGGTTAATATTCGATCGAATAAACAGATTTTACTCCGTTCATGAACAGGAATCAAAAGTCCGCTTTGCAGCATCACTTGTAATAGTCCCACTGTTTTTAAAGTGATACTTTTTCCACCAGCATTAGGTCCCGAAATTACAATGATCCTGTTTTCAGGATGCAATTCAATCGACTGCGGAAAGGTTTTTATGTTTTTCTTTTGATTGGAAATATATAGTAACGGATGGATGGCATCTCTCAAAACATAGTCTTTGTTTTCAGTAATTTCCGGTAAAATAGCATTGATGGATTGTGCATATTTGGCTTTTGCATAAATGACATCCACCTCAGTCAAGAATTGCTGATAATCTTTTAGCAATTCACGAAATGGTCGCGTAAAATTAGTGAGCTGTTTTAGAATCCTATTGACTTCTTCTGTTTCTTCAAATACTAAATTATTGAGTTCTCGAGTATATCTAAAGGTTGCTTCAGGTTCTATGTAAACAATGCTTCCTGTTTTACTCCCTCCCAAAATGGCGCCTTTTACTTTGCGTCGATACATGGCTTTGACTGCCAGAACACGTTTGTTTTCAACCACAGATTCCCTAATATCATCCAAATAATCCAGGGCACTGTATGAATTCAACGCCGACATAAAACTCTGGTTGATCTTGCCCCTGATGTTATTGATGTCTTGCCTGAGATTAAAAAGTTCTTCTGACGCGTTATCCTTAACATCACCAAACCGATCGATGATTGCATCTATTTCATGAATCAATTCATTTGTAATCGGGATTGCTGAAGCGAACTCATAAAGATTAGGATAGTATTCCTTAAATTTTTTCAGAAAACTGATAATTTCATTGCACGAAATGGAAATGGCTTTAATTTTTTTAAAACTGCTCGTTTCCAAAAATGAATTTTCGATTTTCAGGAATTGAATTTCTTTAGTAATGGGCTCGAATCCGTGATTTGGGATGCGATTGTCGTTTTCAAAAGATGCCAAATAATCGTTGGTCAGCAGTAAAGCGTCCACTACTTCTTCCTTTTTGCTGAATGGAATAATCTTTAAGGCCCTTTCAGTCCCCAAATGTGTCAAACAGTGTTCAGCCATCTGGTTTAGGACGGTATAAAATTCAATATCTTTTAAGGTTTTATCTTGAATATGCATTCTTTGTAAGGCATCTTTAATTGAGTTCAAATTTAAGGAAATTTAAAGTTTTGGGAGACTAAATTTATCACATCCCGAAAATCGTCTTATTTTTATCGGAAACAGAATAATAATCATGGACATCCATATTCATTCCAGTTGGGAAAAGCAATTGCAATCAGAGTTTCAGAAACCTTACTTCAAAGATTTAATGACATTTGTCCGCCAAGAGTACGCAACCCAAATCTGTTACCCCAAAACAGAAAACATATACAGTGCTTTTAATTGGTGTACATATGATGACGTTAAGATTGTTATTATTGGTCAGGATCCCTATCATGGTGTCGGGCAGGCCAACGGTTTGTGCTTTTCAGTAAACGATGGAATTGCGCATCCACCTTCATTAAGAAATATTTTTAAAGAATTAGAAAATGATTTAGGTAAACCGTATCCTAGCTCAGGAAATTTAGAACCCTGGGCAAAACAAGGTGTTCTGTTGCTTAATGCGACCTTAACCGTAAGGGCAGGAGCAGCAGGCAGTCACCAAAAACAAGGTTGGGAAATTTTTACAGATCAGGTTATTAGAACAATAAGCGAACAAAAAAGAAACGTGATTTTTTTACTTTGGGGAGGTTTCGCCAAGAAAAAAGCTAAATTGATAGATACTTCCAAACATACCATTATCACCTCAGGACATCCATCGCCATTAAGCGCAAATAGAGGTTATTGGTTTGGAAATAAATGCTTTAGTCAAGTTAACTCCCAGTTGGAGCAAATTGGTGCGTCTCCAATTGACTGGTAACAACCGTCGAATCCTTAATAGATTTCACTTCGATAACTTCCTTTTTGCTAGTTTTATTACAACTGAATTTAAGCAGAATAAAATTTAAAACTACTAAAGCGGCAAGGATGAGAATAATGATCATAATCGTTATTGCTAAATTATGTCATGAAATAATGACGATTTGGACTACAAATGTAACTAATTTCAGAATAAAATCCTCGCTAATCCTCAAAAACTTAAAACAATGTTAAAATAGCTGAATCGAATATCATATGTTTTTTACAATATCTCGGTAAGGTTTTGGTTTCTTAAGAATATCAAGCTTTATGAGTTTTTCTTGCACTTTTTTTACTGTAGTTTCATCCAAATTACTTTGCGACCATTCTGTTAGCGTAAGCCATTCCTGAACGTCTTCCAACTGCAATTCATAGCGATTGGCAATCATTCTGTCAATACTTGGAATGTCCTTAAAATCGACGGTCGTGTTATTGATAATTTCCAAAATGATCTTAACGTTATTTTCATTGGCTTCTAAAAACTCATTTCTTACTGCAATAACAAAACACGGCCATGGTGTTGGACAATTGCCAATACGTCTAAAAACACCTGAATCTACAATGGGTTTGGTCATAAATTTTTCCCACATAAAATAATCAGCATCCCCATTACTCAAAGCTTTAACGGCACCATCTAAATCTTGTATGACCTCAAATTTAAGATCCGTATCTAAATCCCACCCATGGTTTTCAGCATTGATATACGCCATGAGGTGTGACCCCGAACCGTATCGACTTATCGCACAACGCTTTCCTTTTAAGTCGTCAATAGATTTAAAGTCCGATCCTTCTGCAACATGAATTCCCCAAATAAGTGGCGTTTCTACAAAGACCTGGACTATTTTGCTTGGGTTTCCTTCGGCGATATCCTTAACAATTCCCTCAGTCAAAATTACGGCCATATCAATAGCTCCAGTCCTAAGCGCTTCGCTCATGGCGCCGGTGCCTCCAGGGTAATCTTCCCAACGCAGATTAATATTCTCCTCCTTATATTCGCCATTTTTTAAGGTTAAATACCAAGCAAGGTTAAAATGTTCAGGTACACCACCAATTTTTACTGTCGTCATTGAATCTCTTATTTATTTAGCCCACAATACCAAAAGTATTGGGGTGGAAGTTGTTTGTTTAAATTATTATTGATTCTTTGGATTATATTAAAACTATTCTACAAGTTTTCCTAAGGTATATTCTATTAAATTATTAACTAAGGCTGCTGGATCCTTGCTAAATTCGCCAGTTGCCCTATTGGCAATAATGGCATTGATGGATAAGGCTTTGTGCCCCAAAAGGGCTGATATGCCGTAAATTCCTGCAGTTTCCATTTCTAAATTGGTAATAGGCATGTCATTATAATCAAAACTAGCCAATTTATCATTAAGGTCATCATCCTGTAAAGGAAGCCTTAAAACACGACCTTGAGGCCCATAAAAACCGACATTGGTGGCAGTAAAACCTCGTACAGTATTGTCGGAGCTAAATTTATTGAACAATGTCTCATTACATCTTACAATATAGGGTCTTGATTTTAACGGACTCCAATTGGTATGTTTTACTAAGGCTTCAGAAATCTTGTGATATTGGATGTGTTCACTTTTATAAAAATGCAACAAACTATCAAACCCTGCGGCGTAATCACTTATCAGAAAAGAATCTAATGGAATTTCCTTTTGAATGGAGCCTGAAGTTCCTATCCTGATGATCTCCAAAGAGGTAAGTTGGTCTTTGATTTCTCGTTTTTCTAAATCGATATTGACCAGAGCATCCAATTCATTGAATACAATATCAATATTGTCGGTGCCTATCCCTGTCGATATAACTGTGATCCGTTTACCTTTATAAGTCCCAGTTTGTGTGTGAAATTCTCTTTTTTTTGTTTGAAACTCAATGCTGTCAAAATGTTGGGTCACACTGTCCACCCGGTCAGGATCACCAACAGTAATAATTGTTGAGGCAAGATGTTCTGGTCTTAAATTAAGATGGTAGACGCTGCCATCTGGATTGAGAATGAGTTCTGAAGCTTTTATGGACATTAGTTTGATTTTATGAGTTTATTTTCAATTTTACTGAACTGAAAATCAATTTTTTTGACGCCTCCAAAAATCATCTTGGATCCCAACTCTGATGAGAAGTTACGTTTTTGGTCTAGAGCATCATGCCCTTTTCGGTTGAGAACCATTTGGTTTTCTTCCACAGTATAGAATAATTCAAGTCGGTTAATCATTCTTTCAATCTGAAGATCTGAAAATCCATAATAGCCTTGAAAATTGAGGATGTATCCCAACAAATGTCGTTTTGATGTTATTTTTTGATCCAAAATCATGTTTAGCGTATGTGTTTCTAATGTTGAAAGCCCTGTTTTGGAATCAGGAAATCGTTCTAAATGTGCCTTAAGGCAATTGCTCAAATACGGAAAGGACGATTTCTGAACAATAAATGGTTTAAAGAGATTGTGATCCTTACCACAATAAATCCGCCATAAAGAACTCATCAATTCTACATCCTCCTCGGAAAGCTTAATTTTATTTTCATATTCGTTGCGGAGTTGGTCAGGATTTAGGTCTGCCAAAGCTTTTAGATCTTTCTCTCCTTTTACGCGGCCGCTGCAAACTAAATAGAGTGGGACTTCAATTTTCTTTTGTTTCAAAAGGTTGATAATCGCCATTAAATTGATATGGCAGAACAAATCGTATTCAAACCATAATACAATTTCTTCAAACTGATCTGTATGGTTTAAAACGTCCAATTCACTTAGAAGCTCAGCTTCTACGATTTCGATATCATAAAAATCCAATAAGAACTCCTTCCTTAGATTAAAAAACTCTTCAGTTTCAATCTCTTCTGATGTTGGACCTTCACAAAGCATTTCTTGCCAGGTCAAAAAATCGCCTTCAATCTTCAGTTCGTTTAAATAATCGGTCAGATTAATGCCGTTGGTTATGTGTAAAACTCCGAATCCCATTAGCCTCCCACACGTTTTACTGTAAATCCTTTTTCTTTTAAGATTTCCATAATTTTAACTCTATAATCACCTTGGATAATAATTTTATCGTCTTTAAAGCTCCCGCCCACACTCAATTTTGTTTTGAGTTCCTTTACCAAAATCTTAAAATCTTCGGTAGCGCCCGTATAACCTTCAATAATGGTGATAGGTTTACCTTTTCGCTTTTCGTATTTACAAATAATAGGATCCTCCTGCAACCAAATATTAGAGGATGCAACTTCTGGTGTTTCTTCTGGGGTGTGTTCTGGGAACAATTTTTTGAGCTGGTCTTGTAAATCCATTTTTTTTAGTCTTCAGTCTTCCCGTGTCCGCAAATGCTACGGACAGGCAAGCAGTATTTATAAATCAGAATTCAGTCACAGTTAGCGTAAATTCCAACTGAAACTGCCAACTGCGGATTAGTTCTTAATCAATCCTAATTCTATTAAACGCTCATGTAAAAACTCGCCAGCAGTAATATTCTCAAATTGTTTTGGATTGTCCTCATCAACACAACTTTCTAAAACGTCCAACTTCATCTCACTTATGGGATGCATAAAAAACGGAATGGAATAACGTGAGGTCCCCCATTGTTCTTTTGGTGGATTAACGACACGGTGAATTGTTGATTTTAATTTGTTATTGGTGTGTCTGGAGAGCATGTCACCAACATTGATCATCAATTCATCGGGTGCTGCAATGGCATCAAGCCATTCGCCTTTATGATTTTGGACTTGCAACCCGCGGCCTTGAGCCCCCATTAACAGAGTAATCAAATTAATGTCGCCATGGGCCGCTGCACGAACAGCCTCTTTAGGCTCTTCCTGAATTGGTGGATAATGGATAGGCCTTAAAATAGAATTACCATTATGAATGTAGTTATCAAAATAAGTTTCTTCTAAACCTAAATGAAGTGCCAAGGCCCTAAGCACATATTTTGCTGTTTTTTCAAGCATAGCGTAGGCTTCCTTTCCTACCTCGTTGAATCTTGGCAATTCTGTAACGATAACGTTTTCCGGATACTCTTTGGCTCGGACAGGATCATCTTCTACATATTGTCCAAAATGCCAAAACTCTTTCAAATCGCCTTGTTTTTGCCCTTTTGCACTTTCTTTTCCAAAAGACACATAACCACGCTGGCCCGCAATACCTGGAATTTCATATTTTCGTTTGGTTTCTAGAGGTAACGAAAAGAAATTCTTGACTTCGCCATAAAGATCATCTACTAATTTATCATCTAAGAAATGGCCTTTGAGAGCTACAAATCCAATTTCTTCATAAGCTTTGCCTATTTCATCAATGAATTTTTGCTTTCTAACAGGATCACCAGAAACAAAATCCTGAAGATTAACACTTGGTATCACATTCATAATTATATAAGTTATTAGATTTAATTGCCTTTATTACAAAAGTAACGAAAATACTGCTAAATGTAGTTGCTTTATTACGCTAAAAGATTGGGGGTTTAGAGTCAATCTCTCTATTTTTATTTACATTTGAACTTTAAAACTTGAACCTTATGTTGACATCTGCTAAGAGCCATATAAATTACGATAAGAAAAATCTTGATGATAGGATTCTTCTTCAACTCTATAAGAACATGTTGAAGCCAAGATTGATTGAAGAGAAGATGCTCATTCTCATACGTCAAGGCAAAGTTTCCAAATGGTTTTCTGGCATTGGGCAAGAAGCCATTTCTGTTGGTGTGACAATGGCGTTGCAAACCAACGAATACATCTTGCCAATGCATCGCAACTTGGGCGTTTTTACAACGCGCGATATTCCATTGCACCGATTATTTAGTCAATGGCAAGGAAAAGCCAATGGGTTTACAAAAGGGCGAGATCGCTCCTTCCACTTTGGAACCCAAGATTATCATATTGTTGGGATGATTTCCCATTTAGGTCCGCAATTGGGCGTGGCTGATGGGATCGCATTAGCTAGTAAGCTGAAAAATAAAGGCCAGGTTACGGCCGTTTTTACAGGAGAAGGTGGGACAAGCGAAGGCGATTTCCACGAAGCTTTAAACGTGGCTGCTGTTTGGCAATTACCGGTCATTTTTTGCATCGAAAATAATGGCTATGGCTTATCAACACCAACTTCAGAGCAATATTACTGCAAGGATTTAGCCGATAGAGGTAAGGGCTACGGCATTGATTCTTTTATTTTTGATGGCAACAATATTCTTGAGGTCTATGGGAAAGTGTTGAAACTTGCCGAAAGCATACGCAAACGGCCACGTCCTATTTTAATTGAATTTAAGACCTTTAGAATGCGTGGCCACGAGGAAGCAAGTGGTACTAAATATGTGCCTAATGAATTAATGGAAGAATGGGAAATTAAAGATCCAATTACAAATTATAGAAACTACCTTCTTAACTTAGGGGTACTTACTGCCGCTAAAGACGAAGAGTTACGTCAAGCTTTCAAAGCCGAAATTGACGAGGCCTTACAAGTTGCCGGCGCAGAAGAAGCGATAGTTCCAGATAAAAGTGTCGAATTAGGTGATGTCTATAAACCTTTTGAATATCAACACATTGTGCCGAAATCAGAACCAGAAAACATTCGATTTATTGATGCCATCTCCCAAGGATTAAGACAGAGTATGCAGCGGCATAGAGACCTCGTTATCATGGGGCAGGATATTGCCGAATATGGTGGCGTCTTCAAAATAACAGAAGGCTTTGTGGAAGAGTTTGGAAATGAACGTGTGCGAAATACACCAATTTGTGAATCGGCCATTGTGGAAACCGCAATGGGGCTTTCCATTGCAGGTATGAAAGCTGTAGTGGAAATGCAATTTGCCGATTTTGTGAGTTCAGGGTTTAATCCGATTGTCAACTATTTGGCGAAATCACATTACCGTTGGAATGAAAAAGCCGATGTGGTGATCAGGATGCCTTGCGGTGCAGGGGTAGCGGCGGGACCTTTCCATTCGCAGACCAACGAAGCTTGGTTTACAAAAACCCCGGGATTAAAAGTAGTTTATCCGGCCTTTCCTTATGACGCCAAAGGTTTGTTGGCAACCGCGATCAATGATCCAAATCCGGTAATGTATTTTGAGCATAAAGCTCTATATAGAAGCATCAGGCAAGATGTTCCAACAGATTATTTCACTATTCCTTTTGGAAAAGCATCACTCTTAAAAGAAGGTGAGGCTATTACGATTATAACTTATGGTGCTGGGGTGCATTGGGCTTTGGACACTTTGGAAAACAACAAAGATGTTTCTGCTGATCTCATCGATTTAAGAACCTTGCAACCTTTAGATACCGAGGCCATTTACAAGTCGGTTAAGAAAACTGGACGCGCCATCATTCTTCAGGAGGATTCGTTGTTCGGTGGAATTGCCAGCGATTTGAGTGCCTTGATTATGGAAAATTGTTTTGAATATTTGGACGCACCAGTCAAAAGGGTGGCAAGTATGGAAACACCTATCCCATTTATCAACCAATTGGAAGATCAGTATTTGGCGAAAGGAAGGTTTGAATCGGCATTAAGAGCGCTTTTGGAATATTAGTTTTCCATGTTCTGATAGGCGTAGCGGTCACAAATGTACCTTGCAGATTTTATAATCGTATACATAAAGGCACTGTGGGCGTTTTACTCCATTGGTTGTTCTCTAAAATTGGTATGGATTAAAGAAACGTACGTTTGAGGTCGTTTTATCTTCTTAATATTATTTTTTTTGACTAACTTACAGAGATAACGTCAATTTTAAAAACCAATGATTATGAGCGACATCAAAATATATTCAGGCACTTCCCAAGTTAGGGCCATGGAAATTAAAAACATACTGGAAAATGAAGGTATAGAGTTTCAGGAGGTCAATAAAATGGATTCTTCTTATGCAGGAATCTTTGGAGAGATTCAAATTTTTGTTTCTGAAGCAGATTCTGAAAAATCGCTTCAACTTATAGAACGAGTAAAAGATTAAATTTTCGTTTTTTTTAGAAAGCAAAAAGTCCGCTAAATGCGGACTTTTTTAATTTTTTATTGATCAAAATTAACTCTGTAACCTTTTTGCCACAGCTTGAACATCATCCAATACTCTTAGTAAATTCCCGCTCCAAAGCAAGCCAATCTGCTCTTCAGTATAACCACGTTTTACAAGCTCTAAAGTGACGTTGAAGGTTTCTGAAGCATCATTCCAGCCTTCAATGCCTCCGCCGCCATCAAAGTCACTACTAATCCCAACATGTTCGATCCCAATTTTATTCACCATATAATCAATATGATCTACAAAATCTGAAACATTCACAGCTTCTGGAACGTTTTTCATGGTTTTCATTTTAGCTTCTACTATAGGATTCACTTTTTGTAAAACTTCAAAATAAGCCTCACGTTCATCTGCTTTCAGTTCCTTAACCGCGTCCCAGTCCAAGTAAGCAACATTCATGGAATCCATGACGGTCAAAGCAACTTCTTTTTTGAAAGCAGCGCGTTTCTCAGATTTTTCAGTATTTAGGTACGCTGGAAATGCAACCGCTTGTGCTACGCCATTATTCTTTTTTAACCATTCCAATTGTTCATCATCTAAATTCCGACTATGGTCGCACAACGCTCTGGCTGAAGAGTGAGAGGCGATGATTGGTGCTTCAGTCAGTTCAATCATATCTCTCATGGCTTCCTTACTTGGATGTGACACATCGACCATCATCCCTAATCGATTCATTTCTTTGATCACCTTTTTACCTAAATCACTCAATCCATTATGCAACCAAATGGAATCCGCTTCGCCAGTATTACTATCACTCAATTGGCTATGACCATTATGGGCCAAAGACATATAGCGGCCGCCTAAATCATAGAATTTCTGAACGTTAGAGATGTCTTTTCCAATTGGGTAGCCATTTTCAATACCGATCATGGCTACTTTTTTACCCGATTTTACAATGCGTCGCACATCGTCTGAAGTTAATGCCAACTCAATTTGATTGGGCGCAATGTCATCTACCAATTTATGGATGGCATTATATTTATCCATTGCATTATTATAAGCTTTCTTAAAACCTTTATCTGTAAGTTCATCTTGGCCGGTATAAACAATAAACCAAGCCACGTCCAATCCGCCTTCATTCATTTTTGGCAAAGTGACCTGAGAATTAAGGTCTTGGGTGTAGTTGACCTCATCGGTGAAGTTTTTGACGTCGATGTCACAATGCGTGTCAAGTGTTATGACACGTTCATGTATGGCTTTTGCGCGTTCTATAAGCGCAATGGAGTCTTGTGCTGGATCATCAGTTACGACCATTTGTTTCTTGTCGTTTTTGCAGCTCGTTAAAAGAGCAAGGAGACTTAGGGAAAGAATTGTTTTTTTCATCGGTGGTTTTTTAAATTTTAAAAGCCCCAAGTTACAAAATTGTATTTATGTTGTATATTTATTTTATGCGAATCCCATTTCTATTTTTGATCCTCTTAGCCATGAGTTGTTCTGAAGAACAAAAGGAGGCGTCTGAATATGTTTGGGATTCTGTTGTGGTAACGGCGTCAGCTTACAATTCTACTGTTAGGCAAACAAGTGGAAACCCTAATATAACTGCATTTGGCGACACTTTAAAACCAGGCATGAAATATATTGCCGTATCTCGAGATTTGTTGCGTAAAGGTTTAAAACATAACACGCCTGTCGTTATTGAAGGTTTTGACGGTGTTTATTTGGTAAAAGATAAAATGCACCGTAAATGGCGTAACCATATTGACATTTATATGGGAGAAGATATTGAGGCGGCAAGAGCGTGGGGGAGGAGAAAGGTGTGTGTCGACTTTAGATTGCCCGTAATCCATTGACCATTTGAATTGATCTTGCCATGCGTATAGACAAGCGTGTGTTTTTTGCAATATTTCAATGAAGTTCTAATAAAAAAGTTGGCAACCAAATTTAAGTGGACATTTGGAAATTGCATATCACAGGTGGCTCACTACTAAAATCACTAATAAAAAGGTAATAGCTGTTATAGAACCTTTTACTCACTGAGGGCACACAAAAATGCTGGCGTTTGATTAAGACGCCAGCGGAATGAATGAAGATTGAGCTCTCGTCGTCTCCAAATCGTCATTTTGAGTCCAGGAAGAATCGATTATTTTGGATAAAGTTTTCATTGTACAAAGTTTAAGAGCCACTATTTAGCTGTGGAAGATTGATGAAATTGAAATGGATTTAATTTTTAAAACGGCGCTTAGTGTTCCAAGTAGACGTTTTTGAGTTCTGAAAGGTTCCTGTGGATTGATTACTGTTTAATGTTCTCATGATTTCTATATTTAATTAATGATTATACCTTAAAGACGACACAACAAATAATTTGTTACAGTACTATGCTATACAAATTAGTTGATTTCATCTTTAAACTGTCAAAATGGTAGTTTACAAGGGTTTAAAGGTGCCAAAATGTCGTTTTTTGATGTGAAATGTCAGTCAATAGTAGCATATTCGCAAGTGGTATTGATTTTGTAGTATAGCTATCAAATAAAAGTTTAACTTATAAAATTTGAATAACAATGAGTACATTAGTAACAATGCCAAGAAATGGCAACAACGTTTCTACTAGAAGAGAATCTTCTTCTTTACCAAGTTTTTCATCTTGGGTTGACAATTTGTTTGAAAGTGGAATGGGAACCGGTTTTCTTTCCAATTTTAATACGGGAATGACACTTCCGGCGGTAAATATTAAAGAGAATGCCGATGAATTCAATTTGGAAATTGCTGTTCCTGGAATGAAAAAATCAGATTTCAATATTGATGTCGATAATAAGATCCTTTCCATTTCTTCAGAAACCAAAGAAGAGAAAGAACACAAAGAGGAAAATTACACAAGACGCGAATTTGGCTATTCGTCGTTCAAAAGAACCTTTACCTTACCAGAGACTATTGAGTCTGATAAAATTAGTGCCAAGTACCAAGATGGTATTCTAACGGTACATCTACCGAAAAAAGAAGAGGCCAAAGAAAAGCCTGCTAAGCGAATTACCATTTCTTAAGAAACTAGATTCTAGGAATTTTAAAAAAGCCGTGTCAACATTAATTGAAACGGCTTTTTTATGTATTTATCTCAGACAATGGTCAGAGAATGAGTCTCAAATATCCAACTCTCTGATTGGTAACCTAAATATTGACACACTTTCCTATTAAAATAACTCTCAAATTGAGAGGTTTTTCCCGCTGAAGAGTTCATGGCCTTATCTTGTGGGAATTTGTCACAACACCTGTGGTTATATAACTATCAGATAATCATGAATTAGAATCGCAATAATTGTTAATTCTTTTCAACAATAACCACAAATAACTCTTATAAAGCCTTAAATTTGTGAAAATTTTTTTGAACCCCAACTTTTATGTCCGAAACTTTAGAGCACCTTAACAAACCTGAAACCAAAAAAGATCTTTATGATTATCAGCTTTCTGATTTGAACAAGATTTTTGAGGTCATGGATTCTGCTCCAGATAATTTTAATTTGTTGTACCAACTGCCAACGGGAGGAGGGAAGACTGTAATTTTTTCTGAGATTGTAAGACGCTATATCAAAGACCACAATAAGAAGGTGGTCATCCTCACACATCGTATTGAGCTGTGTAAACAAACCTCTAAAATGCTGACTAATTTTGATGTCGAAAATAAAGTCATCAACAGTCATGTCAAGGAGCTTCCTGATCAGGACCAATATAAATGTTTCGTGGCCATGGTTGAGACCTTAAACAACCGTCTCAATGATAAAAAATTACGATTGGAAGATATTGGATTGGTCATTATTGATGAGGCCCATTACAATTCATTCAGAAAACTGTTTAAATTTTTTGAAAACTGTTTTATTCTTGGGGTCACCGCAACGCCGCTAAGTTCCAATATCAAATTACCAATGAAAGATAATTACCAAAAATTGATTGTTGGTGATGATATTTCAACTTTGATAAAAAACGGATTTTTGGCAAATGCCGAATTATATAACTTTGATGTGGAATTAAACACATTGAAGATAGGCATCAACGGGGATTATACAGTCAAATCTTCAGAAACGCTCTACACGAATTCCTATATGTTGAGCAAACTTATTTTTGCTTACGAAGAACTATCCAAA
>NZ_DATJCA010000095.1:0-30533 GCF_035515035.1 Gelidibacter sp. | reverse complement strand
ATTGACGATCCGCTTTACGAGAAATTAAGCCAAAATGGTCAAAAAACCATTAAGCGTGATTTGGAAAAACTTAAGTCCTACTACCAAACTGTAATTTCATACAAGCGCAATTACGGTTACTTTATAGAAGAAACTGAAGTGAGCGAATCACTCCAGGAAGTTTATGAAAAAACCGAAATCTATCTCCTACATCATCATGCCCACTCTTGGAAAGATTATATCACGACCTCCCGCACGTCTTTAAACTTTCAAGTGGATTTGGTGCCGCTGATCCATGCCATAGAACAACAATTTTTAATTGAATTGAAATATCAAGGTTGGTACGACGATAACGGGTTTCAAACCATTGCTGGTTTTTTTCAACCTCTGCATCTTAAAGAAATCAACAAAGCGTGGTATTTAATAGCCCATAATGAGGAGTATGGTATTTATGCATTTTGTTTGGACGATCGGATAAAAACCTTCAAGATTAACAAGCAGAAAGTTAAGCAGCCCATTACTTTCAATGACTTTGATTATTTCAAAAACGCCATTGGTATTTTAAAAACCGGCATGCCACCCGAATGGATCCATATTCAAGTAGCGAATCACCATTTCAAATACCTGATCAATAATCCTTTACATCATTCCCAACAAATTGTAGCCCATCCGAAACAACTTGATACCAGCGAATTGGTTTACAACAATCCAGATATTTGGGGCGAAATAAAAGTGTATATCGAACCTAATTATGAATTTCTCATGGAGATCCTCAAATACAATCTTTGGGTTAGAGTCGTTAGTCCCTTATATGTTAAGGACTATGTGAAGGCGCATTTGGGGATGATTGTTGAATATTATAAATAAAGACTTTTAGATTCACTTTTAATGGGTTATTTACAAAACTCCTTCAGGTTTTAGTAAAGAATTCTTTCCCTTCCAAAGAATCCCAGTATATGGGAAAAGCAACTTCTATTATTGCGGTATAAATATAATGTTTTTCAAACGGACAGGTTTTGTCCATTTAGAAAATAGCTTTGACTCATTGCAAAATATGATTAACCCAAAAACCTACAACCATGGCAACCTATTCCTGTAGAAAATGCGGCACCCGCAAAAACGACACCCTCAATTCCCAATTAAACACAAGTGTCACCTGTTCAGCTTTAGAAAAAGATGCTGACGTGGTGTTTCATAGTTGGGAGAAACTCTCGGAGGAAGATTTGGTCTGCAATTAAAACAAAGCAATTACTAATGGCAACATTTGAAATAAAAACCAAGCACGCCATCAATGTGCAAGGCGAGTATGTAGATGCAGGTTTAGCAGTACAGATCAGCAGCATGTTTGCCAATCCTTTTGACGACGTAGACAAAATACATAAAACATTTATTAGAGTGCATGGGATTGACTTGAAGCCGGAGGGGTATTTGAGTTTGGGGTGGTTGGAGTATAATAAAATTTAAAAGTTTGAGTGAAATTATATGCAGCTAAAAATTTTTTACTGTCATGCGGTTTCCCGAACAGATAGTTAGGAGTTTTGGGATAGGTTTGGAAAGGTGAAAATTAGGAGGTCTGGATATCAAATCGAACAACTTAATTTGAATTAAATCTAATGTTGGGAACAAACCGAAAAACCAACTGAATTTTGGAGTAGGTATTATATAAAAAGAAAAAAAATGAACAAACATTTCTTAATGTCAAAAATGAAATCAACAGGAACCGCATATTTGTGTTGGTTTTTTCTAGGATGTCACTATGCATATCTGGGAAACTGGGGTTTACAAATTCTTTATTGGTTTACTTTAGGAGGTCTGGGGATTTGGGCGTTTATAGACTTATTTCATATTCCTACTAAAATATCAAATTACAACTTACTGATTTCCAATCAAATTGCAGTAATTGAAAAGAACGAAAAAGAGGAATCACACGCTAGAAATATGGAAATGATGATGGCTGCAGCAGGAAACAATAGAAATAATAATTCTTAAAAACGTACAACACGATAGCCTAAAATTCTTAATTAAATAACAAAAAATCCGTACAGATAAGCAGAATGTATTCTAATCCTTTTGATGAAGTGGATAAAATACATAAGGCATTTATTAGGGTTCATGGGATTGAATTGAAACCTGAGGGGTATTTGAGTATGGGGTGGTTGGAGTATTCTAGAAAATGAAATAATGTAGAAAAGATTATAAAAAACAATGAACAAACATTAAAACTATAAACACAATGGTAAACAAAAGACAAAGAAAACAGGCAGAAAAAAAATTTGATAAATTTAAAAACAGTGCGACCGAAGAAGATATAAGTAAAATAAATTCGAAGATCCACAAAAAGAATAAAGGAGCATTAAAGGACGTTTGGGATAAAGTAACACTATTAGGAAAGCTTATAAAAGATCCCAATGCAGCGTGGGCGAGTAAAGCAAGCGCTATTGGAGCTTTATTATATGTTATTTCTCCTATAGATGCGATCCCTGATTTAATCCCCGTAATAGGTCTAATGGATGATGTTGGTGTCATTGCATTAGCTGTAGGAAGTCTTGGGGTTGCTTTAAATAAATATCAAAAATAGGTATTGTCAAAATTTGTTTTACAACAAAGAATATGGAAGTTTTAGAATTAACTCATATATAATTAAAAGCTTAATTTATGGATTATCAATTTAACACATTGGACATATTTGCCTTCTCTTCACTAATAATATTCATTGTCATATCTATTATATTATATTATAAATATTACAGATTAAATGAGGAAATCATTCCTCTTCGAAATTTAATGGATGTTGACTATCGGCGAAATGAAGTGAAAAAGTTAAAATTCGACTTACGAAAAGGAAGTGTAAACATTGAAAAAGATTTTATTCAAAAAATAGCCGACTTAAAAGTTGAACATGCTGAATCAATTTCCAAACTAAAACAGGAATATCTAGATAAACAAAGCGAAAACTACCAAAATGCTTTTAACGAAGGTAAAAGTTCAGTAGATTTTGAAATTAGAATTACACCTTTAAAAAAGATTATTCATGACAAAGGATTTTTTCAAAATAAAAAAACAATTGAACTCGGATATACCCACAGACTTTATATTAACGGAATTCCGTGTCTTGACCAAAATGATGTTATAGTAGAAAGGTTCAGTTCAAAAGAAATTAATGACGCTAACATAAAATTAGCATTAGAGAACATTTCGAAGATGTTGGATAAAATACCAGACCAACGCGCTAAAGTTATAGGATCATTTGCTGATGTAGGAAAATCAATTATGAAAGAATCGAAAACCAAATAATCACATACAAACAGCATAGACACAATTTGCCAACATTTATAAAAACAAATATTCAAAATTGTCAAATAAAAAGACATTATAATGCACACCCGCCCCTACCACCGCACCGAAATAGACCTCCTATTCAACAAAGTAAAAGCACAAATGCACCAAGATGCCCTAGCCAGAGGCGGCGACGGCATAGCACTTTATACCGATTGCTACACAGGAGAAATCCTTCGTGGCGGCGATAGGTATGACTACGAGCATATCCGTTCGTCTGAAGCCGTGTTTATGATGTATCGCGACCGATTAACAAATCATGAAATTGCGGAAGTGGTGAATTGCCCAGAGAATGTGGCGGTCACCTTGCGCACTATTAATCAGTCCAAAGGAAAAATGAGATTGGAAGATTGGTTGGCGAATGCTAATAACATTTCCACCTACGGAATAAATATCGGAGTGGCAAGGAGTGCCTTGGCGTATGCAGATATCGGTATTCAGCGGAAAGTTGATGACCTACTTTTCCGGAGGAATTATGGTTAAAAATTCAACAAATAAACAGATAAACCAGAGCTTAAACTCTGGTTTTATTTTTGGTAGCCTTTTAGGAATAAGTGTAATTCCCAGATGCATAACACATAAACTCCAATTCTACAGATTTATGGTGGTCATTTCATTTCCATAACAACATATTCCAAGAATTCCATCCCTTTTTGTCATAAAACTCTATCGTTTAAAAAATCTGCTTCTGCTATTTATTGTTTTTCTGTTGTGCGTCAATATTACGCTGAATGGTATGCTTTGGTCGCGACCATCTGGGCTTTTCGCCTAAGCCATGAAAGCGTGATTCTTCGACCTCTATTGTTTTAGGCTGTTTATGTTTTTCAAAAGGCTGTTGTGGGACCAACCCTAATTCTTCGAACATTTTTAGGTCTTCATTGACATCTGGATTTGGCGTCGTGAGCAATTTATCACCAGCAAAGATGGAATTGGCCCCGGCAAAAAAGCATAAGGCTTGTCCCTCGCGGCTCATATTGGTGCGCCCTGCCGATAATCGCACTTGTGTTTTGGGCAATAGAATCCGGGCTGTAGCAATCATACGTACCATTTCCCAAATAGATACCGGCTCCAACTCCCCTATCGGTGTGCCTTCAACAGGAACTAGCGCATTAATAGGTACCGATTCGGGTTGTGGCGTCATGGAGGATAAGGTAATCAACATATCCGCGCGATTTTCTATACGTTCTCCCATCCCAATTATGCCGCCACTGCACACTGTAATATTGGTTTTACGGACGTTCTCAATCGTTTGGAGTCGGTCTTGATAGCCTCTCGTAGAGATTATTTCTTCATAATAATCTTCTGAAGAATCGATATTGTGATTATAGGCGTAAAGGCCAGCTTCTGAAAGACGTTGCGCCTGATTTTCGGTGATCATTCCCAAAGTGCAGCAAACTTCAATATCCATCTTGTTCAGTGAGCGCACCATTTCCAAAACCTGGTCAAATTCTGGTCCATCCTTAACGTTCCGCCAAGCCGCTCCCATGCAAATCCTTGAACTCCCCGCAGCCTTTGCTTGTAACCCTTGCGCGACGACTTGTTCCACCTCCATTAAGGCTTCTGCTTTAACATTGGTATGATAACGTGCTGCTTGTGGACAATAAGCACAATCTTCAGGACAGCCTCCCGTTTTTATGGAGATCAATGTCGATACTTGAACTTTGTTAGGATCGTGATGTTGTCTGTGAATTGTTGCAGCTTCATAAAGCAGCTCCATCATTGGTTTGTTGTATAAGGCCACGACCTCATCTCGTGTCCATTTCTTTTGGTTGTCCATTGTTTTATTTTCTAAGAGTTAATTATTGTTCTTCGATTTAAGCTCCGTTAATCTCCAATCTCAAAAAGATATACCCTGGTCTTGATGCTAGATTCTAAAAGCGAAGCGGTCTTGATTCTATATTCTAAAAGCAAAGCGGTCTTGATTCTAGGATCTAGATTCTAAAACCGAAGCAGTCTTGATTCTTGGTTCTAGATTCTAAAAGCAAAGCGGTCTTGATTCTAGATTCCAAAATCAAAATGCCCCCCTCAACGCTGCTCCCATTGATACCTCACTCCCAACCCAAACCAACGTGTGGGCATAGGCACAGCACCTGCTTCTTGATATGAGGCGTTAAAGAGATTCGTAACTTCTGTGTATAGCATAAAATTTTGCGCTTGGTAATTCAAACGGATATCTGCAATGTTATAAGCATTAGCCAACTCACGTTGCAACCACCTATTTTTGATTTGAACCGAAAAATTGGTGATTCGGTAATGGACACCTGCAATAAATTGATGTTTCAAGGATTCTAAGGTGTATTTTGATTGCGTGTCCGTAGACGTTTTAAAGGAAGGGTGCATATAATTATAACTCACTTGATAGCCAATGGATTGCTCATCCCCAAAATCAAAATCCTGCTGGAGCCGTCCATAAATACCGTGCATTTTATTTTCCGATAAATTAACTGGGGCATAAGGTTCTGAATAATCCGCCCGCATCCAATCAATAAAGTCCGTAATATTTCGATAGAAATAACCCGTTTTAAACTGCAGGTCTCCTCTCCTATAGGCAATGTTCCCTTCGTAATTCCAGGAGTTTTCAGGTTGAAGCGAGGCATTCCCCACATTTCCCGGACGTTGGTTTAAGTACAGATCTGAAAAAGAAGGAATGCGCTGACCCGAACCTAAACTTGTAGAAATTTTCCAGTGGGAATTGATGGGATAGGCCAAATCGATTCCAGGATACATTTGCCATCCAAAATCGGTGTTGT
This sequence comes from Gelidibacter sp., assembly GCF_035515035.1. GTDB lineage: Bacteria > Bacteroidota > Bacteroidia > Flavobacteriales > Flavobacteriaceae > Gelidibacter. Next base: position 24,468 of record NZ_DATJCA010000095.1, on the reverse strand, counting down.
AATTGGCGTAAAGGCCAACCGTACCTTTTAATTTTTGTCCGATCCCACTTTGTAATTCTGCGTAAGCGCCATGGTTATCCCGTTTATGGCTTCCAATATTTGAACTGTTGATGTTCTCCAACCGCGATTCCAATCCAAAACCAAAAGTGCCGATGGTGGTTCTCAAACTGCTGTTTAATTCGAGCATCAAGGCGTTGGTATAATGTAAAGAGCGCCCTTTGCTTAAGTCATCTTTATAAAAGCGGTAGTCATCCTCGCCATAACGATCACTGATTCTGGGAGAAAGCGTAAAATTGCCCCAAATGTGTTTTGAGGATAGGCTGAATACAGAAGAGGCCACGTGTTCTTCCGAATTGATATCATTAGGCGCAGCGTAAAAGCTATTGGCGCCAAAGTTGCTACCGGCATAGCCTAACATGGCCTGAATACTGTTATGGGAATCAAAATCATAATTTCCGTTATAAAAAAGTCGGGTACTTTCAGAAGCCGAATTGTAACGTTGCCCGTTATAATCACTTCTCGAAATGGAAAAAAGCTGGCTTTGGCTTTCGGTTCCGTAGATGCCCGTAAACTCGGCCGCCCCGCCCCAATATATTCCGGAGCCATCACCTTCATCTTTATTTTTAAAGGAACTTCCAACCTGCACATCGGCAGCAAGCGAGGAATGCTTTTCTTTCTTGGTCACAATATTAATCGCTCCGGTAAGGGCATTGATACCATAAATGCGCGCTGCCGCACCTCTCAAGACTTCAATATGATCTATGGCGCTTAAGGGAACCGGGATATTCATCATATTGTGTGCCGTTTGAGCGTCAATCATCTTTACGCCGTTAAGCAATACTAAAGTTTGTTCGGAAGTACCACCATCAATGGAAATATCGGTCTGGGTTCCAAAAGGCCCACGTTGTCGGATATCGACCCCGCTGATATACGATAACACCTCGTTGAGCGACTTGGCAGGAAGTGCCTGAATTTGTTTTTGTGTAATCACTTGAATATCGCGTGTGGATTTGCTAAACGGCGATTGCAGTCGGTTTCCCTGAATAATGATTTCCTCCAATTCGCTGCTTGGGATCTCAGGATCGGGAAGCACTTCTTTTTCTTGTGCAAAACTTGACATGGCTGCTATTAAAATAACGGAAGCAAATACTTTTTTCATAGCTGGTTTGTTAAACGCTAATATTTTAAAATGAGATGCAAAGATTTGGATAAAAACAGTAGCTTTGGTAGTCCGAAATGTAAATCATGAGTAGTCCGGTCAACCTCCCCTTTAATTCTTTTATAAAAATAGATCGACGTAAAAAAGACGCCGTCTATATGCAGATTGTCTACCAGTTCATCAATGCGGTTAAAAGTAATTTATTAGAAGACGGCGACCGACTTCCGGGCAGCAGGAAGATTTCCGAAGAACTACAGGTCCACAGAAAAACAATTGTGGCGGCGTTGACAGAATTGCAGGAACAAGGCTGGATCAAAATCCTGCCCAACATTGGTGCCTTTGTAATCAAGCATCAGCCTTCACACGCTCAAGTACAAAATCTTCAAGCGTTTCAACATCCTCCAGAAAAAGCGATCTTTAATTTCAGAAAAGAATTTATATTGGATACGCCTTTGGAAGAAAATTTGGAGAAATTTTATTTTACAGATGGCACCCCGGATTATCGCATCATTAAATCGGAAGAACTTGTTCGTTTTTACACCTCCGTAGTACGTCGTAAAAAACAATCGTTCCCCAACACTACAGATGGCAGTTTGTTTTTTAGGGACCAACTGAGCTATTATCTCAATTTGACTAGGGGATTTCATCTTTCAAAAGACTTCTTGCTTCCCGTAGCAGGCTTGGAACAGGTCCATTCCATCTTATCGCGTTTACTTATAAATACGGGCGACGTGGTTTTGGTAGAAGAACTGAGCTATTTTTTACCCAATATGATCTACAGTCAAGCAGGTGCCAAAATGAAAACGATTCCCGTGGATCAGGACGGCATGGATATCAGTTATATTGAAAACAATTTCAAACCCGGCGACATACGATTGGTTTACCTCAATACCAAATGCCAATACCCGACAACCGTTAGCCTATCCGAAGAACGGAAAATGCACTTGCTCCAATTGGCTGAAGCCTATGATTTTATTGTGATAGAAGATGACACCGATTTTGAGTTTTCCTTCGTGAAAAACAAAAAAGAATCGCTGTTCAGAAAAAACGGTGGGAATCGCGTGATCTATGTTGGCGCTTTCGGAAGATTTTTGAATCCAGGATTTCAAATGAACTTTATTAGCGCACCTAAAGATCTATTGCAAGAAGGCGCAAAATACCTAAACATCTTTGGCAAACCAGATGAGATGATGGAAAAAGCATTGGGAGAGCTCATACATCAAGGAGATATCCATCGGTACCAACGCAAATCCAAAAAAACAATTGCGGAACGTAAAGAAATAGCTGCGGGATTGCTTAACCACTATTTAAAAAATAACATAACCTTTAGTATTCCATCCTCCGGTTTAGCGTTCTGGATCCAATTTAAACTTCCATTTTCGTTGACACTTTTACAAAAGACTGCAAGAAAAAAAGGCCTATCAATTCCAAGTAATTGCCTTTACCAAAACCGAACAGTAACCGCATTGAGATTGGGATTTGCCCACCTCAATCAATATGAGATGGAAGAAGCTGTAAAACTAATGTATGAGGCGTATGGTGAAGTGATTGCGTAAATCGTATTCTAAAGTACAAGTAATTACACTGAAATTAGACTAAACCTATTCTCCATTATTGTTTATTGTTTAAAATCAGGATCCATATCTGGAGTCCGAAGTCCAGCAACCTCATTGGCCATAAGAATAAACACATTCCAACAGAGGCCACGGCTAGATGGCCACCAAGAATCAAGGGTTTGCCATTTTGTTGGAATAAATTCTTTGCTATAAGGCCATTTCGGATTGAGGTTAATTTCTGCCCAAGCTCGGTTTTCCATGAGGGCTTTGGCTTTCTTCCATCCGTGTTTATATCCTACCACATAGGCACAATATTCGGGTCGCATCCAGCTTCCGCCATTGTAATAAAAGCCATCTCTTGCCCCATCTTTATAATTAGCCTCTCCAAATTCCCTGAACGGCTGATAATCTGCGGACATATAGGAGTAGCCTTTTTTGCTGTTATCCAATCGGACGGCAACTGGAGCGGTAGTGCCAAATTCTGGGTGTGGCGAATTGGGCATTTTATTTAATATGGGCATCTGATCCAAATGATTGATCACCATGTCGTCAGACAACATAGGCTCATTAAACAACCATAATGAAAAGAATTCGGGCTCCAAATCGGTCATCGTAATGATGTCCGGGTAATCACGATCAAATAAAAGATGTTTTCTTTCCGCATCATAAAAATCGAGATATCCTGCTACAGCTTTCTGGATATAGTCATCGGATATTTCATAACCGAGCTCCTTAATGGTTTTTAAAGCAATAGCGAAGATGCCTTGATTGACGGCTAGCTTATCGGTTTTCGGTTCGTATATATTAATATCGATCTGACTTGAGGTGAAATGGGATTCACAGATCCCGTCGCCATCTGGGTCAAACTCATTGAGGATGTAGGCAACTGCTTTATCTATCTTGTCTTTGGGCAACCGAGCATCAAAACGTCTTTTATTGAGCATGGCCCAAATTAAAAACTGTATTGTAGCTTCATTGTCTTTGGCTTCAATCGTTCCCATATAGGGGGTGATGATGGTCGCTACGGCACCTTTTGAATTCTGCGTTTTTGCCCATTGCTCCCAAATTTTCAGATTTAAATCTTCATTATAAGTAGCTACAATAGAAAAAAAGGAATCCCGATTATACATGTCTGGCGCATAATTCAGATTGGGCACATTCAATGGGGTAAAATCATCAATGGAAGTGATCCATGTGAGCATATTCATATTGGCGTACAACATGTTCTCAATTAAGTTTCCCTTAAAGCCTTTCCCTTCCGCCAGACGCGATTGTGACGCCACCACAAAATCATGATGGTCCACCCAAGGTTCAACAAACACGTAGCTTGTTTTTGTGGCCTTCTCGCCCATTTCCATTTTGTTGTAAGCACGTTTTAGAGGTTCATGTTCTACAAGTTGCAAATCTTTAATTTGAAGGGTCGCCTCCTTCCCTGATTGCGAACCCAAAAACATCGATATGCTGTCCTGTTCTATATAAGGCACTAAAATGCTGCCTTTAAACTGAGTCCATTCACTTTCTTTAATCGGAAATTGGTCAATGTATTTTATGCCGTGCTCTAATTCAACCGATTTCTTGCCATTTTTAACCCGGAACAATTTTAGGGCAATTGGAGAATTCCCCTTGGCAAGAAATGAAATGGTATAGATCTTTTGATCCTGAAAAGGAACGATCACTTCCAATCCAGATTTATTCCCAGATTTGCAATGAAGGGTTATTGCTGCGGATTGTTGGTCTATCTCAGCACCTCCAACGCTTTGTAAATCAGAAGTAATTTTTAAATTGATTTCCTTTCCTTGATCCAAATCCCAAAATTCGCCAAATTTCTGTTGGATATAATGATTGCCTTCAGCTCTTTCCTCCTTTGATGTGATGGAAAGCAATTCTGGATCCGGTAATTTTCTCATGCCCACAAAACCGCCCCCGTGACCATTAAACCGTCGGCGAGTTGATCGGGTGTAATGGTTTTTATAACCCGCATCCATTAAAATGCCCACCACCTGCCTATCAGGAGTTACAAACCCTGCCGATGGATAGATTTCATGAGCAAAGCCACCCGGAAAATCATCATGTTCAAACGTGACATATTTAGAAGGCGGATTTGCGGGTATAAAATTTTCTTCAAGGGTATAGTATAATGCGGGGATCCCAGATTGGAATAATTCAATGCTCTTTTTAACGACATGCGCATTGATCACTTCATAAGTGACCGTCATGGATAAATTCAAATCGAAATCTGATAGATAAATGTCTTTTGAGAGCTTTACCAAATGGTCATCTCCGGTCCATTCAGAACCTTTCCAATCCTTAATTTCAGTAGTTTCACTAAAATCTAAATTGGTGACTTTAAGATTAAATTCCTCAGTGTTATGAAGCAGAAGTTTGGTGCCATTATAGATTTCGACGTTAAAACCTTCTTGACTATTTCCAACAACTTTGAGATTGATGTTTTGGCACCAACCGATTGTTCCAAAGAAACAGAACAATGACGTCAGTCCTACGCTTCTCCACTTCATATAAAACGCGATCATTTTTGCATAATTTAGTTTTCTGAATATCTATAATCTATGACCACCCCGTCAGCATACAACTTACCGTTCTTTTCTGATACACTAGCGTTTTGAGGTACCATCACCAACAGCGCTGAATTTTCTTTTGAGATATTAAAAGTAAAACTTCCTTTTACTTTTTCTTTTAGAAAGGTTCTTTGGATGGCATCATAGATCTTTAATGATTTCTCTCCAACGGAAATGGTGACAGCTCTTATTTCCGAATTGGGATTATAATATAAATACGATGGGAATGCGGCGTCTCGGTAAAAATCAGTAGCCAATAAATCCAATTGCAAAATGTTATCCACATTGGTTTTTGAAATGATCGCTCCGGCAATCCCTACGTGCCCACTTCCATAGACACTGAATTGCGACACGTCAGGATTACCTTCCACCCAATGCGGACCATCGCCAATGGCAATGGGGGCATTGATATGATCATAAGCTTCAAAATGCGATCTTTTAATAAGCCCTTCATAGGCAATCACACCTTTGGTATGGTGTTTTAGTTCTGGTATGGATTGGTGTTCATCGGGCATTTCGTAAGGGTAAAATAGTTTTAGCGCATTGCTGGCATTCAACATCCATTTTCCTATGGTATTGGCGTAGCGCTGGTCATATCTGACCATGGGTACCAATGGCCACATCGTGTCATAAGTGTTCATTAAAAAACCAAATCCGCCATGATCTACAGTGCTTCCTACAATGCCCGAAACATCGTAGCCGTTCCAATTGTCCACCAACACGCCCCAACCCTCTCTGCAAACCGACGTGCCATTAAAGGTCCATTCCAAAATTTTGGTGTAGTCGTAAGTGGTGCCCTCTTCGGCATTCAATCGCACTGCAACATAGGCTCCAAATGGCATTAAAATCTCATAAAACCGATTGTCTTCTTGAGCCAAAAGTGTTTCTAAAGAACTTTTTGCCGCTGCTAAATATTTAGGCTCATTAAACTTCTGATAGGCAGAATACAAGACATAAGCATGGCCTGCAGCTGCATCTTCCTGTTTGCAGATCCAATTATCTTTAGGCTCTAACCTGGCATAATCAAAAAAAGAATACGAATAATTTCCAGCTAAAACCGCATCAGCTTCGTAAAATTTCTCTGCAACCGAACGCATAATTTCTGTATAATCTTTTTCCTCTGGATAAAAATTGGCGAGGCCATAAAAAAGCACATTGGGGTAAACGTCATACCACCAATCCCTTCCGTAACCACCACCAAGCATAGCCACCTCTGGAGAGGTATTGTTCATGACAATATCCCAATGGGTTTCCGAATTAAAATAATTCTTAAGCATGGACACATAATTCTTTCCATTTTGGTTTGACTTATCAATACCAACCAGCGTTGCTCCAAATACGGAACCTACTGTGGCTAAAGACTCATGAAAGATGCCATCGTGATGTTCTGGACCTTGTCTTAAATCGCCCATCGCGGTATAAATTCCAAAGGTTTCCTGATCAAAGTTTTTGCGGGAGTTATCCGACCATATCAGGGGCCAATATGCGCCTGTTTGCGTCTCGTCATAAACCAAGGCATCAAACTTTTTTGCCATGCCTTTAAAATCCATGATCTTAAAAGGCTCTGGCAAATTGGGCATGGCTTCTACTCTACTCAATTGAATCTGATCAATCGAATTATTTTTAATGAGCTTGCCAGATCCCGTTTTACAAGAAATAAATAGGAATCCGATGCATAGAAACTGAATGTATTTTCTCATAATCATTTTATTGAGCACTTATAGGGTTAGTAATTAGTGTGTTTTCTTCCAATCGCTCCTTATCCAACAATTCTTTTTCCAAAGAATCTTGTTGCTTTAATAACTGCTTGGCAATAACTATAGAAAGCAGCTGTAGGCTCCCAATAATTAACAGCGCATATCGCAAGGCAATATCTGCGTTAATAAAAAATGCTAAAACCAAGAATGTCCCAGCGCCTATAAATCGGCCAATAAACAACCCAAATTCATGATTCAAGATGTAGGAGAACTCATTTCTATTTTCCAATTTTGATAAAATATCGATGACTTTCAATTGTATTGGGAAGTAGGCAATATCCAAAATTGGTCGTGCAATCAGCAATAAAAACATGAACAGAATGACACCAGTGGTATTGAACAGCAACCCATTAAAGAATGAGGCGAGGAAAAATGAGATCAATCCAATACTAAAAATAACCAATCGGTGTTTGGGTTTTGAGTATTTCCCCAAAATGAGCATGATGACCGCTGCAATAATAGCCCCTATGGAAATAGCAGAACCCAATGCACCTTCAGAATGAAAGAACTTCATCATCAACATGGCCGGTGCAGTCACAATAAACCCTTGAGCCAATCCTTTTAATACGGATAGTTGAATCATTTTTTTCCAGAGCTTGTGAAATTTGAAATAGAGAAACTTTTCACTCTTTGGCTTTTCATAAGTTCCCAAATGAAACACAATGGAGGCCAGCAAAGTAATCAAGAACACAATAGTTGTGATAACGCGGTAGCCAGAATTTACGGCTTCGTTAGAAATTGTTTCGGAATTGGCGTGCCCTTTCATCAAATACCAACCAATTAAAAAAGGTACGGTTGAGGCAATGATGGTATAAATAAAGGTTTCCAACCCATAATAAAAATTCCGCGTTCTATCCTGCGTAGTGGAAAGCACCAAATAATCTCGGTTGGCCCAATACAGACCAAAAGACATCCCCATAATCAATCCTGCACCGATCAATCCAAAATAATTAATTTCCTTTAAGGACATCATAAACACCATAGACACCCCGCTGAGTAGCATCCCCAAAGAGAAGAGTCTTTTTATGTTTATTTTATTCAATAAATACCCGTTGATAAGAAACGTAATGGGAATGCCAACATAAATTGCCAATTGGTAAAGGATGACCTTGGAAGGATCATTCGAATTTCGCATGATATAAGAGGCTACAAAAATATCAATGACCGGCAGTACAAACGCATAAATAGTATTGGTAATGATTAATATTTTTGCACTTCTCGTAAAATCTCGTAATCCAACTCTCGCTAAGTCTATCATGATTGCCCTAGTGTTTTTAATATCTCCATGATTGAAAATTCAGCCCTACAGACATGTTCATCGGAGGCACCGTAATACAGGTTGATGGTATCTCCATCCACGATATGTCCATTTGTAAAAACCACGTTCCCAAAAAACCCTGTTTGTTCGTACTCCGCAATGGGCTCCATAATTGGTTGCTCAGAGCGTGCAATAACTATTGAAGGATCGTTCAAATCCAATAAGATTGCACCCAAACAATACCTGTTTTTTTCAGTGGCACCGTGATAGATTTCCAGCCAACCTTTTTCTGTTTTGATGGGTGCTGCACCAGCACCCAATCGTTTGCTGTCAAACTTTCCTGCCCGGGTCTTCGCAATGCATTTATGATTTCCCCAGTGAAATGTATCCGGCGATTCTGCCAACCAAATATAATTACCGCCCAGTTCTGGACTGCTCGGTCGGTGAAGGGCGTAAAAATTGCCGTTAATTTTCTCTTCAAAAATGGCGCAATCTTTATTGTGGGGACTAAAGATCATGCCCTTCTTCTCAAATTCTTTCCAATCTTTTGTAATACGCAGCCCTACGCCCACTCCATTGGGAGAGACCATGGTATAGGTCAAATAATACGTATCGCCTATTTGCGAAACTCTGCAATCTTCAATACCGTAGGACTCGTACGCGCCTTCTCCAAAAAGCGACGGATAGGTCTTATTTTCAGAAAAATGATTGCCATCATCACTCCACAACAGCCTTAAATGTGAGATCGTGGTAAGATAATCAACACCATCGTAGTTGATCACCCGTGCATCGGAAGCGTCTAATTTTGGGTCGTTGAGTTCGAAATTCAACAACTCAATCGCGCCAAGATCATTATAGATGGGCACTGTTAAAGAGCCGTCTTTTTGAATGGTTCTTTCGGCGACCCGAACCAAAAGCCCAATTTTATCCTGGAATTTAAAAACACCAGGATTGAGCAAACATTCAATGATCATGTTAGGATTACTGGGGTTTAAGTCTTTAGGCGATAAAATTGGATTTTTAAGGTATCTATTTGCAATATCGTTCATTCCTCTTGTGATTTATAGGTTTTTGGTTTTAATTAGAAAGGAATCTGCCAGAAATAAGAATATGGATTTTCTAATTGACCACGTTCTAAAGGCAACTACAATCAGTGATTACTAAAAAAAAGAGAAGTAGAATATTGTAGAAAAACTACTTCTCTCAAATTAAATAAAACTAATTCAAATAATTCTACTTAAAATTTTAGTAACCTGGATTTTGGGTAATGGTGCCCGCGGACTTGTCAACTTCGCCTTGCGGAATAGGATATAAATAATTTTTTTCCTGAAAGTTTTTACCAAGTCCGGTTAAAAACGATTGGGCTATTCCCCATCTTTTCAAATCATTGAAGCGCTGCGATTCAAAACCGAGCTCCACACGTCTTTCATGGATTAACCATTCTTTTATCTGGCTGGCGTCGGTCGAGTTTGGTCTGGGTGGCAAAGTTCCGGCAGGGGTTGCAGAACCATCGGCAGTTGGCGTTGTTCGGGCTCTGTCCCTTACCATGTTTATAGCAGCAATGGCGCCGTCATAATCGCCAGTTTCATTGAGCGCTTCCGCTTTCCAAAGCAACACATCGGCATAACGAATAAATATTTTATTACTGGGCGCATCATCATTTCCTTTGTTTTCACCTACGGTATTTCCCAATAATTTCGAAACATTCTGATTGGGTACATCTACGGTATATAACAATCTAGGATCATTAGCTTCAAATTCATTTATAAAACTATCTGTGGGCGCTACAAATCCCCATCCTATCAGCGCACATAAACCATTACCCTTTCTCGGATTTTGATTTGAAATATGATCGTAAGCGAAAATCACTTCATTATCAGCAAATTCTTTATTAACATCAAAACTGTCAAAATAATTCGTGTTCAAACTATAAAAACCAAGTGCATCCAACTCACCCACTAAACTAATCACTGCTCCCCAATCTTTATTGTATAATGCGGCTTTGGCCTGCAGGGCAATCACTGCACCTTTTGAAACTCTCCAAGGTTCAGAAGGAGTTGGAAACTTCACATTGGTCAATAAAGCTTTGGCGTCCATCAAATCAGCATTTATTTGACCCCAAACTTCCGTATCAGGTACTCTAACTGCAGCATCGTAAGCTTCGGCAAATGAAGTTAACGGTTGCGTTAAAAGAGGCACTCCACCAAAATTATTTACTAAGTCGAAGTAATAAAATGCTCTTAAAAAATAGGCCTCTCCCAATAATTGATTCTTACGGGCTTCACTGATGCCGACAGACTGAAGTATTTCGGGATCGGTCAAATAACCTACTGCCAGGTTAATTCTATTGATACCTTCATAATCGTACAACCATATCCCGTTAAAGGCGCCGTTATCCGCAGTAAAACTAAAAGCGCTTATTTCATCCATCCAAGCTTGATCGCCATCGGGACTCCATTTTTTGTTCATATCACCGGAGGCGATGTCCTGTAAAATAAAATCGTTCCGAGTTACCGTGCCGTCATCCCATTGCCATTCGCCCACAATATTCAAGGTACTGGAAAGCAACTGATAGGAAGAGGTTATGGAAGATTCTAAAGTATTTATGGTAGGATTATTGTCCACCTGATCCAAGGTCAGAAGTCCGATGGGATCCTTGGTCAATTCGTCGTTACACCCCGTCACTATGAAAAGCACACCAACCGCAATTAAACTTTTATATATTGTTTTCATAATTCGTATTATTAAAATATTAAAACTTAACATTGATGCCAAACAAAACCGATGATGATAATGGATAAGTTCCTTTATCCACACTATCTGTAGATTCGGGATCCAAACCTGAATACTTGGTTACGGTAAAGAGATTTTGACCGGAGATATAAAGACGGATGTCCTGAACCCCCACCAAGCTATTTATGGTATATCCGATCTCAGCGTTTTTAAGTCGAAAATAGGAAGCATCTTCCACGTAAATACTGGATTCCTTACTACTTCCATTATCTTCAAACGTCACTCGAGGGATGCTATTGGTGCTGCCTTCGCCATCCCAGGCTCCTAAAATATCCGTGGTATAATTGAAAGGTCTGGTATCATAATCTACAATCTTTCTTGCGTCGTTGTATTTGTCAACCCCTTCTACCCCTTGGAAAAGGCATGAAAAATCAAAACCTTTATAACTTGCCGATAACGAAAGTCCGTAGGTAAGATCTGGGATGGCGTCGCCCGTAAACGTTCTATCATCAGAATTGATGATGCCATCATTGTTTAAATCGGCAAACTTAATATCCCCAGGTTTTGCGCTGGGATTAGGAGTTCCACTTAAATAGCTATTAATTTCCTCTTGATTCTGGTAAATACCCACCATTTTATAACCGAAAAAAGAATTTAATGACTGCCCTACTTCCCTAGTTTGCAATTTTTCAACACTATTGAGCAAAGTGCCAAAATTGGCATTGATCCCGTATTTGAAAGCGTTATCTGAGTTGCGATAATTTAAGGTGAATTCAAAACCTTTATTGATAACTTCACCCGCGTTGACAATGGTTGGTGAAACATCGCCAACAATACTTGGTAACCCCACGGGCAACAAAATATCTGTTGTTCTTTTCACGAAATAATTTGTGGAAATGGATAATTTGTTATCAAGAAAACCAAAGTCAATCCCAAAGTTACTGGACTCGGAAGTCTCCCATTTGAGATCGTCATTGCCGTAGCGTTTTACCACCACTTTTCCATCTACTTGACTAATCAACGTTAAATAGGCATAATTGTCAATCTCTTGATTCCCTAATTGACCCCACCCGGCTCTTAACTTTAAGTTGGACAACCAAGACACATTTTTTAGAAAGTTTTCATCGGAAATTTTCCAACCTACTGAAATGGAAGGGAAATAACCCCACCGGTTGTTTTCTGAAAACCTAGAGGAGGCATCAGCTCTAAAGTTGGCCGTCACCATATATTTACTATCATATACATAGGTTCCTGATCCAAAAAACGAAAACAACGCCCATTCTGAAGCACTTCCACCATTCCATAAATCTACTTCTGTAGAGCCATAATCTATGTATCTGAAGGTATTGTCCGTATTATCAAACCGCATTCTGCTTGCGCCAATGGACGAATCGTAATTCTCAATAAACTCAGTGCCCACCAATACACTAATGTCGTGTACCTCATTTAGTGTTTTTGCGTAATTAAGTGTGTTGTTGAAGGTGATGGTACGGGATTCACCGCGATCTTCATTTAAATTATTCGGACGGTTTTGTCTGCCCAAACCTTTATCGGTCTCATTACCGCCGCCATCGTCATCACCAAAATTTTCATTAAAACGTTTATTATGAAAAAATGACAGATCAATCCCCACGTTGGTTCGGAAGGTGAGTTCCTTATCCTTTAAAAATGAATATTCCGCGTAAATATTTCCGAAGGTTCGATAATCACGTCTCACATCATCGGTAAAATAGGCCAAGGCAATCGGGTTTTGGGACCATTCATACTTATCACTCTCCCAACCTCCATTATCGCGATCGTTGTTTTTGTAGAAAGGTAAATCAGTAAACGGATCCCTGACGGAATAGGTCGGGTCGTCTGGGTTTTTATAAACGCCAAGTACCGGGGGTCTTAACAAGGCATGTCTGATTATTCCTGGCTCATCACCTTTAGAAGATAAGGCGTCTTGCGTTGCATAGGTCAACTGAAGATTCGTTCCAATTTTCAACCGCTCTGTAAGATTCACATTAAGGTTCACTCTATAGTTGAGTCGTTTATAGCTGTCGTGATCATAGATCACAATACCATCTTGGTGATAATACCCCAAGGAGGTCAAAAATTGGACTTTATCACTTCCGCCACTTGCCGTAAATTGAAAGTTTTGGGACCGCCCGGTTTCAAACAATTCATCAAGCCAATCGGTATCCGAAAAATCAGTCCGGCCTCTATCTGCCGTATAGGGGTTGCTTCCTGTTCTACTCGAATTGTTCCAAGCTTTTTCTACCGTATTGATATACTGTTCAGCGTTGAGCATTTTTGGAAGATTGGACGCGTAATGGATGCCGGAATAATAGCTCACGTCAAAACTGACCTTTCCAACCTGACCACTTTTGGTGGTGATCAACACGACACCACCAGCTGCTCGAGACCCATAGATAGCTGCTGCAGAAGCATCCTTTAAAATGGACATCGATTGAATATCTGCTTGGTTTAAAAAGCTAATGTCACGGGTGGGAATTCCGTCTATAACGTATAACGGATCGTTGTTTCCAACAGTGCCTTCCCCTCTAATTCGTACTTGTATGGCGTCTCCCGGCGCACCGGTGCTGGCAGTAACCTGAACGCCCGCAACCTGACCCTGTAAGGCCTGCGTGACATTGACCACCCTGGTTTTCTCAAGATCATTCATATTTACCACAGAAACGGCACCCGTTAGGGTCGACTTTTTTCTGGAGGAATACCCCACCAGCACCACCTCATCCAAAGCCTGTAAATCTTCGGCCAACAAAACGTTAATTTGGGTCTGTCCATTCACAGGAATTTCCTGGGTTTCAAACCCCAACTCACTAAAGACTAAAATGGCTTGCGGATTTAAAACGGTAATGCTATAGTTGCCATCAAAATCGGTGGCAGCGCCATTGGAAGTTCCTTTTTCAATAATATTGACACCGGCCAACGGACCGTTAGCGCTTGAGACAACTCCGGTGATTTTTTGCGCGCAGACCGCACCTCCAAAAAACAGGACCACAATTATTTGTAGGCAATACTTAATTTGGGTTTTCATAATAAAAGTGAATTAAACCAGTTAATAATTTGCGTATTTTTTTTCATGATGATAGGAGATATTAGAGATTTTGAATCCACCACTTCTTCTTATGATTAAGTGATTGCAGAAACCGTCTCATAAAGATATAGGCAGACCCAATAAATAGTGTACACTATATTGTCAAAAGTGTACACTATGCACGCAACGTCCTTGTACACATCTACTTAACTAGATAACGCGGATGTGTTTTTTTTGAAGCTGATATTCCTTTGGGGTACTGTTGTAGGTTTTTTTGAATTCCCGATAAAAGTAAGAGCGGTTGTTAAATCCGGACTGGTAACACACCTCAGAAACAGTGAGATTACTTTTGATAAGAAGTTCTGCCGCATGTTTTAAGCGAATGGTTCGGATCAAATCTCCAGGGGAAAAACCAAATATTTGTTTGATCTTTCTATACAATTGCGAACTGCTCATAGCTAATTTTTGCTCGATAAAAGAAGTGTGTAAATGTTCGTTTTCAATATTCTCTCGGATAATTTCTATGACATCGAGTAAAAAAATTTTATCCTCATTATCAACTGGTAGTTTAAAGAGGTTTTCAAGAAAGCCATCGCGCGTAAAATGTTTCAAAACCAATTCTTTTTCTTCGAGAAGTTTTTCAACCCTCACTAATAAATGATCGGGATGGAAGGGTTTAGGTATATAGGCATTGGCACCACTTTCTAAACCTTGTATCCGATGTACCACGTTGGTTTTGGCCGTGAGCATAATAATAGGAATATGACAGGTTTTGATATTGCTTTTCACCTGATAACAAAAATCGATACCGTCCATTTCGGGCATCATAACATCACTTATAATGAGATCTGGCTCGTCGTTTTGTAGAATTTTTATAGCTTCTACACCATTAAATGCAGTAAATATTTTAAACTTTTCCTCTAATAATTCATTTAAAAATGCATGGATTTCCTTCTCGTCCTCGACAATGAGAATCGATTTTTTTCTATTTAAAAGATTTTCAAGAGCAGAGATCTTATTTGGAGCACTATAAGATGATCCCGCCACCTCCTTTATAATATTTTGTAAGTGGCCTGAAATTAACACGTGACCTTCCTCCCAGTCCAATTCATGGTCAGGAAACGCCTTCTTATTACATGGTAGCGCCACTTTAAACGTGGTCACTTTATGTTCTTCGCTCGAAACATGTACCTCGCCACCCAATAAGTTGACCATTTTTTTTATATAGGCCAAGCCAATGCCGGTCCTGAACTTGTCATTGTCCACTTTGTTGTCGGCCAAGAAAAAGCGATCGAATATAGATTCCAGCTTGTCTTTAGGAATTCCTTTTCCGGTATTAATGACTTCAATGTTCAATTCACGTGATTCATTTTCCTCAATAGCTATGGTCAAGGTTATTTTTCCCTTTTCCGGGGTATATTTAAAAGCATTTGACAAGAGATTGAATAATATTATTTCAATTTTATCCTTATCAAACCATCCCGATAATTCCGACGGGATTTCCAAGGTGTAGTCAATATTCTTCTGTAAGGCCCATTCATCAAACAATTCGGCGATTTGCTCCACTAAATTGACCAAATCAAATTGTTTTATTGACACCCCCAAGTGGCCGTCTTCGGCCCTTCTGAATTCTAGCAACTGTTGGGTTAAGAATAGTAATCTTGAAGAGTTTCGTTCAATCATCCTAACCAATTTCTGATCGGTGCTGACCATAGTCGCAGATTTGGAAAGCCTTTGAATGGGACCTAAAATAAGGGTTAATGGCGTTTGAAATTCGTGGGCAACATTGGTGAAAAAATTAAGTCGGTTTTGATGGATTTCCTCTTCTCTCTGTTGCGAAAGAATGTGTTGTCTTAACTTATACTGCTTCCCAAAATAGCTCCAAACAAAAACAATAAAGAGCAAGAGTAAAAGGCCATAAACCACCAGTGCGGCGTTGGACTGCCAGAAAACGGGCTTAATTTCAAAATTAATGGCGCGAACCGGCGGACCCCAATTCCCATCGCTGTTGGACCATTTAAGCCATAAGGTATAGTTTCCCTGTGGGACATTGGTAAAGGAGAATGTGCGCCAATTGTTTATGACATTCCAGTCTTGGTCAAAATTCTCTAATTTGTAAGCGTATTGGTTTTTCTTATTATTAATAAAGCTTACCGCAGATAATTCAATATCAAAGAAATTTTGATCGTGGCCCAAAATAATGGATGGGCTTGTGGTTGAATTTGGGGAGATGACCAAACCTTGATAATAAGGCACTTCCTCATTCTGTCCACTGATTTTATCAATAAGAATATTGGGAATAAGATCCGACTCATTTATTCGTGAAGACACAAAGTAATTAAATCCTTTCACACCTCCTGCAAAAATATAATCGGATCTCGGATGCTGATAAATAGCCCCATCTGCAAACTCATTATCCTGCAGGCCTTCACTCTTGGTATAATTTATGAATTTTGAGTCCGCAACAAGGTAATTGGTCAGCCCGAAGTTGGTACTTAACCAAAGATTGGAATTTGCATCGGAAACTATGCCGTGGATCGTATTATTTCTAAGCCCATCTGCAGTAGTGAAATTTTGAAATATTGGTAGTGTATCGCCCTGAATTTCCTTTAATAAATTAAGCCCTAAACTCGTCCCTACCCAAAGTCGGTTGTCTGAATCCGTATGAAGGTATAAAATATCGTTGTTGGAAAGGCTTTCCGGATCGTCCTTCTTATGTTCAAAAGTTTTAAAGGTTTCTGTGCCTTTATTGAAAAGATTTAAGCCGCCCAATCGCGTGCCAATCCAAAGTTCATGATCGCTCTTTGGTATAATGGAAAAAATAATATTGCTACTCGCTGCCACTTCTTTATCACCTCTTGCTTCATAAGTCTTAAACTCACTGATTTTTAACTTATCATCAATTCGGGATAGCTTAAAACGGATCATTCCATAGCCATTGGTTCCAAGCCAAATAAATCCGTCTTCATCTTGATAAATGGCGTACGTAGATTTAAAAAACGAACAGGCTTCGCTCCCTAAAATTTCGGTCCAATCAATGAGCCTATCGGTATTTATATCAAAAACGCTTAACCCATTACCGTCGGTGCCAATAAATACAAGATCGTCCTGTCCTTTGTGCAATGCATACACAGCATTGTTAATGCTACTGTTGCTTTCATTAAAATTTCGGTATTGAAATGTTTCCTTGGGATTAAGATAAAATTGATGTGGCAATCGAAGCAAGCCATTCCCTTTGGTGCCCACCCAAAAAGAATGGTCTTCTACTTCAAGAAACGCACGGATGATGCCGCCATCTATCTCCGGTATTTGGACTTTTGAGACTGAATTGAACACTTGCTGTTGTGGATAAAGTTTAAAAAGTCCGTCACCATCGGTTCCCGTCCAAATAATCTGTTCGGTGCCCTCTAAAACCGCTGTTGTCTTTTGCTTTTTTAGTTGCTCCACCCAAGTTCTAGAAACTATTTTTCCGGAGGAATCTACAATAAAATAGCCTGAAGGATGATGCAGTAAAACGCCTTCTTTTATCTTGGATATAATACTTACCGATTGAATATCTACCAACGGTTGGCGCGTTTCCTCATCCTCATGATACAAAACAGCCGATTTAGAATCTGTAATATAGCAGACTCCATTGTTGGAAAAAACTTCAAAGTCTGTAACATGGTTTGAAATTTCGACAATTTGCGTTGCCTTTTTAACGCCATCTATAGTTGCAATCTGTAAGGTATACAATTGATTCGTGCTGAATAATAAAAGTAGTTTTCCCGATCCTGTAAAAGCCATTTTCTTAACTGCACTTTTAGGAAGGCTGTCAATCTTTAATAATTGAAATTCCCCACGGTCAAAGTACCCAATTCCCCAATCCTTAACCGCACAATACACATTTTTAGAAGCATCCAATGCCATGTTGAATTCTGATTCGGTCAAGGGCGGTTTGTCATCTCTTGAAAAAAAGTATCTGGTGAAGGTGTTGGACTTTTTATCGTATTTATTCAATCCATGAATGGTGAGAACCCAGATAAATCCCGACTTATCTTCGTCAATTTTAAGAATGACTTGGTTGGTAAGACTGTTCTCATTGTTGAGTTCTGGTCTAAATGTCTTAAAATGATTCCCATCGTATCTGTTTAAACCATCCCACGTGCCAATCCATAATAAATCTTCAGAATCTTGAAAAATGGTATTTACTGAACTATTGGAAAGCCCGCTAGTATTATCTAATTGCTCCGTGGAATATTGAAGCGGTTCGGTAAAGTTGGATGGATTGGAAGCGATTAAAGTGCTTTCGTTTGCCTGGAAATTATTCACGGAGATATCCTCATGTTTTTTTTTACAACCGAAGATTGCAAAAAACAGAAGGCTAGTCAATAATAAATTAGATTTCAAAATCTTGTGTTGCTTGATCAGAGTTTTAAAGCTAACAAAAAAAAGGATTCGATAATTGTTTTTCTCGCATAATCAGGGCTATAAGAGTTAATTATAAACCTATTTTTAAAGTGGATTTATGATTTGTTTGGCAACAATTATAATCCAACATAGTATTGTTAGACTTTTAAGATACAGTATAGTGAGTCAAATCATTAAATTTTCATGTTAATTTATCAAACTTTATTCACTACCCAACCGGATTGTTTTCTTGTCTATACGCTATGATTAGAAAACTCTAATCTGTGGAATGGATTACCAAACTCAATTCAAATGTATTTTAAACGAACGCTATTACAGGGCATATATCTCATAATTTTAACCGTTATAAATACAAATAATGGTGTGTTTAAATTTGTGAACACGGATGGGAATTTATAAAATTGTCCCAATGCCAAAAGACGTTTTCTATTTATTTTCATTTTTTCTCGAGAATTCCTTTAAGGCACAGTCTTTTTATGGAAAAGACACTTTCTTGGGCAGTTAGAACATTATATTTGAAACTTCTTAATCGCCACACCAAAACATGAGTTTATTTTTATAGATTAAGATCCAAAATGACCAAATTGCAACCGCAGATAAAAAAATCAGAATATGAAGTTTATTGGTAGTCAGATGGCCTATTATTTAGGCGACAAAGACTTTAAAAGAAATACGAAAGTCTTACTTAAATATTTAGCCCTCTTAGGAGTTGTCATCGTCATATATTCTGTCCTTTTCCATTTTATAATGGCATCAGAAGACCAAAATCACTCGTGGGTCACGGGATTTTATTGGACCCTTACGGTGATGAGTACGCTTGGTTTTGGGGACATTACCTTCGCATCAGATCTTGGTCGGGTTTTCAGTATTGTGGTATTACTTTCTGGCATTTTTATGTTAATGATCGTATTGCCGTTTGCTTTTATTAGGCACTTTTACATTCCGCTCTTAGAGTCAAAAAAGAAAAATAAGGTACTTCGGCAAGTCCCTTCCGGAACAAAAAATCACATTTTAATATGTTCTTATGATGTTATCGCAAGAGATCTTACAGAGCGGTTGAAGCAGGAGAACACTCCGTATTACATCATCGAAAACGACCTGGATAAAGCGATGAAAATCCATGATGAAAATGTGCCCGTATTACTTGGCGAATTGGATGACAAGGAAACTTTTATCCAAGCAAACATTAAGGATGCACATCTGGTTTTGATCAATAGAGATGATTTTTTGAATACCAAGATCATACTCACTATTCGAGAAATTGCTCCCAATATCCCCATTGTAGCCATAGCAACTCTTATTGAATCCGTAGATGTACAACAATTAAGTGGGGCAGACCATGTATTGCCAGTTAAAAAATGGCTGGGCGAGCAATTGGCCAACAGGGTGAACACACAACATGCAGAGTCTCATGCCATTGGTCAATATGAAGATCTTTTGATTGCAGAACTACCAGTTTACAACACGCCTTTGGTGTCAAAACTGATCCGGGAGACCGATTTAAGACAACGATTTGGAGTGAGTATTGTGGGCATTTGGGAGCGAGGCCGGTTGCAACCGATTAAGGGTAATGAAATGTTAACCCAAGAAAGTATCTTAGTTATTATTGGACATAAACAACAACTTAAAAATATTGATGAGCTCTTCCATGATTACGATGTAAATCCGCATCCCGTATTGTTAATTGGTGCGGGCCGGGTAGGCTTGTCGGCCGCAAAATCATTGCATGAAAATGGTGTTTTGGTAAATGTTGTGGATAAGGATCCTGAAGTCTGCAGAAAAGTAAAGCCATTTTGCAATAAGGTATTTTTAGGTGATGCATCCGATTATCAATTACTAAAAAAAGCAGGAATACTAGAAGCCCCATCAGTGCTATTGTCAACCCATGACGACACCACCAACATCTACCTCGCCTCCTATTGCCGCCAATTGAACAAGGATGTGCGCATAGTAAGCCGCATCTCCGAAGCTCGAAATGTTGATATAATTCAAAAGGCAGGAGCCAACTTCGTATTAAGCTACTCTACCTTAGGTTCTGAAGCTGTCCTTTCAATTTCTAAAGGCCAGGAACTGACCGTTCTTGGGGAAGGGTTCACCTTATTCATCATCCCAATACCAAAATCATTAGAGGGTAAATCGCTGGCAGAATCCGATATTGGCGCTAAAACAGGTTTATCGGTCATTGCCATTAAAGAAAACTCAGAAGTGGTTACGTCTTTATCGTCACAAACGGTACTTCCTCCTGGTGCCGAAATAGTCATGTTAGGTAATATCGAAATGAAACATAAATTCAATAAGATCTATGTCAAAGCCGTTTGATGATCGATTCTTGATTTTGTAATTGTTTTAATAAATTTAAAAATCTTGGGCTTGTACGAGTGTTACGGTCCAAAAAATATTTTGCCTAAGGAGCAGCCTTGAAAATTTTAGAGTAATCTTCCTTTTTGTTGACATAAGACATAGTAACTTTATAAAACCGAAAAGCTTCTTGACTTATAAAAAATAAATTTCTTAAAATGATCCTACGATATGAAAACACATCCAACACCATCCAATCAAGATATTTCAATCACCTTGCCCCTGCGCATAAGTTTTGAGACGGCTGCTGCTTTTCTTAAAGAAAAATTCGTGGGTACCAACATTAGTAAAACGGACCCCCAAGGAAAAGTTATCAATTATTTTAAGATTTTAGATCTCAATCTAGCCGAAAGTTCTGCTGCACCCTATAATCTAGAGCTTAGGTTAAAGTTAAAGACCCTTACGGTACTCTTTCACAAGAAAGACCTCGATATGATAGTGCAAGCCCAATTAAATTTGGATGTCGGGACCCAAAAATTATATGTAGAATCTTATAAAATAAATAGTCAAGGAAACCATTGGATTGCAAGCAGCATCATAAAATCTGTACTTAACACCTTCATTTATAAAAAATTAATCAAAACCTTAAGCATCGATTTACGGCCCTTATTGGCGGAAAAAATCGAGGATCTCAATAACAAATTGGCCTCTAAACTTGAAACCACCAAAGGAATTTCTGTTTTGGGGAAGGTTGAAAATTTTAGCATAGGCCATTTTGAAATCAAGAAAAACAAAATCTGGGTCCTAATAAATACAAGTGGTTGGTGTGTTATTGATATGTAGGGGCGTTTTGAAAACGCCCCCCATAGTCAGGGCGCTTTGAACGCCCCCTCCCATACGCTTTGAAGACGCCCCCATAGTCAGGGCGCTTTGAAAACGCCCCCTCCCATACGTTTTGAAAATGCCAATACATTTTCAATCCCCCTCTGATCATAATTTATAAAATTTATCCTCTGCCCATTTTGCAGGATTGTTGATGATATATTCCGAAATATTCTGGTACGATTTTTCATCTCGAATAATATGCTCATAATAATTGCGTTGCCACAATTTCTCTTTGAACCCCAATAATCCCAATTGTTTGGTAACCGACGATTTATAGCCACGAACAATGGCCCCAACTGTCTGTGTTGGCGACCGTAGGGGCGTTTTGAAAACGCCCCCATCCTCTGGCCGTAAGGGCGTTTTGAAAACGCCCCCATCATCGGACACATATCCGCCCCCATCATCGGACACATATCCGCCCCCATCCTCCGGCCGTAAGGGCGTTTCGCAAACGCCCCCATCATCGGACACATATCCGCCCCCATCATCGGTACGTAAGGGCGTTTCGCAAACGCCCCCATCATCGGTACGTAATATGCGTATAATGCCGTGCATATGGTTCGGCATAATTACAAATTCCCCCAATATTACATTTTCTCTAATCTTGGATGTATTCATCCATTCATTATAGGCCACTATTCCAAATTCATTTAAAATCATTGTCCCACTTTCAACCTGTCCAAATCGGTGGATTCTATCTTGACAACAAATGGTTATAAAATATAATCCTGCCTGCGAATAATCGTATCCTTTTAAACGGATAGATTTGCGGTGGTGCATGTTTGGATTATATGTTTGTTTTTTATTCAATGGGTGTCTAAATTACTCTATTATTCTTAATGTTGGTATGCGCGTTTTGCAAACGCCCCCCTTCGCATCATATGCGCATTTCGTACGGGCGTTTTGTAAGGGCGTTTTGTAAGGGCGTTTTGCAAACGCCCCCCCTTCGCCTCGTATGCACATTTCCTCTCGTTTAAACTCTCCATTATATTCCTAGTTGATAACTACCAACCTATTCGTTACTATTTATTATTTTGTTTCCCCTATATTTGCCACCTTAAAAAAAAAGACATTTATGAAGACATATGTATTATTGGTTTTGGTATTTGCAAGCTTAACCGCATGTAATAAAAGTGATGACAACGTAGACTATAAAGAGAAAAATAATGAAGAAATTATAGCCTATATTAACAAGAACAACTTAGACGCTCAAAAAAGTGATTCTGGCTTATACTATATCATTGATGAGCTTGGCTCTGGTGAGCAACCCGTAGCAAGCTCAAAAGTAACCGTAGCTTATAAAGGTTATTTTTTAGACGGCAAGACTTTTGACCAAAGTGATGCTAACGGAATTTCGTTTGGTTTACAACAAGTAATTAAAGGATGGACAGAAGGCATTACCTATTTTAAAGAAGGTGGTAAAGGTAAATTATTAATTCCTTCGCATTTAGGATATGGACCTAAGGGCCGTCCTGGAATTCCTGGTGGGTCTGTACTTATTTTTGACATCCATTTAATATCTGTTAATTAATGCCATTTCGTAGGGGCGTTTTGCAAACGCCCTCTCCAAAACCATGTCGGTAAATCAAAAAATCCGTTCCGATTTTTTTCCTCAATCAATTCTCTTATCTTTGCCAGTTGTGAAAAACAAGAAATTAAATAGCACCACTCAGATTTTTAGAAAAGTTCTGGCTTCAGCATTGCTAATAATGATGCTATTCTCTTCTTGTTCCATAAAAAGAGGCATCAAGGCCTTATTTGATATTCCTCATAATACGGTACAGGTCGGAAATTTCGCAACGCAGATGTCTTCAATGGGTCAAGGGCAAACAGCTTGCCTAAAATGCGCCGATTTCCAAATTCTTACTGCCGATTCTTTTGATCATTCACTTATAAAGAAGCTCTCCCCTGCAATTTTTATTAGCCTTATTTTTTCACTTCTTTTGTTGCCATTCGTTAGGCCTGAGGAGGAACATAACTACAAATTACCAATATTAGGAAGTAGCATCCCTAAGTATCTACTCTTTGGTAAACTTCTCTTTTACGATATACGATAATTAATTTTTCTTTTTTAGACGTTGAAGAACGCGAACAGAATTAGGTTATGTCTTGCCCTTTTGGGTTTTAGACATAAGACCAATAGTCTCCTGTTTTCCACATCCTTCATTTCTGTCTTAAAATCCTCAAATTAATTCACGCTTTAAACGGCGTGTTGTTCTGGGCCATCCCCATTTAAAATTTGGCGCAGACCATACAAATAATCGTAAAAACAAAATCAATGACAAGAATTCTTATAGCAGTTCTCGGCGCTGGAATATTCCTTGCCGGCTGCCAATCTACCTTTGCCCAACAAGGTGATGGACCATTAAACACCCTATGGGAAGAAGTACAGCGCTCCTATCCAGGGCTAAAAGTCAGAGAAGCCTTAATAGCATCCGCAAAACAAGATGAAAAATCAATTTTCGGCGAACGACTTCCTCAACTTCAGACCCAAGCACAAAACTCCTATGCTACCTATAAAGGGATTAGTGGCGCATTTTTTCCACAACCCGGACTATTTAACGTGAGTGGGGCAAATGGATTGAGTGGACCATCATGGGCCTTCAACGCCTATGCCTCTTCCACATTGGAATGGGAACTTTTCTCCTTTGGGAAATACAACTACATATCTAAAGCGGCCCAATCCAAAACACATAGTGCGGAGAGCGAACAGAATGCATACCAGCTTCATCTTCAAAAAGACCTTTCCCAACGGTATCTGAAACTACTTTATAACGAAACAAAGCTGGAAAC
>NZ_DATJCA010000094.1:0-4943 GCF_035515035.1 Gelidibacter sp. | reverse complement strand
TTTAATAGCTTTTTCGGTAAGTGAACTGATCCAAAGACGTTCAAAAGGTTTATTGCATTTGAGGTGTGCATAGATGTAACGGAATATCAGTTCACCTTCACGTCCTGCATCAGTAGCTACGATAATGCTATCAGACTGATTAAAGATCTGTTCAATTACTTTCAATTGTTTTAATGCGCCTGAATCAGCGATATAACTTTTATCTTTTTTGACTTTGCGAACGGTCAATAAAAAAGGACTTGGAAGTATCGGCAGTTCCTTTTTGTCAAATCCTGTAATTCCGTAATCTCTAGGCATAGCCAATCCTACCAAGTGCCCAAAAGCCCACGTTACAAAATAGCCATTGCCTGTTAGGTAGCCGTCCTTTTTTTCAGTGGCTCGCAATAGGGTGGCTATTTCACGAGCTACACTTGGTTTTTCTGCGATAATTGCTTTCATGTGTATCTTTTTAATAGTTACATTTTTCTGCCTTTGGATTTAGCGGGTGCTTTAGGTTTTTCCTGTTCTTCCTGTTGTTTCTTGCTATCTGGATTTTTTTGCCCCGATTTCAAAGGTTTTTTGATTTTCTTGGTCGCTTCATTGGTTTTTCCCTCGGAATTGACTGCTGTTTGCGTTTTATGGGCTTCGGTAGGTTTCACTTGTTCTTTGATCTTATTCGGATTTTGAAAAGTGAATTCCGTTTTATGGCTTTCCTTGTTAAAGGTGATATAGCCATTATATTCCTTACCTTTTTTGTCTACCAGTCCACTCATATAAACAGTCTGTCCATCTTTGAACTTTTGATATTGCTCATTATCCAGTTCTTTACCTCTAAAGGTTTTCGGAGCTTCTTGTGACTGATTTTGCTGATTGTTTTGTGTTTGCTTATTCGTGTTGCTTCTATCAAAAAGGAATTCTACAAAACGTTTGTCCGCGTTGTACTGTACATTCGCATCAAAAGGAGTTCCTTTCTTGGAAATCATACCTTCTATATAAAGTGGTTTACCTTCCATTAAAGTTTGCTTTTGCGCATCATCTAGTTTTATCCCTTTAATTTCATCTGGGATTTTGATTTTGTCCGTACGCAGAGCGACCAATTCATTGGTCAATCGGTCCACACTGATAATAGAAGGGATCGTTTCACCTGTTTTGGGATTGGTTAAGTTAACCATGCGTCCCATATTACCCGATTGGAGCAGGTTGTCTTTGTCTTCTTTCGTAAACTTATGACCGAAAAACTCAAAGTTCAGATTAGGTTCTTTACGGATACCGTGAATCGCTACCACTACCTGTCCCTCATTATTTTGTTGTAGTGATAGCCTTGCATCCATACGGGTAACGGCAGTGCCAAGATTAAGGCTAACCGGTACCAATTCATTGGTCTTGTACCCCCTCAATAACGGATCGAGTAGGTTCATTTTTTCAAGTTTCTCTTTGCTCAAGCCCAGATTGTTCATAGTTTCCCAATCAATCTGTTCTGGTTTGTAGCGGTACTCGCTTGTCTCTGGTGTTTTTTGTGTTGTTTCCATTTCATTTTTATTTTCTTGTTTTTGCTCTTGTTGCGGTTCTGCTTTTACTTGATGTTGCTTCATCAGTTTTTCTCCTTCAGGTGTTGGATGATCTACCTGTTTCTGCATTTCCTTTGCCATGTCAATCGCCAATGGTGCAGGAATTTTGAAAAAAGAGAAGTTGGTGGGATTCTTTAACTGACTGAAAAAATTGGAAAAGAAGTTGGAAAACAAATCACCATTCTTGTCCACACGCATAAACTGATTCTGGTTCTTTTTGTTGGCATCCACGGTCTCTAGTTTACCATTTTCGTCAATTCCTTTTACAGCCTGGATTTTCTTTTTCCCTTTATTCAGCACCAACAATATCTCCGACAATTGGTCAGGAGACTCTTGTTTATCTACAATTTGCTCGCTCATAGTCTTACTGTTTTTAAAATTCAATTCCGAATGTAAAAGAAGCGCTCACTCTTTTGTATTAGTTGGCTTCCATTGGTAGTACTTGTCACTTGTTGGCTTTCATTTTCGGTACAGGGGCAGTAAAGCTTTCCCTAATGAACTGATGTACATCGGAAAGTTTGTAGTACAGTTTTCCGCTTATGGTATAATAGGGCAGCTTGCCGATGGAGCGATAGCGTTGCAGTGACCGGTTGCTTATTTTTAGTATTTGCAGCAAGTCCTGATTGTCCAGCAATTCTTCACCATCAATGCTATTCCGTTGCTTCTGCACATCATCTATATGTTCACCAAGAATATCAAAGCGATCCATGATACGCTCCATCCATGCAATAAATTCTGTTCTGTCAATATTCATAGTACAAGTCTTTAAATGTTCACTATGCAAAATTGGTAAGGATGGTAGAGTTTGTCCGCCAAGCCTTGCCAATTGGTTTAATGGTTTTTTGAAGTTTTTTTCAGTTCGCTAAAACCCTTATGCAATAACGGGTTTAGAGATTATGGCCGAGATTCTATATCTCAATGGAAAGGTTTTGCCAATTGGCAGATATGGGCAAAGAAAAAGCAGTCCATGGGTTGTACTGCTTAGAAATGGAATAAATTAAGATTAACACTTTATCAAAGATCTTTATCCACATAATCCTCGAGGGATATTTTGAGCTGGTCTAAAAAAGCAGTTCTAGAGCCTGTACGGGTTTTCATGCGGTGAAAAGCGTGATGCAGATCGCCGAGAGGAATGCGAAAGACTATCTGAAACATCAAGCTTATTTTTCGGATACCAATTTTACCGTGTGATATAGCACGAGAAGCATAAAGCGCATACACCAATTCAATGAGGGCATTTTTGCTGTCTGTCCAGAATACATCTTTGGAGCTTTCTGGCTTCTGCAAAATCACGTCAGGATCTTCATCAGGATTAATCTTGGTCAGCAGGTATGAATAGAGCAATTCGTTAGCGATAATCCTTGCAGTTTTATAATCGAAGAATGTAGAGAACGCTGAATCTATCTCAAATACGATGCTATTAAGTCCATCGTGATAGTTTATGTTTCCTCGTTTGAAATAAGTATGGTCACGGTCTGTCCGCCCCGACCTGTAGTACCTGTAAAAGTCAGAATTGCAGATATGCTCAACGTATTCTCTTTTCAGATTAGTCAATTGAGAAGAGAAATAGCTGTAATACATTTTACCATTACTGACCGGACAGGTGGTTTCAATGCGATAAACCTTGTTATAGTAAATCAGCTTGCCAAGTATTTGAGGCTTTATGGTACGGAAGAAATGGATCTCTTCAGCGTCGTTTTTAAATCCTTCTTCGGTTATGAGTTTCTTGACCGAGAATAGCAGATCCTGAAGGTACAAGGTTATCTCGTAAGCCTCATCAATCAATCCTTTGCTTTGAGATAAAATCTTTTCCTCCTTGTTGTGAATCTCTAAAATGATGTTTTGTAAAGAGTATTTCATAATCAATGATTTTTGAGAGGATTACTGATTTTCAAGCAAGTATTCCCCAAATGAATCACAAACTTTGTAAATACAAATGAAAATTTCCCCCAAGGTGGGTGGAACTTGGGGGATTTTCTTTATAGTCTGTACACTAGAAATTTAGAATAATATCAAAGGAACAAAACAGTATATATAATAAGTACAAAGATATTCAATCCGCTTTTTCTTGATCTAGGAGAGGGGTGACAGCAGATAAATGCAGTGAATTTCATCATTAAACCGCTATCTTCGGCAGAGCTTAGGATCTTATATATAAGTGCATTTGTAGGTTATTTGTATTTATGATAAAAGGTAAAAAATGTATTGCTCAATCAACTTAAATGACTAAATTTGTATCATCGGATCACATATTATATGTGAGTTAAACGGTGAGTAGTTCTTAAGTGTAAAAGTCAATTCATTGATTATTAGATATTTGAGGGCAGGATACAACGTCCTGCCACCCCGACGTAAGCCACTGAGAGATCAGTGGCTTTTCTGCTTTAGGCAATCTTTTTCGATACATACTTTTCTTCCTGTCCTAAATGTTATCCAGTGTGCTGAATTGTAAGCAGGCTATTCATGTTAATATTCAAGTGATGCGCATTTTCTTGAATAAATTATTTACTTTATCTTAGGGGATTAGGCTGCACACCTGTATATACTTAAGTACATTCAAACAAATGACTCAGCAAACCAATAGAATATGCGATATTTCAATAGTGAACAAGGAAATGGTAGAAATACCAAAAGGGAAAATTGAATTGAGAGACGATCGGACAAAACAAAAATGGACGGTTGAGCTTGAATCTTTTTTACTTTCAAAATTTCCAGTGACACAAGATTTGTATTATGAAATCACCAAAGCATCACCCAGTGCTTTTCAAGGGAATAGACGACCAGTTGAAACAGTTACCTGGAAAGACGCGGTACTTTTCTGCAATTCCCTATCTAATCAAACGGGGTTGAATCCTTGCTACTCTTTTGATGCAGAAGAAGAGATTACTTTTGATCAAACGGCAGAAGGATTTCGATTGCCGACAGAAGCGGAATGGGAATATGCTTGTAAAGCGGGAACCAAGGGAACTAGATATGGTGAATTGGAATTGATAGCTTGGTATAAAGCTAATTCAGCCCAAGCCACCCATAACGTTGGATTAAAAGAACCAAATGCGTGGGGGATTTATGATATGTTAGGCAATGTTTGGGAATGGTGTTCAGATATCTATGATGAAACTGTTTATGGTTCTTATCGCATTTTTAGAGGTGGTGGCTGGTGTGATGAAGAAAGGGGTTGTTTATCTACTAATAGGCGACGCAGTCATCCCACGTCATTTAAAATTGATGATCTTGGATTTCGAATTGCAAGAAATAGGATAAAAATGGTTAAAAGTGATTAGCACCTTACGCGAATTAGCTTTATATAAATTTATTGCGTGGTCTTTAGTGTAATAGTTGCTCATGGCCATGGCCACCGCGCCCAGTATCCACTTGTTTTCGTTTTTTTCTGCTTCC
>NZ_DATJCA010000093.1:0-49477 GCF_035515035.1 Gelidibacter sp. | reverse complement strand
ATTGATGAACGTCACACCAAAATCGGCATCCCATTTGAAGCAAAGGGATTTCCGGTTGAGATTTTAACCTTATCGGAACAAGATGGCGTGCGACTGAGAGCAACGGTAAGCGAATTTGGCCCCGTACTTTTGTCGCGAATTTTGGATTTAACCGAAACGCAATCCGGAATTGTATCCGTGATTTTTAAATACTGTGATGATCACAAAATGCCCCTTTTGGACATCAAGGATTTTAAAAAGATCTTACAATATGCAACCCAAGAAGGGAAAAATGAATTTGAAGCAGAATACGGTCGGATTTCAACTGCCTCCACGGGTGCCATTCTTAGAAAGCTGGTAGAATTGGAACAGCAAGGTGCCGATTTATTTTTTGGTGAAACCTCCTTCGAGGTGGACGACTTGCTAAGGGTGGACGAAAATGGCAGGGGCTATATCAACATTCTACGACTGACGGATATACAAGACCGTCCAAAACTGTTTTCCACATTCATGTTGACGCTATTGGCTGAAATCTATTCCACTTTCCCAGAAAGAGGTGATACTGACCGTCCCGAATTGGTGTTGTTCATAGAGGAAGCCCATCTCATTTTTAACGAAGCATCAAAGGCACTTTTGAACCAAATTGAAAGTATTGTAAAGTTGATTCGGAGTAAAGGGGTTGGGATTTATTTTGTTACCCAAAATCCGACTGATGTTCCAGAGGCCGTCCTCAGCCAATTAGGATTGAAAGTTCAACATGCCTTACGCGCGTTTACCGCCAAAGACCGAAAAGCCATCAAATTAGCCGCGCAAAATTATCCGGACAGCATTTATTATGACACCGCAAGTATTTTGACTTCTTTAGGAACTGGTGAAGCTTTGGTAAGTGCTTTGGATGAAAAAGGCCGACCTACACCTCTGGCCGCCACTATGATGCGTGCACCTATGAGCCGAATGGATATTCTTAGCGACGCCGAATTGTCAAACTTACTGTCAAAATCAAAACTGATCAAAAAATACAATGAGACGATTGACAGGGACAGTGCTTATGAAATACTGAATAGAAAGATTGAAAGAGCACAAGCTGAGGAGGAAAAGGAAAAGGCAAAAAAAGAATTGGAAGATTTAAAGAAAGCACAATCCAAACAGCGCACCACGACCACACGTCGCAGTTCGGCAATGAACCCTATTGTAAAAGTGCTCACCAGTGCTACATTTATAAGAAGTGTTTTTGGCATCCTCTCAAAAGCCATGAAAAAGAAATAAAAAAAATAGCCATTAACCAATTATTTACTGATAACATAATCACCATTAAAAATGCAGAAAACTTTTATTTACATTGCCCTATTTTCAATTTTATTGACCAGTTGTGGAAAGGATCAAGATCCTTTTTTAATTCAAAAGCATAATATCGGAAACTTGACGGATTCTACTCAGGTCAAAGATTTAAAAATGGTTTTTGAAAAGGATTCCGTTGCCGACTATATTGGGAAAGATGAGTTTACGAGAAATATCAATTCTATAGAAGTTTATGATAAGGATGGGATTGCATTGCTGAGTATTTCGCCACAAAAAAGAGCAGATTCAACAGCTGTGATCAACAGTGTTCGGATACTGGACCCGCGCTATAAAACTGAAAAAGGCATTTCAACCCTCAGCACCTTCAAGGATATCCAAAATGCCTACCAAATTTCAAAAATTGACAACCTCATCAACTCCATTGTTGTGAGTGTTAAAGATATTAATGCCTCTTTCACCATTGATAAAAAAGAGTTGCCATCCAATTTACGCTTTGATAGAAGTTTATCGATTGAAGCTTCGCAGATTCCAGATAATGCAAAAGTAAAATACTTTTTCATCCACTGGAACTAAACCAAAAAACCTAAAAGATGAGTTCATTTTTCTCGAAATTATTAGTTACAATTGCTCGAAAAAAACTTGAGTATGAACATTCATCTGCAAAAATCAACAACCGACAAGTAATTCCTTTAGCGCGACAGATTCGAGTAGAAATCAAGCACTTTATCAAGGATTACACTTATGTACTGATTGGCGTATTTTCAGCCGGTTTCGGCTTAAAAGGATTCTTATTGCCTAACCGGTTTATTGATGGGGGCGCCACAGGTATTTCACTTCTCTTAGAGAACATCACTCAAATTGACTTGAGTTTTCTATTGATTTTAGTCAACATCCCATTTTTAATACTTGCAGCAAAAACATTCAGTGTGAAATTTGCGGTAAGGAGTATAATTACCATTGCCATATTAGCGTTGGTAGTGCACTATGTGGAGTATCCAACCATCACTGAAGACCGCTTACTAATAGCGGTGTTTGGAGGGTTCTTTCTCGGATTGGGAATAGGTATGGCAATGCGTGGAGGAAGTGTTATTGATGGCACTGAAGTATTGGCCATTTGGCTCAGCAAAAAACTGTCAATTACCATTGGCGACGTATTACTTTTGATCAATATTGTTATCTTCTCGTTTGGTGCTTATATTTTATCAATAGAAATTGCACTCTATGCGATTTTAACCTATTTATCTGCAGCAAAAACAGTTGATTTTGTTGTGGATGGTGTTGAAGAATATGTAGGGGTCACAATTATTTCAGAGAAGCACCAAGAACTGAGAAAAATGATTGTTGAAAAATTGAGACGCGCCTGCACCATTTATGCTGGAAAAGGAGGTTACGGAGGAAATGGCGAAAGCTACGATAAAGACATTATTTATACGGTCGTAACCAGGCTCGAACTGGCAAAACTGCATACAGAAATAGATAAAATTGATGAGAAAGCATTTATAATTATGGGCCTTGTAAAGGACATTAGAGGCGGTATGATAAAGAAGAAACCTTTGAAGTGAGTAGGAAACAGTGAGTGATATTTTCGGATTAACGACTCGCCCGAATGTACAATTTCCTGCCCCAATGAATTCGTCATGGCGGGCGATATAGGCGGGTTAATTATTAACGCTTGAAAACTGACTGAGGATTTACGGAATTAAGAAATTGAAATTTGGATATTTAAACTTTGAACTATTATGGCAAATAAACCCTATACAATACAAACGTCTCCATTTGTGGTACCAACAACCGATGGAAAAATAATTAAGGAACATTTTGGACGGGCTACAGATGGCAATTCCCAGTTAAGTGTGGCACACATGATCGCACCTGCTGGCTGGAGTGAACCGTTTCAAACACCGGAATTTGATGAATACACATTTATCATAAGTGGTAAAAAACAATTTATCATTGGGGAGGAAACCGTAATTTTATCCGCAGGTGAGTCTATAAAAATAGAAAAGAACACACGTGTTCAGTATTCAAATCCCTACACAGAACCTTGTGTATATCTTGCTATTTGCCTTCCAGCATTCTCAATGGATCTTGTGAACAGAGAGCCTTAACCCCATATCTAAATCTTCATGAAGGAAGTTCTTATTAAATTAATTGGGTCGTATTATAATATGCTGAGCTATGTTTCAAAACCATATGCTGCAGATAAGGCCATGTACTTGTTTACCACACCCCGAGCAGGAAGAATAAACGAGGAACAATCTGATTTTTTACATACCGCCTACCAAGAAGAACTTAAATATAAACACTATAACATTATGACCTATAGATGGTTGGGAAAAAAGCAAACCATTCTATTGACCCATGGTTGGGAAAGCAATTCTGCCCGATGGAAAAAACTGATCTTAGACCTTAAAAAAAAAGGTTTTAATGTCATTGCCCTTGATGCACCTGCCCATGGAAAATCTGGAGGTATCGCATTTGACGCCATGTTATATGCTGAATTTATTAATGTGGTTGCCAAAAGATTCTCTCCAGACATTATTATCGGTCATTCTGTAGGCGGGATGGCCTCCGCTTATTTTCAGCATAAATATCAATTTGTCAATTTAAAGAAGCTCATTTTACTGGGTTCACCTTCTGAATTTCAGGATGTCATGAAACGCTATACAGACATGTTAGGTTATAATGATCGGATCGTTTCGCAATTGGAACAGACGATAATTGATCGCTTCGGAAGTCCGTCGGACACGTTGTCCACTGCTAAGTTTCTTGCAACGATTGAATCTGAGGGTTTGATTATTCATGATCAAGACGACCATATAATTCCTTATAACGACGCCCTACTCATAAAAAATAGTTTTAAAAATAGTCAGCTCATTACCACTAAAGGTTTAGGCCATTCTTTACTTGATCCTTCTGTTGCCGAACATATTTACGCGTTTATTGAAGCCTAAAACCATTATCTTTGTACTATGGAAGAGAATCTTAAACGTATCAACAAATTTTTAAGTGAAGTAGGCTATTGCTCACGCAGGGAAGCCGACAAACTCATTGAAGCAGGTCGCGTGACCATCAACGGAAAAGTTCCTGAAATGGGAACAAAAATATCGAAAGATGATGTCGTTCACGTGGATGGAAAACCGATTAAGGATACTAATGAAGGTTTTGTTTATTTAGCCTTTAATAAACCCATTGGCATTGTATGCACCACAGATACACGTGTGGAAAAAGATAATATCATTGACTATATCAACTATCACAAACGAATTTTTCCAATTGGACGGTTGGACAAACCTAGTGAAGGCCTGATCTTACTTACCGATGATGGCGATATTGTCAACAAAATATTGCGAGCTGGTTATAATAATGAAAAGGAATATCTTGTCACGGTCAATAAACCTATATCGCAAACATTTATCGAGCGCATGTCCAATGGCGTACCTATTTTAGATACCATTTCCAAAAAATGTACGGTTGAAAAATTGGGCACCAACGAATTCCGAATTATTCTTACGCAAGGTTTGAATAGACAAATCCGTAGAATGTGTGAGTACTTGGATTATGAAGTAGAAACTTTAAAACGCATCCGGATCATGAACATAAAATTGGATATTCCAGTGGGCACCTATCGGGAATTGACTAGTGAAGAATTTAAGGAGATGAATGCACTTTTGGATAGTTCGGCAAAACAGATGTCAAAAGAAAAAAAGATGCCCCACGCCAAACCCAACCCACGAAGAAAAAGCAACTAAAATAAATTCTCGATAATTATAACACGTACAACATCTTAAATAAAAATATATGATTAGAATCTTAGCCTTAATCTTGACCATTGGAGGAATGATTGCCCTAATATTGGGTGTTTTGGGCATCTTCGGAAATAACTTTACCTCATTAAGCCCTTGGGCATTGACTATTTTGGGAGGTGTTTTTTTTATAGCTGGTGTTTCCATGTTAAAGTATAGAAAAGACGAACCAACAAATTAGTTCATGACTACCGCACTTTCTCCATTTCATATTGCCATTCCCGTACATAATCTTGAGGAATGCAGAATTTTTTATCGGGATGTTTTAAATTGTGAAGAAGGCAGAAGCTCAGACCATTGGGTGGACTTTAATTTCTTTGGCCATCAATTGGTCATTCATTACAAACCAAAAGCCATAGAAGATTCACACCATAACAGCGTGGACGGGAAAAATGTTCCGGTACCACATTATGGAGTTGTATTGCCATGGCATTCGTTTCAGGAATTTGCAAAGGATCTATCCGCAAAAGGTATTGTATTTGTCATAGAACCTTACATACGCTTTGAAGGTCAAGTAGGAGAACAGGCTACTATGTTTTTCATGGATCCGTCTGGGAATGCTTTAGAATTTAAAGCCTTTAAGGATATGGACCAATTATTCGCCAAATAATTCAAGTTTCCTATTGACTATTTCGCTTCCCTTTCATTTGAAATAAATAAAACGGAACGTAGATGATTAAAAAATAGGGCACTAAAATAAGTTCTACAACGATAATATAATACGGCCATTCCCCAAGGTAATCCAATAACGAGGAGGATTTCGGTTTTTCACTAAGATAAAAGTAGTTGGCGCTCAACAGATAGTTAACCGCTAGGACCATAATAAAATACAGTTGTAATGCGAAAAATGATTTGAATACACTGCTGAAATTGGGAGTCATTTTAAAGATAACAGTAGCATAACTTATAACTAACAATAGCCCCAAATGAACCACCCAATATCTGACATAATCAAAAGTTGGAAAACCTGATGCAATATCAGGAGTTATTACAGCTTGTAGGGTACCAGCGATAATCCAAAATACCAAGATTTCGTACATCCAAAATTTACGATAAAACGTAAACACAGGGATTAAAATAGCCAATAGACTACATAGGTATAAGGGTAAATCTTTTTGGATATTATAGTCTTCAAATATCAATTTATGAAGATGAAAACTTAGAACAGTCAATGAGATACCAATGGCAATGAAATGAATCAACCGGTATTGGCTATTTGCATTTAGATTTCTCTTGGCAAAACCTATGGCCACAAGCCCCAATAAAATTCCGATAAGAATAGGAACAATATGCTCCAGGCTCCCCATCTTTACACGCTGAATTATTAAGGGCACTAATGAATATAAAATGTGCATAATGCCCTTTATTTTTTATTGAAGTTTACATTTGACGTTCTCTTGCCAATAGTGTGTTTTTAAGTAACATGGCAATCGTCATTGGACCTACACCACCTGGAACTGGTGTTATATAGCTCGCTTTTTTACTTACATTTTCAAAATCGACATCCCCAGTAATACGATAACCTTTTTCGGTTGAATCATCAGGAACACGGGTGATTCCAACGTCAATAATAACCGCATCATCTTTTACCATTTCGGCTTTTAAGAAATTCGGCACCCCAAGAGCCGAAATAATAATGTCGGCTTGAGAAGTGATTTGTGTGATGTTTTTGGTGTGGCTATGTGTTAAAGTAACCGTAGAATTTCCTGGAAACCCTTTTCTTCCCATTAAAATACTCATTGGTCTTCCTACAATGTGACTTCTACCAATAACCACGGTATGTTTTCCTTGAGTATCCACCCCGTATCTATCTAAGAGTTCTAATATCCCAAATGGTGTTGCAGGTATAAAAGTAGACATATCTAGTGCCATTTTACCAAAGTTCATCGGGTGAAAACCATCCACATCCTTATCTGGGTTTACAGCTAAAAGTACTTTTTGCGTATCAATCTGCTTTGGTAACGGCAGTTGAATGATAAACCCATCAATATCTGGATTTTCATTCAATTCCTTAATCTTATCCAATAATTCAACTTGGCTGGTGGTATTGGAAAGACGCACCATGGTGGATTCAAATCCTACACGTTCGCACGCTTTTACCTTACTGGCCACATAAGTCAGACTTGCGCCATCGTTACCTACAATAATTGCAGCGAGGTGAGGCACTTTTTCGCCATTGGCTTTCATTTTCTTTACCTGTTCCGCAATTTCATTCTTAATGTCATTGCTTACTTTTTTTCCGTCGAGTAGAATCATTATTATTTATTAGTTTTCAGTCGCAGTCGTAGTTTTCAGTTTAATTTTGACAAAAATATTACTCTGGCTTATCTCCGAATTTATCTGAATTATTGATCATAAAATTTATTAGTTATCCAATTTCTAAAGATTTGATGTTTAAATCCTGAAATGTAGAATCATCTATATATTTGCAAGCCAAAGCAAATTCCAACCATGTGAAAGTTTCAGAATTTTCTGCATCTGCATCGGTAAGCTTACTTACAAAATGTCCCGGATACAATCGCTTTCTATAGGATTCAGAAATGTGAGCAAAGACTGAACAAAAACTTCTTCTTATTTGACTAATTAACGAATAAGTTTCCTCTTTTGGAAAACTTTTAGAGACTTCAAAAATATCCATAGACAAATCAAATGACTTTTGATACGCTAACAACTTCTTGAAATCCATATCGCAATTGTTTATTAATTATTTTAAAAACTAGCACTGTAACTGAACACTGGAGACTGAACACTACTTCATCCCCTTCATCGCTTGCATGATGGCTTTTCCTTTTCCACCTTGCATCATCTTCATCATCTTGCTCATTTGGTCGAATTGCTTTAAAAGCTGATTGACTTCTTGCACCGAAGTTCCTGAGCCTTTTCCAATACGTTTCTTTCTACTGGCATTAATAACTGATGGGTTTGTTCTTTCTAATGGTGTCATGGAATGGATAATGGCCTCTATACCTTTAAAAGCATCATCGTCAATGTCAACATCTTTCATCATTTTTCCAGCTCCAGGAATCATCCCGATCAGGTCCTTCATATTCCCCATCTTTTTGATTTGCTGAATCTGTTTCAAGAAATCATCAAAACCAAATTGATTTTTAGCAATTTTTTTCTGAATTTTTCGCGCTTCCTCTTCATCAAACTGCTCTTGGGCACGTTCAACAAGAGACACGACATCCCCCATGCCCAAAATACGATCGGCCATACGTGATGGATAGAACACGTCAATGGCTTCCATTTTTTCACCCGTACCAATAAACTTGATGGGTTTATTAACTACAGATTTTATGGAAATGGCCGCACCCCCACGAGTGTCACCATCTAACTTAGTAAGAATAACACCGTCAAAATTCAAGACATCGTTAAAGGCTTTCGCCGTATTGACCGCATCTTGACCGGTCATGGCATCTACCACAAATAAAATTTCTTGTGGCTGAATGGCATCACGGATATTAGAGATTTCCGTCATCATCGCTTCATCAACAGCCAAACGTCCAGCGGTATCTATAATGACCACATTATGACCGTTTGCTTTTGCATGGGCAATACCTGCCTTCGCAATGGCTACAGGATCGGTGTTTTCTTTGTCGCTATAAACCTCAACATTAATCTGATCTCCAACAACATGGAGTTGATCAACCGCAGCAGGACGATAAACATCACAGGCTACCAATAAAGGTTTCTTTGTTTTTTTGTTTTTAAGATAGTTGGCAAGTTTCCCGGAAAAAGTGGTTTTTCCAGAACCTTGTAAACCAGACATCAAAATTATGCTCGGATTGCCTGAAAGGTTGATATCTTCAACATCACCACCCATTAGTTCAGTCAGCTCATCCTTGACCAACTTGACCATCAATTGGCCAGGTTGCAAAGTGGTCAACACGTTTTGACCCAATGCTTTTTCCTTAACCGTATTGGTGAATTCTTTGGCAATTTTAAAGTTGACATCGGCATCCAACAAGGCTCTACGCACCTCTTTTAAGGTTTCAGCAACGTTGACTTCCGTAATGCTTCCATGTCCTTTGAGGACGTGTAGGGCCTTATCTAACTTTTCACTTAAATTATTAAACATATGTCTTCAGTCTTCTGTTTGCAGTATTAAAAACTACAAGAATTAATTTTTGAGTTGCAAATTTACATATTTGATGTCTATTTATAAAACCTAAGGGCTTAATAAATATCATCCTGGGAAGCTTATCAGATATTGAACTTCAGATCCAGCTAAAAAGTGGATTTTCCCATATCTATCTAGACAGCCCTCAAAACTGCATGCGCTTCGCTTCTATGTTTTGGGTTTCACTAATATATTACATCCGTTCCGGCACATGAATACCCAATAAACCAAATGCATTTTTTATGGTCACCGCCACTTTATTTGACAACGCTACCCTAAAGGCTTTTCCGTTATCATTTTCAGCGCCAAGAATGGACACATTTTGATAAAAAGAATTGAATTCCTTAACCAAATCGTAAGTGTAATTGGCCACCAATGCTGGACTATGATTCTCTGCCGCATTTTGAATGACTTCAGGAAACAATAACAATTGCTTGATCAATTCCTTTTCCTTCTCGTGCAGTGAAATATATTGCATGTCAATAACAGTCGTTAAATCCGATTTTCTTAATATGGATTGGATTCTGGCGTAAGTGTATTGGATAAACGGACCTGTATTGCCTTGAAAATCG
Organism: Gelidibacter sp.; assembly: GCF_035515035.1. Classification (GTDB taxonomy): domain Bacteria; phylum Bacteroidota; class Bacteroidia; order Flavobacteriales; family Flavobacteriaceae; genus Gelidibacter. Next base: position 39,701 of record NZ_DATJCA010000093.1, on the reverse strand, counting down.
ATAGATTCCTTCGGATCGAAAAGAATGCGCTTTCTTGGATCGACCTTTAAAATATAATATTTTAATGCCCCCAAACCGATGGATTGATAAAGTTTTTCCTTTTCAGATTTAGAATAGCCTTCCAATTTGCCCAATTCTTCAGAGATTTCCTCAGCAGTTTGTGCCATCTCAACAATCAAATCATCAGCATCTACTACGGTCCCTTCTCTACTCTTCATTTTACCAGAAGGCAAATCGACCATCCCATAACTTAAATGGAATAGATTTTTAGCCCATTCAAACCCGAGTTTCTTAATGATCAAAAACAAGACCTGAAAATGATATTCCTGTTCGTTACCAACGGTATAAACCATGCCACCAACATCAGGAAAATCTTTAACACGTTGTATAGCGGTACCAATATCTTGAGTCATGTAAACTGCGGTGCCGTCCGAACGGAGTACAATCTTTTCATCCAAGCCATCTTCGGTTAAATCGCACCAAACAGAGCCATCTTCTTTTTTGAAAAACACTCCGGATTTTAAACCTTCGGCTACAAATTCCTTTCCTAAAAGATAGGTTTGGCTTTCATAATAAAGTTTATCAAAATCAACGCCCAAATTCTTATAAGTTTCATCAAAACCTTTATAAACCCAGCCGTTCATTTTTTCCCAAAGTGCAACTATTTCTGTATCACCGGCTTCCCATTTTTGGAGCATCTCTTGTGCGTCTATTATGATGGGAGCCTGTTTCTTGGCATCTTCTTCCGATTTCCCTTGAGTCATCAACTCTTGGATTTGCTTTTTGTATTCTTGATCAAATTTCACGTAGTAGTTTCCTACCAACTTATCACCTTTTAATCCAGTAGATTCCGGCGTCTCACCATTTCCAAAACGCTGCCAAGCCAACATGCTCTTACAAATATGAATTCCTCGGTCATTAATAATTTGTGTTTTATAAACTTTTTTCCCGGATGCCTTCAAAATTTCAGCAACACTATAGCCCAATAAATTATTTCTGATATGTCCCAAGTGCAAAGGCTTATTGGTATTTGGTGAAGAATACTCCACCATAACGGCCTTTTCATTTGGATTGGAAGCAACAAATCCGTAGTCTTTCTTATCTTTTATGGATTGAAAAATATCAAGGTAATGAGCGTCTTCAATTTCAATATTTAAAAATCCTTTGACAACGTTGAAAGATTTTACCTCATCGATTTTCTCCAAAACATAGTCGCCAATTTGCTCACCTATCTGTACCGGATTTCCTTTTATCACGCGCAACATTGGAAAAATTACCACGGTGACATCGCCAACAAACTCTTTGCGGGTTGATTGCAGTTCTACGGACTCTAAGGTCGCGCCAAAAATGTCCTCTACTGCTTTTTTTACTTGATGTGATAAGGTTTCCTGAAGATTCATCTGCTATTCAATTTAAGTTTGCAAAGATAGCGTTTTAATTAATTTTTTTTTAATGCAAAAGCTGTATTGTTATTGAAAAATAATAAGTGCATAAATCGATTAAAATAATAGATGGCTTAACTCTTTTGGATTTGATTAATTTTGAAGCTGAGAACATCTCACGATAAACAGATTCCACATTCTGAGTCACCTATGTCTTATCACAGGATACGGGGATTTCAATACACTTCCTATAATATAAAGCTGATAGAACCTCAACTTTATAAAGTTAGAGATTTATCATTTCAATTGGAATTGCAATCATATCCTGTGGATTATAAAGATGAAAACGGCAAGTCAATCACCCTTTTGGATTATATTTCCAAAAATCGAACGCATCTCGTCCTTCTAAAATTAGGCACACGCCACAAAACGGTCAGAATCCCATGAATTGGCTTTTGATATGGGGCATTGGATTGCCTTTAATGCTAATGAAAACACCTCAACAAATGGCAGTGCTTGGGAAAACCAATCTATATTTGATTTTAACCGTAAAGCTCTGCCAGATTATGACGTTTTTAAAAATAAGTAGACTCTGTTACACTTTCTTACCTCCAAGAAATCCCAATACCAAAGCTACTAACCCTAGGCCAATGGTCATATAAGCATCTGTGTTATCCTGAACATCAATACTTAAATCACCAATCCCAATAGAAGCTTCTGGAGCAATTAAGGTGTAAATACCGTATACCAGTAGGACCGCACCTACGATCATCAAAATTGTTTTAATTGTTTTATTCATCATCTCGACTCGTTAATTTCATGGAAGGTAATCAATATGCATTTCAATTTTTAAAAAATGTATGTACTAATGAATTGGAAAGCTTAATTACAACCAACTTTCTACTAATCACGCCTGTGCATTTCATCGATAAAAGTGTCGTTTTCCTAAGATATTGACCATTCAACCGATATCCGAATATTTTAAAAAATACGCCACGTCACTTCATCTAATTTATTGGTATTAAAACCCAAAAATTAGATTATTAAAACCCTTTTATCCATTTTTGACGAAGCTATTAATCAAGGTCCCAAAAACGTTGATTCATAATATTTAAGAATCCTTAACAGCATTGTTATTGTATTTTGTGAACGTGCCTATCCTCTCCCTCAAGGCAAGCTCAAATCACATCAACATTACAATTTATAACTAATTGCAAGAAAATGAAACGGTTAATTTCCTTAGCTGCCTTTTTTGCTATCTTATCAGGTTATGCCCAAACCAAAGAGATAGACAGTCTTGCTATACAATTAGCTTTTCAAAAACAGGATTCCTCTAAGGTTGATACCTCAATACACCTCATCAAAGCGCTTTACAAAGCACAAGATTATCAAAAGGCACTCTCATATATTGCAGAAACGGAGCAGCTTTCAATAGCAATTAACTACACTAAAGGTATCGCTGCAGCAAACTATTTTAAAGCCCTTATTTATGCCGATAAGAACGACTACTTCAATGCTATTGACCATTTTAATAAATCCAAACAAATATATACTGAACTCAATGACGCTTTAGGAATTGCTAAAGTGAGCAACAGTATTGGACTTATAGAGATAAAAAGGGGAAATTATAAAACGGGATTGTTGAATTCTCTATCGGCCATTAGAATATTTGAAGAACAAAACCTGCACGAAGATCTTAGTTTGGCCTATAACAATTTGGCGAAAGCGTATTTCAATACAAATCAAATTGACAAATCGCTTGAATTTAACTTGAAAGCTTTAAACGTTAGGGAGCGCTTACAGGATAGCGCCGGAATCAAAACATCTACAAAGAATATTGCTTTATTATATTCAAAACGCAAAGAACACCGAAAGGCAATTGAATATTATGACGCCGTTTTAGCGATGCTCAATCCTGAAACCGACCAATTGTTGAGGGGTGAAATATTACCTCGTATTGGTGAAGAATACCTTAAGTTTAAAGATTATGACAAGGCGGCTAGCTACCTTGTTGAAGGCCTTAAATTCAATCGAAAAATAAATGATAAAGAAGGGATCTTAAGAGCTCTGAACTCGATTGGTCATCTTAATCTTCAACAAAAAAACACCCGACTTGCAGAAAGCCAGATCTACGAAGCCCATGACTTGGCAAAAGGGGTTGGAAACAACGAAGAACTCCTTAAAAACTATAAGCTTTTAATGGCTTTGGATTCTACCAAAGGAAAATTTCAAAGTGCCTACCGCTGGCAAAGAGAATATTTTAGTTTAAAACAGACCTTAGATCAAGAAAACAAACCTCAATTGCCGGTAAACACGGAATCTATTGAAGAAATTCTTGAAAATGAATCCACTGGTGAGAATGTTCCTGCCTCAACAAACATTGAAACGGTAAACAATAAAGATCAGGTCAATAATTTAAAGCTCCTTTCTTACGGCTTGATTGTCGCTTTTCTAATCGTGTCGACATTTTTGCTTTTAATTTATTTGAAAAGAAAAAGCACCATTAAATATACGCAGGAACTTGAAGAAAAGAATGAGCAGATCCAACTTCAAAATGAAGCTATTATGGAACAAAAACTCCACTTGGAAGAAATCAATGATGTAAAGGACCGATTGTTCAGTATAGTTTCACACGATTTAAAAGACTCCATCTCCTCCATCAAAGCGTTTTTAGATTTACTTAAAGAAGACAGTATCAGTAGAGAGGAGTTTAATGAGTTGATCCCAGAATTGAGTGAAAATGCAGATAATGCGTCCTTATTATTATTCAATCTTCTGAATTGGTCCAAATCGCAAATGCAAAATTTAGAACCAAATCCTGAGCTTTTCAACATTCAAGAGGTCTTTCACAGCAAAATCAGTTTGGTAGAACAAAAAATGGAGCAAAAAAGAATTGTCCTTATAGATGAATCTCAACGTGATTTTATTTATGCGGATCGAAGTATGGTGGAAATAATAATTCAAAACTTACTTACCAATGCGGTGAAATTTAGTCGTGTAGGAGATATTATTACCATTTCAAACAAAGAACACAATGGAAAATCCTTGATTTGTGTGGAAGATACCGGCGTTGGAATTCCTAAGGACAACCTGAAAAAACTTTTTCAAAATAATAACTTCACTACCGTTGGCACCAAAAATGAGAAAGGAACGGGCTTGGGCTTGACGATTTGTAAAGAATTGGTAGAACTTAATCAAGGTCGTATTTGGGTAGAAAGTACGCTTAATGTGGGCACAAAATTCTATGTGGAACTTCCAAAGGTAAAAACGGAAGAAGAAAATTAAGGAAGGTTTTGGGTTTCTGGTTTGGAGTTTCGAATTTCGAGTGGCTAGTTTCAACCTCAACCCCAAACTTGGCTCCATCTTAGAAGGACGATAAATATGACCTGAGCTCTTCCCGCATAACTTTGCGTTCCTCGCGGTTAAAGTTTCAAATTCAACTTCAATTTCAACTTCAATTTCATTCCGCTTTCGGCAAAAACACCTCCGCCATCATACAACGAGCGCTGCCACCACCACAAGTTTCTATAGTTTCCAAATTACTGTACAACACCTCGCAATGCATGGACAGTTTTGCAATTTGTAAACTTGTTAAACTATCATGAGCCGCTTTGCTCATCACCAAATAACGTTTTTCACCAGCTCCCCTTACCTGCAACATATTTCCTGCAAAACTGTGCATTTGAGCTTCGGTAATTGCAATAACTTCCTTTCCGTCTTTTTTGAGATGGTCTACTATGTTTTTACGCTCTTTTTTGTCATCAATACTATCTAAACAAATGACGGCAAAAGTTTCCGCAATACACATCATGACGTTGGTGTGATAAATAGGCAAACGTTCATCATCCACCGTTTGATACGCAGTGAAAATGACTGGAAAATAATCAAAATCTTCGCAGAATTCGATAAACAATTCTTCATCTGCTCGGGGAGAGAGTGCACAATATGCCTTTTTATTAACCCGATCCATGATAATACTGCCGGTACCTTCCAAGAAGAAATGATCTTCTTCGGCACTGGTATAATCCATTATATTATCAATCCTGAAGCCTTCCTCCTCCAAACGATCGAGAAGCTCTTCACGTCGTTCCTTACGTCGGTTTTCAGCAAACATAGAATAGAGGGCCACGTCTCCGTTTTCATGAAAACTTACCCAGTTATTAGGGAATATCGAGTCTGGTGTGTCATTCAGCTTGTCATCATCTTCCACAATAATGTGAACACCAACGGCTCTGAGTTTTTCTACAAAGGCATCAAATTCGGCTTGAGCCTTTGCATTGATTTCAGAATTCTTTAGATCCAGGTCTTCCTGAAAATAATTATTGACCGCGGTTTGTTCATTCATCCTGAAATGTACGGGGCGAATCATTAAGATGGTATTTGTGGTTTGATGCATAGTGAAGTCGAATTTATGCGAACAAAATTAGTTTAAATTCATTAAATTTGGAAGCTTATGCACGTTTATATATGTGCAGATTTTAATCGCTAACCACTCTTGATGAAAACCATTTTTATTTTCCTTTTTATTAGTCTTTCTATTTTTGCCCAAGAAAAAAATCCATCAAAAGATTATATGACGGTCTTTGAAAAAAGTAACGGACTTGAAACTGGCACGTATCAGGAAGTGATTGACTTTTATCAACTCTTGGCAGACAACTATCCACAAATCAAACTGGACAGCATAGGCATGACCGATTCTGGCAAACCCTTACATTTAGTAACTTTCAATCCGGATAAAATTTTCGACTTTGAAATCGTCAGAAGAACGAAGCAGACGATGCTTATCAACAACGGCATCCATCCAGGAGAACCTGATGGCATTGATGCGACGATGCTGTTGTTCAGAGATCTTGCACAAGGTCTTATAGCAACGCCAAAACAGACTGTTTTAGTAACCATACCAATTTACAATGTTGGCGGAAGTTTAAATAGAAATTCTACCACACGTACCAACCAGATGGGACCTTTGGCATATGGTTTTAGAGGGAATGCCAAAAACTATGATTTGAACCGCGATTTTATAAAGGCAGACACCAAAAACGCACGTTCGTTTACTCAAATTTATCACTTAGTGCAACCTGCGGTTTTTATTGACAATCATGTAAGCAATGGCGCCGATTACCAATATACCTTGACTCACCTATTTACACAGCATAATAAACTTGGCGGCGATCTTGGCGCCTACCTACATCAGGAAATGATGCCAAGTTTGGAAGAAAAATTAGCCAACAAGAAATGGGACATTACACCATACGTGAATGTTTTTAATGAAGTACCTGAAGCAGGTTTTACTCAGTTTATGGACTCACCACGGTATTCTACAGGCTATGCGGCATTGTTCAACAGTTTAGGAATGATGGTGGAAACACACATGCTCAAACCTTACAAACCACGAGTGGAAGGCACTTACGAATTAATGAAAAGCATGTTGGACATCATGGAAAAAGACCATGATAAGATAAGGCAATTACGCAGTCATGCCATAAAGCATTTTCAAGCTACCAAAACCTATTCGTTAGAATGGACGGTGGACACTACAAAAACGACTACTTTGAAATTTAAAGGCTACGAAGGCAAAATGATTCCGAGTGAAATTACAGGTGGAAATCGTTTAAAATATGATAGAAGCAAACCGTTCACAAAAGACGTGGTCTATAAAAATTATTTCAAACCGAAAGTTGAAGTTTCCATACCAAAAGCATATATCATTCCGCAAGGTTGGTGGAACGTCATTGACTTATTAAAACTCAACCAAGTGGAAATGGAAGTTCTTAAAAATGATACCACCATTACCGTTGAAAGCTATAAAATTGATACCTACAAAACCAGAAGTCAAGCTTATGAAGGCCATTACCAACACTACAATACCAATGTGATTTCAACGCTCCAAGAAATGTCCTTCAAAAAAGGGGATTATTATATTTCTACTGATCAAGAAGCTTTTAGGTATTTATTGGAAACTTTAGAACCACAAGGACCTGATTCATTTTTTAACTGGAATTTCTTCGATACGATTCTACAACAAAAAGAAGGGTTCTCTCCATATGCATTTGAAGACATAGCAGAAGAATTATTGAAAACTAATGCTGAATTAAAACTGGAATTTGAAGCCAAAAGAAAATCAGAACCTGATTTTGCCAAAAGCTGGTATGCTCAATTGGATTGGTTGCACAAACACAGTCCATATTATGAATTGGCACATCTACAGTACCCGGTGTATAGAGTAAGGTAGTGTATTATGAAAAAATTGATAGAAGTCTGGTTAGAGCAGACTACAAAACAATAAGAAGATTAATCGTTGCTTTAGTCCAGTGCTTTTAAAAGTGCTCAAATTAAACTCAAACCAATAGCTTAATATTCGCATACGAATTTTCCATTGCCGTCTTAATCTGCTTGGGGTTCAACCATTCTACCTTAGTAATACCTTCGTCTAGCTGAGGTTCCAATTGGCCTTTATAAGATGAAGTCATTTCAAACCAATAGGTAATCTTAAGTTGGTGCCGTCCATTCCTTTTAAAAATATGATAGGTAGTCTCTAGAGGTTTGATTATTTTCAAACCGTTGACCTTGGTTTCTTCTTCAACTTCCCGTAAAGAAGTTTCTTCAATGCTCTCATCCCCTTCTATTTTCCCTTTGGGTAGATCCCATTTATCGTTTCTGTATATAAAAAGAATCTCGCCTTTATCGTTAAATACTTTACCGCCACCGGCGACCACATTGGGTAATTTTTTCAGAAAGGATTTTAAGAGTTTTTCCTCGTTTTTTCCAATGATGCGCACCCCTTCCAAGTTGGTAGAGTTGAGTTCTCTAATAACTTTGCCTATATTGACGGTACTCATTAAGTAATTTTTAAAATGTTTTTCCTTTTTGACTTTTGTGGTCAAAATAATAGGTTTGTCATTGACAAAAACTTTATACATCTTTTCTTTAATAAGTATTGAATTTGTAAAAATATAATAATTTGATTCACAGCAATGTTTTTGAAAAAATTTTTCAGTAAATTTTTAAATTTAAAATCTATAAAATTGTTTAATTTTGCGCCATGATTCTCAACAAACAAACCGCTAAGAAAACGGCTGAACTGCTATTACAGATTCACGCCATTAAATTACAGCCCAACGATCCCTTTACGTGGGCTTCTGGCTGGAAGTCGCCCATTTACTGTGACAACCGCATTGTTCTCTCCTATCCACCTATCCGGAACTTCGTCCGGGAAACCATGGCCAAACATATTGAACAGCAATATGGAAAACCAGACGTTATTGCAGGTGTAGCAACTGGCGCCATAGGAATAGGTGTTTTGGTAGCTGAATATTTGGGATTGCCATTTGTGTACGTCAGACCTGAAGCAAAAGGTCATGGACGTCAAAATCAAATTGAAGGCCATATTGAAAAAGGTCAGAGCGTTGTGGTAGTGGAAGATTTGATCAGTACAGGAAACAGCAGCCTCAATGCCGTAAAAGCCCTTGAAGAGGTTGGTGTTAATGTGAAAGGAATGGTGGCAATTTTCTCTTATGGATTTGAAATTGCCAACAACAATTTTAAAGAAGCTGATGTTACCTTACAAACCTTAAGCAACTATGAATGTCTTTTGGAACAAGCCTTAGATACCAAATATATAACCCCAAAAGAGCAAGAAGTTTTAGCTGATTGGAATGCCAATCCGAGCGAATGGAATGCTTCTTGATTTAGATTTGAAGTCGTAAAGCTGTTTAGCGAGAAATGGTTTAACATAACTAAACGACCTAACAGCAAAAATATAAATGTCCTTCCATAGCTGTAGCGTAGATGGATTAAAAAAATATAAAAATGAATTTAGAATCACCAAAAGTAAGCCTCGAAAAAAGTCCACAAGAAGTGTTTGACTTCCTATCGGATGTTAAGAATTTCGAGCAATTAATGCCTGATAACATCAGTAAATTTGAAGTGTTAGGCGACGATAAATTTTTATTCGCATTAAAAGGAATGCCTGAGATTGTATTGAAGAAAAAGGAAAGTATCGCGCCCAATAAAATCGTACTTGGCGCCGCAGGTGGAAAATTAGATTTTTCGTTGGTTGGCAATATTCAGGAAACAGGAACCAATCAAAGTGATGTTCAATTGACCTTTGAAGGCGATTTCAATCCTATGATGGCCATGATGATTAAAGGACCAATTTCAAAATTCATTGAAACATTGGTAAAAAACATGAGTAAAGCTGTTTAGTATAACAAGACTACTTCTTTAAAATCAAAACTTCTTATAATGTTGTTCTCCACTTTGACTAATAATTGGCCAAAATCTGAAATTCCAACAATATAACCCGAAAATATAGAACCTTCAGCATCTTTAAATGTTGAAGGTTTATTTTTTCTAAACAGATGCGATTCGTATCGCGCTTTTAAAGTATTAAATTTTTTTTCTTTCAAATAATTAAAATGGAGGTCTATCTGTTTTAAAATAATGTTCAAAACTTCGTCCAAATCATTGACTTGGCCAGAAAGCAGAAGCAAAGACGACGCTGCTGGCAAATCCATAAAATCAGTTTGATTGACATTGAGCCCTATTCCAATAACGGATCCTGAAATAACATTCAATTTGATGACATTCTCAATTAGAATTCCTGCAATCTTTTTATCGTCTGACAAAATGTCGTTGGGCCATTTCACCTTTATTTTTGTTATTCCTAAGCTTTTTACGGCTTCATAGACGGCCAAGGAAACGGCCATGCTGATATAAAAATGCTGTTTAATGTTAAGAAATGAAACATCTTTGAACACACTAAAGGTAAGGTTCTTCGCCTCTTGAGAGCTCCATACCGTGCCCATTTGACCTCTCCCATTGGTCTGAAAATCAGTCACGACCGCTAACCCATCTTCAGCATTCCCACCACCACTAAGCGTTTTTAAATAAGTGTTGGTCGAGTCAATGGCATCAAGTTTGATTATACGCATGTGCAAGCTTCAATAAATTATAATTTTCTTATGAGATTATAAGGCTTAAAAGAATTAAAAAAAGCAATAACTTTGCACAAATTTAAAATAAATTAATGGCGAAAGAAAATAAAAACTCAGATGAACTGATTTCCACTATCTTAGAAGGTATTGAAGACGTCAAAGGAAAAGATATAAAAATTCTCGATTTACGGGACATTGAAAATACGGTTTGTGATTATTTCATTATTTGTGAAGGAAATTCAAATACACAGGTTAACGCCATTGTGGGTGCCGTTCAAAAGAAAGTCAGCAAAACACTTAAAGATCATCCTTGGCATATTGAAGGGAGTGAGAATGCAGAATGGGTTTTAATGGATTATGTCAATGTGGTGGTACACGTATTTCAAAAGCATATTAGACAATACTACGATATAGAAGGCCTTTGGGGCGACGCAAAAACAACCATTATAGAAACCAGTTACTAAAAAGAGATTAATGTCAAAAGAAAATAAAAACTTAAACAAAAAACCAAAATTAAGTCCTTATTGGATCTACGGGATGGTGATAGCTGCTTTTTTAGCGGTTCAGATATTCTCCGGTGGTTTTGGTGGACAGGATGCTAAAAGTACAACCCCTGCTCAGTTTTTTGAATATTTAAAAAATGGTGATGTAGCCAAAGTTGAAATCGTCAACAACAGAGAGGCCAAGGTCTATATGACAGACGCAGCTTTAAAGACAGAAACCCATAAAGGCACAAAACCTACTAACTTTTTACCTTCTGTGACTCCGAGTCCGAATTACAAGTTCGAATTTGGAGATCTAGCACTTTTTCAAGAAGAAATCAGAAATGTTATTAAGGAAAACAATCTCAGCAATACCGAAGTTACTTTTGAAACGGAGCACAACGTATGGGGAGATTTCCTATTAGGCCTCCTACCATTTGTACTGATTATCGGGGTTTGGATCTTTATCATGAGACGTATGTCTGGTGGTGCTGGCGGTGGTGCCGGTGGTCAGATTTTCAATATCGGGAAATCCAAAGCTAAATTGTTTGATGAAAACACTGATGTCAAGACCTCTTTTAAAGATGTTGCCGGTTTGGAAGGTGCCAAAGAAGAAGTACAAGAAATTGTTGATTTCCTAAAAACACCAGAAAAATATACGTCTTTAGGTGGTAAGATCCCAAAGGGAGCGCTCCTAGTAGGACCTCCAGGAACAGGTAAAACCTTATTGGCGAAAGCCGTAGCAGGAGAAGCCAAAGTACCGTTCTTCTCGTTATCTGGTTCAGATTTCGTAGAAATGTTTGTAGGTGTTGGAGCTTCAAGGGTGAGAGATTTGTTTAAACAAGCCAAAGAAAAATCGCCTTCTATCATTTTTATCGACGAGATTGATGCCATTGGACGTGCCAGAGGCAAAAATGCCATGTCAGGTTCTAATGACGAGCGTGAAAACACACTGAATCAACTATTGACGGAAATGGATGGTTTTGGCACCAATACCAACGTTATTGTTCTTGCTGCAACCAATAGAGCTGATATTTTAGATAAGGCGCTAATGCGTGCTGGTAGATTTGACAGACAAATTTTTGTAGACCTTCCAGATATCGTAGAACGTAAGGAAATTTTTGAGGTGCATTTAAGACCAATCAAAAAAGGTGAAGATTTAGATATCGATTTTCTTGCGAGACAAACTCCGGGATTCTCTGGCGCAGACATTGCCAACGTATGTAACGAAGCCGCTTTGATTGCTGCCCGTAAAGGTAAAAAGGCAGTAAACAAACAAGATTTCTTGGATGCTGTGGATAGAATTATTGGCGGTCTTGAAAAGAAAAATAAAATTATCACTCCAGATGAGAAACGTGCGGTTGCGTTCCATGAAGCTGGACACGCTACTATAAGCTGGATGTTGGAACATGCTGCTCCTTTAGTTAAAGTAACCATTGTACCTAGAGGACGTTCTTTAGGTGCCGCTTGGTATTTGCCAGAAGAGCGCCTGATTGTAAGAACAGAGCAAATGTTGGACGAAATGTGTGCTGCCCTTGGGGGTCGTGCTGCCGAGAAGGTTATTTTTGATAAGATATCAACGGGTGCTTTGAGCGATTTGGAAAAAGTTACAAAACAAGCACGCGCTATGGTAACTGTATATGGATTGAGTGACAAAGTAGGTAATATAACTTATTACGATTCCTCAGGACAATCTGAATACGGTTTCACCAAACCTTATAGTGAGCAAACTGCAGAGTTGATTGATAAAGAAATCTCTGAAATTATTGAAACGCAGTACTTGCGTGCCATTAAGATCTTGGAAGAGAATAAAGATAAATTAACCGAACTAGCGGAAGAATTACTCGAAAAAGAAGTGATTTTTAAAGATAATCTCGAGCGTATTTTTGGTACACGCCCATATGAAAAAGACGTCCTGGAACGTGCGAAAAATGTAGAACAACCAACTCCTGAAATTAAGAATGTTGAAGTACCGGTTGAGGATGTCAAAAAAGATGAGCCGTTAATTTAGAGAATCTATTTCAAATTCATATAAAAAACTTAAATTAATCTAATGTTAATTTAAGTTTTTTTATATTTGAGCTAATCATTAGTAAAATCAGGTTAATAGCAACCCATACATGAGTCTATTTCGTAAAATTTTCGGCTTAAGAAACACGCCAGAAGATCACATACAAAGCGAAGAGAGAGGCAAGTACATGCCTGAAATCAAGCTGCCTATAGACGAGAAATTTACTATAAATTTTAAAGCTAATGGGGGCAAATTTCTCTATTGTGAAAACATGGAAGAAATCTATAAAACCTTTAAAAACATTCTTCATGAAAATAACTGGGAAGGCAATAGTGTTTTTCTTTTAGACTCACGACTGAAGGACTTATTTAAAGATTTTGATCTTAAAGCTACAAGGAACCCATCTGAAAGTGACTACTTTCTTTCAACCTGCGAATACTTGATTGCAGATGATGGCTCCCTATTGATCTCTAGTAATCAAATTGCAGAGAAGCAACTACGAGACTTACCCCCAAATTTTGTAATCTATGCAACAACAAGTCAGTTTGTAGAGAATATTGGCGAAGGACTTAGAGGCATTAAAAATAAAAATAGAGATAAAATTCCTACCAACATCACCACTATCAAACATTTCAAAGCCATAGAAGATAAAAACTTTCTTAGTTATGGAAGTAGCTCAAAAAACCTATATTTGCTGCTACTTGAAGATCTATAACAAACCTTTACTTTATTCTATGTTCAGAAGTTTATTTAAAATCCCTCATCTGATTTTAAAAACCCAATAAAACCCACAGATGAACGAACTTAGCACAAGAGCCGTTTCTGGCGCTATCTACATTTCATTACTTATACTATCCATTTACTGGCAATATATGTTGGTGGTTCTTTTTTTTGCGTTTGGGCTTATTTGTATGGCCGAGTTCAAAAAACTTATCCAATTAGAAAGCAAGGCACCTTATATTGTGTTCACGGTAATGTATTTGGCTTTTAGCATTTGGGCGGTCATTCCTGAAACGGATTTGGGCTTCAACGAAACCATAAAAATCCTTCATGTCCTCACCATTTTTGTACAGCTTTTTTTAATCAAGGACTTATTTTCTGAAAAAACAATTCCATTGTTTGAATCCAAACGGTATATACTCACGACATTTTATCTCACCAGTGCATTTATCTTTTTAATTTTGATTGCCAATAATGACAAAGAGTTTACACCCATGTTATTGTTAGGTGCATTTATTTTGATTTGGGTGAACGATACAGGAGCTTATTTTGTAGGTAAAAATTTCGGAAAACAGAAACTGTTCCCAAGCGTTTCTCCAAAGAAAACTATGGAAGGATTTTTGGGAGGCCTATTTTTTGCTTGTGTGGCCAGTTATTTTATTGCTACATTTACAGGCACATTAAATTTTACACACTGGCTCATCTTGAGTATCATTGCGAGCGTTTTTGGAACCCTTGGCGATTTAATAGAGTCTAAGTTCAAAAGACAGGCTGGTGTTAAGGACAGCGGTGTCATCATGCCAGGGCATGGCGGTTTGTTAGATCGGCTGGATAGTATTATTTTTGCTGCTCCATTTTTTTATTTATTTTTAAGATTGTTCCCCTATGTTACATAAAGAAGGCCATAAAATAGTGATGATTACCATCGCAGTGGTGGTGATAGCCATCATGAGCATTGATTACTTTGTCACGATATTTTGGCTAAGAACGAGTTTGATGCTAGTGGTCATCGCATTTTTCCTGATAATTCTTCAGTTTTTCAGAAATCCAAAGCGAATTGGACAGCTTCACGACCATCATGTTTTATCGCCAGTAGATGGTAAGGTTGTGGTGATTGAAGAGGTTTTTGAGAAAGAATTTTTTAAGGACAAACGCATCCAAGTGTCCATCTTTATGTCGCCCATAAACGTACACGTGACACGTTATCCCATAGGAGGGAAAGTAGTCTTCAGCAAATACCATCCCGGAAAATTCCTGGTGGCATGGCATCCAAAAGCCAGTGAAGAAAATGAGCGTACTACGGTAGTCGTGGAAAATAAATTTCTCGGTCAAGTTCTATATCGTCAAATTGCGGGAGCGTTGGCAAAACGTATTGTCAACTACGCCCAAGTTGATAACGAAGTGCAACAAGGAGCCGATTCTGGATTTATTAAATTTGGTTCGAGAGTAGATTTGTTTTTACCTTTGGATGCGGATATAAAAGTGACACTTAACCAAAAAGTAAAAGGTGGCATGAGCGTAATTGCAGAAACAAAATGACTCCAGAAGATAGTTTAGATATTGAATTTAATGAGGCGGTAGAACGCATCAACAGCTACACAGAACCCTTTCCTGCCGATCTGTTACTTCGCCTTTACGCCTATTACAAAAAGGCAACCAATAACTACAAGACCCCTAAAGGCAAAAAACCAATTATTACTGCTTTTAAGACCAATGCCCTTTTTCAGGTAAAAAGTGTGACGCCGGACGAGGCGAAACGCATTTATATTGACTTGGTCAATCATTATTTCTTATACGGAAAATAGACGGATTTCTTTCCGAAATATTTCCATCTCACTATTGCTTATCGTATTTTATTGAATATATTTATTGTGTTCGAATTACGAGTTATTTGGATTGGTGACCATATCCCTTTACATTACTAAACAAAAGAGAATTTTTAACTATTCATTCCAGACGCTAACACCATGGCTTCTAAAACACTTTTAAAAAAAGATTATATCTTAGTGCTCCTACAGAGTGTGATGCATTTTTTAACCATAAAAAACGTTATTCCCGCAGTTGTCTTCTTGGTCATTGCAGTGTTGGTTAGCATCTATTTTTTTCCTGTAAAGCTATTTTTAAGAAACGAGTTTTTAAGTGAGTCTAATAAGAAGAAAGTTGTATTGGCACTTTCGTATTTTGTTATCAGCAATATTATCATCTTAACCGCTTTGACAGTCTACCTAGATAGCAAAGGCTTTCTGCACACTGCACTTCTCATATATAGCATAATAAATTTGGCTTTTTTACTGTACTTTCACTTTAAGGAAAACATGCGCTACAACTTTATATTAGCTTTTTGTGTCGTTATTTTAACCTCGGGTGTCGTTGGCTTGCAGTATTAATTTTTAAAATCTTTTATGTTCCATCTTAAAAGCGTCTTTAATCCCTAATCAGAGGCATCGTACTGCATCTCAACAGGCCTTCCTGCTTGGATATTTCGGCATAAGGCACTTCTTCCACAGTCACCCCATTAGAACGAAGCCAATCATTCAAACGAGTGAAATTCCGCTCAGAAATGACCACATCTTCTGAAATAGAGAACACATTACTATACATATGGTACATTTCCTCACGTGTAATATGGAATAGATTTTCTTTTCCAAACAAATTGACCAAATACATATAGTCACTTTCTTCCCTAAAACCACTTTTATAGATTATGCCCTTATCTTTTCCAACAGGTTGAAAACAACAGTCTAAATGCAAGGCATTATCTCGGGGTTCTATTCTTGATTTCACCAAATCAAACTCTTTGACAATCTTATTGGGGAACATGTCCTTAATAAAGTTAACTCCCTCCATATTCGTTCGTGCGGTAATATAATCGCTATAATCACTGCCTTTGTAGGTCCCAATAAAGATATGGTCGTCCCAGAGCATCACGTCGCCCCCTTCAATATGGACTTCTTCGGGAGGACTAACTACTTTTGCAGGGTCTATTTGATTAATGACATACTGAATGGCATCCAACTCCTGTTCTCGATCGGGAAGAATATTGGCCTTAATGAAAATGTCGTCAATTACGAAAGCAATATCTCGTGCAAAAATCTGATTAAAATCGGTGATCAGTTCAGGACGATAAACCTTAACCTCATATTTTTCAAATATTTTAGCAACAGCTTCCATTTCAAGTACCATATCCGATTCAACAGGATAGGTCCCGGCCTTAATATGTTCCAATGATTTTGGGTCATAAGCATCTTCTGCTTTGGGCGTTGGACCATTACTGATGGCGGTTCCCAAAACAACTGCCCTTAGCCTAGATGTCTCATTTTTAATATTCAATTTTAACATGCTGTAAAGTATAAAAAAAGCTCCATTTGAAAAAATGAAGCTTTAATGCGTTTATAGATTTCTTTTATCGTTTATCTAATGTTTTAAAGGACCTTAAAGTTTCACCAATATAAACTTGTCTAGGTCTCCCTATAGGTTCTTTGTTCAATCTCATTTCTCTCCATTGTGCAATCCACCCCGGTAGTCGTCCTAAAGCAAACATCACCGTAAACATATCTGTTGGGATGCCCATGGCTCTATAAATTATTCCGGAATAGAAATCGACATTGGGATAAAGTTTACGCTCCACAAAATAAGGATCTTTCAAGGCTTCTTTTTCCAAAGCTTTGGCAATCTCTAAAATTTTGTCCGCTACACCTAAATCATTCAAGACTTCATCCGCTGCTTTTTTAATGATTTTAGCTCTTGGATCAAAGTTCTTATACACACGATGTCCAAAGCCCATCAAACGGAATGGATCTTCTCTATCTTTTGCTTTAGCCATATACTTATCGGTATCGCCACCATCAAGATTGATAGCTTCCAACATTTCCAATACGGCTTGATTGGCACCACCATGAAGTGGACCCCAAAGCGCAGAAATACCTGTAGATAGAGACGCAAATAACCCTACGTGAGATGAACCAGCAATTCTTACCGTAGAAGTAGAACAGTTTTGCTCATGATCAGCATGAAGGATCAACAATTTATCCAGAGCATTTAAAATGATTGGATTGATTTTATATTCTTCATTAGGTTGTTTGAACATCATTTTAAGGATGTTCTCAACATAACCCAGATTTTTATCGCCATAATCTAATGGCAATCCGTTCTTTTTACGGAAGGTCCAAGCTACTAATACAGGGAATTTACCCAATATCTTGCAAATGGCTTTGTACATATCCTCTTCAGAATCAACATTTACTGAAGATGGGTTGAATGCAGTTAGTGCACTGGTAAGCGACGCAAGAACACCCATGGGATGTGCAGATTTAGGGAACGCATCTACTATTTTGCGAATATCCTCATCAACAACAGATTGTGCCTTGATGTCTGCATGAAATTTATCCAACTCCACTTTGGTTGGTAATTCTCCAAAAATCAAAAGGAAAGCCACTTCGAGAAAATCTGCTTTTTCAGCCAATTCCTCAATAGAATATCCACGATACCTTAAGATGCCTTTTTCGCCATCCAAAAATGTGATGGCACTTTCGCAAGAACCCGTATTTTTATAACCTGGATCAAGCGTAATAACACTATCTGTGGTACTTCTTAAATTACTGATATCGATGGCAACCTCATTTTCGGTGCCGACAATTAATGGAAATTCGTATTTCTTACCGTGTATTTCTAACGTAGCTTTATCTGACATATGGATTTATAAGTTTTATATGAGTTTTTATTTGATGGATGTTACGAAATTACAAAATATATCACGATATATAAAGCAACTTAACAAGCATTTTAACAATCCTAATATTAATAAAAACTATGCAAAACATTGGTTATGTTAGACTGTTATTGACTAGGTTTTTTAATTTTGCCTATCAAAGAATGATAGTAAAAACTGCTCAGTTTTACCTGAGAAAAAGTAAAATTATTATTTGAATAAAATCGATTTCTATGAGACTAATTAATTGTTTGCTATTTTTAATAGTTTGCAGTTATTCACAAGCACAAGTGATTAATGTAGAAACCTTGAGAAAAAAAACCGATTCTGCAAAATGGACTGGATCTGTGAGTCTGGATGGAAGCTTCATCAAAAATAAAAACAACATTTTTAAAATTGCGACGAAAGCGGATATTCAATTTAACAACAAGAAGGAATTGTGGCTTTTTGTCAACGATTTAAAATTTGAAAAAGCAGCAGGCGAATCTTTCGTTAATAAAGGCACCCAGCATTTGCGCTATAATCATAAGATCACAGAAAAAATTAAAATGGAAGGTTTTGTGCAAGCACAATACGATGCCATCTCCGAAATAGACTTTAGAGGATTGATTGGTGCTGGACCGCGATTCAAACTGACCTCCCATGAGGACTACCGGTTTTATTTGGGGACATTAATTATGTATGAACATGAAAAAGCCTCAGATATTGCAATAGATAGAATCCACAAAGACTTCCGCGGAAGTACGTATTTATCATTCAGCCTCTACCCCACAGAAACTATCGGCATCATTAGCACCAGTTATTACCAGCCCAGATTGGATAAACTAAAGGATTATAGATTATCAAGTACCACAAGTGTGCTATTCAAGATTTGGGAAAATCTTGCCTTCAAAACTTCATTTATATACAATTTTGATGCGTACCCAGTGGTCACGATACCAAAATCCCAATACGAACTATCAAATGGGCTTTTGTATTCATTTTAAAATCTGACTTTTTTTTAAATGATGAAAACCACGTTATAGAAGTTCAATAAAAAACCCAAACAGATGAACGTTTGGGCTTTTTAATAAACATTTTTATTTAAAGTTATTTCTTGATCTTAAATGCCTTTTCATTTGGGAAATATGCCACCTTCTCGAGCTCTTCCTCAATACGCAACAACTGATTGTATTTTGCCATACGATCACTGCGAGAAGCTGAACCCGTTTTAATTTGTCCACAGTTTAATGCCACTGCTAGGTCGGCAATAGTGTAATCTTCGGTTTCACCTGATCTATGTGACATGACCGAAGTATAGCCGGCATTATGGGCCATATTAACCGCAGCGATAGTTTCTGTCAAGGTTCCAATTTGGTTGACCTTAATAAGAATTGAATTGGCAATACCGTTTTCAATACCTCTTGATAAACGTTCTACATTGGTCACAAACAAATCGTCACCTACCAATTGTACTTTTTTACCAATTTTTTCAGTTAAATATTTCCAACCATCCCAGTCATTTTCGTCCATCCCATCTTCAATGGAGATAATTGGATATTTAGACGCTAATTCTGCCAAATAATCAGCTTGTTCTGTACTCGTTCTTACTTTTCCTGACTCCCCTTCATACTTGCTGTAATCATATTTGCCATCTACATAAAATTCTGCCGCGGCACAATCTAGAGCAATCATGACATCGTCACCAAAAGTATAACCCGCTTTTTCAACGGCGGTTTTGATGGTATCCAAAGCATCTTCAGTACCTCCTGCCAAGTTTGGCGCAAATCCGCCTTCATCGCCTACAGCAGTACTTAAACCTCTACTGTGCAGGACCTCTTTGAGGTTATGGAAAATCTCTGTTCCCATTTGCATGGCATGAGTGAAATTTTTAGCTTTTACAGGAATGATCATAAACTCCTGAAAAGCGATAGGTGCATCAGAATGTGATCCACCGTTGATGATGTTCATCATTGGTAAAGGAAGCGTGTTAGCTGATACACCGCCCACATATCTGTACAAAGGCATACCCAACTCCCCTGCTGCCGCTTTAGCAACCGCTAAGGAAACACCTAATATAGCATTGGCACCCAATTTTGATTTGTTCTTGGTACCGTCCAAATCAATCATCATCTGGTCCACTTTATTCTGTTCAAAGACTGAAGTTCCCAAAAGTTCCTGAGCAATAATCGCATTGACATTATCAACCGCTTTAAGCACGCCCTTACCCATGTAATCCTTTCCGCCATCTCTAAGCTCTACAGCTTCATGTTCTCCTGTAGAAGCTCCAGAAGGTACCGCAGCGCGTCCCATAATGCCGTTTTCTGTAACGACATCTACTTCAACCGTTGGATTGCCTCGTGAATCAAAAATTTGTCTTGCATGAATGTTGATGATGATACTCATTGTTATATGTTTTAATGTTATGGTTATTTTCTTATGATGAAACACAGAAAAGCCATAGCTTATCGATGCTTTCACCTTAGTGCTAATTTACGAAATAGTTCGCCCAAATTTCCGCATCACCTTCAGAATTACATTTAAAAACTGCGATAATGATTGCGTTATAAGAAAACCTCAAAAAAGCCGATGGTTTCTTGAGGTTTTAATACTATTTGTTTTTGATGTTTTCTATAAATTGATCAAACAGGTAGTTTGCATCATTAGGTCCAGGACTTGCTTCTGGATGGTATTGTACTGAGAATACATTCTTTGATTTCATTCGGAGGCCTGCCACGGTTTGATCGTTTAAATGAACATGTGTAATTTCAATGTCAGGATGATTTTCAGTTTCTTCCCTGTTGATGGCAAAGCCATGGTTTTGAGAAGTGATTTCTCCTTTTCCCGTAATAAGATTCTTTACCGGATGATTGATGCCTCTATGGCCATTATTCATTTTATAGGTGGATATCCCATTGGCCAATGCAATAATTTGATGCCCAAGACAGATTCCAAAAAGTGGACGGTTTTGCTTGATGATCTCTTTGGTTAAAGTGATGGCACCTTCTAGTGGCTCAGGATCTCCAGGGCCATTAGAAATAAAAAATCCGTCTGGCTTAAAAGCATCCATTTGCTCAAAAGTGGCATCGTATGGAAATACCTTAATATACACATCCTTTTTGGCCAAATTGCGAAGAATATTCCTTTTGATTCCTAAATCTAGTGCAGCAATCCGGTAGGTTGCGTTTTCATCACCCACAAAATAAGGCTCTTTCGTACTTACTTTTGAAGCCAATTCCAGCCCCTTCATGTCAGGAACTTCAGCTAATTGTTTTTTCAGACCTTCAATGTTATCGACTTCCGTGGAAATGACCGCATTCATGGCGCCGTGGTCTCTAATATAACTTACTAAAGCACGCGTATCAACGTCAGAAATCGCAAATAGATTATACTTGTCTAAGAACTCTTCCAAAGAAGCGTCTGCAGCTGGTCTTGAATAATTGAAGCTAAAATTCTTGCAAATCAATCCGGCAATCTGAATGGCATCAGATTCAATTTCATCCTTATGCGTGCCATAACTACCTAAATGGGCAGTAGTAGCCACCATAAGCTGTCCAAAATAAGAAGGATCTGTAATCACCTCTTGATAACCAGTGGCGCCAGTATTAAAGCATACTTCTCCAAAGGCCGAACCTGTCTTTCCTATTGTTTTACCGTGGAAAATGGTGCCATCTGCAAGAAGAATGATGGCTTTTTGTCTTTTGTTATATTTCAAAATAAAAAATATTACTTGATTAATTGATTAGACCTACGAGGTTTTAAAGACCTTTTGAGGGCGATTTGAAAATCTTGCAGATCATTCAAAAGTGCTGCAAAATTGCATAAAAAAAAGGATAAACTAAAACGTTTATCCTTTTTTATATTTATAAATGTATACCATTTATTCTTCTTCCTCGTTGGTTGATTTATCTTTAACAACTGGAGCAACAGGTGCTGCAGGCGTATCAGATTTTTTAGAACGACCTCTACGGGTTGATTTTTTCTTAGGTTGCTTATCTACATTATAGATTTCGTTGAAATCTACCAATTCGATCATGGCCATATCAGCATTATCACCTAAACGATTTCCTAATTTGATGATACGTGTGTATCCTCCTGGACGATCGCCTACTTTTGGTGCAACATCTCTGAACAATTCCGCTACTACCTCTTTTTGTCTTAGTCTACTGTACACAATACGTCTGTTATGCGTAGTGTCTTCTTTGGACTTTGTAATCATTGGCTCAACAAATTGTTTTAAAGCTTTTGCTTTTGCAACTGTAGTGTTGATACGTTTGTGTTCTATTAAAGAACAAGCCATATTTGCCAACATTGCATTTCTGTGTGCGGTTTTACGACCTAAATGGTTTCCTTTTTTTCCGTGTCTCATGACATTTGTTTATAACCTTCATCTTGCTTCAACCCTTTTTGAGGAGCAAATTATGAAGCGATTAATTAGTGTTTGATGAACAATTTACGATCCCTTTAACCAGGAATCGTAAATCGTAAATCTGATTTGTTAGTCTTTATCTAATTTGTATTTGCTTAAATCCATTCCGAAGTTTAAACCTTTCCCACCCACTAGTTCTTCTAGTTCAGTTAAAGATTTCTTTCCGAAGTTTCTGAATTTCATCAAATCGTTTTTATTGTAAGCCACTAAATCTCCCAAACTATCTACTTCTGCAGCTTTCAGACAATTAAGTGCACGTACGGACAGGTCTAGATCAACCAATTTGGTCTTCAATAGTTGTCTCATGTGAAGTGATTCTTCATCATAAGTTTCTGTTTGTGCAATTTCATCCGCTTCCAATGTGATACGCTCATCAGAGAATAGCATGAAGTGATGGATTAAAATCTTTGCTGCTTCAGTCAATGCATCCTTAGGATTGATTGATCCGTCAGTAATAATTTCGAAAATTAGTTTTTCGTAATCTGTTTTTTGCTCAACACGGAAGTTTTCAACTGCGTATTTCACATTATTTATTGGCGTAAAGATTGAATCTGTAAAGATCGTTCCAATTGGTGCAGATGCTTTCTTATTCTCTTCTGCAGGAACATATCCTCTACCCTTTTCAATAGTCAGCTCCATGTTGATGCTCACTTTTGAATCTAAGTTACAGATGACCAAATCTTTGTTCAACACCTGGAATCCTGAGATGAATTTTTGAAAATCACCAGCAGTAATTTGTTCTTGTCCGGAAATTGAAATGGTAACGGTTTCGTTATCAATTTCATCAATTTGACGCTTAAAGTTAATTTGCTTTAAGTTCAAAATAATTTCAGTAACATCTTCAACTATGCCAGCAATTGTAGAAAATTCGTGATCAACACCTTCAATTCTAACAGATGTAATAGCAAACCCTTCCAAAGAAGATAACAAAACTCTTCTTAAAGCATTACCTACTGTTAATCCATAGCCAGGCTCTAAAGGTCTAAATTCAAACTTCCCTTCAAAAGGAGTTGAATCAATCATAATGACTTTGTCGGGCTTTTGAAAATTTAATATTGCCATAGTGCGTTTTGTATCAGTTATTATTTAGAGTATAATTCAACGATAAATTGTTCGTTGATATTTTCTGGAATTTGTACTCTTTCAGGAATTGAAACATAAGTTCCTTGCTTGGTTTCATTGTTCCATGTCATCCACTCATACACAGTGCTAGCGTTAGCCAATGAATTTTGAATGACTTCAAGAGATTTTGATTTTTCTCTTACAGCAATCACATCACCAGGTTTTAATTGGTATGAAGGAATGTTTACGACATCTCCGTTGACCGTAATATGTCTGTGAGAGACCAATTGGCGCGCACCACTACGTGAAGGCGACAATCCCAATCTGAAAACCACGTTATCCAAACGAGATTCACATAATTGCAGCAACAACTCACCAGTAATTCCACGTGCGGCAGTTGCTTTTTTAAACATGTTTCTGAATTGCTTTTCTAAAATACCGTAAGTATATTTAGCTTTTTGCTTTTCCATTAACTGAATAGAGTATTCAGATTTTTTTCCACGACGCTTGTTTGCTCCGTGTTGACCTGGAGGATAGTTTCTTTTTTCAAAAGCTTTATCATCTCCAAAAATAGCTTCACCGAATTTTCGGGCTATTTTAGTTTTAGGACCAGTATATCTTGCCATTTCTTAATTTAAATTATGAGAGTGCTTATGAATTAAGGTCTTAATCTATCCTTCGATAAACAGTAATCTCTCGTTGATACTTGATTGTTAATTTTTTTCAGTTTGCAAATTTACACATAAAAAACTAATATCAACCACATTATGTGATTGATATTAATTCTATATCGCGTATAAATTATACTCGTCTACGTTTTGGAGGACGACATCCGTTGTGCGGCATAGGGGTAACATCAATAATTTCTGTTACTTCAATACCTGCATTATGGATAGAACGGATAGCAGATTCCCTTCCGTTACCTGGTCCTTTAACATAAACTTTCACTTTCTTTAGACCAGCTTCTTTTGCTACACCTGCAGCATCTTCAGCGGCAACTTGAGCGGCATATGGAGTGTTCTTTTTAGAACCTCTAAAACCCATTTTACCAGCTGATGACCAAGAAATCACGTCACCTTTTTTGTTTGTCAAAGAAACGATAATATTGTTAAAAGAAGCGGCAATGTGTGCCTCTCCGTTTGCTTCAACAATAACCTTACGTTTTTTAACCTTAGTACTTGACTTTGCCATAATTTTTAGTTTCTAGTTGTTAGCTTTTAGTTGTTAGAATCCTAGACTTTTACATTTCAGACAGATTCATCTAACGTCTCATTACTAATGACTAATGTCTTGTTATTATTTAGTTACTTTTTTCTTGTTAGCAACAGTTTTTCTTCTACCTTTTCTAGTTCTAGAGTTGTTTTTAGTACGTTGACCTCTTAACGGAAGTCCAACTCTATGACGAATACCTCTGTAACATCCAATATCCATTAATCGCTTAATGTTTATTTGGATCTCTGAACGCAATTCACCTTCAATAGTAAAAGCTCCAACAGCCTCACGGATATTACTGATTTCATCATCCGTCCAGTCTTGGACTTTTGTGTTTTCGTCAACTTTAGCTTGGGCTAAAATATCTTTTGCTCTGCTTGCACCTATCCCATAGATGTAAGTTAAAGAGATTACTCCTCTTTTCTGTTTTGGTATATCAACACCTGCAATTCTTGCCATATCTATCCTTGTCTTTGTTTGAATCTAGGATTCTTTTTGTTAATGACGTAAAGTCTTCCTTTTCGACGTACCAATTTACAGTCGGCACTTCTTTTTTTAACTGATGCTCTTACTTTCATTTCTATAAATGATTAATAATTAACGATTGATGATTAACGATTGTTGATTTAAAATTCCAAAAAACGTCAATCCGCAATCTAATATCTGTAGGTTATGCGAGCCTTTGATAAATCATAAGGACTCATTTCCAATTTAACTTTGTCTCCTGGTAACAATTTGATGTAGTGCATACGCATTTTACCAGAAATATGCGCTGTTACAATATGTCCATTTTCTAATTCAACACGGAACATAGCATTTGATAATGCTTCAATTATTGATCCGTCTTGTTCTATTGATGCTTGTTTTGCCATAATAATATTAAGCTACTGCTTTTCTATTTTTGCCGGTTTTCATTAAGCCGTCATAGTGTTTGTTCAATAGGTAAGAGTTTACCTGTTGCATGGTATCAATTGCCACTCCTACCATAATCAGTAATGATGTACCTCCAAAGAACAATGCCCAACCATCCTGCACGCCCATCAATTTAACTACAACCGCTGGGAACACAGCAATCATTGCCAAAAATATAGAACCTGGTAAGGTTATTTGAGACATTATCTTATCTAAATATTCAGAAGTTTCTGTTCCTGGTCTAATCCCAGGTATAAAACCACCACTACGTTTTAAATCGTCTGCCATTTTATTGGTCGGTACAGTAATGGCGGTGTAGAAATACGTAAACACGATAATCAACAATGCGAATACTATATTGTACCAAAGACCAAAAAAGTCATTGAAATTAGTTTGTAACCATTGGCCAACCGGACCTTCACCCAATCCTTTACCAATTAAAGTAGGAACAAACATAATTGCTTGTGCAAAGATAATTGGCATAACACCTGAAGCGTTCAATTTTAAAGGTAAAAATTGTCTTGATCCAAATACATTCTTTTCGTATCCACCAGAAGCAGTACGACGTGCGTATTGAACTGCAATCTTACGTACCCCCATGACTAACATGATGGACAATAAGATGATCACAAACCATATTACCAATTCAATCAATACCATCATTAAACCACCGTTTCCACCACCTTCTACTCTAGAAGCGAAGTTTTGAACAAATGATGCAGGCATACGTGCAATGATACCAACCATAATTAATAATGAGATTCCATTACCAATACCTTTGTCAGTAATCTTTTCACCCAGCCACATTGCAAAAACGGTACCAGTTACCAAAATAATTACTGAAGAAACGTAGAACATAGTTCCTGTTCCCAATAAAAATGCTGAGGAAGGAATCCCTAAAGCTGGTAAACTTGCTAAATAGCCAGGTGCTTGCACCAAACAAATACCAATAGTCAACCAACGTGTGATTTGAGTTATTTTCTTTTGACCACTCGCCCCATCCTTCTGTAATTTTTGAAGGTAAGGGATTGCAATACCCATTAACTGAACAACAATTGAAGCCGAAATGTATGGCATGATCCCCAAGGCAAATACAGAGGCATTTGCAAAAGCTCCACCGGTAAAGGCATTAAGAAGTCCTAAAATACCTTGATCGGTATTACTGGCCAACGCACCTAATTGACTTGCGTCAATTCCTGGCAAAACTACTTGAGCACCAAAACGATAAACTAAAAGAAGACCAAGCGTAAGCATGATTCTATCTTTTAGTTCTGTTATTTTCCAAACATTTTTTAAAGTCTCTATAAATTTCATCCTCTAAACGATCTTATAAAGTTACAGCTTCTCCTCCTGCAGCTTCAATAGCAGCTTTTGCTGAAGCAGTAAATTTATGAGCGGTTACGGTTAATTTTGAGGTTAACTCTCCACGACCTAATATTTTCACAAGATCATTCTTGTTTACAATACCCAGTTCTAAAAGTGTCACCAAATCAACAGTATCCTTAATGATTTTGTCATCTACCAATTGTTGTAATTTATCAAGATTCACACCTTGGTACTCCACACGATTGATATTTGTAAATCCAAACTTAGGCACACGTCTTTGAAGTGGCATTTGTCCACCTTCAAATCCTACTTTCTTTGAATAACCAGAACGCGATTTAGCTCCTTTGTGACCACGAGTTGCAGTACCACCTTTTCCAGAACCTTGTCCTCTACCTATTCTTTTGCCTTGATTTTTAACTGACCCTTCAGCCGGTTTTAAATTACTTAAATCCATTATTATGCTGTATTATTTTGTTTCTTCAACAGAAACTAAATGTTGAACTTTATTAATCATTCCAAGGATACTTGGCGTATCGTCATGCTCAACAACCTGATTCATTTTACGTAATCCCAAAGATTCCAATATTCTCTTTTGTCTTAGCGTACGGTTGATAGCACTCTTTACTTTTTTTACTCTAATCTTTGCCATTATTGTATTGATTAACCGTTAAATACTTTTTCAAGTGAAATTCCTCTATCCTTAGCAACAGATTTTGCACTTCTCAATTGTAATAAAGCATCAAAAGTTGCTTTTACTACGTTATGAGGATTTGAAGATCCTTGAGATTTTGATAATACATCTTGAATACCTACTGCTTCCAAAACCGTTCTTACAGCTCCACCAGCAATAACTCCAGTACCTTCAGTAGCTGGGATGATATTTACTCGGGCACCGCCGTATTTTCCTTTTTGTTCGTGAGGTAATGTTTTTCTAAGAAGTGGAATTCTTACCAAGTTTTTCTTGGCATCTTCAATACCCTTAGCAATAGCAGTTGCAACATCTTTAGATTTCCCTAAACCTTGTCCAACAACACCCGCTTCATCTCCAACTACAACGATAGCTGAAAAACCGAATGCTCTACCACCTTTAGTAACTTTAGTAACTCTTTGTACCCCTATAAGATGATCTTTAAGGTCTAAACCACTTGGTTTTACTAATTCTGCGTTTTTATATTTTCGATACATAGTCTTAAAATTTTAGTCCTGCTTCTCTAGCACCATCTGCTAACGATTTTACTCTTCCGTGATATTGATACCCACCTCTATCAAAAGAGATCGTTTCTACACCAGCCTTCAATGCTTTTTCACCAAGCGCTTTCCCTACAAGGGCAGCGATTTCTGATTTGGTTCCTTTTGCAGAACTAATATCTTTGTCTCTTGAAGATGCAGCACTAATAGTATTACCAGTTACATCATCTATAATTTGAGCATAAATTTCTTTATTGCTTCTAAATACAGCCAAACGAGGTCTTGCTTCTGTTCCAGAAACAACCTTACGGATTCTGTTTTTTATTCTTAATCTTCTTTGATTTTTTGTCAATGCCATAACTAATCGATTATGCTGATTTACCTGCTTTTCTTCTTAATTCTTCTCCTACAAACTTAATTCCTTTTCCTTTGTAAGGCTCAGGCTTTCTGTATCCACGAATCTTCGCAGCTACCTGTCCTACCAATTGTTTGTCATGAGAAGTCAACTTTACGATTGGATTCTTTCCTTTTTCAGAAATCGTCTCTACTATAACCTCAGGTGCTACCGATAAAACGATATTATGAGAGAATCCTAAAGCCAAATCTAATTTTTGTCCTTGGTTTGTAGCTCTATAACCTACACCTACCAATTCCAATTTTTTGGTCCAACCTTCTGATACTCCGTGTACCATATTATTTACCAATGATCTGTAAAGACCATGGTTAGTTCTTGCTTCTTTACTGTCTGATGGACGTGCCACTGACACTTCACCATCTTTAACTGTAATTTCAACGTTTGAAAACTCTTGAGTTAATTCACCCAACTTACCTTTTACGGTAATCACGTTGTCTTTCACGTCTACTGTAACTCCTTCCGGAATTGCTACTGGATTATTTCCTATTCTTGACATATCTTCCCTTTTTTAGTAAACGTAGCACAATAATTCACCACCAACATTCGCTCTATGCGCTTGCTTTCCTGTCATTACTCCATGAGAAGTAGAGACGATTGCAATTCCAAGACCGTTAAGGATTCTTGGCATTTCACTAGAACTTGCGTATTTACGTAAACCTGGTTTACTTAATCTTTGAATTTTTCTGATCACAGGTTCTTTAGTCTCTTTGTTATACTTAAGCGCTATCTTAATAGTGCCTTGTACTGAAGAGTCATCAAACTTGTAACTTAAAATATATCCTTGGTCGAATAATATTTTAGTAATTTCTTTTTTTAGATTGGATGCAGGGATCTCAACTACTCTGTGGTTGGCCTTAACTGCATTTCTAACTCGCGTTAGATAATCTGCGATTGGATCTGTATTCATTTATATTAAATTGCGGGCGTGGTTTTTGGTTCTCCCCAAACCTTTGCCCAGTTCATACTCTTATTGAGATGCGAAATTTCGCATCAATTACCAAGATGCTTTTCTAACACCTGGTATCAACCCTTGGTTTGCCATTTCACGTAACATAACACGAGAGATTCCAAAAATACGAACGTATCCTCTTGGTCTTCCGGTCAATTTACAACGGTTGTGCAAACGTACTGGTGATGCATTTCTTGGTAATCTTTGTAAGCCTTCATAATCGCCAGCTTCTTTTAAAGCTTTGCGTTTATCAGCATACTTATCTACCATTCTTTGTCTTTTCACCTCACGGGCTTTCATTGATTCTTTAGCCATATCTTAATTCTTTTGAAAAGGTAAACCCAATTCTGTTAATAGCGATTTTGCTTCTTTATCTGTATCGGCTGAAGTAACAAACGTAATATCCATTCCAGATATGTTATTGACTTTATCAATATCAATTTCCGGGAATATAATTTGCTCAGTAATACCCAAGTTGTAGTTACCTCTACCGTCAAAGCCTTTGGCCTTAATCCCGTTGAAGTCTCTTACTCGTGGTAATGCTGATGTCACCAAACGGTCTAGAAACTCATACATTTGCTCACCGCGTAATGTAACTCTAGCGCCAACTGGCATACCTTTACGTAATTTAAACGATGCGATATCTTTTTTAGATAATGTAGGAACCGCTTTTTGACCAGAGATCTTGGTCAACTCGTCCACTGCATGGTCTACTAACTTCTTATCGGCAACGGCAGCACCAACTCCTTTAGATAATACTATCTTTTGAAGTTTAGGAACTTGCATTACGTTCTTATATCCGAATTCTTCTGTAAGAGCCGAAATTACTTTCTCGTTATACTCTTGTTTTAATCTTGGAATATATGCCATAACTAAATTACTTCATTTGATTTCTTAGAAAATCTCACTTTTTTATCGCCTTCCATTCTATAACCAACACGTGTTGTTTCCCCTTTCTTGTTCAAAAGGGATAGGTTGGAAATATGAATAGGCGCTTCTTTCTCTACAATACCACCTTGAGGACTTTGTGCACTTGGTTTAGTATGTTTCTTAACCATGTTCACGCCTTCAACGATCGCCTTGTTTTTTTCCTTTAAGATCTTGACAACCTTACCTTCTGTACCTTTATGGTCTCCGGCAATGACTTGTACTGTATCTCCTGTTTTTATTTTAAACTTTGTCATCTTATTAGTCATTAAAGCACTTCAGGTGCCAATGATACAATTTTCATGAATTGTTTATCACGAAGTTCTCTTGCTACAGGTCCAAAAACACGCGTGCCTCTCATTTCTCCTTGCGGATTCAAAAGTACACAAGCGTTATCATCAAATCTGATATATGATCCGTCCGGGCGTCTAACTTCCTTTTTAGTACGTACAACAACGGCTGTAGAAACAGCTCCTTTCTTGATGTTACCGTTAGGCGTTGCATCTTTTACAGAAACAACTATCTTATCACCTAGAGAAGCATACCTTCTTTTAGTACCACCTAGAACACGGATAGTCAATACTTCCTTTGCTCCAGTGTTATCAGCTACTTTTAATCTTGATTCTTGTTGTAACATAATTACTTAGCTCTTTCAATTATTTCTACTAGTCTCCAACATTTAGATTTACT
Organism: Gelidibacter sp.; assembly: GCF_035515035.1. GTDB lineage: Bacteria > Bacteroidota > Bacteroidia > Flavobacteriales > Flavobacteriaceae > Gelidibacter. The sequence goes on along the minus strand of NZ_DATJCA010000093.1, from coordinate 8,373 downwards.
TAAAGGTCGTGTTTCCATGATCTTTACCGTATCTCCAATGTTACAGTCATTTGTCTCATCGTGCGCAACGTATTTTTTCGTTTTTAACACGAATTTTCCATACATAGGATGTTTTACTTTCTTAACTTCGGCAACAACGATGGATTTCATCATTTTGTTACTAGTTACAACTCCTATACGTTCTTTTCTTAAATTTCTTTTTTCCATCGTTCAGCGGAATACAAATTATTGTACTTCTCTTTTAGTTAATTCGGTTGCAATTCTTGCTACAGAACGTCTCACGTTGCGTAATTGAATCGGATTTTCTAAAGGTGAGATTGCATGAGCCATATTGAGGTCTGCATAACTCTTTTTAGTTTCACCTAACTTATCTTGTAATTCAGCTGTAGAAAGCTGTTTAATTTCTGATTGCTTCATAATATCTATGTATTAAACTCCGTAATCTCTGGCGACTAAGAATTTTGTTTTTACAGGTAATTTTTGAGCTGCCAAACGCAATGCTTCTTTTGCAACGTCCATTGACACGCCACCTACTTCAAACATAACCCTACCAGGTTTTACTACAGCTACCCAATATTCTACAGCACCTTTACCTTTACCCATACGTACTTCAAGAGGCTTTTTTGTAATAGGCTTGTCTGGAAATATTTTGATCCAAAGTTGCCCTTCTCTTTTCATAAAACGTGTAGCTGCAATACGAGCTGCTTCAATTTGTCGAGATGTTAAAAACATTCCCGTTTCGTGTACCGATTTTATACCGAACATTCCATTTGAAAGTTCATGTCCTCTACCGGCATTTCCTTTCATGCGGCCTTTTTGCTGCTTACGGAATTTTGTCTTTCTAGGTTGTAACATTTTTCTTTAACTTTAAAAATTACTTTCTACGACGAGCCTTGCTTGGCCCACCACGTCTTGGCGCATCAGATCCTCCTTTGCCACCTTGTTTTTTGGATAATCCAACCAACGGTGAAAGATCTCTTTTACCATACACTTCACCTTTCATGATCCAAACTTTAACACCCAATCTACCATAAGTAGTATGTGCCTCAACTAAAGCGTAGTCAATATCGGCTCTAAACGTCGATAATGGAATTCTTCCTTCTTTGTAGTGTTCAGATCGTGCCATCTCAGCACCGTTTAAACGACCACTAATTTGGATCTTGATCCCTTCCGCATTCATTCGCATTGTTGCAGCAATTGCCATTTTGATGGCACGTCTGTATGAAATACGATTCTCGATTTGACGAGCAACGCTAGATGCTACTAAAAATGCATCCAATTCTGGTCTCTTGATCTCGAAGATGTTCAATTGAACTTCCTTATCAGTAATTTTCTTAAGCTCCTCTTTTAACTTGTCTACCTCTTGGCCACCTTTCCCAATAATAATACCAGGTCTTGCAGTTGTGATAGTAACGGTTACAAGTTTAAGCGTACGCTCAATAATTACTCTTGACACACTTGCTTTAGATAAACGAGCGTGAACATATTTTCTAATCTTATCGTCTTCAGCAAGTTTATCTCCATAATCATTGCCACCGTACCAGTTAGATTCCCATCCTCTGATAATTCCTAAACGATTTCCGATTGGATTTGTCTTTTGTCCCATATCTCTATTTAAGCTTGTGTGTTATTGTTTGCTCCTATTACCACAGTTACGTGGTTGGAACGTTTTCTTATTCTGTGTGCGCGACCCTGAGGTGCTGGACGTAATCTTTTCAACATTGCGCCACCATCTACTCTGATCTCTTTTACGAATAAGTCAGCATCTTCAATGCTTGCGTCTTCGTTTTTAGCTTGCCAATTGGCAATTGCTGAAAGCACCAACTTCTCTAATCTGCGAGATGCTTCTTTAGGGCTAAATCTTAAGATATTTAGAGCCATCTCAGCTTTTTGTCCTCTTACCAAATCCGCAACTAAGCGCATTTTTCTAGGTGATGTAGGACAGTTATTAAGCTTTGCAAAAGCGATATGCTTTTTTTCTTCCTTAATAGCGTCTGCCATTTGTTTTTTACGACTTCCCATAGCTCTACTTATTTTTTACCTTTATTTTTTGCACCTGCGTGACCTCTAAAAGATCGGGTTGGTGAAAATTCTCCTAACTTGTGACCTACCATGTTCTCAGTTACATAAACTGGTACAAATTGACGACCATTGTGAACAGCAATTGTTTGTCCAACAAAATCCGGTGAAATCATAGAGGCTCTAGACCATGTTTTGATTACCGTCTTTTTGTTTGAAGTTACATTCTCTTCAACTTTTTTACTCAATTTATAATGGATGTAAGGTCCTTTTTTTAATGAACGTGCCATATTATCTCAATTATTTCTTTCTACGTTCTACAATATACTTGTTGCTCGCTTTGGTTTTCGTACGTGTTCTGTAACCTTTAGCTGGAATACCGTTTCTTGATCTTGGATGACCACCTGAAGCACGACCTTCACCACCACCCATTGGGTGATCGACAGGGTTCATCGCTACTGGTCTTACACGTGGACGTCTTCCTAACCATCTTGATCTACCTGCTTTACCAGATACAATCAACTGATGATCATGGTTGGACACCGCGCCAATTGTTGCCATACATTCTACAAGAATCAAACGGGTCTCTCCAGAAGGTAATTTCACAGATGCGAATTTTCCATCCCTCGCCATTAATTGAGCGAATGAACCTGCACTTCTTGCCATGATTGCTCCTTGTCCAGGACGCAATTCGATACATGAAATAATAGTACCAAGCGGTACATGTTTCAACGTCATTGCATTTCCTATTTCTGGAGCAATGTTTTCAGTTCCAGAAACGACATTCTGACCAACTTTCAAACCAGCTTGAGCGATAACGTAACGTTTTTCACCATCTTGATAGTTTAAAAGAGCAATAAATGCTGTTCTGTTTGGATCGTATTCGATAGAAGCAACTTCTGCTGGAATTCCAGTTTTGTTACGTTTGAAATCGATGATACGATACCTTCTTTTATGCCCACCACCAATTTGGCGCATGGTCATTTTTCCTTGACTGTTTCTACCACCTGATCTTTTGTTCGGAACGAGCAAGCTCTTTTCCGGCTTATCAGTAGTAATGGCGTCAAAACCATTTACTACTCTAAATCGCTGACCTGGTGTGACCGGTTTTAATTTTCTTACTGACATTTGTCTTTAATTACATGTTAGTGTATAAATCAATAGATTCACCTTCCGCCAGCTGTACAATTGCTTTTTTAACAGCATTTGTTTTACCATTTTGGATCCCAGTCTTTGTGTGACGGGTTCTTCTATCTGGACGGACACTTATAGTACGAACTTTTTCAACGGAAACACCATAAGCAGCTTCCACCGCTTTTTTTATTTCAACCTTGTTCGCCTTCGTATTTACTTGAAAGCTAAAGCAGTTGTTCAACTCACTATTCATAGTCGCTTTTTCAGTAATAATAGGTTTAATTAAGATGCTCATGTTTCCTTATTTACTTAAATTCGATTCAATTCCTTCCAAAGCACTCTCTAAAAGGACTAATTTATTTGCATTTAAAATCTTGTAAGTGCTTAATTCTGAGTTCATTATAACGTCAGAACCTTTTAAATTACGTGAGGACAAATATACATTATTATTTGACGCTCCCAACACAAACAAGGATTTTTTATTCTCAACACCCAACGCTTTCAATACGTTAGTGAAGTTTTTGGTTTTTGGAGTATCAAAATTAAAGTCCTCCATAACCACGATTGCCTCGTCATTAGCTTTCATTGTTAAGGCCGATTTTCGCGCTAAACGCTTAAGGCCTTTGTTCAATTTGAAGCTATAGTTTTTTGGTCTTGGACCAAACATACGCCCACCACCTCTAAAGACACCAGACTTGATAGAGCCTGCACGTGCAGTACCTGTACCTTTCTGTTTTTTGATCTTACGAGTACTTCCAGAGATTTCCGCTCTTTCTTTAGTCTTATGCGTTCCTTGGCGTTGGTTGGCAAGATATTGCTTAACATCCAAGTAAACTGCATGGTTATTGGGTTCAATAGCAAACACATCTGCAGAAAGCTCAACCTTTCTACCCGTGTCTTTTCCGTTTACATCTATAACTGCTACTTTCATTATTTCTGAATAATTACATAAGAGTTCTTATGGCCAGGAACACATCCTTTAACCACCAATAAGTTCTTTTCAGGAACTACTTTGTAAACTCTTAAATTTTCAACATTCACTCTTTCGCCACCCATTCTTCCGGCCATTTTCTTCCCCTTGAATATTCTTCCAGGGTAAGAAGCTGCACCAACAGAACCAGGAGCCCTGCCAACACTTTGTTGGCCGTGGGACATTTCAGAACCACCAAAACCGTGACGTTTTACAACACCTTGGAATCCTTTTCCTTTAGATGTACCGGCAATGTCCACAAATTCACCTTCGATGAAATGTGCTACAGTGATGGCATCACCTAATTTGTAATCTCCTTCAAATCCTTGGAACTCGACGACTTTTCTCTTAACAGAAGTACCGGCTTTCTTAGCATGACCTGCTTCAGCTTTTGTGGCGCTTTTCTCTGTCTTGTCATCGAAACCAAGTTGAAGGGCACTGTACCCGTCAACCTCTTCGGTTCTGACTTGGGTAACGATACATGGTCCAGCTTCGATTACTGTACAAGGAATGTTTTTCCCGTTTTCATCAAAGATGCTGGTCATACCGATCTTTTTTCCTATTAACCCAGACATAATTATTATTTATTGATTATTATTAATTACTTACTATCTACTCATTTTCATTTTCTCGCTGGACGGACAAGTCGTGACTTGTACCTACGGTTTCAAAATATTCAGGGCCGAAAATACTTCAGCCCTGAATGTATTTTTACCGTTTTTCCTTCGCACGCAGCTTAGGACATGTCCATCCTCGCGAAAGCGGGGATCTCTCAATCAATCACAACGTGTTGTCATTTGATTTTGAGACACCTGCCTTCGCAGGTCTAATTATACTTTGATCTCTACTTCAACACCACTTGGCAATTCAAGTTTCATCAAAGCATCAATGGTTTTTGATGAAGAGCTATAGATATCCAAAAGTCTTTTGTAAGAACTTAATTGGAACTGCTCTCTAGCTTTCTTGTTGACGTGTGGAGAACGTAGTACAGTGAAAATTTTCTTGTGCGTTGGTAATGGAATTGGTCCTGTTACAACTGCGCCAGTGCTTTTTACTGTTTTAACAATCTTGTCCGCAGATTTGTCTACTAGACTGTGATCGTATGATTTTAGCTTTATTCTGATTTTTTGACTCATTTTCTTATAGTTTAAGCTTCGACGCCTTTAGCTGCCTTAATCACTTCTTCAGATATATTAGAAGGTGTTTCAGCATAATGTGAAAATTCCATTGTTGATGTTGCACGTCCTGAAGACAATGTTCTTAATGTGGTTACATATCCAAACATTTCAGATAATGGCACAGTTGCTTTAACAGTTTTTGCTCCAGCTCTATCGCCCATATCACTCATTTGTCCTCTACGACGGTTCAAATCTCCTACAATGTCACCCATGTTTTCTTCTGGAGTGATCACTTCAATCTTCATGATAGGCTCCATGATAACCGCTTTAGCAGCTTTTGCAGCATTTCTAAATCCGATTCTTGCAGCCAATTCGAATGATAGTTGATCAGAATCGACATCATGGTAAGAACCATCCGTCAACGTTACTTTCATAGCATCAACTTCGTAGCCCGCCAATGGTCCATTCACCATGGCTTGTTTAAATCCTTTTTCAATTGACGGGATAAATTCCTTAGGAATGTTACCACCTTTGATTGCAGAAATAAACTCTAATCCAACTTTACCTTCGTCAGCTGGCTCCAATGTAAATTGGATATCAGCAAACTTACCACGACCACCAGATTGTTTTTTGTAAACTTCTCTATGTTGTGCAGCTTGGGTAATAGCTTCTTTATATTCAACTTGAGGCGCACCTTGGTTGACTTCAACTTTAAACTCACGACGCATACGGTCAACAATAATATCTAAGTGAAGCTCACCCATTCCTGATATAATTGTTTGCCCTGAAGCTTCATCAGTTCTTACTGTAAAGGTTGGGTCTTCTTCTGCCAATTTTGACAATGCCATCCCCATTTTATCAACATCAGCTTTAGTTTTTGGCTCCACAGCAATACCAATTACTGGATCTGGGAAGTCCATAGATTCTAAAACAATTGGATGTTTTTCATCAGACATGGTATCGCCAGTCTTGATATCTTTAAATCCTACAGCCGCTCCAATATCACCCGCTTCGATATAATCAAGCGCGTTTTGCTTGTTGGAGTGCATTTGATAGATACGTGAGATACGCTCCTTTTTACCTGAACGGTTGTTCAAGATATAAGAACCAGCGTCCAAACGTCCAGAGTAAACTCTAAAGAATGCCAAACGACCAACAAAAGGATCTGTAGCAATCTTAAATGCCAAAGCAGCAAACGGCTCCTTAACATCAGGTCTACGTCTTTCTTCCTTATCCGTTTCTGGATTCACGCCCACAACACTTTCTCTATCCATTGGAGAAGGTAAGTAGCGACAAACAGCATCCAATAAGAATTGAACCCCTTTATTTTTGAATGAAGATCCACATACCATTGGTATAATGGCCATATCCATAACGGCAGCTCTTAAAGCAGCATGTACTTCTTCTTCTGTAATAGAGTCTTCATCTTCCATGAATTTCTCTAATAAGTTTTCATCGTAACTAGCCACTTCCTCTATCAACAAAGCTCTGTATTGACGAACTTCTTCCTTCATTTCTTCAGGAATAGGCACTACATCATACGTAGCTCCAAAGTTTTCATCGTGCCATACTACGGCTCTATTTCTTACCAAGTCAACAACACCCTTAAAGTCGCCCTCGTCTCCAATAGGCAATACAATTGGCACTGCGTTAGACCCGAGCATTTCTTTAACCTGCTTGTTAACCTCTAAAAAGTTTGCACCTTGACGGTCCATTTTATTAACGAAACCAATTCTTGGTACTTTATAGTTATCAGCCAATCTCCAGTTAGTTTCAGATTGTGGCTCAACACCATCAACTGCACTAAACAAGAATACCAACCCATCAAGAACACGTAATGAACGGTTTACTTCAACCGTAAAGTCAACGTGACCTGGGGTATCAATAATATTAAAGTGATAACTCTGTGCATCTGCTGTTGGCTCTCCATTTTCTTTAGGAAAGACCCAATCACAGGTAGTTGCAGCTGAAGTAATGGTAATACCTCTTTCAGCTTCCTGCTCCATCAAGTCCATTGTTGATGATCCTTCGTGAGTTTCACCTAATTTATGGTTGACCCCGGTATAAAACAAAATACGTTCTGTAGTGGTTGTTTTTCCAGCATCAATATGCGCTGCAATTCCTATATTCCTTGTAAGTAATAAATCTCTTGCCATATATTAGAATCTAAAGTGTGAGAATGCTTTATTAGCTTCTGCCATTTTATGTGTATCCATACGCTTTTTAACTGCAGCGCCTTCTTCTTTGGCCGCGGCTAAAATTTCAGCAGCAAGTTTTGCTGGCATGGATTTTTCGTTTCTTTTTCGTGAGTATGTTATCATCCATTTCATGGCGGTAGATACTTTACGATCTGGACGAATTTGCATTGGGATCTGGAATGTTGCACCTCCAACACGACGGCTACGTACTTCTACGTGAGGCATTACGTTAGATAAAGCATCTTTCCATGTTTCCAAGGCTGTTTTTTCTTCGTCAGTTTTCTTTGATTCTACAATGTCAATCGCATCGTAAAATACTTTAAAAGCCACAGACTTTTTTCCATCCCACATCATCATGTTAACGAAACGAGTTACTAACTGGTCGTTAAAACGTGGATCTGGTAAAAGCGGTCTCTTTTTTGCTGCTCTTTTTCTCATGTCTTCTTTTTGAGTTTTTAGTTGTTTGTTGTTAGAGCGTAGTTATTGAGGTAAAAAACACTCAAAACTCATAACCCATAACTCCTAACTTGTTTTACTTCTTAGGGCGTTTTGTTCCGTACTTAGATCTACGTTGTGTTCTACCTGTAACACCTGCGGTGTCCAAGGCACCACGAACGATGTGATATCTAACTCCTGGCAAATCCTTTACCCTTCCACCTCTAACCAATACTATCGAGTGCTCTTGTAGATTGTGACCTTCGCCGCCGATGTATGCGTTGACCTCGTTTCCGTTTGTCAAACGAACCCTTGCTACCTTACGCATTGCTGAGTTAGGTTTTTTAGGCGTCGTCGTGTAAACACGAGTACACACACCACGTCTTTGTGGACACGAATCTAAAGCAGCCGATTTACTCTTCTTGGTTATTTTGGCTCTTCCTTTTCGTACTAATTGTGAAATTGTTGGCATATATTTCTATATAAATTTGTTTTACTC
>NZ_DATJCA010000092.1:0-2008 GCF_035515035.1 Gelidibacter sp. | reverse complement strand
TCGAACCGCTCGAATGAATGTAATCGCAAACTATATCTTTCAGATAACCAACGGATTACTCCAAAAAAAGAACAGGACAAACGAAAGTAAATTTCATTTGTCCTGTTTAGTAGCGGGAACAGGACTCGAACCTGTGACCTTTGGGTTATGAGCCCAACGAGCTACCTACTGCTCTATCCCGCGATATAAATTTAAATGCTGCACTTAGCTTTTAACTCTCGGCTCATAATACCGACTGCCTCATTTAGGACTGCAAATATAATAGCTTTTTTCTGATTATAAAAACTTTATTTCATAAAAAACTCCCAACAAATCAATGTTGAGAGTCGATCATATCATGATCGTGATGCTAATCTTCTGTATCTAAAGTAGCAAGCACACCACCAGACTTTGTATTTTGATAATCGAACTCCACTAAATTTGGAAACTTTTTTTCTAATTGTGCCAATTCGCCTTTAAAACTGTTGTTTCCTATAAGAAGGATCTTAAGCTTGCTCAACTTTGCCATTTCATTGGGTAAATCGCCATAAAAAGCATTATTCGACAAAACCAATTCTTCCAAGCTCGCTAATTCCCCAATAGAATCAGGGATTGTACCCAATAATTGGTTATCAAATACACTTAATGATTTCAATTTTTTGAGTTGTGATAGGTTGGAAGGCAGCTTTCCTGTTAAAGTATTGCTACTGATGACAAGCACTTGCAAATTTGTAAGATTCTCCAAAGATTGTGGAATGGAACCACTTAAGTTATTATTGTATAATTCTAAGACTTTCAGTTTTGATAAATTGCCAATCGCTCTTGGAATTTGACCCGATAAGTCGTTCATGAATAACTGTAAGGATTCTAAAGATGCCAACGTGGTCACCTCATTAGGGATAGCACCTTGCAGCTTGTTGAACGCCAAGTTGATCTCTTTCAATGCCTTTAATTTTCCGATACTTGTTGGGATAGTCCCCGAAATTGCATTTCTAAACAAACTCAAATGTTCAAGATGAATCAAATCTCCTATTTCATTCGGCAAAGTCCCGTCTAAATTATTGAAATCCAAATCAAGTGAAACCACTTTGTTATCTACAACCTCCACACCATGCCATGTATCCACAGGACTATTCAAATCCCAAGGCTTAAGCCATGCATCACCCTTGGTGGCATTAGCCAGTGAAATAAGTGCGCTTTTCTCCTGAATTGAAATTTGGCCAAAAGATAGGATGGTCATTAAAAAAAACAATTGTGTAAGTTTGAGAGTTTTCATGAAAATATATTTGGTTGAGACATCTACATGACGAATGTATAATAATATCGATGAAAAACCAATTATTTTCGACGAACTGCATGGTCGTCAAAAACGTAATACCTTAACACATTAACAAACAGGTGATTGAGTAAATAAAGTTTTTTAAGCGTTTGATAAAATAGTGGCGCCAATTACCACGATTGAATCTAAAGTTTCACTTTGTGATTTTTACTTTTTAGGTGCAGGTGGATACCCTGATAACACCTTTTCAACAATGGCCTTGAACTGAGATTCTTTTACCTCTGGTTTGGCGTTTGCCTGATAGGCGCTTTCACTAATAGCTTGCCAAAAAAGTCCAGATTTGTTTTCATCAACAAATTCAAATACAATCTCTCTGTTAGCCTTTGCTTGTCCTACGGGAATACCTATGGATATTCCACCGCCTACATTGCCACCGCTGCCGCCAACACCTACGCCCATATTACTGCGTTGCGCTTCGTGATAGGTGCTGCTTTTCACATTAATAAGAAAGTCTGGAGAATCTGATAAGGTCATCCCTTTTGCCTGCAATCCTGCATCTAAAGCATCCAAAAGCCTTCTCGAATCCAATTCGCTCATCCCCGTATTCATATCACTATAATAATTATAGGTTTTATAGGTATTGAAGTCTGTGGCTTTTTCATAGTCATAATTGACACGCACAGTAGCACAGGATATTATCATTAGGGAAAGTCCAATTAGAAAAAGTGATTTTTTCATAGCTTTTTATTT
>NZ_DATJCA010000091.1:0-40194 GCF_035515035.1 Gelidibacter sp. | reverse complement strand
GTCGGTAATTCGCCACCCCAATTTTCATGATCCCAATCCCCTCCCAAAATCCATGTCCCTTCAGGAATTGTCTGGGCATAAGCTTCAATACGTTCAATAAATTCTTCTATAGTCTGAGCATCTCGTAATTGGACGGAGCTAAGGTTAGAACCCCCGACCAAGAGATGCAAATGGCTATCAATAAAACCTGGTGTCACGAATTTACCTTTCAGATCTTTGACTTCAGTAGTCTCACCAATAAAAATTTTTATGTCCGTGGCACTTCCAATCGCTATGATACTATCTCCAACTATGGCCATCGCCTCAGCACGGGGTTGATTATCATTTCCCGTCCAAATAACGGCATTTGTGATGACCAGATCCGCCGGAAGTTTCTTATGGTCACAGGACACAAAAAGCGCGATAAAAAAAATTAAAATTAAACTGGAGAAAGACGTTTGTATATTCACCATTGTTATCGATTTTGAATGGGTTTAAAAGATATATTCTTTGAACAAGATAAATAAAATACCTGAATATCTTTTAAAAACGCTAATGCTCTAAAATTTAATGTCGATACCCAGATTACATCCCCATTTTTGGTTCAGCAAGTAAAAAGTCTGTTGTTGGTCAAACGATTCTTACTAAAACCTTATTTGCCCAATTCACTTACAAATTATTTCACCCTAACTCTAATTCAGGTAATTCTGAATAGTTAAAAGGCTTTGAAGCTTCTTGGCTATTTCCTAGGCTATTCTTGCCTCTTAATGTGTTCACAGTGTAAGCTGACAACTCCGCATCTGGATATTCTTTTATCAATTCTTCAATGGACTTCCTGTCGAGATCATCCTTATAATCCATAAGCCATTTATCTGCCAATTCATCGGGTAATATGACTGGCATTCTTGGTCCATCTAATTTTGGATTGTTATGGATTTTTGACATTATCGAATTTCCCTTAGTCGTCACTATTGAAAATGTAATCATCGTTCCACCAGTATTTGGATTGTGCCATTCACTGTAAAGTCCAGCAAAAATCATTGGCTCTTTGTTTTTTCTATAAATAAAAAAGGGATAGGTCCCCTTATTAAAATGATGATGTTCGTAAAATCCATCAACATAAATTAGACATCGCGATTTTTTAGCCGCAGCTCGAAAGGAGTTCTTTTCAAAAATGGTTTCGCCACGGGCATTGAGGGTAGTATTCCATGTTTTTTTCATTTGTGCCTCGTTACGCACCCAATGAGGTATCAAGCCCCAAGTGGCAACTTCCGGAAAATCTGGAGACCTGTCGGTATAGATCAATAAACTGGGATGCTCAAAACCCATGGCATGATAAAGCGGTAAATCTGTGAGTGGAACAAGTCGTTCCCTTATTTCATTGACGGCATTCTTATCTCCTTTTCGCTCTGCGCGCTTGAGTTGGGCTTCAACGGATGTCTTTAGATCATAGCACATTTTCAATCTTTATTTATTATATCATTACACATCTGCTAAGCTGCTTAAAAAACACTCTGAGCTTACTAAGTCAACTCATTGAATTGATGCTTCAAACCTTCAATATCTAAAGGTATTTAAAAAGAAATAAATCATTTAAGTGATTTAAAGAATTCTTACGAATTTCTATTTAAAACTTTCAATTTTGTTCTCAATTCCTCAAATAATACAACTAAGGAAGTCTTTTTATTTCCGAATATCTTATTCGTTTTAGAGCATCTCAAAATATAAATAGTAAATATTAATCTTATATTGTGGTTCAATTGAAAAACAAGACCCAATGCGATTATTTATCCCGCTTTTTGTTTTTTATTTTCTGTTCATATCTTGGCAAGTTCTTGATGCAAACAGAGAAAAAGTTCCATATAGCTTAATCAACGGAAAGGATCTTACGGGATGGCACGTTGATGTGCCCGAGATGGACAAAAACACCCAAGCAAAAAACCCCTTTATAGTTCGTGACAACATGCTGGTAAGCTTAGGAGATCCACGCGGACACCTCATTACAGATAGTATTTATCAAGATTATAAACTAGAAATTGATTACCGATTTCCTGGAGAACCGGGCAATTGTGGTGTTCTTGTACATGCATCTACGCCTAGGGCGCTGTATGGCATGTTCCCAAAATCAATTGAAGTGCAAATGGAACATGAAAATGCTGGCGATTTTTGGTGCATCGTAGAGGATATTGAGGTACCGAATATGGAGGAACGTCGTGGTCCAAAAGAAAACTGGGGCACCACGGGCAATAAAGAGCGTAGAATCAGAAAATTGACAAGTGGTTCTGAGTCCCCTATAGGGCAATGGAATACTATGGTCATTGAATGTCGCGGTGATATTATAAAAGTTTGGGTCAACGGCGATTTGGTAAATGAAGGCTTTAATTCCACCGCCAATAAAGGTCAAATTGCACTTCAAGCGGAAGGTGCCGAAGTGGAATTCAAAAAAATAGAAATCACTCCCCTATAACCATTCACTTGTCCAAAAGTTTTATGGATTCACACAAGGAATTAAACTCTTAATCATCGAGGTCAGGACAGAAAGGTTATCCATAACATTGGTTATTGATAGGTGATTTTTATAACCGCGCCATCACCTAAAGAAGTTACATACCAGGTATGGTCGTCCACTTGTTTGATAGCCACAGGTTGGCTCAAACCATCCGCCAGTACAGTAGTGTTTGTTCCGTTGGTCCATATAAGTGAGCCTGAATTGGGGGCAAATCCAGACGCTGGATTAAACGAGGAGGCATGTTGTGCCACAAGGCGATTAGAGTTCTCACCTTCCACGATATCTACGAGCATAGTATGCCCTTTTTGATAAACAGATACCTCCCCAGATACCGAAACTTTATAAATGATTGCCTCCCCAGCGGGAAATGGGAATCCGGTTAAGCTGGTCACTAAAAAAGCGTCCCCGTCATAAAGGATGGAAGTCGGCACAGATTGAACGGTGGGTCCGCCCAACCCAGGAAATAAAGGATTAGGGATTGCGGGGATCTCCGCAAGAATGGAATAATCGTTCACACCCTTCCGGCGTAGAATTGCGTTGGCACCTGCATCAGCAATGTAAAGGTTGCCGTCGGGTCCTTTGGTAAGATTATAGGGGTGGGAATCATGGTCCGGGTTGCTCTCTAATGGCAATTGGGAAACTATAGAAAAGATATCTTCAGACGGCAAACTTCCCGCATCCAATGGAGTATCACCAGGTTTAAAGTTAGAAATATCAGCACGGTAGAGATGATTGCCAGACAAAATGTATAGCATTTCACCATCACGCAAAATATGAACGGTGCCTTGCAATTCGCCGGAATGTTGATTGGCATAGGATTCCAAATTAACAATCGCATCGTACTTTTGCCCATCAGGGGTTATCAGAATGACTTTGCCATTGTTATTGTGTGTATCGTTATCGGTATCCGGAACAGCGGTACCACTTTCCGTAACCCAAATATTTCCTTGCGCATCAGTTTCAATCCCCATAGGTCCCGCCAGTCCGGAAGCTACTTCTTTGATCTCTAGTTCTGGGGTAGTTACAATATCATCATCCTCATCACATCCGACATAAAAAAAGAACAGAACCATAAAGGAAATTAACATGATCATTTTGGAGGGGACTGAATACGTCTTTGGATTTTTCATCTTTTTAGTGGCTTATTGAATTGGAGAATAATATTAAAATCTCAAGCCAGTACAATAGGCTTAAAGATCTATCAAAGTTAAAAGCCTAGTTTTTAAAAAAATAGTAAAAAACCGACAGGTATTTGCGACATGGATGACGAGCATTACCATCATCTTCAAACCCAGGCGCCACTTAGATAATAAGAAAAGAATTTCCAAGGGAGGTTATCAATTCGATTTCAATTAAATTTAAATACATGATTTACAGATATTTAACACTATTCCTGATGGACGATGGAATCATAAATTGTACCTTTATGAAAGATTTATTAAAGGCCCTCTTTAAACTTAATCCATCCAAAAGCTATGGTAACAAGTTCTCATATGGCTCCAAACCCAATCCTATCGGCATACGTTGCAAACTATACCTTAAGACAGTTTGAAACGGGTGGTTTAGATATCACACGACCATGGATGGCCTCCTATCAAACTTCCATTACCTTCTTCTTCAAGGATAAGCTCATCAATTTACGAGATCCTTTACATGGAAATATCATAAAAAAAGGCGATTATATAAATATTTTAGGATTAAGTTCAGAATATAATGGCGAAATGACTTTTAACGGTTCTTATCTGTTCTTTGAAATGGCATTTAGACCCACAGGTTTACATGATATATTTGGAATTCCGGTAGCAAAAACCCTAAATCACATTGCTGATGGTAGAGATCTCTTAGACATAAACATTCAGATACTTTATGAGCGATTGTGCGCAGCAAAGGATATAAGAGAAATGGGACGACTTGCCGATACGTTTTTGCTGCATCATCTTTTGAAAAGAAATCAATTGTGCGCCAATAAGAATTTCTTAAAAATAGTAAGCATTATTGTTAATAGCTACGGAAAAGCAACTTTAGATCAGTTGACTTTTCAGGCCAATATGAGTAACCGCAATTTAGAACGTCACTTTATCGACAAGGTGGGTGTATCACCTAAACATCTTATTTGCATGGTAAGATTTAATCTTGCTTTATCTTATAAAAGACGAAATCCCACAGTTAACTGGACGACAATTGCGGCTGAATACGGCTATTTTGATCAAATGCATATGATCAGGGAGTTTAAAAATTTATCGGGAAATACACCGTCAGATCTTATTAAAATACCATTGGTTACTGAAACTGATAAGGCAACCCATTTATCGACATAGTTGGTTTGAAATTACTTTCAATGTTGTCGTCCAATTGACAAAGCTTAAAAGCAGCAATCACCAAAATATAATGTGCCAAGTTCTAACTTGACCGTTCCACTGGTGGTCTCCTTCATCATTAAAACTAAATATTGCTTCAAATTGAGAGCAAATCGAAAATATATCCTTATTTTTATTCATTCTAAATAGTGAGTATTTTTCAAAAATATAATCCCGATATCATGTATTCAAAAAACAAAATAGATGCCTTTATAAAAGCTGCACCAATCCTTAAAGACATCATAAAGGCGAAGCAAGTCTCGTGGTTGAATCCGGAATTAGAATCTGTAAAAGATGCCCCCAAATTCTCAATAGACCTCAAAAATATGCGACAAGCAGAAGATTTATGGACACGTTTTGCTCCGTTTTTTGTAAAAGCGTTTCCAGAAACTAAGCCCACCCAGGGGATTTTAGAATCTCCTCTTCGCGAAATTCCGAAGATGAAAGCACTATTAAACGCCGATAATGGAGAAATTGAAGGACGATTATTCTTAAAATGTGACAATGAACTTCCTATTTGTGGCTCAATTAAAGCACGTGGTGGATTTTTTGAAATCATGACCTATGCCGAAAAATTGGCGCTTGAATCCGGAATGTTGAAAAAAGAGGATGATTACAGTATGTTTACCGCCCCTCAATTCCAAAAGTTTTTTAGCAGGTATAAGATTGGCGTGGCATCTACGGGAAATCTCGGTCTTAGTATAGGTATGATCAGTGCGAAGTTAGGTTTTGAAGTAACGGTTTATATGTCTGCTGATGCCAAGCAATGGAAAAAAGATTTGCTGCGTGAAAAAGGAGCGATAGTTATAGAGTTTGATGGCGATTTCAGCGAAGCCATTTCTGTTGGACGTGAACGCACAAAGAATGACCCCAATGCCTATTTCGTGGATGATGAAGATTCACACGACCTGTTTCTGGGGTATACGGTTGGGGCACTTCGGATTGCTGAACAATTAAAATCGCAAAACATTAACGTTAATGCAGACCATCCACTTTTGGTTTATTCCCCTTGTGGTGTTGGTGGATCTCCAGGCGGAACGGCTTTTGGCTTAAAGCAGATTTACGGTGACCATGTGCATTGTTTTTTTGTGGAGCCTACGCATTGTCCCGCGGTGTTAACAGGGCTTGTTACTGGCGAAATGAGCCATATCAGCGTACAGGATATCGGCCTTGACAACATAACAGAAGCGGATGGTTTAGCTGTGGGCCGACCTTCACATTTCGCCACCAAAATCAGCAAACATTTAGTCAGTGGTATTCTCACTATT
This sequence comes from Gelidibacter sp., assembly GCF_035515035.1. Classification (GTDB taxonomy): domain Bacteria; phylum Bacteroidota; class Bacteroidia; order Flavobacteriales; family Flavobacteriaceae; genus Gelidibacter. Next base: position 34,081 of record NZ_DATJCA010000091.1, on the reverse strand, counting down.
GAAGATGACCAACTGTTTAAACTATTGGCACAATTAAAAGATTCCGAAAACATTTTTCTCGAACCTTCTGCTACTGCAGGATTAATCGGCCCCCAAAGGGTCCAAAAAACCAAATACGCGCAAATCCATCACCTCAACCTAAAAAATGCTACACATATCGTCTGGGCGACGGGAGGTCTTCTCGTTCCAGAATACCAACGGAAAAAGTTTTATAAAAGAGGAGGCGAATATGTATTGAAATTCTAATACGAACAGAGTAAAAGACCACAATTTATAAGCTGAACTTAACTACTCACCTTCAGCAACATAGAAAGCAAGAGAAATTAAGTTAAGGCTATCCCATTTTCAAAAAAGGTGTGTTCACTAAAAATCAATTATTCAAAAAAATCTAGTTCTGCTATTGCCGCGTGTTTTTTCCCTCCAGCAATGGTTATAGATTCTATCCGCACAAAACGTGTCCGCACCGCTTCTTGAAAAAAGTGCGTTCTAGGCGTTGGATCATTGATAAGATTTCCAAACTCAAAACGCTCAACTTCTTTCCATGTTTTTCCATCGTTACTCACTTTTAAAACGCCTTGTTCAATCATTCCGTCGGAAGTTTCCGTAGGTGGTGTATAGGCAAATTCATTAAATATCAGCTCCTCTCCCAAGTCTATTTCAATATAATGTGGTACCTCCTTTTTTGAAGACAACCAATAGGTATGTGGATCTTCATCTATTGTCAAAAGAGCCGAATGGTCTGATTCTGAACCGCTGTTTGCTATGACTTTCCAATCTTTTTTAAGAATTCCCAAATTTACAGACACCGTACTTCCTTTTTCTTCCTTGGAAAAAGCTGCGGCTTTGATCGTTCCTGTTGCGGAAAACGGAGCCTCATATAGTGGCGACCCTTTAGTAGGTTCACTTCCATCTTTTGTGTAGCGGATTTCTATTCCTGAATTGATATTTCCTGAACTATCCTCGCCATGAGGTTTCCAGCCAAATTCGTGCTTTTTGGGCTGTATGCTTACCAAACCATCTAAAGATCGTGTTACACTTAGTTGTGGCGGACGTGGTTGATAATAATGTGCGCTGATATTTGAAATTGCAGGAGCTAATCGCGATTCTAAAATTCGGATTCTAAATTTATTAGAAGTCGTCTCAGGAAAACGTAAAATACGTTTGTATCCAATATTAGTAGCGGAAACAATTTCTTTCCAACTTCCGTCTAACCACACATCCAATGCATGTCTCTCAACCCTTTCGCTATGCGTGGCTATGGCTTCTTGCAGGACCAATCGGTTGATGGTTACTGGTTTTTTTGTTTCAATAAGGATTTCCTTGGGATCCTTATCCAACAATTCAAATGTCTCAGGATTTGCATCCAAAACGCTTTTGACTCCAGAAGCATCAGCAAATAAATTAGTCCCATAGGTCTCACGAATACGGCTCCCAACCTCTTCTAAAACCTGTACATCTTCTGATGAGAATTTCCCGTCTCTATTTGGTGGAATATTTAATAAAAAAGTGGCATTCCCTCCTACTGAACGCTCATAGATATCAAACACATCGTCGGCACTTCGTACCTTTTGCTTGTCATCATCCCTGTAAAACCAGCCTTCACGAATTGAGGTGTTGATTTCTGCCTGCTGATAGTGCAAATACTTGGCCTCATAAAGTTTTTCCCTGCTTCCAATATCCTCTCCTGTAATATCTGCAAAGCTATTCATTTCGAGAGGGTTTCCTGAATAGGGGATAACATTCCATTCGGTATCCCTTGTGGCGCCCGCTTCATTACCTCCCCATCGGATGTCTTGCTTTCCAAAAACGACAGCTTCTGGAGCCAATGTCGCAATCAACTCTTTCCACGCGATGTAATTATACTCTTGACCACCTTTACGCTTTGGATGGGCGCCATCAAACCACACCTCGTGAATGGGTCCGTATTCGGTTAACAATTCGAAGAGTTGATTTAAAAAATATTCATTATAATCATCTACATTAAAGGTGAAGGTTGTTTTATTTTTAAACGGACGTCCCTCAACCGGTGTTGGAATAACCCGGTCTGAATACTCACTTAAATTGCCGTATAATCCTTCTTCGTTTTCAATTTGATAGAGATCTGCCGGAGATAAATATACCCCTAGTTTTAGCCCATATTTTTCACAAGATGCTGCTAAATCCTTTAAAACATCGCCTTTACCTCCCTCGAAATCCGTGGACATGATACCGTGTTTTGTATAGCGGCTTTGCCAAAGCACAAACCCATCGTGATGTTTCACCGTAAGGATTACCATCTTCATCTCGGCATCCTTCATCGCCTTACACCATTGGTCCGTATCCAAATTTTGGAGATCGAAAATCGAGGGATCTTCAAAACCATTTCCCCATTCCATTCTTGTAAACGTATTGGGACCGAAATGGATAAACGCAATGAACTCGTTTTTCAAAGCTTCGTATTGATTTTTTGTTGGCACGATGTGAGCTGCCTTGAAGATAATAGAATCCTTCGTGTCATCGGTGTCTATTTCAACGGTTGAACTAACACCTACTTTAGTATTCATGCTATTAGAACATGAGACTATCGTGAGCGCCAAAACGGTATAAAAAACTATTTTTCTCATTTTTATAACTCTTATTGTTTATTGATTTTGACCGCATATGCATATGGGTCGGAAGCGGTCATTTTATTCGGTTGGTATTTTGGCATCGCTTTTCAAAACTATTCTATGATGGGCACTAAATCCACCACATATTCCACCTTTTCTAATACTATTTTTGCACTAGACGAGCATATTTAGCACTATTTTTTGATTTGGTATGTCTCTATATAACAGCAGACTCAAACATAATTTTTTTTAGCATTCTATCAATTGAAGACTAATGATTTCCTATTTGCATCTAAAAACAACCTTAGGACCACAACCTCGTCTGTATCGATTCAGAAGAATTCTATGGTCATTTTTCGGATGGGTGTATTGGATCGAATCCGTTTTTGGGTAAATGAATCACCCACTCAAACATCAGAATTATTTGCAAATTCCAGAAGCTAATGATCCAAACTTATTTCAATCCAGAAACATGGCCGTCCAATTTCCACTCATCTTTTAAAGTAATGTTTAAATGTTTAAGTGCAGTAACTGCGACATCAGTAATATAAACTGGTTTTTGAATCTCCCCTTTTTCTACATCTTTTCCGGAAGCAATATAAAATATGGTGGTATGCTCAGGAGTCGCTTCTCCGTGATTGGTGCCACTGCCACCATGATCGGTGGACACTAAAATGAGCCAGTTTTCATTGGCATAGTTTTTTCGCTTTTGTAGGGAGTTCAGAATTTTGCCGATGTTCTTATCCGTTTTTTCAATGGCTCTAATGTATTTTGGGTTATCAGGTGTGAATCCAGTGCTATGGCCCGCATGATCTACATGGTCCAAATGCACGAACATCACATTCACATCTTCATTTTTAAGTGCATTGGCAACGCTTCTGGTCACCATACCGTCGGTCAATCTGTTCTTCATGACGGTAGCATCATTTTCCTGAAGTATCTTATGGATTGGCGACCAGTTGATAATGGAATACGTTCGCAAATCGGGCTGTTGCTGCTTTGCCAAATTAAAGAAATGCGGATACTCTTCAATGTTTGGGTTTTCATAACCATTGCCATAAACCTTATGTTTCTCTTTCCACACGCCCGTAAGCATACTCGTCCAACAGACACCGCTCCAGCTCAGATTGTCCGTTTTCGCCTTGAATGTATAAGCTCCGTTTTGCCATAATTGATCTATATTTGGTGTCCTGGTCGCCAATAAAGCGTCCGGTCGGCATCCGTCAATACCCAAAATGAGCACTTTATTTTGTGCCTGGATCTCTATGAATGATAGGGCCATTATAAAAATTACGATGAGGCAAGACTTTAACTGTAATTTCAATTGTTCAAGATTTTATTATTTATTGTTTATCTGAATACCTATAAATGCCATCAGCATTTAATTGAAATGATATCAGATTATTATTGACTTTGATTTCACCCGATTGGTTAGGCATTCCTATAATCTTAGCTTCCTTAACAAGCGCATTTTCCCATTGTATATCCACCTCAAAACCACCACGCGCTTTTAAACCTTTGACTTCACCTGTTGCCCAGGCATCTGGCAAGGAAGGCAACAACTCGATGATTCCTGATTGCGACTGGAGCAACATTTCCACCATTCCAGAGGCGCCTCCCATATTGCCATCCAATTGAAAAGGCGGGTGCGCACACAGTAAATTAGCGTAGGTGCCACCAGCAGTTGACATCTCAATGCTTGTATCGGCAACAGGTTTTAATAAGTTTTTCAGCATTTTGTGTGAACGATTCCCATCATTCAAACGTGCCCAAAAGTTCATTTTCCATGCACGCGACCAACCTGTGCCACTATCACCACGGGCATTTAATGTCACTCGTGCCGCTTCAGCCAATTCTGGGGTTTGAGCAGTCGAGATTTGATTTCCTGGATGTAATGCGAACAAGTGGGAAACATGGCGGTGATCGCTCTTTGGGTCATCCACATCTTCTGTCCATTCCTGTAGTTGTCCCCAAGATCCGATCTTAGGAGGTAAAATAGCATCTCTGGTCACTTTTGCGGTGGTGGTGAATTCATTATCTATTTCTAAAACGGCAGCCGCCTTAATGCAATTGTTCAAGATATCCCAAGCAATTTGATGGTCCATGGAAGCACCTTCTGATATCCCACCGTGTTCTGGTGAATACGATGGGGTTGAAACCAAATTCCCATGGTTATCTTTTGTCAAATAATCGATCCAAAAAAGAGCGGATTCTTTCATTATGGGATAGGCTTTTTCTTTCAGATAGGTCTCATCTTGGGTGAAATCGTAATGGTCCCACAAATGTTGCGAAAACCAAGCGGCGCCTGTAGGAAAGAATCCCCAATCTACGCCCCAACCCGGTGAAGTATAGCCAAAGGCATTGGTCATGGTGTTGACCATCCAGCCACGGGTATTAAAAAATTCTTTTGCTGCCAGTTTTCCTGGTTCTACCAAACTTTCTATATAGTCTAAAAAAGGTTCGTGGCATTCTGAAAGATTGGTCAATTCTGCCGGCCAATAGATCATTTCCAAATTGATATTGCTATGGTAATCAGCAGCCCAAGGGGGATTGGTGGAATGGTTCCATTTGCCCTGTAGGTGCATGGACATGGTATTTGGACGACTTGCCGAAATCATTAAATATCGAGCGTATTGAAAATACAGACTCTCTAAAGCATTATCATCCGATCCATTGGCGTAGGCAATCAAACGTTCGTTGGTAGGGATGTCAACTTTCGGACGTTCTCCTAAATTCAAACTTACCCGATTAAACAAATTCGAGTAATCGGCGATATGTTCTTTTTTTAAATCCTCATAAGTGGTGCTTTCCCATTTTTGCACTACCGCGTTATTGGCGGCTTTATAATCATTCCCTTTATAGGTTGGATAATTAAGTGTGTAGCCTGTTGTGGACGTATTCAAGAGCACCACATTTTTTGCGTCTTTTATATAAATCACGCCATCCTTATAGATGATTTTACCGTCCGACAGTTTCAAGGATATTTTTGTTTCAAAGGGCATTCCATTATCGGATACTTTTCCATCAAAGGTATAAATCCCATCTTCAAAATTCTGAGAAACCATAACATGGGGCGTTTCAAATCGGATTTCATAATCGGTGCTTACAGAACTTTCAAAACGATAGACCATAGTGTTGCTCGGATAATTCCCAAAATACGTTCGGGAGTAGGTCTCTTTACCGATCCTATATTCTACTTTGCCCAAAGCCTTGCTGATGTCAAGACCGCGTTTATAGTTGCTCACGTCTACAGAATGTCCCACTTTTATGTAGAGATCACCCATGGTTTGTTGGGCGCCATAATCCCCAAAGTCGGCATTGTACTGCTCGCCTGTATCAATGATTCCGGTAAATTGCGATTGGGCAATTTTATGGGCCTCCGCTTTTTTTCCTTCTTTCAACAAAGCCCTCACCTCTGGTAAAGATTTATGGGCCTCTTTCCGGATTCCAAAATTGTAATCAGGATTTGAATCAGGACCGCCAGACCAAAGCGTACCTTCGGAAAACTGAATCTGTTCTTCTTGGATCCCGCCAAAAAACATAGCACCTACATAACCATTTCCTATGGGTAAGGCCTGGGTCATCCAATCGGTAGCGGGTTGGTTATACCATAGATCGAGTGTAGTTTTTTCCTGTGCACAAGATGGGAACATCAATAATATGAGAGAGACGATTAAAGTGTTATTAAATTTCAATTTGGACATTTATTTTTAAGGTTTCAGGTTTGACAGATTATAATTTTCCCTAATAACTTGGGGTCATAATAGATAACTATTAAAAGGATCAATTTAAGTTTTTTAACATGTAAAAACCAAAAAAACCCCAGCAAAACTAGCTGAGGTTCTTCAAGAAAATCAATCCTGATATTAGTTTACAACTAGTTTTTTTATCACACTTCCTTTATCACTGTTTATTTTTATGATATAAGTTGCTGTAGCTAAATTCGATATGTCTATAATTTCGCGTGTAGGTTGATGGTGCAACTTCACGGATTTTACCACCCGCCCAGTAATATCATAAATATCAAATCCGCGCAAAACTTGATCACCTTGATTATCTATCGTAAAGGTAGAGGTGGCAGGATTTGGAAACAATCGTACGCTTTCTAGATTCAAGGACACATCATCAATGGATAAAGATCCACTCAGCCCACCATCGGTTATAGTCCATCCAAAACTATTGACCATATTGGCTCGGGCAGCCTCGCCTTCGTTATAGGTACTCTGGCCCCCACTAAAGATGACGTTATTCTGCAAAGACAAGGAATTCCACCCGTTTAATAGGGCATCATAGTTAGAGGTTGACATGGTCACCCCCTCAAACATATCCGTCATATCGGTTACGTTGCTCACATTCCAATGTCCGATATTCCAATCAAAAGTGGTCACATTTCTGAACATTCTAGACATGTCCGTTACATTCCTCACATTCCAATTACCCATCCCCCCAACAGTCGCTGAACTGCGGTTTGAGCCATACCCCCTATCGGCACTGCTCGCACCTAATACAGTGGCGCCATCAAACATGCCTGACATATCGGTGACAAGGAGTAGATTTGGGTAGTCTGTTGCGTTACTCATTAAATTACTACATCCGTAAAAAGCCATGCCCATCGAACGCCATGCATTGCTGCCCCATTGGTCTATAGAAAGAAGTTTCTGCCGATCGCCTTCATTATTAAAATAAATTCGAGGAAAACTACCTCTTATAGCCACCGTATATGTACCTGGTGTGGCGTAAGTGTGGGTGACATTACCAGTGAGGCCAGTTTCCCAATTTCCATTATTGTTCCAATCCACGTCATAATTGTACCCACTACCAAAGGTAGGAATTGTTATAGACCTTGCGTTGGAAGCCCCAGGATTGTCCGTTTTCCATGTGGTGACAAAATAATCATTACCACTGCAATTTGCAGTTGGACCTTCATCTTTAATATACCACGAAAAATTACTCATGATATAAGCTTTGGCAGCGCCACCGGCACAAAATGTGCTATATCCGGCATCAAATGCAACATCGTCTTGCAAAATCAAGCGACTCCAACCGTTTAAGAGGGCATCATAGTTAGGTGTTGAAAGTCCAGATTCCATAAACATTTCACCCATATCATACACGTTACTTACGTTCCAATTCCCGATATTTTGATCGAATCTCGCTCCCCAAAACATCCTGTTCATATCGGTCACTTTACCTACATCCCAATTGCCTATGTCATAATTAAAGATAGAATCCCTAAACATGTATTGCATGAATCTAACGTTACCAACATCCCATCTCCCGATGTCCTGATTAAACGCTGCAGCACCATAGAACATCCAATCCATCATGGTGACATTAGAAACATTCCAATTGCCTATATCTTGGTTAAACTTTGGAATCCCCACATAATTATTGGCGGAAAACATTGCCGACATGTTGGTTACTTTACCAACATCCCAATTGCTAATATCCTGATTGAATTCGAAAGCATCAGAAAACATTAAACTCATGTCGTTGACATTGCGGACGTCCCAACTGCCTATCCGTCCATTAAAAGCATAGCAATTGGCAAACATGATGCGCATATTGGTAACCTTACTAACGTCCCAATTATCAAGATGCTGATTAAATTCAAAAGCAAATTCGAACATACGGAGCATAGTAGTCACATTTCCAACATCCCAATTGCCAATATCGTGATTAAATACCGGAGCATGACCGAACATGGTGGACATATCCGTGACGTTACTTACGTCCCAGTTACCAATGTTCCCATTAAATACCGAAGCATAGGCAAACATACCGGACATATCGGTAACCTTTCCAACATTCCAATTATTCAAATCTTGGTTAAATGCCAACGCGTATTCAAACATTCGAGACATATTAGTCACATTGCCCACATTCCAATTACCAATGTTTCCGTTAAAGGCGGATGCCTTTTCAAACATTCGAAACATATTGGAGACTTTGCCCACATTCCAATTATTGAGATCCTGATTAAAAGCCGTTGCCTCTTGAAACATCCAATTCATATTGGTTACATTGCCCACGTCCCAAAGGCCAAGGTCCTGATTAAAGGCTTTAGCTTTTTCAAACATGCGCGACATATCTGTAACTGTGCTAACGTCCCAATGGCCAATGTCACTATTAAAATCAGTAGCATAACTAAACATGCTGGACATATCAGTAACACCGGACAGATCAGGAGCGTCAACAGCATTAATGACTAAATTACTACAGCCAGTAAAAGCCCATCCCATGGAGGTCCATGGATTACTCCCCCATTGCTCTACCGTCAGTAGCTTACGACGGTCACGAACATTCGCAAAATAAATACGAGGAAAATTTCCCCTGATGGCAACGGTATAGACCCCTGCAGTTCCATAATCGTGGGTGGCAGTGGCTGTAAAACCTGTTTCCCAATTGCCATCATTATTCCAATCCACATCATAATTATAAGTTTCTCCAGAGTAAGTGGGAATGATAATTGAAGTGGAATTAGAGCTTCCTGGGTTGTCCGTTTTCCAAGTGGTGATGAACTCGTTTTGTGCCCTGACTTGGAGGGCAATAAAGAACAAGGTTAAGAGAAGTAGATTTTTTTTCATAAGTAGTAAAAATTAGATTCATATATTAAATAAAACAGTAAGATTAAAACAATAGCATATCTCCCTGAATTTCTTCAGGTTGGGATTATTTAATAAAAGTGCGGGGGGGATGGAGCGAATATAAACAAATCTTTGATCTAAAATATGAATATCCTAAATATTCCGCATCTTGGGGCAAACCCTTGAACCTTGGAGCTAACTTTTATGATAATTAATGATTGCACCTGCTACACCTACACCGCAAATCTTATAAGATGTTTGAGCGGCATATTTACAGTGTCGGGACCAAAGCCCGCTATGGGTGTTTTGAAATTACGACCCTTGCAACACCTATCGCCCAAAATGTATAACAAAACCGTAACCCTTCATTTAAAGCTCCAATTTAAAATAGAAGGAATATTTTTAATTATATTTAGACTATGATTTCCATCAACGACATACCACCTTCTGATGTCCAGGACAATCTAAATGTGCTAAAAGCAGATTTAGACTCTAAAATTCCATCTAAAAAGTTAGATAAGAATCTCTTAATTGCGACTTGGAATATCCGAGCTTTTGGAAATTTAACGCGCAAATGGGATTCTGAAGATGATGATTCACCCAAACGTGATCTCCATTCCGTTTTATGTATTGCCGAAATCATCAGGCGTTTTGACGTGATTGCCATTCAGGAAGTGAAAGATAATATTAGAGCGCTCAGGGATACTTTAAAAGTCTTAGGAAAGAACTGGTCTTTTATTCTTACAGATGTCAATCAAGGGAAAGTGGGCAATGGCGAACGTATGGCCTACTTGTTTGATACCAGAAGAGTACATTTATCAGGATTGGCGGGCGAATTGGTTGTGCCCGAAGAATGGGGCAAAAATATAGGAGAGCACGCCTTGTCCAAACAATTTGTGCGTTCTCCCTATGCCGTAAGTTTTCAATCTAACCAACACACTTTTATCTTGGTGACCCTGCACATTCTTTACGGCAAAAGTCCACAAAGTCGCATTGAGGAGCTCAGAGGGATTGCTAAATGGCTCTATAGTTGGGCAGGAAGCCTCAATGCCTACCATCAAGATTTTATAGCCTTGGGCGATTTTAATATAGACGCGCGCGGCGATCTATTGGAAGAAACATTTCTCTCTGAAGGCCTGTACATCCCTCCCCAACTACAGAATGAGGAGGTGACCAGGTCCATCTTTAACACCACCAAATTCTACGATCAGATTGCCTGGTTCAACAGCCAAGGCAAGGGCCCAAAACTATCCATGGAATTTTTAAGTGGCGGCAATTATGACTTTGTTCCTTATGCCCTCGCCAACCGTCAGTTAACCAAACAAAATCTGTCCTGGCTGATTTCCGACCATCATCCATTGTGGGCGGAATTTAAAGTGTGATTTCTCGTTTCAAAAATCCGTCCTTTATCGATTAAAAGGCTAACGTTTTAAACCACTCCTCTAAAAATAGGCGCAATATCTATGGAATATTGTCGAAATTTGTAATTACACTAAAATGTATTGATATGGATACCACCGATAAAATAGTCATCATTTGCGATCATGAAGCGACCGTAGCGGATTGGAGAAATGCCATAGCCCATCACGCACCAAACATTACGGTAGAAGCTTATCCCAACGACACTGAAAGGGAAAAAACACAATTTGTCTTAGTGTTCCATCCTCCTGAAAACACGTTTCGAAAATTTCCCAACCTCAAAGTTATTGCCTCCATGGCAGCGGGGATAAATCATATTACCAAGCATAACAAAGTCCCTAAAAACATAAGCGTTACCAAAGTCAACGACCCCCTGCATCACGATGATATGGCAGATTTCGTTTTGGCTCTATCTTTAAGTTATTTGAGACGGTTGCCATTGTATTTTCATCAAAAAACTCAGGCCTTGTGGGAGACGCATGCCTACCAGCGACCTGAAGAAACAACAATTGGCATTATGGGGATTGGCGCCATCGGAAAGGCCGTCGGAACCTTGATGTTGAAAAATGATTTTAAAGTTACGGGGTGGTCCCGATCGAAAAAAGATATCGATCAGATTAAAACTTTCAACGGAAAAGACCAAAGGAACGAGTTTTTGGAAACCGCAGATATTTTAGTTTGCACCTTACCTCTTACTAAAGACACAGAAGGTATTTTAAACAGGGAGGTGTTTAATAAATTACCCAAAGGCGCCTATCTTATCAATATTGGACGAGGTAAACAGCTCGTGGAGGCTGATTTATTGGAAGCTATTGACAATGGTCACCTTGCTGGAGCAGCATTAGATGTGTTTCATGAGGAGCCCTTGCCTAAGCAGCATCCTTTTTGGACCCACAAAAGCATCTTGATCACGCCACATACCGCCGGGAGCGTTAGTCCCGAATCGGCAGTCAAAAAAATAATAGCTAATTATAAGGCCATGAAGAACGGTGAAAAACTTGTAGACGTTGTTGATATTGGAAAAGGTTATTGATACGTCCATAATTTTATTGAGATCCATAACCTTCTAGAATACCGATTCTTTTCAGAATTGAACAGGATTGAAATTGCTCTAGTTCCCATAAACAACGAAGGGCATCGCTGACGTTGCCAACTCCATAATTTGAGATTCACCTAGTTTCAATGTATCGAGCCCAATTATTTCACTAAAAATCGAGGTAAATCTTCTACTTTCTCACAACAGACCTGTTCCATAACTTGCTGGAATTCCCTTTTCATGAGTGAAATGGTATGGTTGCCACCTTCTTTTCCCAATGCACCAACGCCATACATAAAACTGCGGCCCATAAAGGTAAATTCGGCGCCACTTGCCATGGCTCTTGCAATATCCGGACCGCCACGTAAACCAGAATCCATCATGATTTTTATTTGATTCTTGAATTTTTCAGCCAAATGGGTCATGGGCACAATAGACGACTGACCAGCGTCCAATTGTCGGCCGCCGTGGTTGGAAACAATTAAGCCATCAACACCTAACGCAATAGCTTTCTCTGCATCTTCCTCACTCACCACGCCTTTAATGACCAATTTGCCTTTCCATTGCTCTCTTATCGAAGCAATCCTATCTGTATTCAGGCGTCCAGAAAAAGTAACATCCATCAACTCTCCCAACTTGGCCATATTCAAGTCTTTTGGCATGTAAGGCTCCATAGTTTTAAAAGCGGGTTTGCCATGGATTAAGGTTTGAATCGCCCAATCTGGTTTTGTAAACACTTCAAGAATGTTTTTTAAACTCATTTTAGGCGGCATGGCCAAACCGTTTCGGATATCCCGCGGGCGAAATCCAAAAGTAGGCACATCGGCTAAGATTACTAAAACATTGGTGCCGGCGCTGGCAGCTCTATCCAATAAATCTCGTTTGATTTTTTCATCCGCGGGATGGTATAACTGAAACCATGAATTCCCTTCAGTTATTTCCGCAATCCGTTCAATACTGGACGTGGTCACCGTACTGAGGATAAAAGGAATGTTATGGGCAAAAGCAGCTTTAGCCAAAATCTCTGGCGAATTAGGCCACATAAGACCCTGAAGTCCAACGGGTGCAATTCCAAAAGGCGCATCGTAAGTATGCCCAAACAGTTCGGTTCTGGTATCCGACTTATCAAACTTCGATAAGTAGTACGGCATTAATTCTACTTTCTGAAGATCGGTGCGATTTTTATCTAAATTGATATCTTCATTGCATCCGCCATCCAAATACTCAAAAGCAAACTTTGGCATTTTTACCATGGCTCGGTTCCTTAAATCGGTTACAGACGGATATTTTGGGTTTATAGTTATTTCCATGCGATTAGGCTTTTAATTGATATATCTGATCCATCAACAACCACTTTTCTCCATCTTTTGCGGTTGGAAGTGCTTGCTGGTATTGCCACATGAGCCTTTCCCATTCTTGGACTTTTGGGTTGTTGGCATCCATTTCATCCTTCTTTTCAAAAGAAAACGACTCGTTAACCTCCATGATCATAAACAGTCTATTTTCAACCAAATAAATCTCTAGAGCCACAATCCCACTATCTTTAATGCTTTTGACAATTTCTGGCCACACGTTTTCATGATGCTTTTTATAGGCCAGGATCAGTTCGGGATCATTTATTAAATCGAGTGCAAAACAGTGTCTATACGTTTTCATTGGTCATGGTTTTATATCCGAAAAGTGCCACCACCGCCAAACAGATCAGCGGGAGGATAAACGAAAAATTAACTTCAGGGATGTAGCCAAGGATATTCACATCGGCAAAACCTGAACCACCAATATCTAAAATACTTCCTTGTAAAACTGGCAATAAAGCACCCCCTACAATGGCCATCACCAATCCGGCAGACCCGATTTTAGCTTCATCTCCCATATTATTTAAAGCAATCCCGTATATGGTTGGGAACATAATACTCATAAAGAGCGAAGTTGCTACCAAGCTATACAAACCGATATGCCCGCCCACAAAAACAGTAATTAGCGTGGTTATCACCCCTCCCACTCCAAAAATAAACAATAATCTTGAGGGACCAATCCGCTTCATTGATAGCGTTCCAAGCCATCTTCCTGAAAGAAATAACAGCATTGCCCCCACATTATACCATGTGGCAGTGAGTTGTTCATTAACCGGTAATGACGCATTCATATTATCAACATATTGAAAAATGAAGGTCCAACACATAATCTGTGCGCCTACATAAAACATTTGCGCAACGACGCCTGTGACGTAGGTTTTATTTTTTATTAAGATTTTAAAGGTTTTTGAAAGCGCGAGTTTAGAATGTGCTTCCACTTTCGGAAATTTCACCATCATAATCGCCACCATAATGATCAAAACCAAAACTCCCAAAGCAATATACGGCAGACTGATTACACTTAAATCGTTTTCCCGAATGGCAGCCATTTCTGAACTGGATAAGGCTTGGTATGCTTCCTCCGTATAGTTAACTGAACGTAGGGCATCAATGATAAATACCTGGGCGATGATCATTCCCGTTAAAGAACCTATCGGATTAAATGCCTGTGCCAAATTGAGGCGCTGCGTTGCGGTTTCTTTGGGACCCAATGCTAATATCAACGGATTTGAAGTGGTTTCTAAAAATGCCAAGCCACAGGTCATAACCCATAAAGAAATTAAGAAATAATTAAAGGTCTCAAACTTTGCAGCAGGAAAAAACAAAAAGGCACCAATGGCATAGAGCGATAGACCCACGAGGATTCCCGACTTATAACTGTATTTTCTAATGAATAAGGCTGCCGGCAAGGCCATAAAGAAGTAGCCAAAATAAAAAGCAAACTGCACCAATGATGCTTGTGTATTTGAAAGCTCTGGCATGACTTTTTTAAATGCCGAAACCATCGGATTGGTGAGATCGTTGGCAATTCCCCAAAGTGCAAACAGGGAAGTAATCAATATAAAGGGCAATAAGATGTTTCTGGAAACGAGTGGTTGTTTTATGGCGTTTTTCATCATTATAAAGAGCGGTCTAAATGGGTGTAACCACCATCAACAAACACAAGCTGTCCGGTGGTATGGCTGGACATTTCGGATAATAAAAATACGACGGTATTGGCGATTTCATCAGTGGTGGTCATTCGGTTTTCTAAGGGAATATTTTTGGTGATTTCTGCTAAGCGCTCCTCAGGATTGGGAAAGGTTTTTAACCAATTGGAGTATTGTGGCGTGTCACATTCGGCAACAATCACGGCATTTACGCGGATATTGTAGGGCAATAACTCCACCGCCCACTCTCGGGTCAATGCGTTTCTTGCACCATTGGCAGCGGCATAACCTGAAGTGCCCCCTTGACCGGTAACCGAGGTTTTGGAACCAATATTCACGATAGCGCCCTTACTCTTTTTCAGTTCGGGCAAGGCGTGCTGCGCCATGGCGTAATAATGTGCCACGTTGCGTTGAATTGAGGTCATAAAGTCGTCATAATTGCCTGATTCAAGCCCGACGCCATCATTGACACCAGCGTTATTGACCAAGCCGTCAATGCGGCCGAATTCCTGGATCACCCGTTCCACAGCTTTTTTACAATCGTCCTTATTGGTCAACTCGGCAATGGCGTGAAATGCTTTCCCGCCCTTATTCTTTATTTTCTTTACAGCCTCTAAAACATCCGATTCAGTACGCCCAACAATGACAGGGATAGCACCTTCCTGCGCCAATAAATTACAGATACCGTTCCCGATACCTTTAGAACCTCCCGTGACAATAATCACTTTATCCTTCAGTTTTAAATCCATATGTTCAATCTTTTAAATGGTACCATTTCTTTGCGTTCAGTCCCATAATGTGTTGTTGCTCAGTTTCTGAAAATTTCGAAATATAATCTTCAACAAGCGCAATTGTTTCGGCATAACTTCCCGCCAATAAACTCACTGGCCAATCGCTGCCAAAAAGTGTTCTTTTTGTTCCGAAGGCATTAAAAACCACATCAAGATAAGGTTGCATAGTAGCTTCATCCCAACTGCTCCAATCTGCTTCTGTAGTTAATCCTGATACTTTACAGGCCACATTTTCAAAACCTGCCAATCTTTCCATCTGGCTTTTCCATAGCTTTATTTTTCCGTCTTTGATATAGGGTTTAGCGCCATGGTCCAATATGAATTTTTGCTTTGGAAATGTTTTGACGAGTTCAATGGCTTCTTCCAATTGATGCGGGAAAATCAAGATGTCATAGGTCAGCTTGTATTTTTCCATGGCTGCAATGCCCCGTTGAAAATCCTTGCGCAGCATAAAGCCATCCGGTTCCGACTGAACGATATGCCGCAGGCCTTTTAGCTTTTTGTATTTTGAAAAATATTGTAACCGTGCCTCGATAGTGTCGCTACACAAATCCACCCAACCGACAACCCCTTTAATAAAAGGATGTTGATCTGCCAACTCCAATAAAAACTTGGTTTCCTTTTCTGAAGTATCCGCTTGTACCGCAATACAGCCATCCAATTGGTGCTGTTGCAATACTGGCTGCAAGTCTTCGGGCAAGAAATCGCGTTGGATTACCGACATTTCGTCGGTAATCCACGCATCTCTTTGCGGATCAAATATCCAAAAATGTTGATGTGTATCTACCCGCATTTATTTGTAGGCTACTGCTGTTTGTTCTTGTACTCCTAACCCTTCAATCCCTAAGCGCATGACGTCTCCTGGTTTTAAATATCGTGGGGGTTGAAACCCTAATCCTACACCAAATGGGGTTCCCGTTGAAATTACATCGCCAGGCAACAAGGTCATAAATTGGCTGATATAGGACACACAATGTTGGATATTGAAAATAAAATCGGAGGTTGATGAGTCTTGCAAACGCTCGCCATTGACCTCCAACCATAGATGTAGATTGTTCCCGTCTTTTATTTCATCCTTTGTAGCCATAAATGGTCCTAAAGGCGCAAAAGTATCACAACCTTTTCCTTTACACCACTGGCCTTCTCTCTCAATTTGAAAAGCACGTTCAGACACATCATTATGCAAGACATACCCTGCAATATAATCGTCTGCTTCTTCTATAGATATGTATGACGCTTTCTTACCAATAACAATGGCCAACTCCACTTCCCAATCGGTTTTTACACTGTTTTTTGGAATGATGACATTGTCATTAGGGCCTACAATAGCGGTTGTAGATTTGAAAAACAATACCGGTTCTGATGGTATTTTAGCATTTGTTTCTTCGGCATGTTTTGCATAGTTCAAACCAACACAGACCAATTTTGAAGGTCTTCCTATTGGAGATCCCAATCGCACATCATCATCAACGGTTGGACAATTGGCTTGGTTGGTTTTTAACCAATCTTCCAAACGCTTCAAACCATTGGTTTCAAAGAATTTTTCGTCAAAATCTTCACCAAAAGCGCTAACATCAATACGTTTATGTTCTAATTGAAGTCCTGGTTTTTCTTGGCCTTCCGACCCAAATCTTATGAGTTTCATTTTAAACTATTATTTAATTTTTTATAATTATTCTTTATTGAATTGTCGCTAAATTCAGACGCAAATTGGGTTTGATTCGCCCTTTGTTCGCCATTCCGAACGAAGCCTGTTTTTATCATCAGCCATTCAATTTTATAAATCCGCCATCTATAGGAAAATCAGTTCCCGTGATAAACGACGCTTCATCACTGCATAAATACAAGGCTAAATGGGCAATCTCTTCAGGTTTGCCCATGCGCCCGATGGGTTGCGTTTTTGAGAGGTTTTCAAACATTTCCGCTTGATTGTCGGGGTAATTCTTGGCTATAAATCCGTCCACGAACGGTGTGTGCACACGCGCTGGTGAAATGCAATTGCACCGGATCCCTTCTGCAACATAATCTTTTGCCACCGAATAGGTCATGGTCAACACTGCGCCTTTAGTCATGGAATAGGCAAATCGATCAGAAATTCCGACTGAAGAAGCAATGGACGCCATATTAACGATCACTCCTTTTTTCTGCTTTTTAAAATGTGGGATGGCCGCCTTCATACCGTTGTAAACACCTTTGATATTTACATTATACAAGCGGTCTAAGTCCTCAGAATTGGTGTTTTCAATATTTCCGACATGTGCAATTCCCGCATTGTTCACCAAAATATCGATGGCATTATTTTTAGCGATCTCGCTAAAAATACCGTCCATTTGTTCTTGATTGGACACATCACATTGGTAAAAACTTGCCGAACCCTTATCACTTTCAATTTCCGATACCGTTGTATTGCCGTTTTCAACATTGAAATCCAAAATACAAACCTGTGCACCTTGTTTTGCAAATGTTGCGGCAATGGCCTTTCCTATCCCGCTACCGCCACCGGTGATGATGGCCGTTTTTCCTTTTAAATTGAATACCATAATTATGCTTTTTGTAATTTTTTAGCCCAAACTTCTCCGTTTGGAAAACTATAGGTTTCTAATGATTCTGGTTTCATGGTGATGCTATATCCTGGAAGTTGTGGTGGCATATAAGCACCGTTTTTGATCACAACAGGATCAAAGAAATGCTCATGTAAATGGTCGACATACTCAATAATTCGGTCTTCCATGGTGGCGCTGACACAAATATAATCGATCATGGATAAATGCTGTACATATTCGCACAAGCCAACCCCGCCCGCATGTGGACATACAGGAACCTTATATTTTGCTGCCATCAATAAAATGGCCAAGATCTCATTGACCCCACCAACACGGCAGCTATCAATCTGACAAATTTGCAAGGCATCGGCCATAATCAATTGCTTGAACATGACCCGGTTTTGGCAATGTTCTCCGGTGGCCACTTTTATTGGTGCTACTGCTCTGGCAATTTTGGCGTGCCCTAAAATATCATCGGGACTGGTAGGCTCTTCAATCCAATATGGATTAAATTTCTTTAGCGAGGCCATGTTTTCTATCGCCTCATCCACATCCCATTTTTGGTTGGCATCCATCATCAATTGCAGATCGTCTCCTATTTCTTCACGAATAATCTGTGCCCGGCGCATATCATCCTGCAAATCAGAACCCACTTTTATCTTCATGTGTTTAAACCCTTCCGCTTTTGCTTCCTGGCATAATCGGCGCATTTTATCATCACTATAACCCAACCAACCTGCAGAGGTTGTATACGCAGGATAGCCGTTCTTCAACAGCACGTCAATGCGTTCTTGCTTGGTGGCCTCGTTATTTTTTAGAAGTTCCAAAGCTTCTTCTGGAGTGATAGCGTCAGTGATATAGGTAAAATCAACACATTTCACAAATTCTTCAGGCGACATATCGGAAATTAATTTCCAGAGTGGCTTGCCTTCAACTTTCGCATATAAATCCCAAACGGCATTTACGATGGCGCCAGTAGCCAAATGGATGACTCCTTTTTCTGGACCCAACCAACGCAATTGACTGTCGCCAGTAATCATCTTCCAGAAATCGCCCATATTCTCAGTAAAAGACTCCAAAGTCTTACCAATGACCAAATGGGAAAGCGATTCAATTGCCGCGACACACAATTCGTTACCCCGCCCAATGGTAAACGTTAAGCCGTGACCTTCAAATTCTAGGTGATCGGTTTTTAAAATGACATAGGCTGCCGAATAATCAGGATCCGTATTCATGGCATCCGAACCGTCCAATTCATCACTTGTAGGAAATCGGACATCTTTGGTTAAGACTTCGGTTATGGTAATTGGTTTTTTCATCTGTTAATATGTAATGTTATAGGTGATCGGCCATGATGTTGGTCGATTTGAATCTGTCTTGCGCAATCCATGAGAACGCCTTGATAATCTTCCAAAGCTATACTATGAATCCCATTAAATCCACTAATAATTTCACCGTTACTAATACTATTTTTGCATTAGATAAATTTAAATGGCTTCTTTTGTATATTTACTATGTTTCTTTAAATAGGCCGATGGTGACATATTCTTGATCATTTTAAACTGCCGGTTGAAGTTAGAAAGATTATTAAATCCTGATTCATAAGCAATTGCCGCCACATTTAATTCGTTTTCAATAAGCAGTTTACAGGCATAACCGATTCTAATTTCATTGACATACTTTGAAAATGTTTTCCGATGCACGCGTTTAAACGAACGGCTGAATGCCGATGGGTTCATATTCACAATTTCAGCCACCGTATTGAGATCAATCTCCTTGTTAAAGTTATTAAAAATAAACGCAATGACCTTGTTTGAAAGGTCTGATTCTTCCAATCTCAAAGAAGCCACATAGCCCGAACTTGCCAGGAGATTATAATCTTCGTGCAAGGCCAATTGGTGGAGAATGCCAATGAATTGATGGGTCTTATTGAAATCGGTTTCGTCGTTTAGCTTGACGATGGTCTGGAGTAATGCGTCCGGAACATTCCTGAATTGAATGCCCTGTTCTGCCTTTTTAAAAAGTGTGACAATAGGTTTTATTTCTGGTAATTGCAGGAATGTGTTTCCTAAAAAATCTTCCTTGAAATGAATGGCGACAGCCTCTGCTGACAAGCTTTTATTGTCCTGAAAATATTTTGGGTCATTCAACCACATGTGGGGCAAATTTTTACCAATAAGCACAACATCTTTGGGTTGGAACTTCTTAATACTATCTCCAATAAATCGCGTGCCCTTACTTTTAAGGACAATCACCAATTCCAATTCTGGATGGTAATGCCAAATTTTAAGAAAATTGGCATAGCTGTTTTTTCTAACGGAGATTGCTGAAGTGGTATGGCTCCGATCTAATAAATGTAATTTCATCGCTATGAAAATAACACTTTTGAATCAATTTATGGTGAAGTGTGCAAAAAAAGTATTGATTAGGGCGAATTAAATGAACTACTAATCATTAATGATAAAAGTTGATCATCTGGAAATCCTCTTAAAGTCTAATACCAAACCCCACTTTAACTCTTCAAAGTAAAAATAATTTATACCTTTAAAGTCTGTTTATTAAATATCAATTATGAAATCACTCATTTACAAAAGGCTGTTTCTTGCGGCGCTTTTCCTTTCCGTCAATTTCTCCATAAATGCCCAGGCTTTGAGCGGCACACAGATTGACAGTTTGGTTCAAAAAACAATGGCCACTTTTGATGTTCCCGGCATGGCTGTGGCAGTTTTAAAGGACGGCAAAATATATCACAAAAACACCTATGGCGTCAGTTCATTAAAAACAAATGCCAAAGTAAACGACAACACTCTTTTTGGCGTGGCTTCCAACACCAAAGCGTTTACCACAGCAGCAATGGGACAACTTGTTGACCAAGGAAAACTGACTTGGGACACGAAAGTCATCGACATCATCCCAGAATTTCAACTTTACGATGCTTACGTGACTCGTGAATTTACCTTACGCGATTTGGTCACCCATAGAAGTGGGTTAGGATTGGGAGCTGGCGATTTGATGGTGTTTCCTGCCTCAAACACAACCACCAAGGCTGAAATGATCCACAATCTGAGATATTTAAAACCGGTCTCATCCTTCCGAAGTAAATTTGATTATGACAACCTATTATATATTGTCGCAGGTGAAGCAGTGGCACGAGTTTCAGGACAATCTTTTGACGATTATATCACAGAGAACTTCTTTAAACCTTTAAAGATGGACCGCTCGCTGCTTTCTATTCCAGATATCAAAGCGGATGGTAACAGAATTGACGGCCACGCCCCAGTGAATGGCAAACTGGAGTTGACAGCCGATACATTCACCCAAATATCCACACCTGCAGCAGGAATTTTTGCATCAATCAATGATATGTCTACGTGGGTCCAGACATTATTGAACGATGGAAAGTATGGCGAAAAACTGCAAGACAGTCTTTTCAGCACCAAAACGCTTAATGAAATGTGGTCTCCACAAACCCTTATAAAAAGTGGGAAAGGCCCATACAATACCCATTTTTCAGCGTATGGATTGGGATGGTTTTTGAGCGATGTCAACGGGTATTTTCAAGTGACCCATACCGGGGGATTAATTGGGATTGTGAGTCAGGTAACCTTGCTTCCAGAAATGGATCTAGGTATTATTGTTCTAACCAATCAGCAGAGCGGTGCGGCGTTCAGCGCGATTACCAATTCGATTAAAGATGCTTATTTCGGTATAAAAGGTAAAAACCGAATTAAAGAATATAATGAGCGCCGATTGGCGGGCGAAAAAGAAGAAGACAGCATTGTTTCGGCCTTGGAAAGCAGCATTGCGGCGCAGTTAAAGAGCAAAACCCCAAAACCGAATCCTGCAAATTATATTGGAACATATAAAGACAATTGGTTTGGAAAGGTTGCCATAACCAACCAAAACGGGAATCTTCATTTTAAAGCTGAAAAATCGTCTGATTTAACTGGGACGATGACCTACTATAAAGGCACGACCTATGTGGTGCGATGGAATGATGCCTCGTTAAAGGCGGATGCCTTTGTCAATTTCAGTTTGGATACCGAAGGCAAAGCGCAAGGGTTTACCATGAGTCCTATTTCACCATTAACCGATTTTAGTTATGATTTTCAAGATTTGGATTTTAACAAGGAAAAATAACTAAGTCATAAGGTAAAGATAATCCCCTGTCCTCAATAGCTTTTTGCTCAACACGATTTTCTAACAAACAAAAATTGGTGAATAAGATTTTATAATCTCTTTCACCAATTGCTTTTTTAGTCGGTTTGTAATTTAGGATCAGTTATTACGAGCCTTGTATTTGTCCAATATTTCTAAAGTTTCATTGATTGGCAGGGCTTTCATCTGTCTTCCTTTTTGACCTATGATGTCTTCGGCCATAAACATGGAATTATAAATGGCCTCTTCAGTAGCCTCGAAGACTGCCAAAAACAAAGGCGACATAAAATCATTTAAAACTTCCGTACTGGTTTTTTCAATAGCCTCAGGGTCGTGTGGGATTCGTGAATCTTTATGCGTACTGAAGGCAATGCTATAATCGCCGCTTCCATTGGACGAGAAGGAGCCCACCGCACCAAAAGCCAAGAACGAACGTCTTGCCAAACGTTGTAAGTTTCTACTGGACAGCGGGGCATCTGTGGCAATAATAATCATACAGGAGCCATCTACTTGATAAGGTACATCATTGGCCATGTAATAGGTATTCAGTTCTTTGCCTACGGGAGCGCCGTTAATTCTTAGGATTCCGCCAAAGTTTGTCTGAACCAAAACACCCACAGTATAACCTCCTTTATTTTTGGGAAGTACACGGGAAGAAGTTCCAATTCCGCCTTTAAAACCAAGAGTATTTGTACCGGTACCAGCACCTACATTCCCTTCAAGGACTTCTTTGGTGGAAGCCGTTTTGATAGCCTCGAAAACATCAGCAACTTGCACATGGCGTCCTCTAATGTCATTTAACCAGCCATCATTGGTTTCTCCAACAATGGGATTGACCGATCTGATTTTGGAGTTTTCAGGAATGCTCAAGGTATAATCAACCAAAGCATTGGCTACCAAAAACGCATTTAGGGTATTCGTCAAGGCTATCGGCGATTCAATATTACCCAACTCCTCAATTTGTGTGGTGCCTATCGATTTCCCGAATCCATTGCCAACAAAAATACCGGCAGGGACTTTCTCTTTAAATAAATTACCTTGATGTGGCAGAATGACGGTAACTCCGGTTCGGATGGAATCGCCAATATTCAAGGTTTTCTGACCTACAGAAACACCAGCTACATCGGTGATGGCATTGTATTTACCAGGCGTTAGGATTCCAGGCTTAATACCCAGTTCACGTGCTCTCTGGCGTTCCTGCGCGCTATTTTGAAAGGGTAAACTCAGCAAAAGCGCTACTATCAAAATTGATTTTGTCATTTGTTTTTATAAGGATTTTAGTTTCTTTGGATCCATACTTTCAATGAGTTTTCTTGCCAATACATTGGTGGGATTGATGGCCACCATTCCTTTAACTTCTGCGGTAGTAATGACCAGGGGAATTTCAGTGCATCCTAAGATTACGGCTTCGGCACCGTTTTCTTTAAGATAGTTGATGGCATGTTCCAGATTTTTTTTAGCTGTGAAATGAAAAGGATTCGATTGCGACTTGATCCCGTATTCTGGGTGATAAATTGCTGGATGCACCAGTTCTTCCTGCATCTCTAAAGTTGGCTTAACCGTTATAAACCCATGACTTTCCAATGCGTTCGAATAAATTTTCTGTTTATAGGTCCCTGTGGTTGAAAGCACACCAATTTTAGAAAACTGTGGGTAATGGACTTTAATGAAATCGATCGTTTCATTAATCATATGAAGTAACTTTATCTGACTTCCGTTGGCACTCAATTCCTTTAAGATCAAAGCGAATATGTCAGAAGAATGTGCGGTATTACAAGGTATCCCCACCACCGTAGCCCCCGATTTCTCCAAGTCTAAAATTATTTTAGCGATGGCATTTCCAGGATTTTCAGTGATGTTGCCTATGAGATATTCTGTCCGGTCCATAATTTTGGACGGTAAAGAAAACAGCAAGGTATCAAGATGATCCTGATCCTTTTTTGCCAAGGTGTTATCATAAATATTTTTCAAGAGGTCAATTCCGGCATAAGGCCCTACGCCTCCAACAATTCCAATCATAATTTTTATTTTTTGTTTACAAAGCGGTACGTTCCTTCAGCATTCAACAATTGAACTAAGATAATGAGATTTTCAAGATTATCATGGGCGGAGTCTCTTTTCCATGCCTTTTATAAAAAAAGAACGGATTCTTTATCCCTTTGACGGCGTTGTATTACGGCACGAAATAAAAAGACACATCATTACATAAATCACATTTTCAATGTAATATTATAAATGATGTGTCAGCTAACTCAACTTTTATGACGTCTAACACTTTAAATATGCATTTCGATTTTTTTAGTGAAATGCACCCTATTGTTTTGGTTAGATGTAATTATCATCAGATTCATATTTACTCCAATCCCATAGCCCAATCATCCCCTCTAGGATCTGCGGCACCTTCCATCGAACCATCAGGTCTGATCAGGATGGCATCTACCCTTCCAATAGAACTGCGTTCTTTTATTACGTGTCCCATTGCCTCCAATTCAGACTGTACGGCAGGATCAAATGCTCCTTTTTCAATAGAGATCCAATCTGGGTACCACTGGTGGTGAAATCGTTTTTCTGAGACCGCTTCACTCATGGTCATGCCGTGATCAATAACATTGAGTATGGATTGGAACACTGAGGTCATGATCGTGGAGCCTCCTGGAGTACCCACCACCATGTACAATTGCCCATTCTTTTCAATGATGGTAGGCGTCATAGCGCTTAGCATCCGTTTTTCTGGCTGAATTGAATTGGCCGCACCACCTAACAACCCATAAACGTTGGGTACTCCCGGTTTGGCACTGAAATCGTCCATTTCATTATTCATTAAAAATCCAGCACCTTCTACAAACACTTTGGATCCGTAAGCAGAGTTGATTGTGGTGGTCAATGAGATGGCATTACCCATTTTATCCACGATGGAATAATGGGTGGTTTCTTCACTTTCTACTGGGTTGGCAAGCGCCATAGCCTTCACATCATCGCTATTTGTGGCTTTTGAAATGTCTATTTGCGCAGCTCTACTAGCTAAATAATCATTATCTAATAATTCCTTTACAGGAACATCCCAAAAATCAGAATCACCCAAATGGGTCGCTCTATCGGCGTACACGCGTCTTTCCATTTCTGCCATGAGGTGAATGGTTTTTGCCGTTTTTGATCCGAATTCAGAAATTGGGAAATACTCCGATAACTTCAGAAGTTGCACCAAGGCTATCCCTCCACTACTTGAAGGTGCCATACTGTAAACTTTATAACCTCTAAAATCTCCGGTGATAGGATTTCGCCATGCCGAATTGTAGTTTTTAAGATCTTCCAAAGAAATGATCCCGTTGCCTGCTTGCATTTCAGCCACTAAAAGTTCGGCAGTTTTGCCTTCATAAAATCCGGCCCTGCCGTTTTGTTTGATTCGGGTTAAGGTTTCTGCCAGATCCTTCTGAACCAATAAATCGCCCTCTTCCCATTTCTCTTCCTTAATTAAAGTGACTTTATCTGGGTTTCGGTTGTTTTTCACAAATGCATCTTTGAAATAATTGTAATTTCTAGCCTGTTGCGCGGAAATATGAAATCCATTTTTTGCCAACTGAATAGAAGGTTCGATTAAAGTATGAAGTGGTAACGAACCAAATTTTTCATGGGCTTTTATCATACCGTCCACAGACCCTGGAACACCAGATGCTTTTGGACCATACAGACTCTCACCTTCTATAACATCTCCATTCTCATCTAAATACATTTCTTCGAAAGCAGTACCAGGAGCCTTTTCCCTAAAATCCAATGAAAAAACCTCACCATCATGTTGTCTGTACATCATAAAACCACCGCCACCAAGATTACCAGCAGAAGGATAAACGACGGCCAATGCAAAATGGACACCTACCATGGCATCGACGGCATTACCGCCCTGTTTCAAAATTTCCATCCCCACTTTGGTAGCCTCAGGATGCGCAGAAACCACCATCCCGTTTTTAGCGAGGGCAGTTTTTCCCGAAAGTGATGCCATTCCTGCATCGGTCTTTCTGCCGCCGCAGGTTAAAAAGAGTACTGAGATAACTGTTAAACTCAATAATTTTAAACTATGCTTCATTTTTTTAAATTTTAATTTTTAGACGGACACCAACTCCGTTTATTTTTAAATATTTTATTTTATTCTTACGGAATCTTCCAAATATTCTGTTTTTGAATTGGAACGGTTAAAGGCCTCAATCAACTTATATGTTTCAGGAATGGAGGTTTTGAATCGATCCAAGGTCTCTTCTGAAATATTACTTTTACTGAAAGGTACCATTTTAACATATTCCTGGATTTCGTTTTCGGTTCTTCCGTATTTATAATCGTATGGGAAACGGCCGTTATCATCGATCTTAACGTTCGGATTTTCAGAATTGGGTACACTGATATAAAATTCGCTAGTGTTCATATCCCCGGAAGGGTTAAAGAGATTTTTCTCTTTCATATACACATATAATTCCTCGGCCACATTGACGGCAGGATCTACAATAGCAATATCCTTTACCATAAAGTCGCGATAAATGTATTTGCCATCTTTCTTATAATTATAAAGCTCATCCAAAACCTCTTTGATTTCCGAGGTTAAATAGGGATAATGCGTACATCCCAAAACAATGGCTTTTAAAGGTTGTGGATTTTCGGCCGTTCTGATTTTTTCCAACAAACTGACCACATGATAGCGCACATAGTTTTCAGAATCGTTGATTTGAAGAATTTGGCAATCATCGGTATCTTGATTATCACAAAGCATTTTGCCATGATCAAAATCGAAATTATAAATATCCATTAACGTCTTGTCAATGGAAAAATTAGGATCATTTAGGGAAGGCCCTCTATAATCTTCACGAGGTTTTTTAGATTCCTTATTTACAAAGTCGGGCTCTTCATCAACAGCTTCCGCAATTCCGTGGCCGCCTTGATTAAAGATTTGAATGTTTCCGGTATATCCCAATTCATCCTTAACTCTTAAAAGGGTGTTTTCATAGCCTTTAGATAGTATGGTCCCCACGGTAGCCATGACGGCAATAGAGCCGTTTTCATCCTTTTCAAAAGTAGACAAAGTACCACGAGCCCCGGCGTCAATCACGCCAATCACCTTTAATTCTATTCCGGTTTTATCTATAAATGCTTTTATAAACTCGCTGCCATAAGCCGTGGCCGTATTACAGGCAATCACAATCGATTTTACAGGTTGTTTATCCTGCTGATATTGGGCATCTCCTGCATTTCTATAATACTTATTGGAAAGTAAGAATTGCATGTCCTTAAGAATGTGTTCGATGAGTAAATCCGTTTTGTCTTCACTAGAATAATTACCATAAGGCATATTGGCCTGATCTGCCAAGTAGATGAATTTCTCTGAAATAAAATCAGGTACGGCATCACCACCTTTTTCTTTATTGTTATTATTGTGAGCGTCAAAGTTGATTAAGGCATCCAAGACGGTCAGACCACCTGTTCCAGAATCGAACACCCCAATAGGCAAGCTTTTGTCCATCTGTGGATAATTCTCGAAATTGACGTAGTAAAACGAATCCTTATCCTCTAGGATGGTTTTTTCAATGGCGCGATCCGACTGGGCAATGGTTTTATTTTCTACGACGTCCTTTTTTCCTGAATCTTTACAGGACAAAACGAATAGGACCAAAAAAGCCCACACATACTGATTCTTAAAATGTTTCATTTAGTTTCAATTTATTAGGTAATGGTTACTCCAACCTGACAGGTCATTATGATTTCCTACCAGCAATGCTTTTGGTCAGTCTAAATTATTTCTATTTATTTAACTCTCTAATAAAAACAAGGCTATAAAATTAACAAGTGTTTCTATATATACCTATTGTAGCACACAAATATTTAGTTATTTAACTGTTTAACCGAGAATTTATCCTAGTGAAAATAACTAATTCCACTCTTCCCAAACACAAGTTCTTTAAGGATAAATTGTTTGTTTCTTTACCTCCTTTGGTTAGGGATACCTTCTGGAGTGAGCTTTCAATACGTTTGTCTCTTATAAAAAAACCTGTAAATCACATCATTCACAGGTTCCAATCATTATATCAAAAAGGACTACCTAGTGTTTTATCTGGCTAAGTCTGTGATAGCTTTCAATATAATCAAGGAATGCTGAAAGCTTCTTTCGCATTTTTAAACCAAATACCCTACACTTACTTTCAACGGTAATTTCAGAAGCAAACGTGTTCTCTTCTTTGGCTTTTTTTTCGATTTTCACATGTCCGTTGGGAAAATAAATCGTTAAGTAGGATCCGTTTTCTTGTTGAAAAAAGTAAAATTCCTTTCGTAACCAATTGATGAATTGATCGTACCTATTAGAACATGGAAAGTCCATCTCCAAATACCAATGGTGCTGGTTTATCTCCTTTATTTCTGTCTTATTCGCCATCTTCAATATCCTTTTTTACATCTAAAAAACCATAACTGTTACAGCTTTTCACCTAAGTGTCACTACTTCGATTATCTAAACAACATTCACACGCATATTGTCATTTATATTAATTTTTGAAAATAAAGAGGTGATCATCTTCTTTCCAAAATGCTTATAATCTTGAGCCTTTAATGTTAAATCTTCAACTCTTTTTATAATTGTTGGAAAAAATTGGTCTTTAGTGTTTTGTTGGAGTTCCTCCAATGCGGTTGACGTTCCAATGACAATAACCCCATCAATACCGCCATTCCTTAAACTTTTAAGGCATTCAAGTTCACCATTTTCAAAATTCAAATACTGTTGTACCACCACTCGGTAGCCTTGTTTATAGGCTTCCATTTGAATAGTGTTCAACATACTCCCGTATATCATGGAGTCAATTTGCGGCACGATAACCGCAATGGTATTGCTTTTTTGTGATCGTAAAGCAATGGCCGAATTGTTAGGCACAAAGTCATAACTCTCTGCCAACTCTTTAATAATCTGTCTTGTTTTGACACTAATGTCCTTTTTGTCACGCAATGCCTTAGATACTGTGGACACAGAATAGCCACTCATTTGCGACAAAGTTTTCATGGTTACTTCCATCATATTTCTTTTCTTAAAATTAACCCATGCCTTCTTTTAGAAAGCATCCATCACAGCATGGGTGTGACGGATGCAATCTCCTATTAAATTTCATCAGACTAGAAATGCCATCTTACGAAAGCTTCCATTGCTGCATAGTGCGCTAAGCCCAATTGATCATACAATCCTGCGGTTTCCTTATTTCTATCTTCTGCACGTTGCCAAAATTCCCTTGCATCTGAACCTTGAAATACCACCCCATCTTTTTGTGATTGGTGTTTAAAAATACCGTGCCTTTTTTCCAAAACTTGATCGGGACTCATCGGCACGGCCATCTCAATTTCGTCGATTCCCCATTCTTGCCATGCACCTCTGTAAAGCCACACCCAACAATCGTCCATAAATGGTTTTTCTTTTAATCTTCTAACGGCCTTAAATACGGCATCCAAACAAACTTTATGGGTTCCGTGAGGATCTGCTAAATCTCCCGCAGCATAAATTTGATGTGGTTTGATACTCTCAATAATATCCACGGTCATTTGGATATCTTCTTCGCCCAACGGGTGTTTATCAATAGTTCCGGTTTCATAAAACGGCATTTCCATAAAATGGATTCGATCATCGGTCAAACCAACAAAATGACTGGTGGCCCTTGCTTCTCCTTTTCTAATCAATCCTTTGATATAACGTGCCTCCGGAATATCAATCTCACTTGGTTTTTTGTCCGTAAGCGATTTTACCACCTTTTTATAGATCTTTTCTGTGGCTTCACTTTTAATATCAAATTTGGCGTTGAAATCAATTACGAAATTCGCAAAGCGTAAAGCCTCTTCATCGGCAACAGCTATATTTCCTGAAGTTTGATAGGCTACGTGTACTTCGTGCCCTTGCTCATGGAGCCTTCTAAATGTTCCACCCATACTGATAATATCATCATCAGGATGCGGGCTGAAAATCAAAACACGCTTTTTACCTGGTTCAGCGCGCTCCGGTCTGTGGGAATCGTCAGCATTTGGCTTACCTCCCGGCCATCCGGTAATGGTATGTTGTAATTTGTTGAAAATCTTAATATTGATGTCATAAGCTTGGCCGAATTCTGCCAGAAGATCACTCATCCCATTCTCAATATAATCAGCATCGGTGAGCATTAAGATAGGTTTCTTGAGATGCATTGCCAAACCTAAAACGGCTTTTCTGATGAGACGATCTGTCCAATTTACTTTTTCAACCAACCATGGTGCATTTATACGGGTCAGTTTTGATGCGGCTTCTTTATCAAGTACGAAGGTGACATTATTATGCTCTTGCAAAAAGGATGCAGGCACTTGGTTGGTGACTTGTCCTTCTGTTGATGTTTTAATAATTGCCGCTTTACTTTCGCCCCAAGCCAAAAGGATGACGCGTTTGGCCTCCATAATTTTTTTGACTCCCAGCGTGATGGCTGTTCTAGGCGTGTTGGATAGACCTGCAAAGTCTTTACTTGCAGCAACCCTTGTGATATGATCTAAAGCCACTAACCTTGTTTTGGAGTTCTGTAAAGATCCAGACTCGTTAAATCCAATATGTCCGTTACCACCAATACCTAAAATTTGTAGGTCTATGCCTCCAAGTGCCTCAATTTTCTTTTCGTAAGCGCTGCAGTAACTGGCAATTTTATCTTTAGGAAGTGTCCCGTCTGGGATATAGCAATTTTCAGGAAGAATGTCTATGTGATCAAACAACATCTTCTTCATAAAGCGCACATAACTATTCACTGCGTCTGGTTCCATTGGATAGTATTCATCCAGGTTAAAGGTCACGACGTTTTTAAAACTCAAGCCTTTTTCTTTATGCAGTCGCACTAATTCAGCATACAAACCTTTTGGTGAGGACCCCGTTGCCAACCCTAAAATACAGGGTTGCTTTTGAGATTGCTTTACCTTAATAAGATCTGCTATTTCCTTTGCAACAGCTTTAGAGGCTACTTGAGAATCCTCAAACATAACCGTATTGATATTTTCGAATCTTTTTTCGAAATCTGTTGCCTTATCGATTGTGCTTTTTAACATGTCCTAACTTATTTAATTATTAATGACTTCAATTTTATTTTCTAATATTCGATCCATGACCCAAGCGGTATGGGACGCGGTTTCTCCTGATGAGGGATGTACTGATGTTCCTGCTAAATGCGCCTTTATATTCTGGACGTGATCCCATTGAACGTGTTCTGGATTTGGAATATGTAATCGTTCGGTTTTTTCATCACGTTCTAAAATTATCGGGACCTCTCCAAACACGGAAAAGGTGATATTCCCTTCATTTCCGTATATCTTAACCACATCCTCTCGTTTGTCTGCTCCAAAATCCCAACTTCCAAATCCGGTAACTCCCGAATCATGGACCCATTGCCCTTTAATTAGATCCTTGGCAGTATAAAGTCCCTGCCTATTTTCAGCCGTTCCTTTAGCAGATTTAATGTTTCCCAACAGATGTACAAACAAATCCAATCCATGCGATGCCAGGTCGTCAAAATAACCACCGGGTGCAATGGTCGCATCGGTACGCCAGTTATATGATTTAGACTTATCAATCTCATTGGCTGGTTTGGTAAAATGCCAATGGATGTGTCTAATTGTTCCAATTCTATTCTGAGCAATCCATTCCTTCACCTGTAAAAACCGAGGCAATGACCTTCGGTAATAAGATACAAACAATGGTAATTTTCTATCTACAAAGGCTGCGTTGATTCTTACGCAGGCTTCATAATTTGGTGCCATAGGTTTTTCAATACAGCATATCTTTCCTGCTTCAGCTACTTTTAACGCATAGTATTCGTGCGAATCTGGTGGCGTAGCAATATAGATGGCATCAATTTCCGGGTGATTGATAAGTGCATCTGCATCATCAAAAAAGTGGGGTACCTTATGTCTTTGCGCATAATCTTTTGCTTTAGTTAGATCTCTCCGCATCACTGCAAAAAGCTCAAAACCCTCTGTTTTGTAATAAGCAGGCCCACTCTTCAGTTCAGTCACGCTTCCGCAACCAATCATTCCCCATTTATATGTATTATTTGCCTTCATTTCAAAACCTCAACTGTCTATCTCCTATTATAATTTATTTTTTCCAACTTTTGATTTTGTGTCCCCAGACTGCAAAAAACAAAACAATAAGATAACACGGAATCAAGATCCAGTAACTGCTGGTTGATGCCGCTGATAACTCTGCAACGTCTGTAACACCATTTGCCATCATCTCATGTTTTCCGGAATCAACCAATCGACCATATAATGGCGGGATGATTGCACCACCGGAAATTGCCATAATCAGTAATGCCGAAGCTGTTTTGGTATGTTTTCCTAACCCATCTAAGGTCAACGGCCAAATAGCAGGCCAAACCAAGGCGTTTGCAATACCTAATGCTGCAACAAATAAAACCGAGGTAAAACCTGAGGTAGACAAAATACAGAGACTGAAAACAATCCCTAAAACGGCACTGATAATCAAGGCCGTTTTTTGTTTGATGTATTTCGGAATTAAAAACACTCCTAAAGCATAGGTTCCTACCATAGCCATCAAGGTGTAAGTCGTAAACCATTTGGCATCGTCCGCCGAAATTCCCAGTGAAATCCCATAGGCGATAATCGTATCCCCAGCAATCACTTCTGCACCAACATAAACAAATAGGGCTAGGACGCCCAACCATAAATGTGGATATTGAAAGATAGTTTTACTGGTCTTTACGCCTCCTACTACAACTTCTTCCTCTGCTGCTTCAACGTGTGGTAAATTTGCTTTTCTGATAAAAAATGCAAAGACAAATAAGATAACGGCCATCACTATATATGGTGTGTGCACACTATCGGCCATGGCATCAAGTAATACGTTTTTCTCGTCGTCAGAAACAGTTCCTAATTTTTCATTTACCTCATCAATACCTGATAATAATAAGGCACCAAAAATAACAGATCCAAGAGCGCCCGCCACCTTGTTGGCAATACCCATCATTGCCATACGTTTGGCACCGCTTTCTATTGGTCCCAAAATAGTGATGTATGGGTTAGCGGCAGTTTGACAGATGGTCATCCCGATACCTTGAATAAAAATAGCCAATAAAAACACCCAATAGGTCCGCGCATCAGCTGCTGGAATAAACACTAAAGCACCAACGGCCATAATTGCCAATCCCAAGGATATCCCGTTGCGATATCCAATTTTATTAATGACATAGGATGCCGGCAAGGCCATCACCACAAATGAGATATACGATGCGGTTGCCACCAAATAGGATTGCGCTTCGGTTAACTCGTTAAGCGTTCTCATAAAAGGAATGAGCGCGCCATTAATCCAGGTTACAAATCCGAAAATAGCGAAGAGTCCTCCAATTATAAGAATTGGGACGAGGTTGTTTTTTTGTGTAGTATTCATAAAGACAAGTTATCGGTTAGCGACTTATTAGTTATTGGTTAATTTGTTGTTATCACATGAACTGATTGATTTTATAATCTCATTGATTGTGCCTGGATATTAAACTCCCAACTTTTCAGAGAGACTCTGCAATAATTTAAATTGATTTTTTGCACGATCTAAATTATGATCGGCATATTTTGTTTTAAAATAGATATCCCCATTCAGATAATCGGTCAAAAATCGCAATCCGATAATAAAAATCATCGTTTTAGCGCCTAACGGCAAATATTTTAATTCAATTGGCGTCAGGTATTTCTCCATTTTCTTTAAAAAGCCTTTGGTATAGGCATTATAATAATCGACATTAAATTCAACAAGATCCAAATTGGCTTCATCTTCTGCCGCGGTATTGCAAATGGTACGGATGGCATCACCAAAATCATAGTGTACAATTCCTGGCATTACGGTATCTAAATCTATTAAACAAAGGCCCTTATCGCGCTTGTTGAACAACACATTGGAGATCTTGGTATCATTATGTGTAACGCGCA
>NZ_DATJCA010000090.1:0-17766 GCF_035515035.1 Gelidibacter sp. | reverse complement strand
TTGGTGGTCATGAGCAATTCAAAACACTCTTCTTTGGACTGGTCGTAATTTAAGAACCATTTCAAATCGCCTCCCGCAATAAAATCCTTTTTAGCCGAGTTAATAACAATCCCTTTTACAGATTCATCTTCTAATGCTTTGTTTACAGCAGACAGGAATTCTGACATCGTCTGTTCATTCATGAAATTCACCGGAGAGTTGGCAACATCCCAAGTAATAAAAGCAATGCCGTCAGTATCTATTGAATATTTTATATGTTGCATTTTGTTTTTTTTAGAAATTATACACGTGAGATGATGGTGGCAATGCCCATACCGCCACCAACGCAGAGTGTGGCTAAGGCGGTGTTTTTATCTTGCCGTTCCAATTCGTCCAAGGCGGTTCCAAGAATCATACATCCTGTGGCCCCCAAAGGATGGCCCATAGCAATAGCACCTCCATTGACATTGACAATGGAATGGTCGATCTTCATATTTTCCATAAGACGCAACGGCACGACGGCAAAAGCCTCGTTGATCTCCCACAAATCGATATCTGAAGCATTCATTCCTGCCTTTTGTAAGGCTTTTTTGGTGGCTGGGGTTGGACCTTCCAACATGATCAAAGGTTCTGAACCAATAATGCTTCCCATTCTGATTTTTGCTCTTGGGGTCAAGCCTAATTTTTCACCAATGTCTTTGGTACCGATTAACATTAGTCCAGCACCATCCACAAGACCGGACGAATTTCCGGCGTGGTGGACGTGGTTGATGCGCTCGATCTCGATATACGTATCCAACGCCGTTTGATTGAACAATAGTTCTCCCATTTTTTCAAAAGCAGGATGCAATTGCGCCAAAGCTTCCAAGGTGGTATTCGCACGAATGTATTCGTCTTTGGATAAGTATTCCAAACCGTTGATATCTAAAACCGGAATGATTGATTTTGCAAATGCATTTTTAGCCCAAGCCGCTGCTGCCCTTTTTTGGGATTCTACTGCGAACGCATCCACATCGTTTCTTGAATAGCCAAATTTTGTGGCGATTAAATCGGCTGAGATCCCTTGGGGCACAAACTTACCAAAAGCGGCATCCGGCTCCATAACCCAAGCAGATCCGTCTATACCCATAGGCACTCTAGACATGGATTCGACGCCGCCCGCTATGATCAAATCCGACCATCCCGATCTGACCCGCGCCGCCGCTTGGTTTACCGCCTCCAATCCAGAAGCACAATAGCGGTTGAGGGAAACGGCCGCTAAATGATCGCCGTAATTGGCCACTTGTGCGGCGACTTTGGCAATGTTCCCGCCTTGTTCGCCCGCCTGCGTAACACAGCCCAATACCAAATCTTCCACATAAGAAGTATCCAAATTATTGCGCTCTTTTAATGCCTTAAGCAGCGTGGTCACTAACTGTACGGGGCTTGCTTGAGATAAGCTTCCGGTGTTTTTTCCGATGCCCCGAGGGGTTCTTACAGAATCATAAATATATGCTTCCATTCTATGAAGTTATTTAAGGGTTACTGAGTAGTAACATATCGGGTAAAAAAATATGTGACCGCATGGTTACAAATCTATACTAAAGAATTATATTTGTCAAATAAAAAAATATTAAATTTTAAAAAACGAAAGTAACTTGCCGTTTCACCCTGTAAATTACTTCTAATCTACAAATTAACAAAGCTTAAAATTAATGGGAATCACCTATTTAGAAGAGAACACTAATTTTGACTACTCCTCCGAGGGCATTCAAGAGCTCGTGAAAAGGATCGATGCCAATGCTTCTGATGCCTCTCCCCTAGATTTTTCCTTAAAGGCCTATTACTATATTCGTGATGCATGGCCTTACAATCCCTATCGTTTCAGTTTAATTGACAACGATTGGAGCGCGTCAACAATTTACACCCGCCTAACAGGCCATTGTTTGGATAAAGCTATTTTATTGATCAGCGTGTTACGGGCGAAAAATATCCCTGCGCGATTAGGTTTGGCAAAAGTTAAAAATCACATTGCCGTGGAAGATATTGTTGAAAAATTTGGCAACGATGTTTTGGTGCCACACGGGTATGTTGAACTTTATCTAAATGGCAAATGGGTGAAGGCAACCCCCGCTTTCAATAAGACCTTATGTGAAAAATTGAACGTGCCACCTTTGGAATTTGATGGGATCCATGATTCCTTGTTCCAAGCCTATGATCGGACGGGTACAATGCAGTTTATGGAATATTTGGAAGATTATGGTTCGTTTGACTACGTTCCGTTGGCCTATATGTTTGATCTAATGAAAGCGACCTACCCCACTTTAGACGAAAAAAAGATTGAATTGGGCATGGTCCTAAACCTCAACGACTTATAACACCAATTAAACCTTAAAATGCCGCATAAAATTAGTTTCTTTTTAGCTCATTTGTCGTCAAAAAAATGAACCGTAACTAAGGCTATGCTTAATTTTTCTTCCTAAACTGAACTGAAAATAATTCAAATTTTTAATACGACATTTAAAAATCCAATTGGTAAAATGAAAAAAGATAGAGCCGCTACCGAAGAGAAAATCTACGAGAGTTTTTTAAGCCTTTTAGAAGAGAAAGGACCACAAGCCGTCGGCATTAATGCGATTGCCAAGAAAGCAGAAGTATCAAAAGAACTCATCTATCGCTATTTTGGAGGCCTACAAGGCCTATTGCTCCAACTGGCCAAAAAAGGGGACTTTTTCAAATCGATGTTGGCCCTTCATGATAAAGATTTGGCAACCGTAGAAGACCTTAAGGAATTTGCCAAAGCAGGAACACAAGAGCTCCGGGAGAACAAACTCACCCAAGAAATTTTGCGTTGGCAATTGCTTGAAAACAACGAGGTGACCCGTGATTTGTTTAAATACAGTAATAAGGAAATAGGTAAAATGTTCGCTATTTCTAATAAGGATAGTTCGCTTAACCATGCCTTTCAATTGATGATTGGCGGCTATGTCTATTTCACGCTCTTGTCCAAATTCAACAAAAAGTTTATTACTACCGATTTAAGCGCTCCCGAGTCATGGGATAACTTTGATAAGGCGATTGAAAAGACGATTGATTTGTTTAATAAATAAACAGCACCGATCGTAATCAAAACATTATTTCCGCTCCCATTGGACATTTATATTTAGAACATGCTTTCTGTGGAGGACCAATAAATTTCGGTCCACTTTAAAAACCGTTGCGATAAGATGGTGCGCTTACAAAAATAGGACTTATAGGTTAGGGCATAGTTATCCTGATTTCATTGAAACTGCTTTGATTTCCCGTTTTATCTACTGCGGTCACCCCAATCGTAGTTAAAGGCACCTGCTTATCTGCTTGGTCTATGTGAAGTGATATTTCAGCCGAATTTTTTGTTCTATCCAAGATTTTATAATCCCATCCTTTGTCATACTTATAGAATACCACCCATTTAAATACATCTTCCAATTGGGGGTGGTCCCAGGTGATGACCACTTTATTATTGACAATTTTGGTAGCGACTGTAGGCGCTTCGGGAAGGATTGTATTGAGCCAAGGACTTGCCGGAACTAAGGCCGGTTTCTTATAGGGTCCCTCCAACAACCCCTGAGCGAGCTTTGGATAGTTTAACAACGGACTGATACTCCAATGGACAGTGCCCATACTTTCGGGGAGCATCCCACGCGTGATCATAATCTGATTTATCGTTTCATCAACATTATCATCCCCCCCGCCATGGTAGAGACTGATTCCAGGCCATAAGTGACGGGCCAGTGTGTTTTCACTTTTCCACCAGCCCAACAAGACCGGGAAACTTTGTGGCGCTTGGTTGATTTTCCAATACAATTGCGGTGTAAAGTAATCGATCCAGCCCTTATTCAGCCATAGTTTCGCATCAGCGTACAACTCATTGTATTGATCCATCCCCGCAATGGATTCTGGATGGCCAGGCCGCCAAATCCCGAACGGACTCAAACCAAATTTGACTTCAGGTTTTTCAGCTTTAATTTCTGTGTAGATCCGTTTTACAAATGTATTTACGGCTTCCCTTCTCCACTCCGGTATGGATTGCGTACCGCCAGACTTTAAATAGTTTTGATAGCTTTCAGCATCCGGAAAATCCAGACCGTCGTTATACGATGCATACGGATAGAAATAATCGTCAAAATGAACGCCATCCACATCATATCTTTTGACAATATCCATCACCACGGCGGCAGAATGATCTTGCGTAGTTGTCTTGGATGGATCCATCCACCACATCCCATTCTTTAATGAGACCATAATTTCCGGATGGGTTTGCACCAAAGATTTTGGACTTAGCTCACCTCCTGTGGTGTGATGGGAGCGGTATGGATTTAACCATACATGTAATTCCAATCCTCTGTCATGGGCGGCATCAATCCAAAAACTCAAGGGGTCGTACCAAGGTTCTGGCGCTTTTCCTACTTCTCCTGATAAGAAATAAGACCAGGGCTCCAAATGACTATTGTACATGGCATCCGCTTGGGGCCTTACTTGAAAGATTACGGCGTTGTAATTATGGTCTTTTAGAAAATCCAGTAATTTTAGCGCTTCTTCTTGCTGTTCTTGAGTGGACAAACCCGGTTTGCTTGGCCAATTGATATTCGCTACGGTGGCAATCCACGCCGCTCTAAATTCCCGCATCACATAAGGACTTGGGCTGAATTTTGAATCCGGCTGTTGTTCTTGGCCAACGGGGCTTTTTATATCCTGTGGTGATTCTATAGAGGTGGGTTCTGAACCGACCGTCTTAGCTGATTTACAGGCATTAATAAAAAAAGAAAAAAGTAATACGAGGTAAATGAAAAGATTTTTTGTCCACATAATGAAATGAAACTAGAATGACTTACAAATTTATTGAAAAAAAAAGAGCCACCGGGAGTGTCTCTTTTTATTTAGCTTACTATACAAGTTTACCGTTCCCTCCAATAATCAATATTTTTTGATGTTGGGGTTGGCGCATAGGTGCCTCTAATTTGGGTAGAGTATACCCTGCCTTTACTGGCAAGCGTTACGGTGTTTTGAATATAAGGAGTGGATGTTTCCACTTGGTAATCTGTCCCTGATTCAAAAATTCTGAAATTATATTTCCCAGGTTGTAATTCCTTATAATTGCCCGCTTGTTTAAAAGCAATCCCATTACCAAGGGCGATAACTTGAGCCGGTTGTGCAGGGGCAGTCTCCGTGGCGGGAACTGCTGCTTTGACGGCATAAGCATCTACCGCGAAGGGGATAGCGGTCATAGAATTGACAAATCGCCAATAGATTTTCACATGATCAGGTTCTGGGAGATCATCTTCAATTAGAAAAATCTCATAATTGTCCATAGTTCCGACCAAGTATAAAGAATAATGTGTGTCCGCAGCAAAGGACAGCGAATTGGCAACTACAGTATTGCCTTCTATATCTCTGGCTGACACATTAAACGTCCCTGCAGGAATCATAGCATAAGCATTGGACGGAAATACGGATGCGTAGGCATTCCCTCTCACTTCATCCGTTGTAGATGAGGCTATTGAACTCACCTTTTTATCGTCAAAATAGAAGTTAACATTTGGAGCATCTTGAGCATGAAAGAAAATTTTCACATAGGTTGCAGCTTCAGGAACATTCTCCGTAACTTCAGGAATGGCATTTTCATCGCAGGCGCTAAAAATTAGACTTACTGCAAGAATTATTAGTGTATTGAATGTCTTTCTCATAATTGTATCGTTTATTCAGGTTTACTAAACCAAGTTTCGTACGTGTGATAATCTTCTTCATAGGCTCCTATAACTTCCAGCGCATCCTTGTTCCACATATATTCTGAATTATACCTTGGTCGGGCACGGTAAGCTGGGTTTCCATTATTGGAAATATATAAAGGATCTGGCAATTCAAAGCCTTTGTAAACAGGATCCGCGGCATCAATATCATAGTGATAGCGTCTCATGTCCGACCAGGTTTCGAGCATGCCCCACCCCCAAGTGGCGATGTATTTTTGAAGCATGATTTTAGATAAAGTCAGTTCCTCTGTTGCCACAGGAAACAATTCAGTGCTATTCAAATAGGCAGTTTTTCTACTCTCAAATAATGCAGGATCCGGTGCATATTGTTTGGCAAAATCCATGTGAGATTTCACCCCTTCTTGGTAGGCCGTAAGCGCTACATCTTTTTTATTGGAGATGAAGGCCGCTTCAGATTTTATAAATTGCAGCTGGGCATAGGTCATTAGAGGAAATCTTGCAGCGTTATTAAAAAAATAGATTTGTGGCGATGGGGTACTGCCCTTGTAACCTACTTGATTCCAGAAATTTTTAGGAACGAGGCTCGCTTCTGCCGCAGACCATTCATTAATACCAAGTTCTGGTGAGATCCCTCTATATTGTCCGTCAGGAGAAGGAGCCATCATTGCAGTGATTCTTGGATCTTTAAGATGTTCTGTTGCATTTTCCGGTAAGGGATCGGCACCAATCAAGCTAGGATCGGTCAGTTCAGGATTCGTACCATCGAGCAAGCCCATCATGAATTTGGTTTGACGGTAATAACCAATGTTATCTCTCAAAGGACCGAAGAAATTGGTATCGGCACTAACCGTTCCATCAAAACCAATGCTCGCGTCATCTTGGTTTCCTGTGAAAGCTTGGTCCACATAACCGATGACTTCGTCAGCATTATAAGAGCTTTTATTGGTAAGACGGTGCGCGTTAATGGCCAATAAACCATAAGCGAATTTCTTCCACTTATCTCGGTTCCCCGCATAAATAAGGTCGGCTTGGATTAAGCCAGAATCACTTGGACTTAAGCCATCGGTCCGGTCTAAATTTTCTATTCCCAATAGTAATAGTCTTTTAATTTCTTCATAAACAACAGGCTGTTCGTCATAATTAAAAACACGCTGATCTGAATTGAAGGCTTCAGTGACAATTACAGGGCCATGATAATCTGTCAGCATCTGCCATCCATACGCTCTCATGATGTAGCCTACCCCAACAAAATCATATTTTTTATTGTTGATGCCACTCTCAATCATATCTGAGAGGTTATAGCCCATACTAAAGTACACCGCTCTCCAAAGTTGTGCATAGGTATCCGAAAGTGGATTGCTATGCAAGTTCAAAGAGTAGGACGATCCTGAGGTATAGGCCCAGTTCTGAGTATAAAACCCGGCAAATCTTCCATCCCATTGCACTGCTACAGCCATTTCAGACTGAATTTGTGGTAAAAACAGTTCCGGTTGCAAAAGTGAATCCGGTCCGTTTGGGTTGGTATTGACGTCTAAGTAGTCTGAACACGCTGAAAATGTCAGTGTTCCGGCAACCATTAAACCTATGTATATTATTTTTTTCATCGCTTATTTTATTTAAAATCCAACTTTTAATCCAAAATTTATACCCATTGGCAACGGAAAGTTACCATAATCCAATCCGGCACCTCCAGCTCCACCTACGGCCGCTGAGTTTCCATTCGCTACTGGATCGAGTCCAGAATAATTAGTCAATAAGAAAAGATCGGTACCTGTGACAAAGATATTGGCGTTGGTCAAGAATTTAGTACTGTCCAAAAAGCTTTGAGGCAAGTTATAACTAAAAGTTACGTCTCTTAAGCGCATCCAATTGATATCCTTTTCTATGAAACTGTTATGCGGATAAATGGAGGACCAATATGTAGAGTTACGGTAGAGATCTATTGGGATGTTGTTGCTGGTAGGGTTTGCAGTGTTTTCATATCCATCCTTTAGAACTCCGGTTACAACACGTGGTGTTTCTCTATCCAGAGTTCTTTTACTCAAACCTCTTGTAGTTAAATAATGCTCGGTAGCATTATAGACATCACCTCCCACTCGGAAATCCAATAAGAAATTCAAGGAGAAATTCTTATATCTAAAGGTATTGGTCACCCCGATCATGAAGGTTGGATTTCTATCTCCAACAATCACCCATTCACTCGTATCCTGGATTGGTAATCCGTTGGTAGGGTTGATCAATACATCCCCTTGATCATTTCTTTGATAATCGTAACCTGTAAAGGTGGTTAAAGGGCCGCCCACTCTTGATCCCACACGAACGTTGCCATATAACCAAGTATCCGAGTTATAAAATTCTTCAACATCTCCAGGAAGTTTAACCAGTTCACTCCAATTTTTGGAGTAATTGGCCAAGATATCCCATGAAAAATCATTGGTTAAGATAGGTGTTGCATTTAACTGAAGTTCGATGCCTTCATTCTGGATTTCACCCGCGTTAAAGGTCATAAGAACAAATCCGGTGGCATAACTAAGTCTCAAGTTTTGAACAATCTGATCTACAGAGTTCTTCTTGAAGTAGGTTGCATCCAATCCTATTCTATTTTTTAAGAATTTCAATTCCAGTCCATATTCATAGGAGGTGGTCATCTCTGGTATCAAATTCAAACTTGGACCGGTAAACCCGTATCTAAATCCTCCACCGGTAGTAAGGGAATTGGTATAAAACGGTCGGATATTGTAAGGATTGGCGTCCTTACCTACTTGGGCAATAGAACCTCTTATCTTTCCATAGCTCAGCACATCGCTTTTAAGACCACCGATTTCTGTAAAAACAAAACTCAAACCCGCAGACGGGTAAAAGAATGAATTATTTTGTTTAGGTAAGGTGGAACTCCAGTCATTTCTACCCGTTAAGGTTAAAAACAGCATATTATCATAACTTGCATTTATACTGGCGAATGCTCCCACTAAACGACGTTCAGTTAAGTTGTTAAACGCTCTGTGCGTCTTTAGATCCGTATTATTAATG
This sequence comes from Gelidibacter sp., assembly GCF_035515035.1. Lineage (GTDB taxonomy): Bacteria > Bacteroidota > Bacteroidia > Flavobacteriales > Flavobacteriaceae > Gelidibacter. Next base: position 9,028 of record NZ_DATJCA010000090.1, on the reverse strand, counting down.
GACCACAAATCTGGTGCTTGAAAGTTTTGACCTCCTGCGGCAGCACTAAAGGTATTATAATCATATACCGCACTACCAATTTTTATATCGGTAATAATCTTATCATTTAAAAGTTTTGGCGGGGTGATTTGCGTATAGTATTGCAGCGTTAAATTTCTAGTGGTTGACAAAGCTTGATCAAAGATCCCACCATAAGATTTTCCAGTGTTCGATTCCGGGTGTCTTACAATCGTGTTTTTAGTGGTATAATAATCGACCCCTACCTGTCCCACAAATTTCAACCATTTTAATGGCGTAGCCGTAACAACGGTGTTTAACTTGTAGCGGTCCGTCAAAGAATTCAGTTGATTTTTATTGACGTTAAAAAATGGGTTTTCAACCGCATTGGCATAATCGGCGTAATCCCTTCTCTTACCTGCTGGGGTCAAATAATTACTTGCATCATCCGTTGATGGCCAAAGTAATAAATGTAATAACGGCCCACCTGCCCCTCTAAAGGCTTGATCATTATCTGAACGGGTATAATCAAACGAGACATCCGCCGAAATAAACTTGTTGACTTCTGCGGTCAGGACACTTGAAATGTTCAGCTTTTCCAATCCTGTATTAGGAATAAACCCTTCAGAGCTGGTATTGGAAGCAGACACACGGTATTGGGTTTTTTCACTGCCTCCAGAAATAGAGATATTATGTTTTTGGCTAAAAGCATCATTGAAGAAGGCCTTCACATTATCATAAAAATAAGTTCCCTCTGGATAAGGCTCACCAAAATAATACAACTCTTCATTGCCTTCATTGGTAAACCCATTCTCTCCTCGGTCATAAGTTTGTTGAATCTCCGGATATTCTACAATCCGATCCACTCGAACACTCGTGCTATAATCAATTCGTGCTTTACCCGCCTTCCCTCTCTTGGTAGTAATTACAATAGCTCCAGAGGCGGCTTCAATTCCATATAACGCAGCGGCTTCCGGCCCTTTCAGGACAGTTACAGATTCAATATCTTCCGGATTGATATCCGCACCACGGTTCGTAAAATCGATGCCTCGGTTTTCAAAAGATGTTGCGGTATTCAGGGAAGATGCAAAAACAGATGTTGCTGTCGTATTATTACTGATAGGCAATCCATCTACTACAAACAGCGGCTGGTTATTGCCACTTAACGAACTGATGCCCCTAATAACGACGGACGTGGAAGATCCTGGAAGTCCTGAAGTACTGTTGACTTCCACTCCGGCCACGCGTCCTGCCAAACCATTAATAAAGTTGTCACGTTGCGTTGCAGCCAAGGTAGATCCTTTTATTTCGGTCACGGTATAGCCTAGTGCTTTCTTCTCTCTTTTAATACCTAAGGCAGTGACTACAACTTCATCCAAACCTTCAAGATCCTCCATTAAGGTGACATTAAAATTGGTTCGGGTCCCTATTGTAAACTCCTGATTGACCAGACCAATGGAGGAAATCACTAAAACGGCCTCACTATTATCCTTTACACCCAAGGTAAACTTCCCATCGATATCCGTTACAGTTCCGGTATTGGTGTTCTTAATATATACAGAAGCTCCTGAAACTGGCATATTTTTGTCATCAATGACCCTTCCGGTCAAGATCCGCTCTTGGGCAAAAGCCTGAAATCCCATAAGGCAGAGTAACATTAACAGTAATCGTTTTTCCATAATAGACATCCATTTATTAAATTGTTTTCATTTATTATTGACCTACTTTAATTGCTCTTAAAAATTGTGAGTAAGCAATTTCGGACTTTCAATATTAAGGGTTTTTTTCTTAAATTATGTTAAAATTTCTGATTTTCTCTTAATAAATTGTAAATACTGCCTCAAATATCAGTGTTAATCTACTTTTCTTGCCGTTTTATAGACTCAAAGACGCACTAGGATTTTAATCCTAATCAACAATTACAGTGAAATTATATCCATTACCTGCATTATTCTAAGAATGTGACATACCGTTTTGCATGAATAAAATCTTAGGAGATAAAAACAGGTCTGAACATATTTAATGGATCAGGACAACTCCCCATACACAAACTTTTTCTGCCTAACCCCTATCTGACTACCCCTTCTTTCTATTTTTTCTCTATTGCAACAATATCAGGAGAAGAGCTAACCCATATTCGATTAAGTTTTAATTTTGCGCGAAATAAAATTAATCACACGGTTTATGACCCAAAACGTCCAAAGTCAAAAAAGTAGAGGTTGGATTTTAGCCGCTTTAATGCTCACCATGGCTTTGGCCGCCATGGATAGCACCATTGTAGCTACCGCAATTCCGCAAATTGTGGGCGATTTGGGTGGATTTTCGCTATTCAGTTGGCTGTTCTCCATTTATCTTTTGATTCAAACCATTACCATTCCCATTTATGGAAAACTTGCGGATATCTATGGTCGAAAACCCATCCTAATTTATGGGGTGATTGTCTTCCTGTTAGGCTCTGCTGCTTGTGCAGGAGCTTGGGATATGATCAGTTTGATTGCCTTTAGAGGCTTACAAGCCGTGGGTGCCGGTGCGATTATGGCGACGGTCAATACCATTGCGGCCGATATATACACCCTAGAAGAACGGGCTAAAATTCAGGGTTGGCTTTCCAGTGTTTGGGGAGTTTCCGCCATTTTAGGTCCGACCATAGGTGGCGCCTTGGCCGATTATGCTTCTTGGCGCTGGATCTTCCTGATCAACATTCCGGTGGGGATTGGCTCTATTATCATGATCAGCATTTTTCTTAAGGAAAACAAACCGATTAAATACACAAAAATCGATTGGCTTGGTGCGTTGGCATTATTGATTACCGGCGGATTTATCATGTTCGGATTGATGCAAGGAGGCCAATCTTGGGATTGGATTTCTTATGAAACCCTTATTTTTATCGGGACTGCTACCGTTTTAGTTTATGCTACGATGAAAATCGAGTCGCGCGCCGAAAGTCCTATTTTACCGCGATGGGTGTGGCGAAAACGCGTCCTGGTTGGTGCCAATCTAGCGACCATAGGTATGGGCTGCATGACTATGGGTCCTAATATGTTTTTACCCGTTTTTGCACAATCGGTCATTGGCGTTGGTGCCATCACCGCAGGGTTTATATTAGCGAGTATGAGTATCACGTGGCCCATTTCGTCTTCCTTTTCGGGAAAACTGTATCTGCGGATAGGCTTTAGAAACACCGCACTTTGCGGAATTTTAATTGTGATCATCGCCGTGTCCAGCTTCTTGTTCATGCCCTATCCCGGTTCTGTAGCCGCTTTGGTGGGGGTCCAGTTGCTCATGGGAGCCGGTTTTGGATTGATTTCAACGCCGTTGATGGTTGGGGTACAATCTACAGTAGATTGGGGACAAAGAGGCGTGGTTACGGGGGCTAGTATGTTCTCTAGATATTTTGGACAAAGCTTAGGGGCGGCTGTTTTTGCGGCTATTTTCAATTCGGTCCTAATGGATAAATTGACGGAGGCGCCCGCCAATTTGCAAAATACCTTACCCAAGGTCAATCAAGTAGTGGAAGTTTTACAATCGGCACATTCCGATGATACCGTGCAAAATTATTTACAGCACGTATTTTTTGATTCGACCCATACCGTGTATATCGGTTTACTCACCGTAGGCATCCTTACGCTTATCGTTTTATTATTAACGCCGAAGCACTTTGGTAAAATTGATCCGTTTTAAATAGCGAACATTAAATTGAAGTTGAATTTGAACCTAACCATTTACTAAATTTTAAACGTCGAAGGGTGAACTCATAACTTTAAACCCTCCCCACCCGAAGCCATCTAAATAGTCACTATCTTGCGCCCTTAAGTTCCCATCAACAAATGGGAAAGGTGGTTCGAAAATTCTCCCACTTTAAAAAACTAAGAAACACTTTATGTCCTCTATTAAAAAACACCGACTGGTCCTACTCTTGGTCGGATTTCACATTCTTATTGTTGCGTCCAGCAATTACTTGGTCCAATTTCCTATCTCTGTTTTGGGATTCAAGGCCACTTGGGGCGCTTTCACCTTTCCGTTCATCTTTTTGGCAACAGATCTGACCGTACGCCTTTTTGGTGCGCCCTTGGGACGGCGGATTGTTTTTTACGCCATGTTTCCGGCCTTGGCAGTTTCCTATTTTGTCACCGTTGCCTTTCGTCAGGGGCTGTGGTTGGGATTTGATGCCTTTCTCAGCTTTGACCTCTTTGTGGCACGGATTGCCATTGCCAGTTTTGCCGCTTATGTGGTGGGACAGATTTTGGACATTTTCGTGTTCAATAAACTTAGGCAGCATAAACAATGGTGGCACGCACCGCTGGCTTCAGGTATTTTTGGAAATTTAATGGATACCTTCACCTTTTTCTTCATTGCCTTTTACAAAACTTCAGATGTGTATCTTGCAGAAAATCTGGTGGAAATTGCCACGGTTGATTATATCTTTAAAATAATCATCAGTGGATTGTTTTTTCTTCCGCTTTATAAAGTCGTTTTAGATCGGGTAACGAAAAGGTTACACAAAAAGATTCAATAAACTAAAAGTTATCCAAACAAATATCGCGGCCTAATCTCACTGGGCTTAGTTGTCATGCTCCATTGTCCGAATTGTCTTTTCTGTTTATTAAATAATTGATATGTAAGACAAATTTAGAAGATTTCGTTTCTAAAGCGTTCCAAGCACGAGATAACGATTATATTCCAGCTACTTTTGCCTCTTCAATTGTTGCACACACCAGACTTTTGGGACCAGGAGAATCAGATGCCATTGAATTTAAAATTGAAACTCCCGGAGTTTATAACTTTATATGTAGTTTTCCCGGACATTGGGGAACTATGAAAAGTACAATTACCGTTAAATAATTTTATTTTTCTTTAAAATAGTAAGGCAATCGCTATCGGTTGCCTTTTTTGTTTTAAGATTAGTGGTGACCATTAAATAGCGGTTATCTGTTATAAGCGAAATGAAAACTTAGTCCATTTTCTGTAAAACATAAAAAATCAGACCTCCCAATCCGTAACAAACCACATCCCAGATATCTCCGGTGTAACGATAATCCTGTTGCGGGAGATAATATTCAAAAACAAATGAAAAAAGGGCTACTAAGCTTAAGATTGTAAACGCATTCAGACGGATGTTTCTATCCTTTTTAATGTACCATACACCGTGAAGACACAGGGTTGCAACTATCGGGATGGCTAAAAAATCGTTAAGATGATGAAAGATCCAGTTAGGACCGGATATCGAAAGAAACTTCAAACTTTGCACCACAAAAAACACCGCAAGTGACAGAAGCACGTATAGATGCAACAATTTGAGTGGCAATTTTCGTATCATATAAAAAGCATGGCAATGAGCCACGCAATGAACATCCCAATGGCCATCACCACTGCCCAGACCGAATAAAACATATAATAAATACCGCGAACCAACCAAAACCGATGGGTTTTCATACGTTCAGAAAATGATTTCTTCTGGGCTGCTTTGGCGGTTGCAATAGGTTTGGATTCCGTTTGACCAACATGCTTGCTAGAAGGGATAGTGCTTTCTTGTTCCTGCGAAACGGATTTGTCTTGGGTCCTATTTAGGTTGTCTTTTTGCTCTGACATCTCATTCAAAATTCAACCTACAAGAATACAAATAATTTTTTACGATGGACGGGAATTAGGCTATAGTTTAACAATTTGGCTGACCAGATCTTGATTGTTATCCGAAGCTAAAGAGCGTAAGGATCAAAATAAACAACAGGTCCGGCAAATACCGAACCTGTTGTTTTATTACCCCTTTTGTTGCACATTAAATCATTAGCGTCTTATAAAAAAATTAATGAATACATTTAAAACAACGCCTATTACGAGGTATTAAAAATGACTCTATACTAATCTATTTCTTATTTTTTAAAAATCAAGTCTTTGTTCTTTGCTCTATTAGCGCAGCGGTCTAGATTCTTATTGGACAAAAACAACTCTAAATCAACGAGTTAAGCCTCACAACTTGCACAATCTTTCTTCTGCGCGAATTTTTGGGCGGCATTCATACTGTGCTGGTAGTAAAGTGATTTCAATCCTAATTTCCAGGCAGTTACGTGAATTTTATTGATCTCTTTGACTGGCATTTCAGGATGCACAATAATGTTCACCGATTGGCCCTGATCAATATGGTTTTGACGGTTGGCCGCTTGGTAAATAATATCCAATTGGTCAATTTCAGAATAGGTTTTAAAGACGTCTTTTTCATCCTGGGTCAAAAAGTCAAGATGCTGCACGGAACCGTCATTATTACGGATGTCTCTCCAAACATCAGGATTGTTCTGTCCTTTTTCTTCCAGCAAGGCCTCTAAATAAGAGTTTTTAATGGTGGTTTTAACCTTGGCTATATCCTTCACATAGACATTGGACCAAATAGGTTCGATACCCTGAGAAACCTGACCTAAAATAAAGGCTGATGAGGTGGTTGGTGCAATAGCATTCAGCGTAGTATTTCGTCTGCCGTACCCTTTAAGAATTTCTGGTTCTCCAAAGAGTTCAGCCAATTCTTCTGAAGCTTTATATGATTTTTCTTGTATTTCCTTAAATATTTCGCTGTTCAGGTTATAGGCCTCTTGGCTATTAAAAGCTAACATTTTAGATTGCAATAAAGAATGCCAACCCAAAACTCCAAGTCCCAAAGCACGGTTGTCCTTAGCAAAGTTATAGGCACGTTCCATAAAAAGGAAAGTCTGTCTGTCTTCTCTACTTTCAGAATCGCGATAAGCTTCCAATTTATCTACAAACTCAGTGATCACGGCATCCAAGAAATAGACCATAGTCTCAACGGCATCGGTATCTTTCCATTTGTCATAATGCAATAAATTCACTGATGAGAGCACGCACACAAAAGACCAGTCGTCATTTGAAGGCAACATGATCTCGGTACAGAGATTACTGGCGTAAATAGGAAGATTTTTGTCCTTATAAACATCTGCCGCTCCATTATTGGCATTGTCTTTAAAGAAAATATATGGGTAGCCCATTTCACCTCTTCTTTGGAGCACTTTTGCCCAAATGGAACGTTTTGCTTCATCACCTGCTACCATTTCTTCCATCCATTGGTTGGTTACGGTTACCCCATGGGTCAACTCCTGAATAGGATTTCCTTCCGTACCAATTTCCAAAAACTCCATAATATCTGGATGCTCTACCGGTAAATACGGAGAGAATCGGCCACGTCTTACGGACCCTTGGCTCACGACATCCACCATGGATTCGAACAATTGCATGATGTGAACTGCACCGGATGCTTGCCCGTTATTTTTTACTTCAGCACCTCGATGACGGATTTTCCCGAAATAACCTGACGTTCCTCCCCCAAGTTTGGACATCATTCCTACTTCCGATTGGGTATATAGAATATTCCCCATGTCGTCACCAATATGCGATCCAAAACAGCTGATTGGAAGGCCTCTCTTCTTACCGAAATTTGACCAAACAGGTGATGCCAAAGAGAAAAAACCTTCAGACATATAACCATAAAATTTATTGGCGTATCCAGGGATGCCCAAGATTTGTTCCGCTCTATCCGCTATTTCGCGAATGCGCTCCTCTGCAGTCACGCCGGGCGTTAGATAGCCTGAAGCTAAAAAGTTACGGCTGTGTTCATTGAGCCATTCAAAACCTTGTGGTTTGTTTTCTCCCGTTTTTTGGAGCGCTTCTTTTCGAGCGTTTACAAGGTGATCAGTTTCTGAAATTGTTTTTGAAATTTGTGTGTCGAGGGTAGGGTTTTGATTGTTCATTTAAAAAAGGTCATCACTGGTTATACTTTGAGTTCTTTTACTGTAATTGATAGAGCGTTTCACGAAAAAATCGCCATGTTTGGTACCGATGATCTCGTCATCAAACCATTCCGTTTGTGCTATGAGGCTTTCGTCTATTTCAAATATTTTAGCTATTCCTATACTTTCAAGGGAGTTGTTAAATCGGTTTTTTATAAATTCATTGACGACGGCCTTAGGCAGGAAGTCCAATTCGCCGTCTTCAAAAATCCAGTCTACGATTCTACTTTCAGATGCAAAGGCTTCTTTACACACTTCTTGGATCATTTTGTTGTAGTTCTCATCAAACCACTCCGGGTTTTCGTCTTTGATTATTTTGATGATATCGATTCCGAAATCGCCGTGGATCTGCTCCTCTTTGGAGGTGGCTTCTACCACGTTAGAAATTCCCTTCAGCATATTTTTATGCTTATTAAAGGCCATAATGATCAGGAATTGAGAGAATAAAGACACGTGTTCGATAAAGAGTGAGAAGAGTAAAATAGATTCTGCAAATTCTTTATTATCCTCACTTTTTGCGTTTTTAAGGGCCGTTTCCAAATATTGAACCCGCATCATGATGGCTGGTTTTTTCTTAAGATCCTTAAATTCTTCGTTTAGGCCAAGGATTTCCAATAAATGCGAATAAGCATCGTGATGGCGCACCTCACTTTCGGCAAAGGTGGCCCCTACAGAGCCTATTTCGGGTTTTGGCATTCGGTGATAGATATCGCCCCAGAAACTTTTCACGGCAACTTCAATTTGCGAGATGGCCAACATGGTATTTTTGATGGCACTGCGCTCCACTTCGGTCAGTCGGGTTTTAAAATCCTGGATGTCACTGGTAAAATTAAATTCGGTGTGGATCCAATAGGAATGACGAATAGCTGGTACGTATTCATAGAGTGCTGGATACTCATAAGGTTTTAAATTGATACGCTTTTCAAAGATATTCAGTTTCCGTCTTTGGGTCTGCTGATTTCTGTAAAGAATATAGCCTTTTGCAACATCAAAGAACCCACTTTCCATCAATTTTGTTTCCACGAAATCCTGAACCTCCTCTACGGTAGGGATGTAGTTGCTATCTAATTGTTTTCTGTCTAAGAGCGCTTCATAAACCTTGTCAGATATGCGTTGCGCATCTTCTGGCCCTCCATGTTTTGCAGCGGTCATCGCTTTCAATATTGCATCAGTAATCTTCTGTAAATGAAAGAGTTTTGTAGTAAAATCTCTTTTAATCACCTGGGTAATCTCCATACGAG
>NZ_DATJCA010000089.1:0-4430 GCF_035515035.1 Gelidibacter sp. | reverse complement strand
CAAACAGTTGGTAGGAAGCGCCTTTAATTTGGACAAAACCCAGGTATATTATAATTATGACGAAAATAACATTGCCGAAAACGGGCTTCCATTGGATGTTTATGGAATTATCCAAACCTTACAATTTCCAACGATCTATGGTGCGCAACGAAAGGTGGAAAAACAAAAAGTTGAGTTATCTACCCAACAGTACCGGCTAAACGAAAGAATCTTGACCAAAGAGGTTTACAAAGCCTATTACAATGTGGTTTACTATAACAGCCTGGTGCAGCAATACACTTTTCTGGACAGTCTTTACGGACAATTTTCTAGGGCTGCCAGCAAACGATATGATGTGGGCGAAACTAATTTATTGGAAAAACTAACGGCAGAGACCAAACAAAAAGAAATATCTATTTCGCTTGCACAGACAAAAGAAGACGTAGCAAAGGCGTTTACGATGCTTCATCAATGGATGCAGACGGATTCATTGGTTACCATAGAGGAGAACCGATTACCCAGACTGGAATTGCAACCACCTAATTTTAGTGACCATCCCGGGATTCTTTATTATGGTTCCGCTCAGGAATTGAGCAAAGTCTCCCTCTCTTTGGAAAGGCAAAGATTGCTTCCCGAATTGCATATATCTGTATTTCAAGGCACTAACAATGGATTGGATGCAAAGCGATATAATGGATTTCAAGCGGGCGTGTCGATTCCTTTATGGTTTGGGGCGAACAAAGCAAAAATCAATGCCGCAAAAACAGAAACTATGATCATGGCCGATGAATCTGAAAATTATAAGATGCAGCTGGAATCAAGGTATCAAGGTCTGTTATCCGATTTAAACAAATTTCAGGAAGGCGTTGATTATTATGAAACCACAGGTGGGAAACTTGCAAAAGAACTAACGACGAGTGCATCAAAATCATTTCAAAACGGTGAGATAGATTTCCTGCAGTATGTGCAGCTATTGGAAAGTGCCAAAAACATTCAAATTACCTATTTACAAAACCTGAACGCGTATAACGCTACAGTTTTAGAATTAAACTATTTAATCAATTAACGATGAAAAATACAGTCAACAATATTACCAATTTGAAAATCTTAGCAAGCATTCTTCTATTGCTAACGTTAACGCTGGCTTCCTGTAATTCAAAAGGAAAATCAGATGCGGCCAATACAGAAGCCATAATAGAGAATACAGACCAAGAAGTAATTACCATAACCGAAAATCAGTTCATATCCGGTAATATGGAATTGGGCAAAATATCGATGCAGGTGTTTAATACTGTTGTGAAAGCCAACGGCACGTTCGCGGTGCCGCCACAGAACCAATCAGATGTTAGTGCCTACTTTGCTGGCTACGTAAAGGACATCAGTCTATTGCCGGGGCATGCAGTTAAAAAAGGTGAGGTATTATTCACCATTGAAAATCCGGAATATGTCCAGGCACAACAAGATTTTCTGGAAGCCCAAGGACGTTTGAGCTATTTGAAATCGGATTATGAACGCCAGAAAGAGCTGATGGCCGATAATGTGTCTTCAAAAAAGGTTTTTTTAAAGGCAGAATCAGAATATACCGTGACTTTGGCACAATACCAATCCCTTAAAAAGAGGTTGAGCCTTATGAACATTGATCCAAATACCTTAACGGGCGAAAACATTAGGTCCGTAATTAGTGTGAATTCGCCATTGTCGGGTTATGCAACTTCAGTAAATGTGGGTAAAGGAATGTACCTAAACCCTTCGGATATTGCCGTAACCGTTACCAATACAGACGACCTTCACATAGAATTGAAGATTTTTGAAAATGACCTTCCTATGGTAAAAGTAGGTCAGCAAATCAATGTGAGATTGCAAAATAGCAAGAACAAAGTATATATAGGTAAAGTTCATTTAGTCAACAAGTCAATTAACGCCCAGGATAGGGCCGTAAATATTCATGGGGATCTGGTAAATGAAGAAGAAGTAAAACTTTTTGCTCCCGGAATGTACATTGAAGCTGAAATCCTAACCACAACTGCGGAACATCCTGCATTGCCATCAGAAGCGGTCGCGAACATTGACAATGACTTTTTCGTGCTTGTGAAAGAAGATAACACAAATTTTAAAAGGGTGTTGGTCAAAATAGGAGCTACGAACAATGGGTTTACCCAAATACTCAATGCAAGTGATTTTGCACCAGATACGGAGTTTTTGACCAAAGGAGCCTTTAATTTAATAACAGAGTAAGTCGTGCCCTATTCGGAATAGGTGCGGTTATAATAGTATTGCCAGATAAATTAATTTGACATTTAAAATAGAGCAATTATGAACGATGTACATTTTCATTTAGTAGTAACCCATCTTCCCATTGTGGGAGTATCGATCGGGTTTTTAGTCTTACTTGCAGGCTATATCACAAAGAGCCCGCAGGTAAAGACAACGGCACTGGGTATTTTTATTTTTAGTGCCCTAGCGGTCATTGCTGCTTTTTATACAGGGGAAGCAGCGAAGGATATTGTAGAGAATTTACCAGGAGTGAGTGAAACTCTTATCCATACGCACGAAGAACAAGCAGAACTTTTTTATACAATGATGTTGGTTTTAGGGGGTGCTTCCCTAGTGACCATGTTTATTCACTACAAAAAACCCGCTTTCGTTAAATACGGCTTTATCGTTTTGCTGCTGCTGTCTATAAGCAGTATTGTTATGTCCAAATTTGTAGGTGCAAGTGGGGGTGAAATAGTCCATTCTGAAATTAGAAACAATGACAATATCATTCAATTAGAATCGAACCATGACAGCGATGAAGATTAAAAGCATTACGAGGTATTGTTCAGACATACTTCATAGTGACAAATGCAAGAATTTGCCTTTTCACAATTTTACGCATACCCAAGAGGTCATCGAAAAGACCTATTTGATTTCAGATGTCATGGGAATAAAAACGGAAGAGGTAGATTTAATAGTTATTGCAGCCTGCTTTCACGATACCGGCTTCTCGGAAAATTATGAAGGTCATGAGGAAGTGAGCAAAAGACTTGCCGCGCAGTTTATGGAGAAGGCAAATTGTACTAAGAGGGAAATAGAGAGGGTCCTCTCTTGCATAGACGCTACAAAAATGCCCCAGAATCCCCATGACATTTATGAGGAAATACTCTGTGATGCCGATTTGTTCCACTTGGGCACTTCAAATTTTTTGTATAGGAATATGCTCTTGCGAAAGGAATGGGAACTGTTTCGAGACATTGTAATGACAGATGAAGCATGGCTAGTGCTCAATATTAAATTTTTGGAGGAGCACCAATTCAAGACTGCTTATGGGAAAGAGATTTTGGAAAAAGGAAAGCAGGAAAATTTAAACAAACTAAAACAATTGATACGATGAAAATAACATTTCCAAAACGGTTTTTATTATTAAAAGGCTTTGTCCTTTTGTTCCTCGGAATTTCCATTTTATGGAGCGTCATTTTTCTCATTTGGAATTTTACAGAAATAGACCACGGTATTGTTGCCTTGGCCACTGTATTTATGATTGGGCTCTTTTACGATATTGGTACCGTTTCTTTTTTTGCCCTTATCGGTTCCTTGTATTTTTTGGCAATGCCCAAAAGACTTATCTGCTTAAACCATTTATAAAACTTTATGAGACATTCAATGACCATTGTAGTGCCGGTGTATAATGAAAAAGACAACCTCGTCCGCCTTGGTAAAGAATTGCAGGAATTTATCGGTCAATCAGAAATTAAATCGACCGTACTATTTGTAAATGATGGTTCTACAGATGATAGTTTGAAGATCATTAAGCAACTATGCATTGATAAATCAAGCTTCAACTATATTGATTTCGATAAAAATTATGGCTTGAGTGCTGCAATTAAAGCTGGTTTTGATTTTGCTAAAAGTTCTCTTATTGCTTATATAGATGCAGATTTACAAACGAGTCCGATGGACTTTAACCTCTTACTTCCATTTATAGATGACTATCAGTTAGTCACTGGTGTAAGAATTGATAGAAAGGATAGCATTGTAAAGAAAATTTCTTCTAAAATAGCGAATGCTATTCGTCATGCATTTACTCGTGACGGTATGGACGATACTGGCTGTCCACTCAAAATAATAAATTCAGAGTATGCAAAGCGCATGCCTATGTTTAAGGGACTGCATCGTTTTTTACCTGCTATGGTACTATTGCAAAATGGAACAGTGAAACAAACTCCCATTAGACACTTTCCAAGAATCTCAGGAGAAACAAAATTTGGACTTTGGAATCGAATTATTGGACCATTAGTAGATTGCTTCGCATATTTATGGATGAAAAAAAGGTATATCAACTACCAAATTTCAAGTAGAGGATGAGTCATTGGCTTATATATAGCATTGGTTTTTGTGCGCAATTTTTGTTTTCGAGTCGTTCTATATTACAATGGATTGTTTCAGAAAAAAAAAAGAAAGTATTGGCACCT
>NZ_DATJCA010000088.1:0-20400 GCF_035515035.1 Gelidibacter sp. | reverse complement strand
CAAATTTAAGAGCAGAAGGAGAGATTGATGAGCAAGATTTTATGGATCGTGCGGAATTGCTATGTTCTTTAGGCCATACGGTCCTCATTTCTAACTTCCAGGAATATTATAAATTAGTCGAGTATTTCTCCCAATATTCTAAGAACAGAATGGGATTGGCAATGGGTGTCAACAACTTAGTTGATATTTTTGACGAAAAATACTACCGCCATTTAAGTGGTGGTATCTTAGAGGCTTTCGGAAAACTATTCTTTAAGGATTTGCGTGTATACCTTTACCCAATGGAAAATGAAAACGGCGAATTGAGCACAAGCGAAAATTTAAAAGTCCATCCACGAATGAAGGAATTGTATAAATTCTTTAAATATAACGGGAAAGTCGTCGATATTACCGATTATGATCCGAACATCCTCTCTATTTTTTCAAGATCAGTACTTAAATCCATTTCTGATGGCGATGAAGGTTGGGAAACCATGCTGCCTCCTGGAGTTTCAAAAATAATAAAAGAAAAGAGCCTCTTTGGCTATGAAGCCGAGGAAGTTTATAGAGAACTATAAATGAAAAGACCTTAGTTTAAAATGCTAAGGTCTTTTTTTATGGTGCTTGCTTGATAAATTATTCCAGAATTTGCTCTGTGTGAATCTTGGCTTTCACTTTATCAATTACTTTTTCAATAATTCCGTTTTCATCAATCACAAAGGTTACACGATGAATTCCGTCGAAGGTGCGCCCCATAAACTTCTTTTCACCCCAAACACCAAAAGCCTTAATGACTTCTTTGTCCTCATCTGCCAACAAAGGATAAGGAAAATTATATTTGTTTTTAAAATTTGACTGTCGTTTCGCACTGTCGGCGCTAACCCCCAATATTTCATAACCCTTATCTTTTAACTCCTTGTAATTATCCCTGAGGTTGCAAGCTTCTGTAGTACAAGTTGGTGTGCTTGCTTTAGGGTAAAAGAAAATCACTAATTTTTTACCTTTATAATCTGACAAAGAAACGGTGTTTCCTTGTTCGTCCTGTGCTGAAAAATCTGGAGCCTTGTCCCCTGCTTTTAATTTGGTCATAACTGTTTTTAATTTGATATTTGTAAAAATACAACTTATGACCAAACAAGAGAAGGTGGATTTTGTTATAAATACGTTAAACCAACTATACCCCACAATTCCAGTCCCTTTAAACCATAAAGATCCTTACACACTTTTAATTGCTGTATTAATGTCCGCCCAATGCACTGATGTGCGGGTCAATCAAATTACGCCACTTCTTTTTGCAAAAGCCGATAACCCGTATGACATGATCAAGCTTTCTGTTGAAGAAATAAAGGAAATCATTAGGCCTGTAGGTTTATCTCCCATGAAAAGCAAAGGTATCCATGGACTATCACACATTTTAATTGATAAGCATGATGGACAGGTACCACAGACTTATAAAGAACTAGAAGAGTTGCCTGCTGTTGGTCACAAAACTGCCGCCGTAGTACTTTCTCAAGCTTTCGGTATTCCGGCGTTTCCAGTGGACACGCACATTCACCGATTGATGTACCGATGGAATTTTAGCACGGGCAAAAACGTAGTACAAACAGAAAAAGATGCAAAACGTCTTTTTCCAATAGAAACCTGGAACGACTTGCATCTGCAAATGATATTCTACGGAAGGGAATATTCACCTGCAAGAGGTTGGGATTTGGAAAAGGATATTATTACCAGAACTATTGGAAGAGCGAGTGTATTGAAAGACTACTATAAAAAAAGGGGAATGTGAAGTTTAAATTGGACTTATAATTATGAGATTATCTTTGCTGAACCTAAAGGTTCTTGCCTTCGCAGGAATTTAAAAGTCCCGAGGACCTAGATCTCGGGACTTTTTAAATCTTAGTTCAAAAGGGTTTCGAACTTCCATTTCTCACCTTGCATGACATTTAATGCCTTAGAATAATTCAATAGAAAACTAACTGTTTCTTCTTTAGGATTAAGATTGTCACTTTTTTGGGGACATTCAGAGTAAAGTTTTGCCATCTTTTATAGGAGTTTTTATTAGACTATAAACCTATTAACGGAGCAAAGCTTGATTTATTATATCCTAGAGTTCTTAATTGGTTAAGATTATATTTTTCTGATCAATCACCTTTCTTAAATTAATCAACGCGTAACGCATTCTACCCAAGGCAGTATTAATGCTCACGCCAGTTTTGTCTGATATTTCCTTAAAACTCATATCATTGTACATGCGCATGACCAAAACAGCTTTCTGTTCTTCTGGCAATTCTTCTATTAAACGTCTCAAGTCAGATTCTATCTGCTCTTTAATCATGCCCTTTTCAGCATCTAAGGTCGAGTCACTGAGAACTGAAAAAATACTGAACTCTCCAGTATTGGAAAATTTAGGCATGCGATTGTTTTTTCTAAAATGATCAATGACCAAGTTATGTGCAATACGCATCACCCAAGGTAAAAATTTACCTTCTTCGTTGTATTTTCCTAATCGGAGGGTACGGATAACCTTAATAAAAGTGTCTTGAAAAATGTCTTCAGTAATATCTCTATCGTAAACTTTAGAATAGATAAAACTATAGATTTTCTGTTTGTGCTTGGTGATTAATTCAGAAAGGGCGCTTTCGTCTCCTTTAATATAATTGCTCACCAAAACAGCGTCTGTGATAAGTTCGTGTTTCATTGTTATTACTTTAATGCTTGGATAACGGTCCTAGCTTGGGGTTAATCTTTATAAAGTAATATTATGATATAGGCGACTCTGTTTTAGAAGTTTGGGACAAATATAACAACAATCCTTCCTGAAATGCAAAAAATCCAATGAAACTTTAACATTTTATTGGACAATAACTTTTTTTCATGACCGATTTAGATGTAGTATCTTTGCATTCTTATATGCAAAATGACTATGAAGCTTAATCTTTCCGAAGTAAATCCAAAACAAAATATTATCATTAAAGGCGCAAACCTCCACAATCTCAAAAACATGGATGTGGTAATTCCGCGTAATAAATTAGTGGTCATTACTGGATTATCAGGTTCGGGCAAATCTAGTCTTGCATTTGATACTTTATATGCTGAAGGCCAAAGACGCTATGTTGAAAGTCTCTCTAGTTATGCACGTCAGTTTTTAGGAAGGCTCAACAAGCCAAAAGTTGATTATATAAAAGGGATCGCGCCGGCCATAGCTATTGAACAAAAGGTAAACTCCACCAACCCACGATCTACCGTAGGTACTACTACGGAAATCTATGATTATTTAAAATTATTGTTCGCAAGAATTGGAAAAACCTATTCGCCTATTTCAGGAGATTTGGTCAAAAAACATACCACTGCAGATGTTCTAAATTTGATCAAATCCTATGAAGAAGGTGAAAGATTACTCCTCCTTGCCCCTATTCTTTTAGAAGAAGGGCGAACGATGGAGGATAAACTTAAAGTTCTTCAACAGCAAGGTTACGCAAGAGTTCAATATAAAAATGAGGTGCTTAGAATAGAAGATGCTCTCGAAAAAACCCTTTCAAAAGACCTCTTTCTGGTCGTGGACAGAATAGTTATCAAACATGAAGAGGACTTTTATAATAGGCTTGCTGACGCTATTGAAATTGCATTTTTTGAAGGCAAAGGCACCACTATTATTGAATCACTTTCTGATCATAAGCAGACTGCCTTCAATAATAAATTTGAAATGGATGGGTTGACTTTTTTAGAACCCAACGTGCATCTGTTCAGCTTTAATAATCCTTATGGTGCTTGTCCAAAGTGTGAAGGCTATGGTGATGTCATCGGGATTGATGAAGAATTGGTCATTCCAAATACGGCACTTTCGGTTTATGAAAATGCTATTTTTCCTTGGCGTGGCGAAAGCATGAGTTGGTTCAAACATCAATTGGTCAAAAATTCGCACAAATTTAATTTCCCTATCCACAAGCCCTATTTTCAACTTACTGACGACGAAAAACAATTGATCTGGGATGGTAACAAATATTTTGAAGGTCTGACCAGTTTTTTTGCCGAATTGGAATCAAAGGCCTACAAAATTCAGAATCGAGTAATGCTCTCACGTTACAGAGGAAAAACCAGATGCAGCGTATGTCAGGGAAAACGTTTACGCCCTGAGGCCAATTACGTAAAAATCAATGGCGTGACCATTACGGATTTGGTGACCATGCCTTTAGATAAATTGGCAGTGTTTTTTGAGCAATTGGAATTGAACGACTATGACGCCACAATCGCCAACCGATTATTGAAGGAAATTTCCAATAGGTTGTCATTCTTGTCTAATGTTGGCCTCGATTATTTAACGCTCAATAGGAAATCTAATACCTTATCCGGTGGCGAGAGTCAACGTATCAATTTAGCAACCTCATTGGGCAGTAGTTTGGTGGGTTCCATGTATATTTTGGATGAACCAAGCATCGGTCTCCATCCTAAAGACACTGAAAAACTGATTGTGGTGCTTAAAGCATTACGCGATTTAGGCAATACGGTTATTGTAGTAGAGCACGACGAAGATATTATGCAAGCCGCCGATGAAATTATCGATATTGGACCGGAAGCGGGTACTCTTGGTGGCGAAGTTGTGGCTGCCGGAACCTATGCAGATATTTTAAAATCGACATCCTTAACGGCACAATATCTCAACGGAAAACTTAAAATTGAAGTCCCCAAGAAACGTCGCACCTCAAAATATCACATCGATATAATTGGTGCCAGAGAGCATAATTTACAGAACATTGATGTCACTTTTCCTTTAGAGATGTTAACGGTAATTACCGGTGTTTCAGGTAGTGGCAAGAGTACTTTGGTCACGGATATCCTATATCCATCCATACAAAAACATTTAACAGGCTTTGGTGATAAAGCCGGCCAGTTTACTGAATTGAAAGGCGATTTTACAAACATTAAACATATTGAGTTTGTCGATCAAAATCCTATTGGCCGCTCGTCACGTTCCAATCCCGTAACCTACGTTAAGGCTTATGATGATATCAGAGCACTTTATGCGAACCAAAAGTTGAGTAAAATACGGAATTATCAAGCCAAACATTTTAGTTTTAATGTAGAGGGTGGCCGCTGTGAGACTTGTAAAGGCGATGGTGAAGTGACCATCGAAATGCAGTTTATGGCAGACGTTCATTTAACCTGCGAAACGTGTAACGGGAAACGCTTCAAAAAAGAAGTGCTCGAAATCACTTTTGAAGACAAAAACATTGACGACATTCTCACAATGACCATTGATGATGCGATTGCCTTCTTTGAAAAACACAATGAATCAAAAATACAAAGCAAACTCCAACCCTTACAAGATGTTGGTTTGGGTTATGTGACTTTAGGACAAAGTTCTTCCACCCTATCGGGAGGTGAAGCGCAGCGTATTAAATTAGCGACTTTTTTGGGCAAAGGTTCAAGAAGTGACAATGCCTTATTTATTTTTGATGAACCTACCACTGGTTTGCACTTTCACGATATTAAAAAACTTTTGAAATCTTTTCAGGCATTGATTGCGCAAGGGCACTCGATAATTGTCATAGAACATAATCTAGAACTGATAAAATGCGCAGATTATATTATTGACTTAGGGCCAGAAGGAGGCGATAGAGGCGGAAAATTAGTTGCCGTAGGGACACCTGAGGAATTGGTGAAGAACCAAAACTCAGTGACAGGGAAATATTTGAAAGACAAGCTTTAGTTGACAATCCTAAGCCGGCAGTCAGAAGTTGACAGTCGGCAGTAGCTTAAACATCAAAAAGAATAGGATTCACTTTTAGATCTTGGGTTTAGATCCCGCTCAAAAGCAGGATTAGTTCAACCAACATTTTCCAATGCGTCTTCGGCTTTTGTAATATGGGTTTCACTAATAAAACAAAAACGCCATCACTACCATGACTAAAAAAGTGAAAGGCAATACAATTGATAAAAACAAAAAACTAATCGCACTGCTTTTTATAATACTTCGCAGCCATCTTTCAGTATAAAACCGCCTGATAGCAAACAACAAATAAAAGAAGATTGAGAACATCGCAAAAGTCATGATCCACCCAGGAAAATCTTTCCAGATCAAATTCGCGAGGACCAACCAACTAAAGACGCAAAATAGAAAAGCAAAAAAGTAAAATGTAAAAACTAAGTGATGTACAAACCTTCCTTTTCTAAAATAAAACAATTTTAAAATAAGAGCAAAAATTGGCAGAAGAATGAACATTGCCAATGGAATACTATCATAAAAAGTCTGTAAGATAGAACCTGCACTTTTAGTTTTAAAGAATTTTAGAATTTGTTTATATACTCGTTTGGTGAAATACCCTGCATCAGCCTCCATTCCTAGCTTTTTATAAATATCTTCATCTGAAGCCCCGGCAGCAACCATGGAATCTATCTCCATTTCGTTAAAGGGAATATTAAAAATGCTATTGGATTTGTTCTTTTCCTTCTTCGTTATAGAATCGATAGATTTCGGATTTATGACTAATGAATTCTCCACCTCTATTTTCGGTTCATAAACATCATTCATTAATTTAACCTGTGATGCTTTTCTGATGGAATCTCTAAAATTGTTACTTTGTTCAATATCTTTTTTAATCTCTATGTCAAAGCCCTCTACTTGATCACGACTGATAAATGAAAACAAAAAGAAAAAAATAATTGAAATGAACAGATACATTTGGGCTGGATGCAAATACATCATCCTTCTGCCTATTATAAACTGTTTTGGAAGATAACCTGGCTTCACCATTAAGGGAATGAAACTCTTAAAAAAACGGGCATCAACCGAAAAATAATTACTAATTGTATTGTTGAAAAGAACATTTAAGGTCAAATTATCACCCGATTTTTGACCACAATATGGGCAATGCGGAAAATGGCTCTCGAATTGCTGGATACAGTTATTGCATTCCTTTAAAGATCTTGACATACAGGCAGCTGAATTATGCTCCTAAATGTAATAAAAATATGTTTTGATTGAACGCAAGAGGAGGCCTGTTTGTTGTAGGAAATTTTTTTTCAATTAGATTTACCAAACTCAAGATTACTGCTATTTAAAAAAGGATGCTTCTGAAAAAACCGAATAAAATTTGAAGAAAAAAATTTATGATATTTTACAAATTGAACCTATACTTTGATTCCTGAAGTGTAAACACCTTCCCGAGGTTCTTTCGACAAAGGTTTTGGAGAGTTTTGTTTCGATGCTTTAAGTTTTTCCTTGGCTATTTCCTTACGCATTTGTTTTACGGTTTGTGTGCTACCGTCATGACTCCACCCCGGAGGTCCGAAAACGTACATAAACTTGTGTTTAAAACTTCTTGATTTTTTTATATCCTTCCATATATCAGAATATTCATGGGTCAAAATCGCCCATATATTATAAGAATCCGGAGGACTTGTAACACCATAAGAAATATCGATACGCTCATCAAGTTCTTTCCATGTTCCAAACATTCGATCAAAAACATTCAAGATTCCCCCATGATTTTTATCCATGTACTCAATATTACAAGCATGATGCACCTGATGCATGGTATGAGTGTTTAAAACTTTATCCACAATCCCTAATTTCGGAATAAATACAGTGTGCAATTGAAATTGCCATAGCGCTTCAATGCCAAGACATACCACCAACATTTCTGGAGGAAAACCAATGGCTACAATCCACACATAAAATAAAGGCTTATAAAAAATGGTGAACCAACCATTTCTAACCGCCGTTCCAAGATTGAAATTATCGGATGAGTGATGGACAATATGTGCCGCCCAAAAGAATCTTACCATATGATTTTGACGGTGAAACCAATAATATGAAAAATCATCGGCTAACATACAAAGGATCCAAACATACCAAGCATATCCGAAAGATTCATACCCCATGATGTTGGTGCGCACACCGTCCACCAGCGGATTAAATACATCATATACGAAACTAAAAAGGAGAATGACCGTTATTGTTTTAACAAGGGGAGCAATGACAGCAGACCCCACGCCCATTCCGAGACTTGAAAATAAGTCTCGCCAGTTGTAAAGATCTTTATGATCATGAGCTTTGCTGTAGGTAAGTTCTAATAAAATAAGACCTAAAAAGAAGGGTACCCCATATACAAGGGGATTAGTAAAATCCATATAAATATTTAAGAAAAAAGCCGAAATATTTTAAGACTTCTTATTGAGCTGGAAAAGATAGGTAATAAATTTAGTCTTTGCCAAGCCCTTTCGATTAAATTAACAACTTTATAAAGACCGACGACAACGCGTGATAGCTTTTTAAAAAACCTGTCTATTTTGTTTTTCTCAAAAAAAGCTAATGATTATTATCTCTCAATACTACACATAAAAAAGTAACAAATTCATTGTCAACACCCTAATGCCAACTAATAAATCGTGGCACATTGTTTGTATTCTACAAGTCATGTTGAACAAAAAACAAACACTCATGAAAAAATTAGCTCTACTTTTTACTGCAGTGTTCCTTATTGGGACATCAGTAAACGCAAAAACCACCAACAACGCTAAGAACAATTCATACAATAATGGTTATTCTAAGGGATACGGTAATTCCTTTATTTTCACCGAAGGTGGTATTGAGTTTTCTGTATTCCCTGATGGGCAATTTGATTTTTATGCACCAAACTACGGACCTACAGGCAATATTTCCATCAATACACCAAATGTCTCTTTTAGCTTTAATACGGGTTATGATTATGGACCGTATGTACAATATGACGATTATGGAGCCATCATTCAAATAGAAAACACTCCAATTTATTATGATTATTACGGACGTATCACCCAAGCGGGTCATGTAAATATTCATTATAACAATTACGGACGTGTGAGTCGTGTTGGAAGTTTACATGTATATTATGACCACCACCACCGATTTACGCATTATACGGGTTATATCAACGTTTATAACCGCGTGTATGTGCACAGGCCATGGCATTATTATTACACAGTTCCAGCAGTGCACTATCGCGTGGTATATACAAAGCCTTATAGACAATATTATACTCCGGTTAGACATCCTTATTACAGACCTTACGCCAATAACTATAGAGAACCAGTAAGATATACACCACGTAGTGAAGCCTCTTTTAGTTCTGGAAGAAGGAATACGGTTGCTAACAACTCACGAGTAAGTGACCGCTACCGTCAGGACGCTGCACCACGTAGAAGCTCTGCTGCAACTTCCAGAACCAACTCAAACATTGTTGGTACTTCCACACGAAATGCATCGGCTTCAAGAACCAGCGAGGTTTCAAGAACCAATCGTAATAGTTCTCAAACCAATACGAGGAATGCTTCTGAAAGAAGCTCGAGACAAAATACAACGGAACGTTCTGTCCAAAACTCAAGAATGAGCAGACCTACAACAACGAGCAATACGCCACGGAGTGCTGAAACAAATAATAATGAACGAAATATGAGAACACGCAGCACTACTGGAGCTGTACAGAAAAACACACGAAATGTCAGCACACCCACTAGAAATGAAGCTGTAAATTCATTACCATCTAGAACAAACAGAACTAACAATGTAAATAAAAGTTCAGTTCAAGAAAGACCAAATGCTGCCCCAAAGCGTACATATAATGGAGCGCGAAACACAGGTAGTAGCACACGTGCGGTTCAAAGTAACACTAGGACGAACACTGATGCGAAAAGACAATCTTCGCCATCAAGGTCAAGATCTACACAAAGTAGAGGAAATTAAAATATAAATTTTTTGGTTGGTTATCGGAAAGTCCTGCAGGAGTATGCCTCAAAGCACCTTGTGGGATTTTCTTTTTTATATTCCTCCAAAGTCAGAACTGAACATATCAAAACAAGCATGACGAAAAATTTTGGTTCAAGCGAAGCCAATCTCTCGATAAAAAGTAAACCGTAAACTGATTCCCGATATGCCAGGCCTTATGTCACTCTCAAGTATTTTCGTATCACCGCACTGATATCATCCGAAACCTTCATCTTAAAAATTAGAACAACATACAACAATGTTATCAATACCGACTTCAAAGCAATATTTACCAAAGGATGAAATGGAAACTCCCAAAAATAAAATAATCCTACAATCGCAATGATTAAAAGGACGACTTTTCCTGTATCTATCGTAAAGGGCATCATATCAAACTTGCGTTTTACAAAGTAAACTTTTATTGTGTTATATACGGCAACTGCTATAAAAGTTGCAAAAGCAGAGCCATTGATGCCATACATTGGAATAAAAATCATATTCAAACCTATGGTAAGAATCGTTAGAATAACACCAAAAAGTAAGACGATCCTGTAATAATCGCTATTAAACAAAACTACGTTGTTACATCCCATCAAACAATCATAAAGTTTGGCCATACTAATCAAAAAAACCACAATGAGTCCGCCACTGAATTGCGACGGAATTGTTTCATAAAGAGAATTGATATTCAACACGATTAACAAGAAAATAAGGCCACCAATAATAAATAAGGTCTGCGAACTTCTTATATACAAATCCTCCAGAGCCCCTTTATTCTTCTCATTCAAATATTTTGCTGTTAAGGGTTGAAGTATTTGCTGCATCGCCCGAGATGGCACCACAATAACGGTTGCAATATATATGGCCACTCCATAATAAGCTACTTCTTCAATAGGAATATACATGCCCAACATAAAACTGTCGATATCCAAAATAACTGTCGCGATGGAACCTGCAATTATAATCAGGAAAGAGTATTTCAAAATAGGACCCAATCGGTCTATTCTATTAAATCTAAAAACTGGCAAACGAATACTAAAGGCATAAAACATCATAATTAGCATTCTTAATCCATACACTCCAATGACGCTGGCAATGAAATCATCTACCGAAAGCCATTCAAAATAAACACAAAACAAGAGTAACATGATGCCTATGCGATGAAAGACTTCTTTCATGAAATTCCCAAAAACGGTCTGCATTTGTGTTTTGGACCACGCAAAAAACACTTCAAAATAAGCCATTGCAATGGCCGCCAAATAAATATACCATACATAATCGCCAATAATTGGGTTCTTTTGCGATAGCGCAGCAGCGATACTGTCATAGGCTATCAATCCTATCAATCCAATAGGAATAATGAGCGCCAACGGTAAAAACAGCATGAGCGTCAGGAAGCTATTTAGTGAGTTTTTGGTCTTGAAAGTTGAGTAAAACTTAACGATGGTATTGTGAACGCCAAAGGCCATTAAGGGCATCATAATAGTCGCGGTAGAAAGCATAAAGGAGATTAAACCGTAATGCACATCAGAAATAAAGAACACATATAAATACAGGGTGTTCAATGCGCCTATGGCAAACCCGAGATAGGTGGTAACGGTGTTTTTAAAAGATTGGCTGGTGACTATTCCCATAGAGGTTTAAAACTCGAAGATAAGAATTTTGTGCTTTAAGACAAGGCTTAGATAAGTTCAGCCAACTTTTTTGTGAGTGCTTTTCTGCTGTACTGTTGCAACCCTATTGGAAACGATGCCACGGCAGAATTTTTGAAATCATTATAGCGAAACATGAGATGTTCTCTTAAGTCATCTTCCGCATCATAATAAAAGTAACGTCCTGTATTGGTTGATTTTATAATGCGCTCTACATCTGAATCTTGCGGCCCTACTGATATAATCGGTGTTTCGGCAATCATGTACTCAAACAGTTTTCCGGGAATGATGGCTTTAGTATCTTCAGAATCAATCTCAATCAGTAACAACAATTGAGCGTGTCTTTGATATTTCAAAGCTTCCTTATGATTGACGTAACCAACAATTTCAATATTTTTTTCAGGAATGGAACTGTGGATTTCATTCAGGACATCCTCACTGACCACACCGATCAATCGCAATACAAAATCTTGTTTAAAGTCTTCATTTTCCTCAATAAGCTCGCCAATAACCTTCCATAATACTTTCGGATTACGTTCTGATAATAAAGATCCAATATGCGCCAAGGAAAATTTTAGGTCTTTTTGCACTTTTATTAACGGCTGATAATCGTAACCATTGGTAATCACCGCAATAGGCTGCCTAGACTTAGTTTCAAACTCCTTTTTGGTATTCTCACTTGTAACAATAATATGATCAGCAGTTGCAAGCACTTGTTGCTCCAACTGCTCATGTTTTTGAGCAGCGTTCTCACTCAGTTTTAATTTTTTATGGTAGCCGATTGTAGTCCAAGGATCCCTAAAATCGGCAATCCACTTAATTTCTAGGTTAGACTTTAACTGCAGACCTATTAAGTGAACACTGTGAGGTGGTCCCGTGGTAATTACTGTTTTAATATTTTCCTTTTGAATATACTCAGACAAATAAGTTACGGACGGATTCACCCATGCCTTTCTTGCATCTGGGATAAAATAATTCCCGCGTACATACAACATAAGCTGCTGAATCAAACTTTGTTTGTTTTTCTTCGGAATGACACCTGAACTGATAGTTTGAGACGATTTTTTTGATAGAAATTCAGCTAATTTATAGGGCTCTTTTATGGGCTGTTTAAGAATGGTGACATTCTCAGGAATTTCTTCCATCAAACTCTCATCAATCATTGGATAACTCGGATTTTCAGGAATATAAACCACCGGATGAATGCCGTAATTTGGAAGATATTTTACGAACTTTAACCAGCGCTGTACTCCAGGTCCTCCTGCAGGTGGCCAATAATAGGTGATGATGAGTGCTTTTTTTTGCATAGTGAATTCCTGTGAAAGTGGAAGCGCTTATATTATTATCGATTACAATTGATTCGACCAAATAATCTGAAAGAAATTCTTCTACTTAGAGATGTTATCTTTTGAATCCTGAGGTTCCTGCCTTCGCAGGAACATGACAACTCCTCCCAAAATCAATAGCCCAAACAAAATGGAACTCGCCAGCGCTATTGTACTTCCTGTTTTGACGACTTGTGGTTCAAATTTAAATTCAATGGTATGTTGTCCTTTTGGGACGTTCATACCTCTCAAAACATAATTTACCCGGTAATGTGGTTGCAGGTTCCCATCAACATAAGCATTCCATCCATCAGCATAATAAATCTCTGAAAACACTGCAAAACCATCATAAATATTATTAGAGTTATACTTTAAATAATTAGGCTGATACTCTGACATTAAAATAGTTGACAATGAATCTATCTTAAAATTTGATGAAGGCAGTTCTTGCGTAGTAACTGCTTTATGTTTAGTGTCCAAACTATCCAAAGCGAGCATTTCTTCATTGGCCGATTTGACTTTTTCTATTTCGGAAATGAACCATGCATTCCCGTTGGCCTCTGCATTTTCATAAGGAAAAACATTTCCCTTATCGTCATCGGCAATAATATATTTGGTATTGAGCATATTCAATACATTTATATTGTTTTTCGCAATATAAAAATCAAATAGTTCATTATATCGTCCAAGTTTTGCTGCATGATAACCGTTCAATGAATTATGAAAATAAGAGGCTCTAGCTGCGCTCGAAGCCACATCAAATACTCTAAAGTGTCCATCATCCTTCATGATTTCTAAGTCGGCAGCATTAGCTTGATACGGTTTACTCACCTGCAATGATGAAACAAAGTTATCGTTATTGACATAACGTCTATCTACAATTACCAAGTCAAAAAGGATCAATACTGCAAATACGACAATAAGTTTATTTTGTGACAACTTCTTCTTTAGGAACAACCAAATACCACCAGCAGAAAGTAAAACAAGAATTAAGGTCCGCAAGGTATCATAGGTAAACATTGACTTTCTATCAGCTTTAAGAGCATCTATAAAGCTCTGTCCATATTCACCATATGCCTGTCGGTAATACCCGTCATTGACTCCTACAAAATCGAGAGAGCCCTTCAGTAACAAAAACAAGATAGCCACCCCTCCTGTAATTCCGGCAGCAAACTTTAAGGCTTTTAATTTCTCCTCATCCTTTTCATAATCATTAAACAAACGCACCAAGCCAAAAATTGCCAGTATTGGAATACATAGTTCTAAAATAACCTGAATGGAAGTTACTGCCCTGAACTTATTATACATGGGCACATATTGGATAAAGAAATCGGTTAAAAATCCTAAATTTTTTCCGTATGATAGTAATAAAGACATTATCACACCTCCAACAAGCCACCATTTCAAACGGCCTTTGACCATGAAAAGTGCAAAAACAAATAAAAACAGAACCACAGCGCCAACGTAAGCCGGAGCTTCCACAATTGGTTGATTTCCCCAATAGGTGGGTGTATGCTTCACTTCCCTCATGGCTTCTATCGGACTCGCGCCAATACCCGTATAGAACTTATACATCTCTGAATCTTTACCAACATCTTCACCATTCCCACCACCTAAAAGCCTTGGAATAAAAAGGTTAAAAGTCTCTAAAAACCCGTAACTATATTCTGTAATGTATTCTTTATCTAATCCTGTTGACATCGTTTTTGGAGTGCCGTCAGGATTAATGGTCAATTCGCTCTTACCACGAGTACTTTCCTTCACATACTCTTGGGTTGCCATGATGTTTGTGGCATTTAGTCCGATGGCTAAAATGACGGCAAACACCATAATGCCCACGGATTTAAAAAAGTGCGGAAGCATTTTCTTTTTATAGGCATCAAAAAGATAAACTGCTCCCAGTATCAAGACCAATAACATTAAATAATAAGTCATTTGATAATGGTTGGCACTGAGCTCAAGTGCCATTGCGACGGTGGTCAGTAGAAATCCGGTAATGT
Source organism: Gelidibacter sp. (assembly GCF_035515035.1). Taxonomy (GTDB): domain Bacteria; phylum Bacteroidota; class Bacteroidia; order Flavobacteriales; family Flavobacteriaceae; genus Gelidibacter. The sequence continues at coordinate 5,702 of NZ_DATJCA010000088.1, read as the reverse complement.
ATTTCTTCTGAAAAACAAGAAGAATGCCGCTCAACACCAACGGCATATAGGCAATGGCATGTGCTTTACTATTATGGCCAACACCCAGGATAATAATGAGATAAGTAGAAAATCCGAATGCTAGCGCCCCTAGAGCTGCCAATTTATAATCCACTTTAAGCGTTAAGAGCAAAATGTAAAATCCGATAAAATAAAGGAAGAGATAATCTGCTGGTCTCGGTAAAAAACGTAATACCGAATCCAATTTCTTAATATAATTGTGCGGATATAATGCGCCTAATTGATAAGTTGGCATGCCTCCAAAAGCACTATTGGTCCAATAGGTCTCTTCTCCAGTTTCAGCTCTAAAATCGGTTTGTTGTTTGGACATTCCAATGTACTGCATGATATCACTCTGAAAAATCTGTTTGCCACTTAACACCGGACTAAAATAAGCCAGTGACAGCGCTATAAAACCAAAAATTATTAAAAGATGTGGAAGGAACTTTTTTACTGACAAAGCCATGAAGTATTGAGGTTGATTAGTACGGGGAAATTAGTCAATTTCTTCGTAATCTATGTATTCTCCTACGGTTTTATCAGAGGATTGACGTTGTTCTGGCATTTTATCGATAACCGTTTCGCCTTCTTTGGGGCGATTCCTATCGGGTTGTTGTTGCTGGAATTGACCTCCAAAACGTTCCTGCATTTTATTTGACATATAGCGCACAAAATATGGAGCAAAAAGTCTCATAAGAATCTTTACACCATAATACACCAATAAAATAATCAAAATGGTTCTCAGAAAACCAGTAAAGGACGCCATTTGCATGATGAATTTAAATTTTCACCAAAAGTACAATTCTTCGTATTTAAAAACGGATATTAATACTTAAAAATTATATAAAATATCCCTGTTTTAGGCGGTTTAGGTACAAACAACAACTGTTGAACCATCAAAAACCCCATTTTATCAATCGATTAAAATCAATTCAAAATCAAAAAAAATATGTAGTTTTGAGGCTAATAGATAAGAAAATGAAACCTACCAAATTCTCAATAGTTTTTTTACTTTTCGGCGTCACCCATTTTACTTTTGGTCAGTATACAGAGGTGATCAATTCCAATAGACCTGGAGTTTCACAAAGTGCATTTGCAGTTGGTCCTAACGTTATCCAATTTGAAGCTGGTCCGTATTTTGTAAAGGAAGAACATACGCCATTGAATTATAAGGTTTCAGGATTTGGAGTCGATTTTGCAGCGCGATACGGTTTAATTTTTGAAGAACTTGAAATCAATGTCCAAGGCACATATCAAAACGACACCAAAACATTATACGCCTCCAGTATTCCAATGGACGACAAAAGAGCCAATTTTAAAAACCTTACGGTTGGAGCAAAATATATGATATATGATCCCTATAGACGTGCGGCTGAAGAAAAACCTAATTTATATAGTTGGAAAGCGAACAGAAAGTTTAAATGGAAATCATTGATTCCTGCTGTGGCCGTTTATGCTGGCGCTAATTTTGATTCGAAGGACAACCCTTATACTGCTCCTGGAATTGAAGGTTTTAGTCCAAAGATTGCCGTGATTTCACAAAACAATTTTTCAGGAGGTTGGGTATTTGTCATTAATTTGATTAAGGATAGAATTGGCACGGACCAATCTGATTTTCAATATATTTTAACCCTCACCCATTCATTTAACCCCCAATGGGTTGTATTTGGAGAAACTCAAGGCATTAAAAGTGATTTTTATGCCGATAATTTATTTCGATTTGGAGGCGCTTATCTGTGGAATAAAAATTTCCAGTTGGATACCGCTTTAACCTTTAACACAAAGGATACGCCCTCTGTTTTTGGAGTGAATTTTGGAATGTCCTACCGCTTAGATTTTCATCAGGACAAAGAGATTGATAACGGCAATTCTGCCAAAGATGAATTGAGAAATCAAGAACGAAAAATTCAGGATAAAAAAGAAATCGACTTAAAGAAAAAGAAAAAGGGCAACCTATAAGAACACCTTATGATTACAATTAAAGAAGTAAGCTCACCAAAAGACTTAAAGGCGTTTGTAAAATTTCCTTTTGACCTGTATAAAGACTCCCATAATTGGGTACCCCCATTGATCAAACAGGAAATGGATACTTTCAACAAGAAGAAAAATCCCATTTTTAATGATGCGGAGGCTACGTTCTTTCTGGCCTATAAAAACAACGAGATAGTTGGAAGGGTTGCGGCTATTATTAATTGGCTTGAAGTCAATCAACAAAAGCAAAAGAAAATGCGTTTTGGTTGGTTTGATGTCATTGACGATATTGAAGTTACCAAAGCTTTATTGGAGAAAGTACATGAAATTGGTAGAGCTAACCATCTTGATTATGTAGAAGGCCCAGTAGGCTTCTCAAATCTGGATAAAGTAGGCCTCCTGACGGAAGGATATCAATATTTGGGCAGTATGATAACCTGGTACAATTATCCTTATTATGTGGACCATTTCAAAGAATTGGGATATACCGACGAGAAACTCTATTCTGAAAGTCGCTTTCCTTTTTCCAATGTAAAAATAGAGTTTTTTTTAAAAGCGCAGGAACTGATCAAAAAGCGTTATGAGCTCAGAGCATTAAAATTCACCAAAACTGAAGAAGTAATGCCTTATGTTGATAAGATGTTTGATCTTTTCAACCAATCTTACGCCTCTTTGTCATCTTTTGTTGCGATAACAGATATTCAAAAGGAATATTTTAAAAAGAAATTCATCAGTTTTGTCAATCCAGAGTACATCAAATTTGTAATTGATAAAAATGACAATTTAGTGGCTTTTGCCATTGTAATGCCTTCTTTTGCGAAAGCTTTACAGAAAACAAAGGGCAAATTGTTCCCATTTGGTTTTAGACATATTTTACACGCTAAGAAGCACAGTAAAGAAGTGGTTTTCTATTTGATTGGCATTCTTCCGGAATATCAGAATAAGGGCGTTACTGCCGTTATTTTTAATGAATACTATGAGGAATTCACCAAAAAAGGTATCCAAAATTGTATCAGAACACCAGAATTGGAAGACAACTTAGCTATTCATCAAATTTGGAAACATTTTAAACCGGAAGTTTATAAACGGAGAAAAACCGTGAGGAAAGATATTCAATAAGAAAGAATCCAACTTAAAAACACCTGTCTGCTGACATGCAAGCAAATACCCAATGTTTCTACGCAAGGTTTTTTAGAGAGCACGGGAATTCCATATAAGAGTATGGAATAATGCGGATTAATTCTCCATCAAATAATTACAATCCTCTTTACTGGAGTATATAAAACCAAAAATCCCAATTATATAATTGGGATTTGGAATTTTATTTTGAAATTTCAAGTTTACTCTCCCATAGCGGCAGCAACTGTCGCCGACAATCTTTTGTAAGTTCCATTTTCCAAACGAGCTCTAATGGCGTCAAACGCATCCAACGTTTCATTGATGTCATTAATGTCATGTGTAGCTGTAGGAATCATTCGCAGTAAAATCAATCCTTTCGGGATTACAGGGTATACTACAATAGAACAGAAAATTCCATGATTTTCTCTCAAATCCTTCACCAATGCCATTGCTTCAGGAATACTTCCTTTCAAATATACTGGCGTGACACAACTTTGGGTGGTTCCTATATCAAACCCACGTGATTTAAGCCCTGATTGTAAAGCATTGGTGTTTTCCCAAAGCTTTTCTTTCATTTCTGGCATGGTTCTCAACATCTCTAAGCGTTTGCGTGCACCAACCACCAATTGCATTTGTAGTGATTTAGCAAACATCTGAGAGCGTAGATTATATTTTAAATAATCGATAATTTCTTGATCTGCAGCAATAAATGCTCCAGTACTGGCTAAAGACTTCGCAAAAGTTGCAAAGTAAACATCAATCCCGTCTTGGACACCTTGCTCCTCACCTGCCCCAGCACCTGTTTTACCAAGAGTTCCGAAACCGTGTGCATCATCTACCAAAAATCGGAAATTATATTTTTCCTTAAGTGCTACAATTTCTTTTAATCGGCCCTGTTCGCCACGCATTCCAAAAACACCTTCTGAAATGACTAAAATGCCGCCGCCTGTTTGTTCTGCCATTTTAGTAGCACGCTCCAAGTTCTTTTCTAAACTTTCAATATCATTATGCTTATAGGTAAAACGTTTTCCCATATGTAAACGTACGCCATCAATAATACAAGCGTGTGCATCCACATCGTAAACTATGATATCATCTTTAGCTACTAAAGCGTCAATGGTTGAAACCATACCTTGATATCCGAAATTTAAAAGATAAGCAGCTTCCTTATTCACAAACTCTGCCAATTCGGTCTGTAAAACCTCATGGAGTTCAGTGTGTCCAGACATCATTCGTGCTCCCATTGGATATGCGGAACCATAATCAGCTGCCGCTTGCGCATCTGTTTTTCGCACTTCAGGATGGTTAGCAAGTCCTAGATAATCATTGATACTCCAGGTAATAACATCCTTACCACGGAATTTCATGCGATTAGAGATTTGGCCTTCCAATTTTGGAAATACAAAATAGCCTTCAGCTTGAGAAGCCCATTTCCCTAATGGACCTTTATCTCTGTAAATTTTATCAAATAAGTCTTTCATGTAATGTTAGTGTTATTAGGACATACGCTGCCATTTCCCATTTGCATTGGTTTAGGGTAAATGGCGTCATCATCTTCGATTAGCTTAATTAGTTTGGGCAAAATTAACCAAATATCTTTTCATACCATAATTAAGTTATAAACCACTGTTTATAAGATTTCCATCAACAAAAAATCCTACAACATCGTATCAGGTTATAGGATTATATATGGGTTTGGTTTATTTAATATATTGAATAGTTTCTAATGTAGAGACTGTTTTACTGTCAAAAAAGCCTTGTTCTTCCATCCATTTATCACTATAGATTTTACTCATATAACGCGATCCATGATCAGGAAAGATGACTACCACATTATCCCCGGTTTTAAATTCTCCGGCTTCATTTAGTTGTTTTACAGCTTGCATGACTGCGCCGCTGGTATATCCAACAAACAAACCTTCAGTTCGTGAGATTTGACGCGCTGTATGGGCACTTTCTTCATCTGTAACCTTGATAAATTCATCAATAATATCAAAATCAGTAGCTGTAGGAATTAAATTCTTTCCTAAACCTTCAATTCTGTATGGATAAATTTCGTCATGATCAAACTCGCGTGTTTCGTGATATTTCTTCAAGACAGAACCATAAGCATCTACACCTATGATTTTTATTTTTGGGTTTTGCTCTTTTAAGTATTTGGCAGTTCCAGAAATAGTGCCTCCCGTACCACTACAAGCTATCAGATGCGTGATATGACCTTCAGTTTGTTTCCAAATTTCGGGGCCTGTACTGTTGTAATGAGCATCAATATTGAGTTGATTGAAATACTGATTGATATAAACAGAGCCTTTTGTCTCTTCGTGCAAACGCTTGGCAACTTCATAATAAGACCTTGGGTCGTCAGCACTAACATGTGCAGGACACACATAAACCTGTGCACCCATAGATTTTAACATGTCAATTTTATCCGCTGAGGATTTTGAACTTACCGCAAGAATACATTTGTACCCTTTGATGATACTCACCATGGCAATACTAAAACCCGTATTTCCAGAGGTAGTCTCAATTACCGTATCTCCTGGCGTCAAGATTCCTTGCCTTTCCGCTTCTTC
>NZ_DATJCA010000087.1:0-11744 GCF_035515035.1 Gelidibacter sp. | reverse complement strand
TCTTGTGATTAATTCGCCTGTGTCCTGATCAACCCATCTGCGCCGTATGATGTGCAGAAAAACATTCTTGCCCCGTATGGGAAAATCCTGAACCGTAGCCTCAGGAAAGAAGCCCTTGGAATGGAGCTTCGTACTTTCATGTCCATCGGGAGCCTTGTTTTGTTCGGTATAGTAAAAGTGGAGCTCTTCACCTTTGATCTCGTGCTTTTTTAAATCAAAATAGGAAACAAGAACTTCGGGAAGCAATAAATTGGTTATGGATAATAGTGAATCTGGGAGCATAAATGTTTTTGCTTCAAAGTTCTCTTATTTTTAGTTAGTCCACAACTTTTTGTATTGACCCTTAAAAACCTTGAATGCTGCTGTAGCCCCTATGAAACCACCAAAAACAAAAAAGCCGCTACTTACGTAACGGCTTTGTTTGCTCCTCTTCTTGGGCTCGAACCAAGGACCCTCTGATTAACAGTCAGATGCTCTAACCAACTGAGCTAAAGAGGAAGGTATATTACCTTATTTTGAGGATGCAAATATATTGCAATTTTTAACTTGAGCAAAACTATTTTGAAATATTTTTAATCAGTTATCGCTTTAAAAATATCATTCCCGTTAGCAAACAATACTAACATGATGATAATCATGAATCCAATCACTTGGGCACGCTCTAAAAACTTTTCGCTTGGCTTGCGTCCAGACACAATTTCGTAGAGCAAAAACATAACATGACCACCATCTAAAGCTGGAATTGGCAATAAATTCAATACCGCCAACATAATGGAAAGGAAGGCGGTAATGCCCCAAAAATATTCCCAGCTCCAAACACTTGGGAACACATCATAAATGGCTTTAAACCCACCTACACCCTTATAGGCGCCCGTACTTGGACTGAAAATTAATTTTAACTGCGTGAAATAACCTGTGATCTGACTGGTAAATTTATCATAGCCAACCGCAAAGCTTTCGCCAAGCGTATATTCTTTCTTGACGATATCAAAATAACCCAATTCGGCGTATGTATTAAAAGGCACGCCACCGGTCTCAATGCCCAACAACCCGTTGTCATCCACTTGGAGATCGATAACTTTAGTTTGGCCATCTCTTAGAATCTCGGCTGACACAGTTTGTCCTTTAAAAGACTGCAAAACGTCTTGCACCTGATCAAAATACTCTACAGATTGGCCTTCAACCGTCTTGATAATATCGCCTTTCTTTAAATCCGCCGACTTGTTTAAAGAAGTATCACTGACTTTGGACACCAAAAATGGCAATCTCAATTCAAATAACCTTCGGTTTTTACTGGTTGAAAGTTGGCCTAAAAAATCCTCAGGTAACGCGATGGTTTTTTCTTCTCCTTCACGCTCAACCGTAATTTTTTGAGCGCCAATTAGATTAGCTCTGACCTCAGATTCATTGATCACTTCTGTATCGTTGATCTGCACAATGTGATCACCAGTCTTAAAACCTAAATCCGTAAGCAGGGGATTATCGATTAAATAGCCGCCTTTTATGCTTTTTGTGGCAATATCAGTATCGCCATACCCAAAAGACATAAACACATAAATTAAATAAGCCAAGATAAAATTGACGGTCACGCCACCCAGCATGATAATCAGACGTTGCCATGCGGGTTTGGAACGGAACTCCCATGGTTGTGGTGGTAAGGCCATTTGTTCCTTATCCATGCTTTCATCAATCATTCCAGCTATTTTGACATAGCCACCAAGAGGCAACCAACCAATACCATAGACCGTGTCGCCTATTTTTTTCTTAAACAAACTATACTTGATATCAAAAAACAAATAGAATTTTTCTACGCGGGTCTTAAATAATCTTGCGGGTATAAAATGCCCTAACTCGTGCAACACGATAAGCAGGGACAAACTCAATAAAAATTGAGAAACTTTAATTACAAACTCCATTGATCTCTTTTCAAAAAAAATTATAAGGCACAAAAGTAGTCTTTTATGCCCATTTAGAAAACTAATCCGATTCTATTAGCTAGTTTTTTAACAGCGATTTATTAATGCTGCCCTTGTGCGTTTGGAGTTCCACAAAAAACAGGCCTGTAGAAAGCGAAGAGACATCAATAGTTGCATTCCAAACCGAGGTGTAAATCAGCTGCCCAAGGGTATTATAAATGCGAATTTGATCCACGGTTAGGAAATCGGGTTTTTTGATATGGAGCGTTTCTGAAACGGGATTGGGATAGAATACGATTTCCATGTCCATAAGGCGATCCTCCGTACTTAGAACAACGTTGTTATTTTTTGAAATAATATCAAACTCAGGATTGATCAATACCTCAGCCACCTTGAAATTAACGGAATGGATGAAGTTTTCTTGGCTGACGGTTTGATCTAAAATCAGATCAAGGGTTTCTCCGGCCGTACCCACTAATCGTATGGGTAATTGCACTTCAAAAAATGATACAGACGAATGGGTCTGTGTCTGTTCTAAATTAAATCTTATTTCTGTAGGAGTATCCTGTGACCATTCCAATTTAAAACTTGGATAGCCTTCTCCATAAAGCCAATCTCCAAAAAACTCAGATAAATGCTCACCACTGGTGTGTTCCATGATCCTGATAAAATCTTCTGATTTCGCGTAGCCATAGGCATGATCTGGATGTTCTATATAATTTCTCAAACCCTGGAAGAAATCAGTATCTCCTAATTTTTTTCTGAGCATGTGCAAAACCATCGCCCCTTTATTATAAGACAGACGCTGATCAAAAATACGATTGACGCTCAACGTATCCGCATCAGTCAAATAAACGGCACCACCCGGACGATTTGTAATGGACGTTACCATTTGCTGCTTCCAATTTTTAAACGGAATAGCACCATCTAAATTTTCAACTACAAGTCCGGACATATAAGTGGCAAACCCTTCGTTGAGCCAAATGTCTTTCCAACTGCCACAGGTCACTTTATTTCCATACCATTGATGGCCGAGCTCGTGCGCTATTAAGTTTCGTCCAAAACTACCCATAAAGGACACCGTTGTATGCTCCATCCCGCCACCCCATCCAAATTGCGCATGACCATATTTTTCTTCGGCATAAGGATAGTCGCCAAAAAGAGTGCTGTACAGGTTCATGATATCCACCGTTACCGGAGTTTGGGCTTGTATGACTGATAAATTTTCGGGGTACACATAATTAATAATCTCAAAAGGGTTCCCATTATTGGCAACTGTATGGGAGTAGATGGCATAATTGGTAACGGCAATGGCCACCAAATAGGCCGGAATGGGATAATTATGTTTAAAATGAGTGGTTTTAGTGCTGCCATTGATCACTTGTGATTGCTCCAAACCATTGGAGACGGCCACATACGCATCGCCATCAGCATTGGTTAAAGGCGACGTAATATATACATCAATGCGGTCAATTTTATCAATAAGATCTTGTTTGCACGGCCACCATCCTTTTGCGCCGTAGGGTTCAGAAAGTGTCCATAACACTGGCTTACCCGCATGCGTGCTGACTTCAAATGATCCAAAACCGGAGCTTACAGGATTTCCAGAATAGGAAATTGTCAACGAATCCAATACGCCACTATGTTGTTCTTGAGGAAGCGTAATGATCACTTCATCAGAGCTATTTCGAGAAAACTCGAGTGGTTGACCACGCTGTAAAACCTGAGACACGGTCATATTTTCTGCCAATTCAAAAACAATTTGGTTTAAAATGGATGTCGCTTCAAAATAGGTCGTCACCTCACCACTTATAAACGCCACTGACGGATCCACCTCAAGCTCCAATCGGTGATATTTCACATCATAATTGCCCGTATTGGGGTTAGCGCGGAATTGCATTCGGTTCAACGCTGATTTCACCTCAGCTTCTCTTATCTCATTAATTGACTGGTCTTGAGCGCAGAGCGATGAAAAAACAAACAAAAAAAGAAGACCTATACCGTTTTTCATATCCCAAAATTTAAGATTAAAAATACCCCTTTTGATCCTTATCTGTTGTATTTTTGCAAACAAATCTCACACAACATCCTCAAAACCATCAAAAATGTTATCTTTTTTTAGAGAATATAAGTTTTTTGCAATCTTTCTGTTCTTCTTATCCGCGATCATTGTGACCATCATGTACAATGTCCTGACGCCTGAAAAAGTGCTTCCCATTTACCAACCTACCATGGTGAATTTTGAAATGGTAGATAGTACGTTACAATACCAAAGCAAATATCATAAAATTGCCGATTTCAGCCTGATCAATCAAAATGGGGAAACCATTACCCAGAAGAATTACGAAGATAAAATTTATGTTGCCGATTTCTTTTTTACAACCTGCCAAACCATTTGCCCAATCATGACGGACCATATGGTCCAAATACAAAAAGCAACCTTAGCAGATGATGAAATTATGCTGCTCTCCTATTCCGTGACGCCAGAAATTGATGATGTGGACCAATTAAAGCGATATGCCATTGAAAAAGGGGTGATTGACAAGAAATGGAACTTAGTTACCGGTGATAAAAAACAGATTTATGAACTGGCCCGAAAAAGCTATTTGGCAGTAAAAACAGATGGCAATGGCGATGAATATGATATGATCCACACCGAAAACTTCATGCTCATAGACAAAAAGCGACAAATCCGAGGTTATTATGATGGCACCCAACCGGACGATATCGAGAAGTTACTTCAGGATATCAAAATACTGAAAAACGAAGGTTAAAAACGATTGTTGATTTACGATTAACGATTTTTGGATCTTTATAATGGAATTGCGAAATTTAAAGATCGAATAAAGCATGTTGAAGTTCAGAGTGGGTTTCTAAATTTAAATGCCTCTACGATAGATAAGGGGTTGTTCCTTCGGATAGTTTAGATTCTCAGATACCTTCTTCACTGATTTGAGGAATCTACTGTAAGTTTAAATGGATTTCTCACGCAGATGGCGCTGATTGGCGCAGACGTCATAAATGTTCCAAACTATTCAAAGAGATAGAACGACTTCTCTAAAAACGAACTAACCACTCCCCGCCCATCTCTAAAACCCTAATACTAAGTGTTTCGCCCCGCAACTACCGTGTAACCTCTCACCACTCCTACACTGAACTTTAAACTTTCCTCTTTATCATAACAAACAATAAATATTTTTCGTTTACTTTTGCTTCTTTAAAATCAATCTAAATAAGCTTGCAAACAACAGTCGCACATCTAAAAAAAGGGCAACGCGGTATCATTACTGATGTTTCATCAATTTACATCCCATTAAAACTTTTAGAAATGGGCTGTTTACCTGGCAATTTTGTAGAGCTGGTGCAAGTGGCTTATTATTCTGATCCCATGTATCTCAATATTAATGGCACTCATTTGGCCATCAGAAAAGAGACTGCACTTCATATTTTAATAGATATCCTCTAAATGAGTAAACAGATCAATGTTGCATTAATAGGAAATCCGAACACAGGTAAAACCTCCGTTTTTAATGCCCTAACTGGATTGAACCAAAAGGTGGGAAACTACCCTGGGATTACGGTTGAGAAAAAAGAAGGCATCTGCAGGTTGCCTCGTGGCGTGAAGGCACATATCCTTGATTTACCAGGAACCTATAGCTTAAATGCCTCTTCGTTGGATGAGAACGTCGTTATCGAATTACTTCTAAATAAAAATGACAAGGACTTTCCAGACGTCGCGGTTGTAGTGAGCGATGTGGAAAATCTCAAACGAAACTTACTGCTTTTCACACAAATTAAAGACTTGGAAATTCCCTGTATCCTGGCCATTAATATGGCGGATAGAATGCGTTACAAGGGTATTACTTTAGACATTCCGCATTTGGAAGAACAGCTCAATACCAAGATTGCACTGGTCAGTACCAGAAAAAACTATGGAATTGATGAATTAAAGGACTTAATTTCCAATTACAAAGACCTATCTACGGAACCCTGTATGAATGCTTCGGCAATTGACAAGGACTATTTTGACAGTTTGCGAAAAGCTTTTCCTAATCAATCCTTATATAAACTTTGGCTGGTCATAACCCAGGATGTCAATTTTGGTAAAACCAATAGAAATGAAATTGAGGCGGTTGCCGATTTTAAAACGAAGTCCAAAGCCGATTTAAAACGACTGCAACAAAAGGAAACCATTAAACGCTATCAGTTTATTAATGATACACTTAAGCAAGGACAGACCATTGATTTAAGTACCGCCAAAGATCTACGCATAAAACTAGACCGGATATTAACTCACAAAGTTTGGGGCTACGTCATTTTCTTTCTCATATTATTGCTTATTTTCCAAGCCATCTATGACTGGTCCAGCATTCCAATGGACTTTATAGATTCTACTTTTGCTTCCTTGAGCGAATGGACCAAAAACGCACTTCCTGCCGGGACCTTCACAAACTTATTATCTGAGGGCATCATTCCCGGCTTGGGCGGGATTGTGATTTTTATCCCGCAGATTGCCTTCTTGTTCCTGTTTATTTCAGTGCTTGAGGAAAGTGGTTATATGAGTCGTGTGGTGTTTTTAATGGATCGCGGCATGCGCCGTTTTGGTTTGAGCGGAAAAAGTGTGGTGCCCTTAATTTCTGGGACAGCTTGCGCGATTCCTGCGATTATGGCCACTAGAAATATTGAGAACTGGAAAGAGAGGTTAATCACCATTTTAGTCACACCATTTACAACCTGTTCCGCAAGATTACCGGTCTATTTGATTATTATTTCTTTGGTCATTCCAGATAAGCGTTTTTTTGGCTTGGGCTATCAAGCCATGACCTTGATGTTGCTGTACCTCATCGGATTTGGCGCTGCTTTGGGCTCGGCCATGATTTTGAACAAAATCCTTAAAATTAGGAGCAAGACCTTTTTTGTGGTGGAGATGCCTAACTACAAACTGCCCTTGCTAAAAAATGTGGTTTTGACGGTGATTGAAAAAACCAAAGCCTTCGTTTTTGGCGCCGGAAAAATCATTTTGGCAATTTCCATCATTCTTTGGTTTTTAGCTTCCTATGGGCCGGGCGAGGAATTTAACAATGCTGAAGACATTGTCACTAAAGAATTTGCAGATCAAAATATCAGCGCAGCAGAGTTTAACGAACATCTGGCTTCCCAAAAATTAGAGCATTCATTTCTTGGCATTACAGGACGCGCTATCGAACCTGCCATAAGACCTTTAGGATATGATTGGAAAATTGGAATAGCCTTGGTCAGTTCTTTTGCCGCCCGTGAGGTATTTGTAGGCACCTTGGCCACCATCTATAGTGTGGGAAGTGATGACGAAGAAACCATCAAGAACAGGATGGCCGGAGAGGTCAATCCTATTTTGGGAGGGCCGTTGTTCACGTTTGCCTCAGGAATTTCTTTGCTATTGTTTTACGCCTTCGCGATGCAATGTATGAGTACGTTGGCCATTGTGCAACGTGAGACAAATTCCTGGAAATGGCCCCTGTTACAGCTTGTAATTATGAGTGCTTTTGCGTATATTATAGCGTTGATTGCGTTCCAGGTTTTGAAGTAATTATAAGGCAGATGACCGAAGAGGAGTGACCGGGGGTTAGGGGTTCTTAAATATCAAATGCTTAAAGGCCGTTGATGTCAACCTTTTAAAAAGTTATATCGCGAAGTTCCACACAGGAGACACGAAGTTGACACTGAGTAAACACGGAGGAGACACGGAAGTTTCACAGATGAAAAAGTATAATTCGATGATTTACTTAAAAATACATGATTTGAGAATAGATAGTTCTAGAACTGAGACTGAAAACTGAAAACTGAATATCGAAGATTAAAAAATGAACGATACCATTCAAAATATATTGGCTTTTTTAGCATTGGGATTTGCGCTAGGTTTCTTAGTCAAGAAATTCTTTTGGAAAAAATCAAAAAAGAAAAGAGCTTTTGGTGATGCTCATGACTGTGACAATTGTCATTAAATCCCAGCTTAGTGATGAAGGTCTCTAGATCTCTCCCAAATTCTTTCTGAAATTTCCCTAAAACGACTATCTGAGACCGTACTTTAACCCGATTTCAAAATGTAAGTTTAGCACTATTTCGTTATAAAATTGAACGGAGTCAGTATATGCCCTATGTATTACCGTCATAAGTTTATTTAAGCTTATTTCTTCTATAATCGTAAAAGCTAAAAACCTGACGTACACATCTGAATTTCCTCAATTTTCACGTTCAAAAATCATGGCTCCGGCCATTAATTTTTTAAGAATAAACAGGAAAGTACATTAACAATCTCTCATTATAAAAAATATCCTCTCCTTAGTATTATGTCTTTCAATAGCCACTACTGCACTTTCGCAAAACCTGGATATCACCTTATTGGAAAACTTGACAACAAAACCTTTTGCTTCAATAGACACGTATATGGTTGACTAGTATGGCTATGAGAAAATCAAAAATCAAAAGGAAGACCTCCAAAATAAATATGGAATAACTTATAAACATGATTTGGATAATACTATAGTCATCACGGTTATTTTATCAAAAGACGACTCCAACGATTTAGATATTTCTCTTGCAAAAAACTATAAAGTTCAAGACATTAAGGACAAATTACTTTCACAAGGCTACACCTATACCGGATTTGAGAACTTTGAATTTTCAGGATTTAAAAAAGATAAATCGGTGGTTTTAGTTTCTGAAATCCCAAGCGAAGAAGGTAAAACCCAGGTCAAAGTCACCGTAGAATAATACCTTAATTTAACAGTTCCCTAATCGCTGCTTCTGATTTTATCAAATAGTTTGCAGCTATTTGATAGCTTCGATTCCATTAGAAATAAAAACACTTTGATATTTAAAATAATATTTAGATATTTGTCTAAATACCTAAATTAAAATGAATTCCTTGTTTAAAGCTCTTAATGATGAAACCAGAAGGCAAATTGTAGAATTATTAAAGGAGCGAGATATGAATGCTGGAGAAATTGCAGACCAATTCAATATTTCAAAACCCAGTATCTCCCATCATCTTGATATTCTAAAACGCGCCGATTTGATCACCAGCGAGAAAAAAGGTCAATTTGTGGAATACTCCTTAAACACCAGCATCTTAGAAGATTTGATAAACTGGATCCTCACTCTAAAAAACTAATCTATGAAACTTAAAAAAGAATTACCAATCATTACCGTTGTTTCATTGCCTTTTATTTATCTGGCATATATCTGGAATCACTTGCCTGAAAAGGTTCCAGTACATTGGAATAGTTTAGGTGAAATAGATAGGTATGGCGAGAAAATAGAACTCTTACTAATTCCCATTCTGCTTCCCTTATTGGTATATGTCATTTTTTTGATCGTCCCGAGGATTGACCCTAAAAACAAACTCCATCAAATGGGAAATAAACTGCAGGCAATAAAAACTTTAATGGTCGTTTTAATGTCAATACTTGCGTTGTTCATACTTTATTCAGCCAAGAACCAATCGGTTGATAATCCCAATTATATGGTATTGTTAATTGGGGTGTTATATATTATTCTCGGAAATTATTTTAAAACAATAAAGCCAAATTACTTTATAGGTATCAGAACGCCATGGACGCTGGAAAATGAAACCGTGTGGAAAGACACTCATAGGTTAGGCGGAAAGATGTGGTTTATAGGAGGAATTATTGTGGTTCTATCGAGTTTGATGTTAGACCATAAGCAGAATTTTACTTTATTTCTTATCATCACCACAATCCTCGCCCTAGTGCCGGTACTCTATTCCTACATTAGATTTAAAAAAGAGAAGAAAAAAAATGTCGAACAAGGCTTATAATAATTCCTCCTATAAAAGCACATTTTTCAATCCCTGTATTGCGCACTCTCAAAAAAAGAACTCAAATATCTTGGGAGGACTTCGGCTTATCACTAAATTGTATTTTTTCAATTATAAACTGATAACTCTTAATTATTTGATGATAAAACACAAGACTTTCACTTTTCTCACGATCTTATTTCTAAGTTTCATAAGTTCTGTAGGTCAGGTTCCATCACAGGAGGTTATGACCGTACAGTTAGAGCTGATCAACCCTTCTTCGGAAATTAACAACGGAATTGCAAAAGTTGCGGTGCATGGAGGATCAGCACCCTATCAATACAAATGGAGCAATGTAGATACCCCGTTGGACGCTTCAGAGTCCGTTGGGTTAATTGAGGGCATGGAACATTCTGTAACCATTACCGATGCCAGTGGAAATACAGTTACAAAAGAATTTACCATCCCTGCAAAATCAATTACCGAAATTTTCAATAGTGGAGTCCAACCGGCCGTAGATGTCCTGGGCGCCGTGCTTTTTTGGGATGCTTTTGCTACCCTCGGCATATATGACCCTGTGGTTTATACGTCTCAGAGGAATATTAGGCTGCCGTTAGAAGACACTAAAAACAATGTGACATACCAATTGAAAAATTGGTTGGTTGCAGACGGAAGCCAAGTTCAATCAGGTGAGAAAATCGCCTTGTTGGTCAACCAACACAACAAAGAATTAGCTATTTATACACCTGAGGCGGGCATTCTCGAACACGTTCTAGAAGAAGGTGCCTTAATTTCCAGAACGCCGGATGACGGTTCTTATAAGGTACCTCTCTTGGCAATTATCAACTTTCAAACACCACAACCCCTTTTGCATCCTAATGGGGATGTAAAGACCAGTACCATTCCTTTTATTGTAGTTTGGCTTATTTTGGGCAGTATTTTCTTTACGCTGCGCTTAAAATTTGTCAATATTCGCGGTTTTAGACATTCTTTAGATTTGGCAAGAGGGAAATATGACGATCCGGATGCTCCTGGGACCATTACACATTTTCAAGCAATGGCCACCGCGGTATCAGCTACCGTAGGATTGGGGAATATCGCTGGCGTTGCAGTAGCCATATCTTTGGGCGGTGCGGGCGCAACGTTCTGGATGTTCTTGGCTGGCTTTTTCGGAATGTCCTTAAAATTTGCCGAATGTACCTTGGGCGTAAAGTATCGCTTTATTGATCATGAAGGACGCATATTTGGCGGCCCTATGAACTATTTGCGCTATGGACTTGAAAAGCAAAATCTTAAACGTTTAGGAAAGTTCTTGGCGATACTTTTTGCCGTTCTAGGCGTTGGCGCCTCCTTTGGTGGCGGGAATATGTTGCAGTCAAATCAAGCTTTTAAAATAGTCTCAGAACAGATTCCCATTTTACAAGGACAGGGATTTTGGTTCGGAATTGGCTTTGCATTGTTGGTTGGTGCAGTGATTATTGGTGGCATTAAAAGTATTGCCAAAGTGACTGCAAAAGTGGTTCCTGTAATGGCCTTGCTATACGTGATAGGATGTTTAGTTGTGATTGGCTATCATATTGAATTCCTTGGGAGTGCGTTTGTAGCCATCATCGATGGTGCTTTCTCTGCCCAAGCCATCAAAGGCGGCTTCATTGGGGTGCTTAAAATAGGCCTACAACGGGCGGCATTTTCTAGTGAAGCGGGCGTAGGTTCGGCGGCAATTGCCCACAGTGCTTCCAAGACCAACCACCCCGTTGCCGATGGTTTTACCTCCTTGATTGAACCACTTATTGACACCATGCTAGTCTGTACCATGACTGCCCTCGTATTGATTTTTACCGGCAAACATGAAATCAATAGCGGCATGGGCGGTGTAGAACTTACTGCCGATGCCTTCGGAACTGTTGTTTCTTGGTTTCCAGCCGTACTGGCGGTGGCCGTGGTTTTATTTGCCTTTTCCACCATGGTGTCCTGGTCGTATTACGGCATGCGTTCTTGGAGCTACCTCTTCGGAAGAAGCAAGAAATTGGAAT
>NZ_DATJCA010000086.1:0-48262 GCF_035515035.1 Gelidibacter sp. | reverse complement strand
CTTTAAGGTCGTAAACCTTAACAAATCCAGCGTTTATCAGTTTCTCAGCACATTCGGCACTACGCTTTCCGGAACGACAATATATGATAACGGGTTTGGTTTTATCCAACTTTAAGATGTCTTCATCAAATGTTGGCGAATAGAAATCAATGTTTTGTGAATTTTTAATAAAACCGTCCTCTCTTTCCTTGGCCGATCTTACATCAACCAATTGCACATCTTCCAACTCCATTAAAGAGAGCATTTCTTCAGCCGTAACTAAATTAATCTCACCTTCGGTTTTATCATTACAACCGACTAGGAAGGTAGAAGCAATAATAAAAATCAACAAAAAACGCTTCATAATATGTGGTTTAGTTTTCTTATAAAGAAATAAATCAAGTTTTATTGTGTGGACGGTCCTTTCCATTCACTAAAACCTCCAATTAAGTTATAGGCCTTCTTAAATCCCAAAGAATTCATTATTGAACACGCTTGCCCACTTCTCCCCCCAGATCTGCAATACACATAATAGCTTTTCTCAGGATCTAGTTTTTTGATTTCATCAATAAACTCTTGACCTTTATGAATGTCCAAATGAATGGCCTCCGGAATGTACCCTTCGTCAACTTCATCTTGGGTTCTTACGTCCAAAATGATTGCGTCCTTGTCATTCTCCAATTGAGATGCCCATTCTTGTTGCGTTAAATCTGCCATGATAGTTATTTTTAAAAGAACAAAATTAACATTTCTTTGTGATATAGACGAAAAAAATCCGAAGTGTTACACTTCGGATTCAATTTTTAACAGTTACCTTTTTATTAGAGTTTAATAGAACACCCAATGGCTCGCGTTTGAGTTTCCTTAATGGGCCCTCCAGACAACAATGCGTCTACAGCATTTTCTACATATTTGGTTTGTACCGCACTGGCATCTTGGTAATTATCATCAATAGCACCAATATATTTCACTTGATTCCCTTTACTTGTTTTCTGCAACACATACACTTCAGGCGTTTTGGTGGCTCCATACTGTGGAGAAATCTTTTGGCCTTCATCCATTAGGTAAGGAAACGTAAACCCTTTTGTCTTAGCTCTATGTATCATGGCTTCCATATTGTCTCGAGGTTGAGTCTTGGGGTTATTTGGCATGATGGCAATTACAGGATACCCTTTGGCTTTGTATTTTTTATCGAGTGCGACAATCCTGTCTTCGTAGGCCACAGAATACGGACAGGTATTACAAGTGAAAATGACAATAAATCCTTTGGCATCTTTATAATCAGCCAAGGCTACCATGCTACCATCAATATTTTTCAGATTGAAATCTGCGGCAATATCACCTACTTTATAGCCACTGCTCTGATTTGTAAAAGCAGATAGCATGATGATGGCAATGACCGCGAAAATTCCTTTTATATGTTTCATATTTTCTTAAGATTGTTATTCTGCGCTATACAAGTCAAAAACTGTTCCATTAACAAGTTGCAATTTCTAATTGAGAAATTGCTTTACTTCTTTTTCTAATTCCTCATAAGTAAACGTCCTTTCATAAAACTGACGTTTCTCTCTATTGAAAATCAGCGTTGCAGGAATAGCTCCAGACCAATCAGGATCAATTGCGGGAATCCAAGTGTTAGAGTCGTTATCATCCAAAGCTACCACTTTAGATTTTAAATTATGCTTCTTGATAAATGGTTTCACATGGGAATCATACTTTTTTGGAAAATCTAAACTCACCAAAATAACTTCAACATTTTTATTTTTATAAGTAGCGTTCAGATCCTCAAAATAAGGCAACTCCTTAATGCAAGGTGCACACCATGTAGCCCAAAAATTGATAACATAGGTCTTATCTGTGTTCGTTTTTAGAAAGGGTTTCAGCCCTTCAAAATCATAGATTTCCAAAGGAACCTTAGAAAAATCTTCTTTGTAATCAAGGTCTTCCACCTTTTCACTTTGACGATTTTCGTCCTTACAGGATGCTGTTAAGATCAGCAATAAAAAACATATTATTCTCATGGTATAAAAATAAAGCTCCAATTGAAGACCAATAAAACTTTAACAAAACATTATAGCAAAATTTCAATTGGAAATAAAAAAACACTTATACATTTGTATATACAATTGTTGTATATGAAAGAGTTAGAAGACATCTTATTAACCACCTCCCAAATACCCTTGGCGAAGAAGACGGTTTTGAATATTTCTTATACGAGTAATATCATAAGGGACATTATTTCCAACATCCTTAAGCCTTTTGATATTTCCATTGAACAGTTTAATGTCCTAAGAATTTTACGAGGACAAAAAGGCAAGCCTACCAACCTTCAAGACATTCAAGGCAGAATGGTCAGTAAAATGAGCAACACCACGAGATTGGTAGATAAGCTCATCATAAAAGGATATGTAGAACGCTTTATATGTGAAGAAAATCGGCGGAAAGTTGAAATCTTCATTACGCCGCAAGGTCTGGAATTTTTAAAGGAAATAGACCCAATAGTTGAAGCATCTGAAAAAGATATTGCCTCGCCTTTATCCGAAGAAGAATTAAACACATTAAATAATTTATTAACAAAACTCAGAAATTAACCCTTAAATTAATTACACTTTTAAAATCACATTTTTATGAATAGTACACTAATTTTAGCAATGGCTTTTGTAGCCAGTTCATTTATCACTACAATCGAGAAGAAAGTTGATGTGGTCAACAGTAAAATCACCTGGAAAGGACATAAAGTAACCGGAGAACATGATGGATACATTATTCTTCAGCAAGGTGCTCTACAATTTGACGACAAAAATCAGTTGTCAGGGGGCTCTTTCATCATGGATATGCCAACCTTGACCGTAACTGATTTAGAAGGAGAAATGAAAGGCAAACTTGAGGCACATTTAAAATCCGACGATTTTTTCAGTACAGACAAACATGCCACTGCTACTTTTGTCATTACAAACGTATCAGGAAAAGACGGCAAATATAAAGTAACCGGCAATTTGACCATCAAAGGCATCACCAATCCTAACACTTTTGACATGGTTGTTTCTGGAAATACTGCAACTGCCGACCTTAAAGTTGACCGTACCAAATATGATATAAAATTTAGATCGGCGAGTTTCTTTGATGGTCTAAAGGATAAAGCCATCTATGATAATTTTGATCTCCATGTAGAGTTGAAGTTTTAAACTTTATTTTATTAAAAGCTACATCATAATGAATCCTGCTTCCGGAATTTCGGTAGCAGGATTCTTTTTTAATTTCTTCCCAAAATATTTGATAACTTAATTTTGATTTCTATATTTGGCAAAACAAAAATATGTACACAACTTTAAATCATACTTGGTGGTGGAACTTTTCGAAACAAACTTCGTGAGGTAATGCTATAGTATATTTAAATCTAATATAAAAAAGGCTTGTCATTCACGACAGGCCTTTTTTTTATACATAATAATTCAAAAACATGAAGTCTTACAGCCTACGCACCCATCACAAAAAGATTCTCGCAGACACTATTACGCCGGTGAGCATTTATTTGAAAATAAGGGATAAATTCCCCAACAGTATTCTTTTGGAGAGTAGTGATTACCGCGCCAATGACAATAGTTTTTCCTATATCTGTTGCAATCCTATCGCTTCCATTAAAGTGAAAAATGAAGTCATCACAGAAAGCTTCCCCGATAAAAGTCAGTCAATCCATCCCATTACCCGGGATACGAATGTGGCCAATGTGATCCATAAATTCACCAAACGTTTTAAAACGCATTCCGAAGATAAATTCAAGTTTATAAACAATGGTGTTTTTGGATATATCGCCTATGATGCGGTCCGTTATTTTGAAGACGTAGCCATTTCAAAAAAAGAAGGCCATCAAGATATTCCTGATATTTACTATGCGGTGTACCAAAACATCATTGCCATCAACCATTTCAAAAATGAGGCGTATGTATTTGCCAATTGTTTTGATACAGAAAATAATATCCCAGAAATTCTACAACTCATCCAGTCTAAAAACTTTGCTGCTTTCAATTTTTCAACGGAAGGCGAAACAGTCTCCAATTTAACAGATGATGAATATAAAGAGAATGTCGTCCTCGCAAAAAAACATTGTGCCCGAGGTGATGTGTTTCAACTGGTGCTGTCAAAAAAGTTTTCGCAGCAATTTAAAGGAGACGAATTCAACGTATATCGCGCTTTGCGCAGCATTAACCCCTCTCCTTACCTCTTCTATTTTGACTATGGCGATTTCAAGATTTTTGGAAGTTCTCCAGAAGCACAATTGGTCATAAATAAAGACAAAGCTGAAATCCATCCGATTGCAGGCACCTTCAAACGTACGGGTAACGACGAAAAGGATGCTGAACTTGCCAAACTCTTGGCCGTTGATGATAAGGAAAATGCAGAACATGTGATGCTTGTCGATCTGGCAAGAAACGATTTGAGCCGACATGGAAGTCAGGTCACCGTCGAAAAATATAGAGAAGTACAATTCTTTTCGCACGTCATCCATTTAGTGAGCAAGGTGACAGGAAAAAAACATAAGGACACCACCACCATGCAAATGGTCGCCGATACGTTTCCTGCAGGAACCTTAAGTGGGGCGCCTAAACACAAAGCCATGCAACTCATTGAAAAGTATGAAAAAACGAGTCGCGATTTTTACGGCGGCGCCATCGGATTTATGGATTTTAAAGGCAATTTCAATCATGCCATCATGATTCGGACGTTTTTGAGCAAAAATCATCAATTGCATTGGCAAGCCGGCGCAGGATTGGTTTCTAAGTCAAAACCTGAAGATGAATTGCAGGAAGTTTACAATAAGTTGGGGGCATTGACCAAGGCGATTGAAATGGCCAAGGAGATATAAACGGAAAGAATTATAAAAGAACAATCAAGGTTTTATAAACCTTATAGGTTTAAAACAGAAAATAAAAAGTAAATAGAATCACACCTGAGACCTTTCAGGTTTTTAAAAACCTGAAAGGTCTCAGCCAAAAAAAATAACATTTTAAAACTGAGATCCCCGCCTTCGCGAGGAATGCATATGAAAATATTAGTTATAGACAATTACGACAGTTTTACATACAATCTCGTCCATTATCTTGAAGATTTGGGATGTGAGGTCACTGTCCGACGCAATGATCAGCTCACGCTTGAAGAAGTAGATGCCTTTGAAAAGATCGTACTTTCTCCAGGACCAGGACTACCTGACGAAGCTGGGCTGCTAAAAGCCATCATTAAAACCTACGCACCCACAAAAAGTATTTTGGGCGTCTGCCTCGGCCAACAAGCCATTGCTGAAGTATATGGCGGCACATTAATCAATCTGGATAATGTCTATCACGGCGTAGCCACCAAAGTCACCAGTTGCGTTACCGACGAACTGCTTTTTAACGGCTTGGACAAAACCATTGAAGTGGGGCGTTACCACTCCTGGGTGGTCGATCCTAATTTACCTGAAGTATTGGAAGCCACTTCCTTTGACGAAAATGGTCAGGTAATGTCCTTGCGCCACAGAACATACGATTTAAAAGGGGTACAATACCATCCCGAGTCGGTGTTGACACCAGATGGGAAAAAGATATTGGAAAATTGGATAAAAATTCCTGTGCAGGCAGAAATCTTATAGGATCAACAACGTTAATCCTTAAGTTTTAGTTAAGCAAACGCTTCGAGAAAAGAGGATGAAAACAAAAGAGTTACATCGTATCAATAATTAGTTGATCTAGAAAAAATTAAGTTTAACAACAAAAGATTCCTGCCTTCGCAGGAAGTATTATGAAACATATACTCAACAGACTCATCAACCAAGAAAGCATCTCTAGCGAAGAAGCCAAACACGTCTTGGTCAACATATCAAAAGGAAACTACAATCAAAGTCAGATTGCTTCTTTTCTAACGGTTTATATGATGCGAAGCATTACCATCGAAGAATTGCAAGGGTTCAGGGACGCGCTTTTAGAATTGTGTCTGCACGTAGATTTAGCCGATTATAACGGCATCGATTTATGTGGTACGGGAGGCGACGGAAAAGACACCTTTAATATTTCAACTCTGGCATCATTTGTCACTGCTGGAGCTGGCGTCAATGTCACCAAACACGGCAATTACGGCGTTTCTTCGGCATGCGGGTCTTCCAACGTTATGGAATATCTAGGCATTAAATTCACCTCAGACCGCGATTTCTTGAAACGATCTTTAGACGAAGCGAACATTTGCGTTTTACACGCCCCGCTCTTCCACCCTGCCATGAAAAATGTAGCGCCCATCCGAAAGGATTTGGCGGTAAAAACCTTTTTCAATATGTTGGGACCCATGGTAAATCCGGCATTTCCAAAAAACCAATTGGTGGGTGTTTTTAACCTAGAATTACTAAGAATGTATAGCTACCTCTACCAAAATACAGATATTAATTATACCATTCTTCATGCCTTGGATGGCTATGATGAAATCTCCTTGACCGGTCCAACCAAAGTGATTCGAAACACCACAGAAACAATGATCTCACCCGAATTTTTCGGAGTCAATACTTTAAAACAAAGTGAGATATATGGTGGTGATTCCGTAGCTGAAGCCGCCCAGATTTTCACACAAGTATTGGATGGCCAAGGTACTGAAGCGAAAAATAACGTCGTATGCGCCAATGCCGCCATGGCGATTGCAACGGTGACCAATAAATCGATTGAAGATAGTTTTGGGATGGCAAAAGAGGCTTTATTGAGCGGAAAAGCAAAGGAGAAATTTGAGAGATTAGTTGAAATAAGTAGAGTTTAGTTGGCAGTGGGCAGTATGCAGTTGGTAGTCAACAGAAAACACATAACACACAACACATAACAGACATCAGACATCAGACATCAGACATCAGATAATAGACAACCGACCAATAATTAAAAAATTTTTAAATGAATATTTTAGACCAAATAGTTAATGATAAACGAAAGGAAGTGGATTTAAGACGATCACTCATTCCTACGTCACAATTGGAACAATCGGTTTTGTTTGAAAGAGATACGGTATCACTAACGGAACGATTGAAAAACAGCGCCACAGGCATCATAGCTGAACATAAACGTCGTTCGCCTTCGAAGTCTATCATAAATCAAAACCTAAATGTGTTTGACGTAGCAAATGGTTATGAATCGGCTGGAGTTTGTGGAATGTCAGTTCTAACCGATGGAAAATATTTTGGAGGCTCCCTGGACGATTTACTTTTGGCAAGAGCCAGCTGTAATTTGCCTTTGTTAAGAAAGGAATTTATCATCCATACGTACCAAATCCTGGAAGCCAAAGCGTATGGCGCAGACGTCATACTGCTCATCGCGTCCATTTTATCAAACATAGAAATTAAGAGATTTTCAGAATTGGCAAAAAGCCTCAACCTCGAAGTGCTTCTGGAAATCCATAATGAGGAAGAATTACATAAATCAGTGATGCCAAGTTTGGATATGATAGGCGTTAACAATAGAAATTTAAAAACCTTTGAGGTCAGTTTGGAGACGAGCAAGCATTTAAGCTCGTTAATTCCAGATGATTTTATAAAAATATCAGAAAGTGGTATCAGCAACGTGGAAGCTATAAAGGAATTACAACCCTACGGTTACCAAGGTTTTTTAATAGGAGAAAACTTTATGAAAACGGCCAATGCGGGCAAAAGTGCAAAGTCATTTATCAAAAATCTGATTTAAAAAACTAAAATGAGCACCAAAAACTTCAGTCATAAGCCAAATCAAACTCCCTCTCTTTCGAAGAGGGATGGGGTGAGGATTAAAGTCTGCGGTATGAAATACACCGAAAACATCAGTGATATTGCGAGGCTTCAACCTGATTATCTCGGATTTATATTCTATGAAAAATCGGCACGATATTTCAATGGCACGATTCCAGAATTACCATCAGATGTTAAAAAGGTCGGTGTTTTTGTGAACGCCACGGTTGAGGACATTATCGACAAGATTGAAAAACATAGTTTGGACTTCGTACAATTGCATGGGGAGGAATCGCCGGAGTTTTGTGAAAAACTAAAAAGTCAACTTTTAAAAGTAGATCAGGATGAAAATGTTGATAAGGATAAAAATCTAGAGATTCCTGCCTACGCAGGAATTTTGAAAGTGTTCTCAATCAAAGACCATTTCAATTTTGATGAATTAGAACCTTACGAATCGGTGTGCGATTACTTTTTGTTTGATACCAAAGGTAAGTTACCAGGTGGCAACGGATATACCTTTAATTGGGAAGTTTTAAAAGATTACCCTTCCACCAAGCCTTATTTTTTAAGCGGTGGGATTGGTTTGGAGGAAGTTATTAACGTAGCAGAATTCCTGCGTAGGCAGGAATCCCAGTATTGCCATGCTATAGACGTCAACAGCAAATTCGAAATTGAACCTGGATTAAAGGATTCGGAAAAATTGGAAGTATTTATAAAAGAAATTAATTGATTTAACCAGACCTGGCATTTAAAACCTGTCAGGTCTTTTAAACACGAGATTCCCGCTTTCGCGGGAATGAAGAATATGACATACAACATCAACGAAAAAGGGTATTACGGCGAATTTGGCGGCGCATACATTCCAGAAATGCTCTATCCCAATGTGGAAGAATTACGTCAAAACTATCTGAAAGTTATGGCAGAACCTGAATTCCAGGAAGAATTCAATGCGCTACTTAAAGATTATGTGGGACGCCCTTCCCCACTCTATTTCGCAAAGCGATTGAGTGAAAAGTACAACACCAAAATTTATTTAAAACGGGAAGATCTCAACCATACCGGCGCCCACAAAATCAACAACACTATTGGTCAGATCTTGATGGCGAAACGCCTCGGGAAAAACCGCATCATTGCAGAAACTGGAGCGGGTCAACATGGCGTGGCCACAGCAACCGTATGTGCGCTTATGGGCTTGGAATGCATTGTCTATATGGGCGAGATTGACATTGCACGCCAGGCACCCAACGTGGCACGGATGAAAATGTTGGGCGCTACCGTCGTTCCTGCACTTTCTGGAAGTCGCACCTTAAAAGATGCCACCAATGAGGCCATTCGCGATTGGATCAACAATCCGGTGGACACCCATTATATTATTGGCAGTGTGGTTGGTCCGCATCCATATCCGGATATGGTAGCGCGTTTTCAAGCTATTGTTTCCGAAGAAATCCAATGGCAACTCAAAGAAAAAGAAGGCACAACAAAACCCAATTATGTGGTGGCCTGTGTTGGTGGCGGCAGTAATGCTGCAGGCGCTTTTTATCAGTTCTTGGACGATACGGAGGTCAAACTTATTGCTGTGGAAGCTGCCGGTAAAGGGGTGCATTCTGGAGAAAGTGCTGCCACCTCAATCTTAGGTAAGGAAGGCATCATCCACGGCAGTAAAACACTGCTCATGCAAACACCAGACGGACAGATCACGGAACCTTACAGTATTTCCGCAGGATTGGATTATCCTGGTGTAGGGCCAATGCACGCCCATTTATACAAAAGTGGGCGTGCAGAATTCATCGCCATTACAGATGATGATGCCATGACCGCGGGACTGGAACTGTGTAAAATGGAAGGGATCATTCCTGCCATTGAAAGTTCTCATGCTCTGGCGGTTTTTGAACACAAAAAGTTTCAACCTGATGACCTCGTTGTGGTTAGTCTTTCTGGACGTGGCGATAAGGATTTGGAGACTTATATAAAACATTTTAACTTGTAATATTATGGCGTTACCCTAAAGGGTCAGGCTGTCGGCAGTCGCTCTCTTCGAGGAGCTCCGACAATGCCTCCATCCTTAACGCAAATTCGGCATATCAATTAAAAATTGATATTTATATTTTATTGATTAAAATTAAATTCCTTACCTTTTTTTATGGGAAGGTGGATTCAGTTTCAGTTGAGAAACTGAAGACGGAAGGGTTTCTATAAAACAAATAAACCCCTCAACTTCATCCCGTTTTCCGGAGATGAATGCCTCCTTTTTAAGGAGCAGAATTAAAAGTTTAAATAACGAAATGAGATTCCTGCATCCGCAGGAATATGGTTTAACTAATAAGATTCCCGCTTTCGCGGGAAGTGAACATGAACAGAATCAATCAGAAATTACAAGAAAACAGTAACGAAAAGTTACTTTCAATCTACTTTACTGCCGGCTACCCCAACCTTAACGATACAGTCAGTATCATTCAGGATCTGGAGAAAAACGGCGTCGGAATGATAGAAATCGGGTTGCCATTTAGCGATCCTCTAGCCGATGGCCCCACCATTCAGGCGAGTTCGACCCAAGCTTTAAAAAACGGGATGACTACAGAGGTGCTTTTTGATCAGCTTAAGGACATCCGGAAAACCGTCAACATTCCGTTGGTCATCATGGGATATTTCAACCCGATCTTGCAATATGGTGTGGAAGCATTTTGCAAGAAATGCCAGGAAATTGGTATTGACGGCCTCATCATTCCTGATTTGCCCGTGGACGTTTATAATGATCAATACAAAACCATCTTTGAAAAGTATGACATCATCAATGTCTTCTTGATTACCCCGCAGACCTCTGAGGAGCGCATCCGGTTTATTGACTCCATTTCAAAAGGTTTCATCTATATGGTCAGTAGTGCCAGCGTTACCGGAAGCAGTTCTGACTTTGGAGATGTCCAAACAAATTATTTCAAACGCATTGCCAACATGAAACTCAAAAATCCACAAGTGATTGGGTTTGGTATTTCAGACCATACTTCCTTTATGCAAGCCACAACTGATGCTAGAGGCGCTATTATCGGAAGTGCGTTTATCAAACATTTAAATTCTGAAGGCACGGGTAAAATCCATAGATTTATTGGTGACATTTTAGAAGCCTAAGATTTGTACACTTAAACTTTAAGATAATCTTAATACAGTTTCCGTTCTGTTTTTCTTATCTTATGGTTCACTTAAAAAGTAGAAATCATGGGAATAATAAAGGACAATAAAAAGTTTAAAACGACAAAGGAACAAACCAATCCTACCAATCCGACAGGTAACACTAAATTGGATACGAATCAATTTGACATCGATAAGAAGACCATAAAAGATCAGAAATCGAAAAAATGATTCGGTGCTATATATTAAAAAGGAACCTATTCTTATCTTTAACGAATAGGTTTCTTTTTGGTTGATAACCCTCACAAATAATCCATATTAGTATGAAAAAACACTTTAACCTCATCGTAATTGCTCTGCTTGCCTTAGGAATCTCCTGTAAGGAACAAGCAGAAACCAAACCCCCACTGCAAGAGAATACTGCCACATCTGAAAAATATGAAGAGCATTGCTATTTGTACGCCCAAAACAAAGACACCATTGCACTCATGTTAACACAGAGCAAAAACCTTGTGATAGGTGAAATGTTCTACAATTTTTATGAAAAGGACGGCAGCTTCGGTTCCTTTGAAGGCATCGTAAAAGGCGATACCATTTTTGGAGACTACGATTTCGAATCGGAAGGCACAACGTCAAAGCGTGAGCTTATTTTTCTTAAAAAAGGAAACACCCTACTTCAAGGTTATGGTGATGTGGAAGTAGATGAGAATAATACAACCGTATTTAAAAAGAATGCAAGAATTACCTTTGATGAAAAGTTTCCTTTAACCGTTGTAGATTGTGATCAACTAAATTTTTAATATGCCCTTAAACATTGTATTGATGGAGCCTGAAATCCCAAATAACACAGGAAATATTGGCAGGTTGGCTTTAGCCTCCGGAGCCCATTTGCATTTGGTCAAACCTTTCGGATTCGAGATTACAGATGCGCGCCTTAAACGCGCCGGATTGGATTATTGGCCGCATGTCAACATCACCACATATGACAGTGCCAGTGCGTTTTTTGAAGAACATCAAGGTGCGAAAATGGCGTTTTTATCAAGTCATGGCGATAAGGACTATTGGGACATCCCTTTTGAGGATGATTTGTTCTTGATTTTTGGGAAGGAATCCTTGGGCCTGTCTAAGGATATTTTGGAAAGACATCAGGAACATTTATACAAAATCCCTTTATTTAGTGAACACGTACGCAGTTTAAACCTTGCCAATGCTGTAGCCATTGTCGCTTATGAAGGCATAAAAGCCTTGAAGTAAAACCTTTTAAAATGAAGTTATGTATTTAGAATACTTCAACCACCAACCACATTAAATGACACCATGGAAGACATTGAAAACATCGAATTAAAATATTTACACCTGGATGATTATCAGGAATTAAAAGAAGCAATGATTGCCTCTTACACCACCATGCCCGATGCATTTTGGCAAGAACATCAAATTAAAAAACTCACTGAAGAGTTTCCAGAAGGCCAAGTGGTCATTAAGATCAATGATCAAATTGCAGGTTGTGCCTTGAGCATTATTGTAGATTACGAACAATTTGATGACAATCATACCTATAAGGATATCACCGGAAACTACACATTTGATACCCATACCAACGAGGGGGACGTGATTTACGGCATTGATGTGTTTATCAAACCGGAATTCAGGGGCCTGCGATTGGGCCGTCGACTTTATGACTACCGAAAGGAACTATGCGAGCGCTTAAACTTAAGAGGTTTAGCCTTTGGAGGACGCATCCCTAACTACCATAAATTTGCAGACACTTTATCGCCTAAAGAATATATCGACAAGGTAAGACGTAAAGAGATCCATGATCCGGTACTTAATTTTCAAATCTCCAATGATTTTCACCCCACCCGTATTTTAAAGAATTACCTTGAAGGTGATGCCTCCTCCCAAGATTATGCGGTTTTGTTGGAATGGAGCAATATCTACTACGAGAAAAAATCGAAGAAAGCCACGACCATCAAGAAGGTGGTCCGACTCGGATTGGTGCAATGGCAAATGCGATTGTATAAGGATATGGACGAAATGATGCAACAAGCCGAATTCTTTATCGATTCCGTCTCCGGCTATCGCAGTGATTTTGCCTTGTTTCCAGAGTTTTTCAATGCCCCCTTAATGGCAGAAAACAATCATTTATCCACCCCTGAAGCCATCAGGGAATTGGCAAAACACACAGCAGAAATGGTGCAGCGTTTTTCCAAACTTGCTATTTCCTACAATATCAATATCATCACCGGGAGCATGCCAGAGGTTGTGGATAATATCCTCTATAATGTGGGGTATTTATGTAGACGTGATGGCAGCACAGAACGTTTTGAAAAACTACATATCACGCCAGACGAAGCCAAGATTTGGGGCATGGTTGGCGGTAACAAACTCCAAGCCTTTGATACCGATTGTGGTAAAATAGGCATCCTGATTTGTTATGACGTCGAGTTTCCTGAACTGAGCCGTATCTTGGCAGATGAAGGCATGGACATCCTATTTGTGCCATTTTTGACCGATACCCAGAATGGGTTTTCCCGTGTGCGCCATTGTGCACAGGCAAGAGCTATTGAAAACGAATGTTATGTTGCCATTGCGGGCAGTGTGGGCAATTTGCCGAATGTTGAAAATATGGACATTCAATATGCGCAATCGGCGGTGTTTACACCGTGCGATTTTGCATTCCCAACCAACGGGGTTAAAGCAGAAGCCACACAAAACGCTGAAATGATCCTCATCGCCGATGTGGACATTGATCTTTTAAGAGAGCTGAACCAATTTGGAAGCGTCAGAAACTTAAAAGACAGAAGATTAGATTTATTTGAATTAAAAAAGAAGTAATTATGAAATATCACATGGTAATCAACAGTGTTAAGAATGTTGAAGAATTAAAAGACGCATGGACTAA
This sequence comes from Gelidibacter sp., assembly GCF_035515035.1. Lineage (GTDB taxonomy): Bacteria > Bacteroidota > Bacteroidia > Flavobacteriales > Flavobacteriaceae > Gelidibacter. Next base: position 34,553 of record NZ_DATJCA010000086.1, on the reverse strand, counting down.
TGCCGATTATATTGAACTTTTAGATCGTTTCGGATTTCCGGATGGTGACAAATCCAAACCTGAAGATCTTGAGGAATTGCTCTTTATGGCTATTTCCGATTTTGAAGGTCCTGAAGCCGCAGCCATCCTCTTGGATTATAAATTATCTGATCATTTAACCGAAGGTCAAATTGAACAAATGTCACACGACATGGTACTCGATAAAATATCTGAAGAATACAGTGACATTAGTTTGCATCATCAGCTTTTCAATATCAATCAATTCCTGTTTAAAGCGTATAACGGAACCTTCCCATCTGCGAAAGCAACTATTGTCGAATTTGAAATCACGCCTAACAAGGAGGTGTCCAAAGAAGTGATATTAAAAGTTCTGGACAAGACCTTGGCGAACAATAATATCATCAAACGTTTATATTCTGAACAATTGGCAGGAAATGAAGCCTTTGAGGCAGCTGAAGATATTGTGTGGGAATTAAAGCCTACTGGCGATAATTCTTATATCATGACCACGTCTGAATATTGGATCAGTAGGGATGAGTTTACAGAGGCGGAATTTGATTCTGAGATTACGGTTTTTGAGGAGGAGGAAGATTGAGAATAAGACCGCTGTGCTGTTAGATGTTAGATGTTAGAGGTTAGAATCAAGAATCAAGACAAGATTCGTTAAATATTAAAGTTCCGGATTTTTATTTTAAATCCGGAGCTTTTGTTTTGTTTCCGAATGAACTATTAAGACTCGTGTTGAAAAGAATGAAAACAAAAGTATTTTTTTATCGCGATGTTTGAATTCGTGAAATTTCTGAATCCGTAAAAATGCGTGAAATTAGTGTCTAATATCTATTCCGAATGGAAGCTATGACACAGAGTTACGCAAAGATTTCAATAATTTCAACAAAGGGCAATTCACCATAATAGGCAAGCTCTCTATTTTATTATTAGGACAATTTCGAATTCGTGCAATTTTAGAATCCGTGTAATCCGTAATCCAGATAGCCATCGGGCCGTGTCTCAAAAAAACAAGACAATTAGTGATTCAAAAAGTTAAAAACGCGCATTAAATCCTCTCGATACACTATATTTAGCCATTCTCATAAAACCAAAAAGCATCCAAATTACCCCTATAATGAAACACCTTTTTTTTAGTATTTTTTTGATTGCGATTACCCTCAATTCTTCCCAAGCACAAACTGCCTTAAAAGAAAGTTCAAAATCACCCTTAACCATTGGAGAAATAGTTTCCATCGATTCTAAAATTCTATCGGAAAATAGAACGCTCAACATTTACCTGCCTGAGGGTTTTAAAACTTCGGACACTTTAAAATATCCGGTAATCTATGTATTGGACGGGAGCATGAATGAAGATTTCATGCATATTGTGGGCTTGGTTCAGTTTTTTAATTTACAGATGAACATGCCAAAAACGATTGTGGTTGGCATCGCCAATATCGATCGGAAGCGGGATTTCACCTTCCCTACCATCGATAGAAAGTTAAAGATGGATTATCCAACTACTGGCGCTTCGAGAAAATTCATCGACTTTTTAGAAAAGGAAGTCCAACCCTATATCAACGCCAATTATCCAACAACAAATCAAAGAATGCTCATTGGGCAGTCGTTGGGAGGTTTGCTTGCCACAGAAATACTCTTCAAAAAACCCTTGCTTTTCACGGAGTATATTATTGTAAGTCCTAGTCTGTGGTGGGATAATGAATCGCTTCTTAAAGATGCCAAAATGTTCTTGGGTGCGCATTCAAAGATGCCAGCAAATGTTTATGTAGCGGTAGGTTCTGAAGGGGAAATTATGGAACGTGAGGCCAAAATGCTAGCCGAACTTTTAAAGGACTCTGGAAAGCCAAATCTTAAATTGGAGTTTCTATTTTTACCCAAGGAGAATCATGCCACTATTTTACATCAAAGTGTGAATGACGTTTTCAAATTGATGTATCCTTATAAAGAAAATTGACCGTTTGTCCAATTCCATTGCTTTTTGAGGTGATTATTTAGAAATCTTTCTATTTTAGCACCAACCTCAACAAAACCTACAATTATGAATTGGTATTTAGACACTTTCAAAAACAAATATGCCGACTTTAGCGGACGTGCAAGACGAACGGAATATTGGATGTTTATGGCTTTTCACTTTCCATTCATCTTTATTTTATCTTTCCTATCCGGATTTATGGGAGAACTTGGGTTCGGAATTGTTCCTTCAATTCTCTTAATTGTTTATGTCTTGCTAACTTTTATCCCAACTATGGCGATAACCATCAGAAGATTACATGACACAGGAAAAAGTGGTTGGTATTATCTATTCTCGGTAATTCCGTATATCGGGTGGATCATCGTTTTGATCTTCACAGTTCAAGATAGTGAACCGATGCCGAACAAATGGGGACCGAATCCTAAACGTCCAAATTTAGATGAGATCAATGAGATTGGAAAACCTGTGGAATTTTAGCGTTTTTTAGCCAACATATTCAGATACATCCGCTCCACTTTGGTGCGTGCCCATGGGGTACGTCTTAAAAACTTCAAACTAGATTTGACTGATGGATCTTCATTAAAACACTTGATTTTAATCACCGTGCCCATATATTCCCATCCGTAATGCGCCACCAAATCATTTAAGATCTGTTCGAGTTTTATACCATGAAGAGGATTGTTGGGTTGCATATTTGAAAGGGTTTCTTGTTTCTTGTTTCAGGTTTCCTGTTGACAATGAAACGCTGAAAAGGTTGATATTACTGATAATCGCTGATTTGCTTAACATGCTAAATTAAAAAATCTGCAAACAATTCTTCTGGAATTTGCAATTTAGTTTTTTACCTGCTATCGGAAGGAAACGAATCTCGTCTTTGGTTTTTGCAAATTAACTCTGAGAGAAAACAACCTTAGTCCTTGACCATCGCCAATATCTTGACCGCTTTCTCAAAATGATCCAGCCTGTGCGCCATGATCCACCAAGTGGCAGCTTCCATTAACAATTCAGGAGTTTCGTTTTTATTGGCGAAAAACGCATAAAAAGATAACCCTACATTCGGACCTTTCGCAGCAATTTTCGCTTCACAAACCGCAATTATTTTATCTTTTAAGGATTGACTAAGCATTATAAAGAGTTTCTCGTTTCTTTTTATCTGTCAAACTTATAGAGTTGAAGTTTTCGACTTCGTCTTCAGTTTCAGTTTCAACTTCCTGCCCGTTCCACAGGCAGGTAATTTTAATTTCGTCTCGTTCTATTTCTATTTCTGCCAGAACCAGTTCCAGAACTTGAGCTCTTTGCGCTTGTTTTAGGTGTAGTTGATTTTCTCTGTTGTGGTCTCCCGCTTCGCCCTTGCCCTTGTTTGATAGGTTCAGTAGATGCATTAGGATCGGGTTCAAAACCTTCAACAATTTCCACAGGAATACGTTCCCCAATCAGTTTTTGAATATCCTGAAGGTAGCTTGTTTCATCAGCACTAACTAAAGAAATCGCCAATCCGCTAGCTCCTGCCCTTCCTGTTCTACCTATCCGGTGCACATAATCTTCAGCAATATTAGGCAGTTCAAAATTGACCACATGCGGCAATAACGGAATATCCAGTCCGCGTGCTGCAATATCAGTGGCTACCAGTACACGTACAGAACCTCTTTTAAATCCGTCCAACGCTTTGGTTCTTGCGCCTTGGCTTTTATTGCCATGGATGGCCATGGCGGTAATGTTACTACTGGTCAATTTCTTGGTCAGTTTGTTGGCGCCGTGCTTAGTTCGTGTAAAAACCAAAACTTGCTCCCAATTACCGTCAGAAATCAATTTCACCAACAAATCGGGTTTTAAACCTTTGGCAACACGATAGACTTGTTGGTCAATGGCATCCACCGTCGTGTTTTCCGGAGTGGCTTCCACCAATACGGGGTGGTTAAGGATATCATTGGCAAGCGCTTTAATATCTTTTGAAAACGTTGCCGAAAACAATAGGTTTTGGCGTTTTGCCGGCATCACTGCCATGATTTTTTTGATATCGCGTAAAAAGCCCATATCCAGCATACGGTCCGCTTCATCCAATACGAGAATCTCAACATTGGCGAGCGACAATAAGCGTTGGTTATGTAAATCCAATAACCGTCCTGGAGTGGCGACAAGCACATCAACACCATTGCGAAGTGTTGCCACTTGTGGATTTTGATTCACACCACCAAAAATAACGGTGCTTCTAATATCTAAATAAGTACTGTATTGTTTCACGTTTTGGTACACCTGAGCCGCCAATTCGCGGGTTGGTGTCAATACCAAAGCCCGTACGGGGCGTTGGCGCAAAGGTTGTCCTTGAGACAACAATTGTAGTAATGGCAGTGTAAAACCTGCTGTTTTTCCAGTACCCGTTTGTGCCGATGCTAGAACATCTTTACCTTCTAATATTAACGGGATGGCTTTTTGCTGAATTGGTGAAGGCGTTGTATAGCCTTGTTTGCTGACTGCTTTGAGTAAAGCATCAGATAATCCTAATGAATTGAATGACATAAATTGTGTTTACGAAGCAAGCACTATTAATTTAGGTCACTCCTTTAAATTTTGTGCAAAGGTACGTCTAAATTGATCGTTATTACATCATGTATGCCATTTTTTTGCAAAACCGACGCCACAGAAACCATCAAAACCACCCACTCCACAAGCGTTAACGAAGTTTTGACCCCATCTCGAAAACTTACTATAGAAGCAGCTTTTTGTCGTATTTTGTCTGGTTTTGTCTGCTTTTGTCGTGTATTGTCTGCTTTTGTCTGGTTGGAGGCGTTTTTCAGGAGGTTTCTCCCAGTTTTGTTCGACACTTGTTCGAGTGAGCTTCGGTAAAATGGGGTTTTGCAGGAGGATTGTCGAAGGATTGTCGAAGGAAGGTGCAAGGAAGTCAAGAGAAATTGCCTTTTTAAGACCAAAAAAACGTGGTTCTCCTATAGGAAATATAACGGAAAACGAAGCCAATAAAATAATGCACATTGCCTTGCTTATTGGTAAAAACGTTTTGATGGCGAATGACGTTCCTGAAAAGATGGGGAAAGTCAACGAAAACGAGAACCGATCAAAAAATCTCAATCAATGCGGAAAGTCGCGCAGAAGACGACACCTTATTTAATGGACTTTCAGCAGGTGGAACGGTTGAAGTGCCCATTGCCGAAAGTCCTTGGGGTTCCTATTTTGGTATGTTTAGAGATAAATTTGGTATGGAGTGGATGGTAGATTATGACCAAAAATGAAATAAAAAGCCCCAATTTGATTTCCCTGAAAGAAACACTTTAAACACTCCTTTTGGACCGTTGTTTTCTCTAAATTGCGTAAATTACTTAACGGCAAATTGAAATACAGGTTAAAACATTATGGCAGACACCTACGACGCTTATTCTCCTGATATCCTTGGTAACGGGTTTGAACAAATGACCTTAAACTTCACTGATGATTATGAAGGCAGAGTCATCGCAACATTAATTCGCAAGCAACCTTTAACCCCATCCGCTAAAGCTATATTATACATCCACGGGTTTAGTGATTACTTCTTTCAGGATCAAATGGCCAATCAATTCAATAAAGAGGGGTATGCATTTTATGCCTTGGACTTAAGAAAGTACGGCCGGTCATACCTCAGCCATCAAAAGATAAATAATGTGCGTTCGCTATTAGAGTATGATGAAGACATCAATGCCGCTTTACAAATTATTAAAACAGAAAAGCATAATCAAGTGATCTTAATGGGGCATTCTACGGGTGGCCTCATCATAACCTATTATGCGGCAAGGCATTTAAATAGCAATTTATTCCACGGAATCATCTGCAACAGCCCCTTTTACGAATTTAATCTCAGTGCCTTCGAAAGAAAGATAGGAATTCCGATACTTTCTTTTTTAAGTAAGTATTTTCCCGATAAATTGATCTCAGGTGGCTTTTCAAGATTCTATGGCTATAGTCTCCACCGTGAGAAATATGGGGAATGGGACTATAATCTAGCCTGGAAACCTCATGACCTACCAAAAGTGACGCTGAGTTTTATCGATGCCATCCATAAGGCGCATAAGAAAATACAGAACAACCTGAGATTGGATGTGCCCGCCTTGGTACTTTATAGCCATCAAACCATCAATGATAAAAAATGGTCTGGAAACTTCATGGCGGGAGATGCCGTCTTGAATGTTGAACACATCCACCAATTTGCAAGTCAACTCCAAGGGGACATCACCACTTGCGAAATTGAGAATGGCATGCACGATTTGGTGCTCTCAAAAGAACCCGTAAGAGAACAGGTTTATAAAATAATATTTGAATGGCTTAAGGCGAATTTTAGATAAGAAACCTGAGGGCAATAGAACTATAAAAAAATGACAGAATTTTGGGAGGAAGCCTTTAAAAAAAATCAGGAAATGTGGGGTTTTGAACCCGCGATATCCACTATTTTGGTAAAGGATTTCTTTCTTGCGCATAAGGTAAAAAACGTCCTTATCCCGGGCATTGGTTATGGACGAAATGCGCAACTTTTCAGGGATAATGGCATGACCGTAACAGGTATTGAAATTTCTAAAACCGCCATTGATTTAGCCCATAAGCATTTTGGAACCGACTTGTATATTCACCACGGCTCGGTAACCGAAATGCCCTTTGACAAACAGCTCTATGATGGCATCTATTGTTACGCTTTAATTCACCTCCTGAATAAAAAAGAGCGGGAAAAACTGATCCGAGACTGCTTTAGCCAACTTTCTGAGAACGGGTTTATGGTGTTTACGACGGTCAGCAAAGAAGCACCACTTTATGGCCAAGGAACCTGCATTGATCAAGACCGGTTTGAATTATTTGGCGGCGTAAAGATGTTCTTTTACGATAAGGACTCCATAAAAGAAGAATTTGGTAACGCAGGTATTTTTGAAATTCTAGAGGTGATGGACATCTATCCCTTTTATCTTATAAAATGTCAGAAAAGAGCATAACAATCGCATTTCAAAATGCTGTTTTGGAAATGGATTATCGCTGTTGCTGGTATTTTCCACCAGCAACTTCACCTCCTAAAATCACCATAAATCATTAAATCACTTACACTCGCCCTCGCTACTCAATTCTAAAACAAGAGTATAGGCATAAAAGCCGTCCCACAGATTATTTTCTTTAGGAATCGTACCGATTATATATTTTAATTATCTTTAAAAATCCTACGGGAGGCTTTAAAAAATCGTCATGAACAAAAAACTGACCATATTATTCCTTGTTATTTTTCAAATTGGTGCTGCCCAGCACTACGATACGGTCGTGATGGACACGCAAAATATTGACGCTACTAACGAGGTGTACTTAGTGGGAAACGCCTATATTTTTGACTACGAAATCATCAAAGATGGCAAAGTGTCGAAGCTCAAAAGCAATAAAGGCATGTATGAGAGTGCCGAATTTGAATTGGTGCCTTTAGCTACTGCTGATATTGAAGTGGACAAAATCCGTTTGGTGGTACAACAGGTTTCTGACGCAGAAAGAACCAACGAAGGACAAACGGAGATCTCCTATATTCAAGATCCGCTGGCCACGGGCATGAGTTTGACTGGATTGGTAGATAACTCACACAATATTTGGCTCCGCCCTATCCGAACTGGGTTTTTCAATGCCCTGCAAACCGCGCCGTTTCCATTCGTAAAAAAACCTTTGAAAGTGGGCGCAGAATGGTCAGATAAAATGGCCATTGGAAAAAACTGGGGCAATGCGCTTTGGGGAACCTGGGAAGACCCTTTACTACTCTCCCACCATTACAAAGTAAGCAAAATGGAAAAGGTTAAAACAGTTTTTGGAACCTTAGATTGTTTTGTCATTGAAAGCTTTGCCACCTCTGATATTGGCACGACCAAATTGACAAGTTATTTTTCCAACCTCTACGGTTTTGTGCGTCTGGAATATGAACTTCTCAACGGACTAAAGGTCAACTTTTGGTTAGTAGATTTAAAAAGAGGTTAAAAACTCTACTTAAAAAAGCTTCAGTTTTCAAAAAATAAAGTGGAAACCACAATTAGATGAACTACGGTAAGTTAGGTTGTTTCCAACTATTTATTTTAGTTTCTAAATTTATTTTTCTTCACTATAGTTGTCCAGTAAACAAAATTCATCAAACAGGAGACTATCCCAATTGTAAAACACCCTACCACCATAAGGCTATTTTAGCATGGATTCCTTATTAAGCCTATTGATCGCACATGTAAACGCACCAAAGACATCTATATCTCTCCAACAAAAAAAGTTTTCCGGTAAAAGGTTTAGAACTCCTTGGCAACCATAAAATTCAAAAGACCTATCGATCAAAAATAGTCATATCAAGAAAAGAAGCACCTCAAACCTTACCTGGGAATCCAATGAAATAAAAGCATAGATAGTCAATTGACCTAATTTCCAAATAACGGTTATAATGTACCAACTATCATCAAAATACGACCATCTACACATTAAAGACACAAAACAACGTTTTAATGACTATATTTATGACGTATTTCTTACAAAACGTTAAAGGGAAATACTATGAATTACAGATTTTAACCCTAAATTTATTATTAACCATGAAAAAATTTAAAATTTTAGCCATTTTATTGGTTGCTTTAGTAACGTTTAACTGTAGCAAGGATGACGATAGTCCCGCCCCAGAACTAACTACCCATCAACTATTAATGTCCGGGAAATGGTATGTTAGTTCAGCTACCCACGCGACCTTAGACAGCTGTCAAAGGGAGAGTTTTTATGACTTTACACATCCAGAAACTGTAATCGCTGAAGGTTTCAGTACAGGTGAATTCGGTAAATGTGAATCACACTATCTTCTGGTTGCTAAATATGTACTCATAGATGATGATCAAAATATACGATTACATATCGATGAAGACGAACTGATACTTTCAATTGAATTTATCTCGGAATCAAAATTAGTACTACAACAGGATGATACTTTCACAAGTTTTGTAAAGAAAAATTAAATTCTTGTCTTCAAAATTACTAATTTAAAGCCGAAGTTTATGACTTCGGCTTTTTTCGCCCCAGAGATGTTTAACACTGACAACTATACCCAATAGAATGAAGATTCACCATAGTAGCACATCCTATAGATACTATATTTAAACTTGATAAAACAAAAAACTGCCCAGCAGTAAAACATACTGTAACTATAAGCCTATTTTTGCACAGATTCCTTCTTAAACGTACTCATACTACCTTGAAATTAAAAAAGAACACTGCAAATGTCCAAACTTGAAATAATACTTGAAAACAACGATTATATAGTGGTCAATAAAACAGCTGGACTTATCAGTGAAAAAAGCCCTTACGAGAATAATACAGTTGAAGATCAAGTGTTAAATCACTTATTAAAGAAGAAACCAAAGCCTTACGTTGGCGTTATCCATCGATTGGATCGGGTAACCAGTGGCGTATTGGTATTTGCCAAGAAGAAAAGTGTTCTTGTGAAATTCAACGAGCTTTTCAGCAGTCGAAAAGTTCAAAAAACCTATTTGGCCATTGTTAAAAACAAACCTTTAAAGGATAAGGACAATTTGACTGATTTTCTGGTCAAAAACACGCTCGAAAAAAGAGCGGATATCGTCAATTCAAAAACAAAGGAGTCACAAAGCTGTATGCTTTCTTATGAGGTCATCGGCAAAAACAACTTCGGCTATCTGTTAGAAGTAAAGCCTAAAACCGGTCGTTTTCATCAAATAAGAGCGCAATTGTCACATAGAGGTCTGCCGATTATTGGAGATAATAAATATGGTTCAGACCAAAGCTATTATCCTTTATCTATCTGTCTCCATGCTTGGAAATTAAGCTATCAAACTTCAGGATCCAAAGAACTCATTACCCTCGAAGCACCACCGCCAAACAACGCTTTCTGGAAATTCATGTCACTCTCACCTGAGTAGGAAATAGAAAAGTGACTTTCAAAAAGAAGTCATCAACTCCAACGTTCTTCTTTCCAACTAATCTGACGTTTAAAAGCATAAAAAAACTTATTACCTTTCTAGCTTTCATTAAATTCAACCACTAATGTTTAGAACTGTTTATTGTCTAGGTTTTTATCTCATGCTTACCCTTATCTGTTCCTGTAGTTCAAAAAACGAACAGTCTTTAAGAGTTTTACAGTTTAATATTTGGCAAGAAGGCACCATTGTTCCGGGTGGGTTTAATGCCATTATTGAGGAAGTCATTCGTACTGATGCCGATCTAATAGCTTTAAGTGAAGTCAGAAATTACGATGAGAAAAGCCTTGCGGAACGTTTGGTAAACGCCTTGGCAGAACGTGGCCATACCTATTATTCGGAGCGAAGCGAAGATTCTGGAATCCTTTCGCGGTATCCAATCCTTTCCCAAACAGCGGTGTACCCTTTAAAGAACGACCAAGGTTCTGTAACAAAAGCAATTATAAAGATTAATAACAAGGCGATCGCATTTTATAGTGCCCATTTAGATTACCGCCATTGTAGCCTTTATTTACCACGCGGATATCATAGCTCTACGTGGGAAAAGTTAGAACATATCGTCACGGATTCCTTAACTATTGCAACAGATAATTTAGCCTCAAGGCGCGATGAAGCCATTAACGCCTTAATTAAGGACGCCATGAATGAAAACGCGCTTGGACGCTTGGTGATTTTTGGTGGAGATCTTAACGAACCTTCTTTTTTGGACTGGACGGAAGACACCAAAGACCTCTATGACCATAACGGGGTCGTGATGCGATGGCCCAATACGTTGGCGCTGGACAAAGCAGGCTTTATTGATACCTATCGTGAAATATATCCTAATCCCTTAACCCATCCTGGGTTTACATTTCCAGCCGATACCCGTTTGGTGCCGATCAAGAAACTGGCGTGGGCGCCTGATGCTGACGATAGAGATCGAATTGATTATGTCTTTTATCTGCCATCTGATAAACTAAAACTTATGGATGCCAGAGTCATTGGTCCCAAAGGTTCTATCGTTCGGAATAAACGCCAATTGGAAACTTCAAAAGATCCGATTGAATCGCCCGATGGGATTTGGCCTACGGATCATAAAAACGTGCTGGCTGTTTTTAAGATTACAAATTGACCCTTTTTAATCCGCTTTTGATTTTATATTGCAACTAATAAAGAACTGACGATAGAGCTGTGCCGTCAAAACCAATTATCCGCAAAAAAGCACCAACCATACATGAAAAATGGCCATCCACACATTAAAAGGTCATAAGAAGGCTTTAATGTGTATTTTTATAGTGGATTTCTTACAAGAAAAAGGTGTAAGAATGATTGTTAAAACAATTTAACCCTAAATCATTATTAATTATGAAACAATTTAAAATTTTAACACTTGTATTGGTGGCCATGATCACTTTCAACTGTAGCAGTGACGACGACAGCCCAGCGCCACAACCCACTGCCCACGAACTTTTAATGTCTGGAAAATGGTTTATTATTTCCACTACAGGTGTCACCATGGACGATTGTATGAAAATGTCTTATTTTCACTTTACAACTCAAGACACCCTGACCACTGAAGCGTTTAAAACAGGTGAAGATGGTAAATGTCAATCTGATGGAACATCAATTGTTAAATACACGCTTATAGAAAATGATAAGAAACTGCGGATGGATTTGGGCGATGGAGATGATCTGATCATGTCCATTGAATCAATTTCAGCAGCAAAATTAATATTGAAAAGCCAAGATCTTACGACAACTTTGGAAAAGAAAAGCTAAACTCTTGTTCATCAGTCCTCACTACATAACCGAAGCTCATAACTTCGGTTTTTTTATTGCCGGGTTAATTGTCAACAAAAAAATTAAATAAATCCAACGACCGTTTCCAAAATTGATGTAAAACAGCTCCATTCGCCTATTTATTTCCTAAATTAGGGGTCGAAAAACACCACGTAACGCTCAGACCCTTACAGAAACATCATCATGACACAAAACAACTTCTCTTTTTTAATCGCTCTTTTTATAGCGACCTTTATTTTCTCGACAACTAGCTACAGTCAGACTTATGGCCAAAATGGCATGGTCGTTTCTGATAATGCGGTCGCATCACAAGTTGGCACGGACATTTTAAAAAAAGGAGGCAATGCCATTGATGCCTCTATTGCCACAGCTTTTGCACTTGCCGTAACACATCCGCAAGCTGGAAATATTGGTGGTGGTGGATTCATCGTCTATGCGGATGCCACGGGCAAATCTACAACCATTGATTTTAGAGAAAAAGCACCACTGTTGGCTACGCCTGATATGTTTTTAGACAGTTCCGGAAACCTCATTAAAGGCAGCAATCATGAAGGTTTAAAATCTGTTGGTGTACCCGGAACCGTTGCCGGTTTATATTTAGCCCATCAAAAATATGGTGCTTTACCATGGAAAGATCTGGTGCAACCCTCTGTGGATTTAGCCGAAAAAGGCGTGGTACTTTCTTACACCTTGGCTGAACATGCTAAAAATTTCAATGCGAGTTCAAGTACGACCCCTCAATTTTTAAAAGACTACTATAAAAAACCAAACGGGGAACTGGTCAAATTTGGTGAATTATGGATCCAAAAAGCATTAGCCGAAACCTTAAAACTAATTCGAGACAAAGGTAAAGATGGTTTTTATAAAGGTGCCGTAGCTCAAGAAATTGCTGCGTTTATGAAAGCGAATGGTGGGATCATCACCGTTGAAGATTTGAATAAATACGAAGCGGTAGAACGTGAAGCCATCACAGGAACCTACAAAGACTATGGTATTGTATCCATGCCACCACCTAGCTCTGGAGGCGTTGCAATAATTGAGATGCTAAACATTATGGAGCAAGCCAATTTAGATTCCATCCCATTCAATTCTACTCAATATGTGCACTTGGTTGCCGAAGCCATGCGACGTGCTTTTGCCGACCGAGCGGAATATCTTGGTGATCCCGATTTTAATTTAGAGATGCCACTGGACCGATTGACTTCAAAAGAATTTGCAAAAATGCGTTATGAGAATATCGATATGAACAGAGCATCTGTGAGCGATTCACTAAAATTTGGACAACTTTATGATGGTCCAAATACGACGCATTTATCGGTGGTGGATAAAGCAGGAAATGCCGTATCCTTAACTTATACGATTGAACAATCTTATGGATCAGGATTGGGTTCATCAAAGCTCGGATTCATTTTCAACAATGAAATGGGCGACTTTAATCCGCAACCTGGATATACCGATACTGGCTGGTTGATTGGCACGAATCCGAATATCATTCAACCCGAAAAACGGATGTTGAGCAGTATGAGCCCAACCATTGTCACCAAAAACGGAAAACCTTATCTAGTGATCGGCAGTCCAGGTGGCAGAACCATTATCAATACGGTGTTTCAAACCATTTTAAACGTCATCGCTTATGACATGCCGATTGAAAAAGCTATTGAAGCGATGAAAATCCACCATCAGTGGTTTCCTGATCAAATCACCTTTGAAAAAGACTTAATGTCGCCAGACACGCAATTAAATCTGATACAAATGGGCCATACACTTAAAGGCACAAACAACCTAGGTCGCTTGATGGGTATTTTGATTCCTACGGATGGCGAGGTTTATATTGGCGCAGCGGATTCATCGAGTCCAGATGGCGGTGCAGTTGGGTATTAATGAGTTTTTCATTACTGCCGAAGGCATGATGCTCTTTGGGTAATTGATATTGCATCTTAAGATGGAACCCTTATAACATTGATTTTACTGATTTTACTGAGTCGATAGCTTCATGAATTAAACAAACTTCCTTTTAAACAGTAAGAGGTCCTTTGTGCTACTTTGTACCTCCTTTGTGGAACTCGGTGTAATGCTATTTCAAAAGAAAGTGTTTTGTCAATTATATATGGTAAGTACTAACAATTTCACCCAAAGCCGTAACTTTTACAAAGTAAAAACTACTGATAAGTAATCAACCAAACCAAAATGTCATGAAAAAATCCATCTGTATTTTCTTTTGCCTCGCCCTTTTCATCTCTTCCTACGCACAAACCGACAAACGTCTTAAAGGTCTTGACAAAGATCTCAACACTATACTAGAAGTTACGAAAGCACCTGGTTTTGCTGTAGCCGTAGTGGATGGCGACAAAATTATTTACTCAAAGGGCTTTGGTTACAGCGATTATGAGAATAAAATACCTGTAGATGCCAATACGCTTTTTGCCATTGGTTCAGCCACTAAAGCATTTACCTCAGCCATCTTAGGGCAATTAAGATCGGAAGACAAATTATCTTTTGATGACAGCCCCTTAAAACACATTCCCGAATTAAAGTTCTATAATGACAATTTAAACAATCACGTCATCATCAAAGACTTGATGCGTCATAGCACAGGCTTGCCACGTCATGATCTAAGCTGGTATTTGTTTCCATCGGCAGATAAGGACAGCCTCATTGCTCGGATTGCCCATCAAGAACCTTTTACGGGTATCCGAGAGGAATGGCATTACAATAATTTTATGTTTCTGGCACAAGGGGTCATTGCAGAAAAGATTACCGGGCAATCGTGGGAAGAGAATATCAAGACGCGGTTTTTTGAACCTTTGGGCATGTCGCGCTCAAAAACCGCATTGAGCGAATTGCAAAAAACCGACAACGCGGCCTTTGGTTATGAACTCAAGAAAGATGACAAAATCAGTAAAATGGATTATTACGATATATCTGGCATGAGTCCGGCCGGGAGCATTTACAGCAGTGCCAACGACATGGCAAAATGGCTAAATATGTGGATCAATAAAGGGAAACATCACGACCAAGAGATTTTATCTGAAGCCTATATTAATGAAGCAATGAGTTCTCAAATGGTAATGACTGCCGCTTTACCTGAAGAAGAAAACCCCGATTTATTTTTCGCCAATTATGGATATGGCTGGATGACCATGGCCTACAGAGGACATTATCGGGTAGAACATGGCGGTAATATTGATGGCTTTTCAGCAAGTGCCGCTTTTTTTCCAAGTGACAAATTAGGGATCGTGGTCTTGGCAAATCAAAATGGCTCTTCAGTGCCTAACCTTGTGAGAAATACCATTGCCGATAGACTTTTGGGCGGTAAAACCACAGATTGGATCAAACGTTTTGTTGAAAAACAGGAAAATGCAAAAAAGATGGAAACCGAACTGAAACAGGAAGGCAGTGAAACCACTCAAATTAAAAACACAAGACCCTCTCATGTGATGCAAGATTATACGGGCAGTTATGAAAATGCGGGGTATGGCAGTTTTAATATTGCAATTGTAAACGATTCCTTATTTGCTAATTTCAAACGCAAAAAACTGTATTTAAAACATTACCATTATGATGTTTTTGAACCTTATGAAGTGACCAAAACCGGCATTGACACCACCAACTCAGGCACCATGCGCTTAAATTTTGCAATTGGTGATGGTGGAAATATCATTCAAGTTGCCTTAAAGGTAGAAGCAGCACTTGATCCTATTGTGTTTAAACGTACGCCAAACATAATAGACGTCAGTACTGCCGATTTAGAAATGTATGTGGGCGATTACAATTTGATGGGCAGCACTTTAAAAATCTATATTAAAAACGAGACGGTACTTTACCTCTTTGTTCCCGGGCAACCAGAATATGAACTGATGCCAACAGAAAAACATAAGTTTTCATTAAAAGTTGCCGACGGCTTTAAAATCGAGTTTTTTGAAACTGACAACGTTATTACGGACATGAACTTGATTCAGCCAAATGGGACGTTTAAGGCAAAGAAAGAATAATATGAAAATACAAAAGCTATGGATGGCAGTTTAAGTCATTTCAAAGCCACCTTGCAGAGACGTAAAGAAAGGAAAGATAAAAACACCGGAAAGTTCGGGAAAACACCTTTCCAGTCTAATTACAATTCTGTATCCCTATACATTTTTCCTAAAGTTTCGGTAATGGAAATGGAAGTGTTAAAAAAAAACATTGGTAAAAATATCAAACGGCAGCAACATAAAGAGACGGTTATCCGCTCAGGGATTTTTATAGTCCTTTGTAGTAGCGTTTGGATCCTTATCCATACTTATCTTTTGTAGATACACTTTTAGCAGTGTTCTAAAAAACAAATTCCTTTGTGCTGAAATCTAAACTAACTGAATTTATCTGGCTATCCATGGTAAATGGGTTAATCTAAACAACACGAGGTCTATTTACTGAAATGCTCCTTCAACTTCTCCATCGGATTTGTAGCTCTGTTGATGTAGGCATGGGAAAAGCTACTGGCAATTAGAACAAGGGCAGCACCACCCGCCACATAAGCAATGGTGAGTTCCTGCTCATAATTGGTATAGGCAATGGCGATGAGTGCCCAGGCACCAACCAAAGCGAATTCGCGCATGTTCCGACTCCAAGTGACAATCAAATTAATGATTAAGGCCACAATGATCATAAAAATCGTCCATGCTTCTTCTGACATTCCAAAGCCACCCCACTCTATTTTGATTAAATAAGAGGACACATTGGCAATACTTGCTACGGTAACCCATCCACTATAAAACACGAAGGGCCACCATAAAAATGCAATCACAGAAATTGGCGCATCCCACAATTCCATGTCATTGTTCAGGACAATTTTTAATAGAGAAAATAATAACAAAAAGATGAACACACAGGAAAGCCCCGTATATCCGTAAAGCCATAAAATCACCCACGCAGAATTCGCCACACAGGAAATGACAAACCACCACCCGATTTTTAGAACAAACTCATCATCCCTCACTTTTACAAATAAGCTTCTCCCCTGATAAATAATGAAACCAATGAGTAATAAGTATATAAATCCCCAGATGGCAAAAGCATAGCCTGCCGGAGTAAAAAATGAATGTAAATCACGCGAAACCTCACCAATAGTCATGTTATTTATGGCTCCGGTATTAGAAAGATAATTGATGATTATGGTGGAAACGAGCGCAAGGCCATTGCTAATTTGTAAAACTTTTTTCATAAGAATGTTCTGCAGGATTCTGAGATGTTAAATTAAAATCAACTCTTTAACCAAAGATTGAATCTACGAAATAAACCGTAATAAATTAACACATTCAGTTGAGGTTTTAACTCAAATAAACTCCCGGTATTGCAGCACTCTAAAATCGAAGGTATTAAAATGGGGGTTTTTGGCTTTAAGATGTTGGTACAATGGCATCCTACTGATGGAAATATTGGCAGCACCAGAACCCGAAGTGAGGGAGACCGTCTTGATGGTTCTGCTCTTAGGCTTTGTCGTATCTAGTTGAGATAATTTGTTGAGTGGTGTTGAAAGGTTTGACTCTTCAAGCGGTCTCAAGCCGGCAGGGAGTTCAAATTTATGGATTCGAGGCACCTCATCAGATACCACTTCCAATTTCAATCCATAAGTTTTCAATTGTTTTCTAAAGAAATACTCCGGGCCATTTTTACTGTTGCCACCCGTAAACAATAAGGTGTCAATATTGGGATATTCTTGAAGATATCCTATAAGGTTGCGGAGGTGGATGTTTGTCATGCCCAAATCGGAGGCGTTGATCTTTTCGCGTTCGGCACTTTCAACAATATCACAAATCCCAATTTTGTGTGCTGTTAGAAAATCTTTCCGTTGGATAACGGCCTCTTCAGAATTGTCAAACCTCAAATTAAGATCGTATATTTTGTCAATAAAAAGCCAAAGGGAATTAAAATAGCTCCCATAGCAAAAATCGACATCCTTTTCCATTAGCTCGCCTATTGAAAAACGTGGTGGCGGTAGGGTTCCTACAATTAGTTTTGTGGTATCCTTTTTAATAAATGGCGGATATGGATGCTGATGAAAAAACATTTACAGCCCACTATTCAATTTCTCAACTTCAAGGATGGTCGCTTTATAGATACGCTGGTTCATTTTTGTCATATTTTGCATTTCCACTTGGAGCTCCTTCAAAATAGCTTTCGCGTCGTTGACTTTATCATTGCGCATTAATAATTTTGCAAAGGCCACACGTTCATTATAGTTAGAATAGGGCCTGTCAATAAGCTTCAATAGCGTTTCCGCCTCGTCTGTTCTTCCCTTTTCTGCTAAGGCCATCCCATAAAGAAATGGAATCTCTGACTTTTCAAACTCTTTGTGACTTTTCAATCCTTCACTATGTCCAATAACCTGATCAAAATCCTTGATATTATAATACGCTTTGATCAAATGCTCGTTTACAAAAAAGTCATTTTGGGCCTTGTCTTCCAGGGCAATATTATAGTGCTCAATGGCCTTTAAATATTCGTTTGCCTCAAGATAGGCGTCGGCGAGATTGACCCTATTGAGGTAGGTTTCGGCAAAGTCGAGCTTTTGTTCCAAAGCTTTTAGTTTACTGGAAGGATTGATTTTCTTTTTTATGTTGTCCTGTATTTTCTCAGGATTGTTTTTTGTAGAAACTTGGGTAACCAAATACGCAAGACAGCCAACCAATGGTAAAAAAACAATGGCAAAAATCCAATAGAACGATTTTCTATTCTTGAATAGATGATAGATACAAAAAGCTTGAAAAGCAATAATAAAATAAAAATACATCTGTTAAATTATGATTAAAATCTGAAGGTATCGGTTTGTAGTTATAAAAATTTAGTACCTTCAGGATTACTTCATTTTAACTACAATTAAACTATAACAACATGGGAAAAGGTGATAAAAAAACCAGACGAGGAAAAATCAACCGAGGATCTTACGGTGTAAAACGTCTTAGGATAAAGAAAAGACCAACAACACTTGAAAAAATAAATTTAGAAAAGAAATCTAAAGCTTAAAAGTGTGGTTGATTTTAATTCCATTATCATAAGGCTATCTCGTAAAAACCAATCTATTTTCTACAGATAGCCTTTCTTGAAATCTGTAATTTTCCATGTCAAAGCCCTTAACGTCATCCATGGTCTTTGCATTATTATCTATAATATAGCGGGTCATGAGGCCGCGTGCTAATTTAGCATAAACTCCAATGGTCTTATACTCCCCATTTTTCAATTCCTTGAAATCCACATCCACCACAGGAACTTTTAAAGCCTTTTTATCTATTGCCTTAAAATATTCAACACTTGCTAAATTAAGAAATAATTCGTCGTCTTTTAACTCGGCATTCAATGCTTCTGTAATATCGTCCTTCCAAAATTCGTATAAGTTCTTATCTTTTCCGATGCTTAATTTTGTGCCCATTTCCAAGCGGTAAGGCTGTATCAAATCCAACGGCTTCAAAATCCCATACAATCCTGAAAGAATACGCACAGTATCCTGGACCTTCTCTATTTTGTTCTTCGGAATGGTATAGGCATCCAGACCTCTATACACATCACCGCTAAACGCATAAATTGCTGGTCTTGCATTATCTTTCGTGAATGGGATTTTCCAGTCCTGATTGCGTTCATAATTGAGTTGGCTCAAATCCTTCGAGATCCCCATTAGCTCTGATAAGGCTTTAACAGATTTCTTTTTAAGGATTTTATTGAGGCGCTCTGATTGCTTTAAAAATTCGGGTTGCGTGGTTTTATCCGTAGGTAATTCCGTTTCATAATCCAAAGTTTTTGCTGGTGACAATACAAGTTTCATAGTTTTTCCCACTAAATCGGGTCTTCTTTTATATATTTAATCAACTCTTAATATACAAAGTTACGAATGAATTTTAACCTTATTGAACAGAAATAGCACCAATCAATTGGTGGCGTCAATATAGTATCGATTCCTAATCTGCAAAGATACGAAACAAATAGTAATTGCCTGACCCACTGCAATGAGTAAGAGTCATTCATTTCAAAGTATCAATTATAAACTAGCGAATATTGGGTAGTGCAAATCTTTAGTCTCAGAATGAAACGCACAGTAGGGGAATATGGTTGTGTGCAGTGAAATGAAGTCAAAAACCCATGGCGCAGATTATTCCATCTCCATATCCTTATGCTTGGCGTAATGCTGCCATTTTGAAATACATTCCTGCATATCTTGTGGGATTTCAGAATCGAAACTCATAAACTTCCCTGTAGTAGGATGTTCAAAACCCAAGGTTTTGGCGTGAAGTGCCTGACGGGGCAATATTTTGAAGCAATTGTCAACAAACTGTTTGTACTTTGAAAATGTAGTCCCTTTTAAGATTTTATCGCCTCCATATCGCGCATCGTTAAAAAGCGTATGCCCAATATGTTTCATATGCACGCGTATTTGGTGGGTACGGCCCGTTTCCAACTTACAGGACACTAAAGTCACGTAGCCCAAACGTTCAATAATTTTATAATGTGTGACGGCAGGTTTGCCCTTGCCATCATCATCATCTAAATAAACCGTATTCTGCAGCCTGTTTTTGGGATGCCTGCCAATATTACCTTCAATAGTTCCTTCGTCTTCTTCGATATTTCCCCAAACAATAGCGACATACTCGCGCTCACTTGTTTTATTAAAGAATTGCTTTGACAGATTTGCCATGGCAGCTTCGGTTTTGGCAATGACCAACAATCCGCTGGTATCTTTATCAATCCGATGCACCAACCCAGGTCTATTACTGGAATTGTTGGGCAGGTTATCAAAATGATAAATCAAAGCGTTGATAAGTGTTCCTGAATAATTGCCATGACCAGGATGCACCACCATGCCGGCTTCTTTATTGACCACGAGCAAGTCATCATCTTCATAGACAATATCAAGAGGGATGTCTTCGGGGGTCAGCAAATACTCATAAGGCGGATGCTCAAAAAGCACACGGATCTCATCAAAGGGCTTGACCTTATAATTGGATTTTACTGGAATGTCATTGACGTAAATACTGCCGTTTTTGGCAGCTGCCTGAATTTTATTACGGGTTGCGTTTTCGATAAAATTCATCAGGTATTTATCAATACGCAAAGGTTTTTGACCTTTTACCGCGGTAAATGCATAATGCTCATATAAGTCGTCATCGTTTTGATCTTCTAAATCGGGAGTGTTTTCTATCATTCTTCTTCTATACCTCTATTACCATTCCCCAAAACGATATCAATTTTGGAGGTCATGGGCAGTAAATCGCCCGCGCTGACCGATTCGCCTTCAAATGAAATAGATTGTACCTCATCTTTACCAATATCGTCAATGTACGATATTTTGCCAACTTCAAAACCAATGGCTTCCAAAGTTGGCTTGGCTTGACGGAAGGTACGCCCAACTACAATAGGCACTTCCACTTTGCGGTAACCTGATGGATTTAGGATCAAATAAATTTTTCGATCTTCCTTTACCTGGCTTCCAGCTTTTGGATATTGTTCAATTACTGAATATTTAGGATATTTAGGGTTATAGTTTGCCGAATCCTGAATCTCCATAGCCAACTGATTGTCTTTCAATAAGATTCCTGCAGTTTCAATAGATTTCCCTGCCAAATCTGGAACCGTTACAAAACTCCCATGTTTGGTGCGATAATCTAACCACTTCAACATTAAAAAAGACAATATCACAAGTGCTACAACAGCAAGTATAATTTGTTTCAAAAACGCTTTACTCGTTAAAAATTTTATTAGACTCATGAAAGTTTATTATAAGTGGCAAAGATATATAAATCCAACCGTTTTTTCTTTTCCTTTTAATGTGATATTTTTGTTTTGGAATATCGTCCATTAATTTACGAATGTATAACCTTTATATCGTATAAATATTGTTATCTCATTACAGGACATGAAATAGGTTTATTTAAGCATTTGTAAATTACGGGAAAAGTATTCGTGTATTTAGTAGTCGACAGGAACAACTTAAATCAGACATCCGCTTCCGTGGGAATTAAAAAGAAGCCTAGGTGTTGCACGATAGGTTTCTACAAAATATAAACTCTAACTAATAAAATTCCCTCCCGATAACTATCGGGATCATGGGAAATAAATAAGATTCCCACCTTTGTGGGAAGTAAATATGAAAAAGAACGTTGCCATCATCATGGGAGGATTTTCGAGCGAATTCGAGATTTCCCTTAAAAGCGGCCAAGTGGTTTATGAAACCCTTGATGCAGCCAAGTATAATGCTTACCGCATCCATATTTTTAAAGACAAATGGGTCTATGTAGATGCCAAAAACAGCGAACATCCTGTTGATAAAAATGATTTTTCGATTTCTGTTGGTGGGCTCAAAACCAACTTCGACTGTGTATTCAACGCCATACATGGCACTCCTGGAGAAGATGGGTTTATGCAAGGGTATTTGGAACTGCTCAATATCCCACAGACCAGCTGCAACATGTACCAAGCTGCCCTGACCTTTAACAAAAGAGATTGTTTGAGCACTTTAAAACCTTATGGGATTAAAACTGCTGTTTCTTATTATGTAAATCTAGGTGATGCTATTGATGAAGATGCCATTATTGCCAAAGTAGGTTTGCCATGTTTTGTTAAAGCCAACAAAGCCGGAAGTAGTTTTGGGATAAGCAAAGTCTATAAAAGGGAAGAGTTTAACAAGGCATTGGAAGTTGCTTTTAAGGAAGACGATGAAGTGATCATTGAATCCTTTTTAGACGGAGTAGAAGTGTCTGTTGGGGTTATCACTTATAAAGGTGAAGTGACGGTTCTTCCCATTACCGAAATTGTAAGCGACAATGATTTCTTTGACTATCAAGCCAAATATTTAGGGCAATCCCAAGAAATAACCCCGGCAAGGTTGACAGATGAACAAGAGGAAAAAGTTAGAACGGTTGCCAAAAAAGTCTATGAGGTTTTGAAAATGAAGGGCTTTAGTCGCAGCGAATTTATATTTAAGGATGGCGAGCCACATTTTCTGGAAATCAACACGGTTCCTGGAATGACCGCCGCAAGCATTTTACCTCAACAAGCAGCAGCGGCAGGCATTAGCTTAGCGGATTTGTTTGGAAATGCGGTTGAAGAATGTTTGAAGTGATGATTGGCACAAGGATGGATTTCGTTGGAAAATCTTTCTGAAAAAGAATTGTATATTTGAATTTATAACTACTAAAATGAGATTCCTGCCTGCGCAGGAAATAATATGAAACGCGCACTATTCCCAGGATCCTTTGATCCGCTTACCTTAGGCCATTTTGACATCATCAATCGCGGATTGAAAGTGTTTGATGAAGTGGTAGTTGCCATTGGCATCAATGCCGATAAAAAATACATGTTCTCTTTAGAAGAGCGCTTGAATTTCATTAGGGAGGCGTTTAAAGAGCATCCTAAAGTAAAAGTGATGACCTATACAGGTTTGACTATTGACTTTTGCAAGGAAATTGATGCGCAGTTTATTTTAAGAGGCTTGCGCAATCCCGCCGATTTTGAATTTGAAAAAGCCATCGCGCATACCAACAGAAAACTTTCCAAGATAGAAACCGTCTTTTTACTGACCGCCGCCAGTACGTCTTATATCTCTTCATCCATCGTGAGGGATGTCATCAGAAACAATGGGGATTATACTGTTTTGGTGCCGGATAGTGTTGTGATCAAATAATTTCACCTAATAACATCATGCAGCGTTTCCATTTTTATGGATAAATGTTGATAGAATTTTATACTAATATGAGTGTATGGTTAGAGCAGATAATAATATTAATCTAGAGGCTTTCATATTAAGCATATCCTATTAAAAAAGCATCAAAAGCAAACCATATTTCACTATGATGTTTACAACTGATGCTTTTCAAGAAAATTGACTAATAGCATTTTCAATATACAAATTAATACATTTTCAAAATCATTTTATCGATGAAAAGCATTAAAAAAAGACAATCCGTAATCGCTTGAAAGGGTATCCAAAATTATTTAAGAAGCAACTAAACAAGACTTTGCTATCACCTCACCTGGCGAGGATATTATTGCAAATACCCGACCGCAGCTTCCAAAGCCTTTTCAATTCCGGCTGGATTCTTACCACCTGCAGTTGCAAAAAATGGCTGTCCACCCCCACCTCCTTGAATATGCTTACCCAATTCACGTACTATGGAACCCGCATTCAATCCTTTACTCTCCACTAATTCCTTAGAAATATAACAGGATAACAAAGCCTTTCCATCATTTTCAGACGCAAACAACAAGAATAGATTATCATATTGTTGTCCCATTTCAAAGGACAGATCCTTGATGCCAGAAGCATCCAAATCTACTTTTTTGGCAAGAAATTGAATGCCGTTTAACTCTTTTAATTCGTTTTTAAGATCACCTTTTAAATTTTTGGCTTTCTCTTTTAATAAATTCTCGATTTGTTTCTTTAATTCGGCATTCTCACTTTGCAAGTTTTGGATGGCCTTTACTGGTTCTTGGGCGTTGTTTAGAAGGCCTTTGATTTTATAAAACGCACGGTCATGCTCTTGATAATAATCCTTTACTGCATCATTGGTGATGGCCTCTATACGTCGTATACCTGAAGCCACCGCACCTTCTGAAATAATCTTAAAATACCAAATATCCGCAGTATTCTTAACATGGGTACCTCCACAAAGTTCGAACGATTTTCCATAACGCACGGTCCGTACGGTATCGCCATATTTTTCACCAAAAAGGGCTATAGCGCCTTCTTCGATAGCCAATTCCATCGGAATGTTGCGCTGTTCTTGAAGCTCTAGTTTGCCATCAATACGAGCGTTGACAAAATTCTCAACATCGCTTAATTCCTCTGGAGTCATTTTTGAAAAATGTGAGAAATCAAAACGAAGGTATTTTGAATGCACTGCACTTCCTTTTTGCTCTACATGTTCGCCCAAGACTTCACGTAATGCTTGATGCAGCAAATGGGTTGCGGTATGGTTGGATTCCGTTCTTCTACGCTGTTTCGCATCTACTGAAGCTTTGAATGTGCCATGAAGATCCTTAGGTAAATTTTTAGTAAAATGAATGGCTACATTATTCTCTTTCTTGGTATCCAGGATGTAAACAACATCACCATTACTATCTGTCAAATAGCCTTTATCACCAACTTGTCCGCCACCTTCAGCA
This sequence comes from Gelidibacter sp., assembly GCF_035515035.1. Taxonomy (GTDB): domain Bacteria; phylum Bacteroidota; class Bacteroidia; order Flavobacteriales; family Flavobacteriaceae; genus Gelidibacter. The sequence goes on along the minus strand of NZ_DATJCA010000086.1, from coordinate 9,692 downwards.
TAAAATGGGGTCAAGTTAAAAACCAACTGGTACATTTCGCCATCTTTCTTGGAAACTACTTTTCTGTAACGTGCGATTTTCACATTGGTTTCAAGAAAATCATAACCGATAAATTCCTGTACGTCATCTTCCATTAAAACAGTCCAATCCTCTGTGGACATCTCACTGGCAGCACGCGAGCGGTCTTTTTGTTTTTTCATTTCAAGATGAAACCCTTCTTCGTTCAATTCCAATCCTTTTTCACGCAGTATAAGTGCTGTCAAGTCAATCGGAAATCCGAATGTATCATAAAGTTCAAAAACTTTTTCACCTGAAATTATTTTCGAATTCGATTCTTCAACGACTCTGTTTAAGAGCACCAAACCTTGATCTAAAGTTCGTAAAAATGACTGTTCCTCTTCCTTAATCACGTTTTCAATCAACTGTTTTTGCGATTTCAATTCAGGAAAGGCGTCACCCATCTTCTTGCTCAAAACATCCACCAATCTGTAAATGAAAGGATCTTTCTGATCTAAAAAGGTAAAACTATAGCGAATGGCCCTTCTTAAAATTCGGCGGATGACATAGCCTGCTCCTGTATTGCTTGGCAACTGTCCGTCAGCAATTGAAAATGCTACCGCACGCACGTGATCGGAAATGACGCGTATGGCAATGTCAACGTCCTCGTTCTCTCCATAAGGTTTTTCCGCAATGGTTTCTATCTCACGGATAATTGGGGTAAAGACGTCTGTATCATAATTTGACTGCACCCCTTGCAATACCATGCAGAGCCGCTCAAAGCCCATACCTGTGTCAATATGTTTTTGAGGTAACGGCTCTAAAGACCCGTTGGCCTTTCTATTGTATTGCATAAACACAAGATTCCATATTTCAACCACTTGCGGGTGATCCATGTTCACCAAAGTCTTGCCATCAACAGCAGCTTTTTCTTCATCCGATCGGATATCCACATGGATTTCACTACATGGTCCACACGGTCCTTGCTCGCCCATTTCCCAAAAGTTATCTTTTTTATTGCCCATCAAGATGCGATCTTCAGAAATAAAGGATTTCCACAAATCATAAGCTTCCTGATCCATTGGTAGATTATCGTCGGCACTGCCTTCAAAAACAGTGACATAGAGAATGTCTTTATCAATACCATACACATCCACCAAGAGTTCCCAAGCCCAAGCTATAGCTTCTTTTTTGAAATAGTCACCAAAACTCCAGTTGCCCAACATTTCAAACAATGTATGGTGATAGGTGTCATAACCTACCTCTTCCAAATCGTTGTGCTTGCCTGAAACCCGAAGACATTTTTGAGTATCGGCAATCCGATTGTTTTTGGGCTGCGCATTGCCTAAAAAATATTCCTTAAAAGGTGCCATTCCAGAATTGACAAACATTAAGGTAGGATCATCCTTTAAAACCATGGGTGCGGAAGGTACAATGCTATGTTGTTTGTCCTTAAAAAAGTTTAAAAATGTGGAACGTATGTCTTGAGATTTCATTTTGATAATTTGATGTCTTATTTTATATTAAAATTGGGATATGACGGAATTTTTCACAAATTTATTTTAAAGTTTGCATATCACAGGTCTAGTTTAATCGAGAATCATTTAGTTTTACTAAATTTACAAATAAAATATTTTGTAGGTTTGTTCGTTTGGTTCATATATAAAGACCTTTTAAAGTCATTTTAACTGTGCAAAAATAGTATAAATTAGGAAATGAGTAAGGTAAAATATTATTACGATTCTGATACCCTCTCTTATAAAAAAATAGAGCGTAGAAAAAGGAATACTTTTAAGTATGCTTCCATTTTTATTTTAGGCTCAGCACTGTTTGGTTTCTTATTTGTGTTTTTGGCGAGTCAGTTCATTCAATCGCCCAAAGAACGTGCTTTAGCAAGAGAACTCCAGCATATGGAACTGCAATACCAATTGCTTAACAAAAAAATGGACGAGGCACAATCGGTTTTGGCCAATGTTGAACAACGAGACAACGCCATTTACCGACTCTATTTTGCCGCCAATCCAATTCCAGAAGAACAACGTAAAGCGGGTTTTGGTGGGATCAATCGGTATAAATCATTGGAAGGTTTTGATAATTCAAAAATTATCATTGAAGCCAATAGACGTATGGATATTTTACAAAAACAAATTGTAGTCCAGTCCAAATCTTTGGATGAAATAGCAGTTTTGGCTGAAGATAAAGAGAAATTCTTAGCTTCCATTCCCGCAATCCAACCTATAAACAGTGATGATTTAACCCGAATGGCCTCAGGTTATGGTTACCGGACCGATCCGTTTACAAAGGTTAGAAAATTTCATTATGGCATGGATTTTACAGCACCACAGGGCACCCCAATATATGCTGCTGGGGATGGCGTCGTGACACGGGCAGACAACTCTGCAACAGGGTATGGCAATCACATCCGCATTGATCATGGCTATGGTTATGTCACTTTATACGCCCACTTATACAAGTATAATGTACGCGCAAATCAAAAGGTGAAACGTGGTGATTTAATTGGATTTGTTGGTAGTACAGGCCGTTCTGAAGCCCCACATTTACATTATGAAGTATTTAAGGACGATGATCGCATCAACCCAATCAACTTCTATTATGGTAATTTATCAGCAGAAGAGTATAGCAAATTATTGGAGCACGCTGCCCTAGAAAATCAATCCCTGGATTAATATGCAGATCGATCTTCCAGAAAAAAGGTATTATGGTATTGGCGAAGTTGCCAAAGCTTTCAAGGTCAATACATCCTTGATCCGATTTTGGGAAAAAGAGTTTGACATTTTAAAGCCAAAGAAGAATGCAAAAGGCAACCGAAAGTTCACACCAGAAGACATAAAAAACCTTCAATTTATATACCATTTGGTCAAAGTGAGGGGGTTTACCCTTGAAGGCGCAAAAACGCATTTAAAGGAACAAAAACAAGAAGCACTCAACACATTCGAAATCATTAATAAATTAAAAGGCATTAAAGCCCAACTTATAAAAATTAAAACACAACTATAAAAACCACTATCACATGAAAAAATGGCTCGTACCTGTAATTATTATTGCTTTAATCGCAATAGCACTTTACTCTTGGGGAAAAAACTTTAACAATACAGCGGTAGAACTCAAAGAAACTGCCACGCGAAGCTGGGGCGATGTAGAAAGTAGCTACCAACGCCGTAATGACCTTATTGGCAATCTTGTGAAAACAGTGCAAGGTGCGGCCGATTTTGAGCGTACCACATTGACAGAAGTTATTGAAGCAAGAGCAAAAGCAACGTCTACCACCATTGACGCCAACAATTTGACACCAGAAAATATGGCTCAGTTTCAAGAAGCGCAAAGTGGATTGAGCGGAGCATTATCTAAACTCTTGGTATCTGTGGAGCGTTATCCTGAATTAAAGGCGAATCAAAACTTCTTGGAATTACAATCGCAATTGGAAGGCACTGAAAACAGGATTAACGTGGCGAGAGATCGTTTTAACGGCAACGTAGAACCTTATAACAAACACATCAAAACCTTTCCAAACAGTGTGCTGGCAGGTCTTTTTAATTTTGATGACATGAGTTATTATAAGGCTGATGCCGGGTCTGAAAACGCTCCTGACGTCGATTTTGATTTTAAATAAATCACTCTCACGGGTCAACTTTTACTTGTACTCAAAACCCGAATATCTATAAAAAGAAATTAGAAGAATGTCCAAAATAGAAGATTTCCTAACCGAAGCAGAGGAGCAACAAGTGATTGAAGCCATTAGAAATGCGGAAAAGAACACCTCTGGAGAAATACGCGTACATCTAGAGAAAACCTCTAATAAGGATCCGTATGAACGCGCATTGGAAGTGTTCCATCTCCTTAAAATGGACAATACAAAACTCCAAAATGGCGTGTTGATTTACGTTGCTGTAGAAGATAAAACCTTTGTAATCTTTGGTGATGAGGGTATTAACGATGTGGTAGATGATGATTTCTGGGAAAGCACAAAAAACGTGATGCAAGGCCATTTTAAAAGAGGTCATTTCAAACAGGGGTTAGTGGATGGCATTTTAAAAGCAGGCAAACAATTGGAAACCTTTTTCCCTTGGGAAACCGGCGATAAGAATGAAATTCCTGATGATATTTCTATAGGATAAAAAATTAAGTATGCAGTTAGCAGTCAACAGTCAACTATATTTTTTCAGGGGAAGCGTTTTTAAACGCTTTCTTTTTAGCGTCCTGTTGGTTTTATGCAGTATCCAATTGGGGTTTTCTCAATTTAACATCCCTGAAAAACCTTCAAAAACAACGGAACAAACGAGTGTTTATCAATATATTCCTTTACTATCTGAAAGCCAGAAGAACAGTCTGGAACAGAAACTGATAAAATATTCGGATACCACCTCCACCCAAATTGTCATTGCCATTATTAGTACCACACAAGGAGAAAACATCAATTACTTAGGGGCACAATGGGGACAAAAATGGGGCATTGGTCAGGAAAAAGAAGACAATGGCATCCTCATTCTATTGGCTAGGGACGACCGTAAGATTGCAATCAACACAGGTTATGGCACCGAACATCTATTAACAGACGCCATGTCCAAACGGATCATTGAGCGCGATATCCTGCCTTATTTTAGACAAAACGATTATTACGGCGGCCTCAATCGAGGTGCTGATGCTATTTTTGAAGTGATGACCGGTGAATATCAAGGCACGCGACAAAACAACGCGGAGGAAGGAATTCCTGTTGGATTTATTTTCATGCTCTTTATCATCTTCATCATCATTATGATTTCTATTTCCAAGAACAACAAAGGTGGTGGTGGACCAGGCAGTAAGAGAGGTGGTGATTTTAGTATCTGGGATGCCATAATCTTAAGCAACTTGGGGCGCGGCGGTTTTGGTGGCGGCGGTAGATCATCAGGAGGTGGTTTTGGCGGTGGCTTCGGCGGCGGCGGTTTCGGAGGTGGATTTGGAGGCGGTGGCTTTGGAGGTGGTGGTGCTTCTGGAGGCTGGTAGGGTTTTGGTTGGAAGTCCTGCAGTTAGCAGTTGGCAGTCGTCAGTTCTCGGTGACCAATTCGCAGTGGTTTCTCCTTCGTAAATACTATGGACGGGCAGGTAGTTTCCAGTATTCGCTGTTCAGTACTTAGCTAAAAATATCTTATTCTCCGAATTCAGCTTTAATTTCATCTTCAATTTCAACTTATAACATGGCTTCATACAAACCAAAAAACTACAATTCCCTATCACCTTATCTCATTGTGGACGATGCGGAAAAACTTGTCGATCTTTTAAAAATTATTTTTGATGCCAAGGAATTAAGGCGCTATAACCGAGAGGATGGCTCCATAATGCATTTGGAACTCCAATTGGATGATTCTGTAGTAATGATCAGTGATAGTACAGAGGATTATCCCGCTATAACTGCCATGTTGCACATCTATGTGCCCGATGTTTTTAAAACATTTGATTTGGCCATCGAACATGATTGTCTTCTTCTAGAGCGACCAATTACCAAACCCGACGATACGGATACAAGAGGTTCTTTTTTGGATCCTGCCGGAAACTATTGGGCGGTGAGCACACAACAAGACATATAAGAATTCAATTGATAACCTTTCATAGTTATACCAGACTTTAATGTCTAATTTTGTGCGCGAACAAAAGGCCGTTCATCGATTACAGAATAAATCACTTGCTTTTTATCAGATATTTTATAACTTTAATTGATGATTTAGAGTGTTTATACACAAAATTTTAAAATTCAAAGAGATTCAAACCCCAAACTGGTCTACTTATGGAAACAAATGCTAATCATTTTAGTAATAGCGATATTACTATAACTTACGAACCATCTGTTTGCATCAACGCCGGACGTTGTGCGAAAGAACTTTCCGATGTATTTAGAAATTCAGTAATCCCATGGATTGACATAGATGGTGCACCTTCTGAAAGAATCATTGATCAAGTCAGAAAATGTCCATCCGGGGCCCTGAAAGTTTATCTAAATCAGAAAGTGGCCTAATCATTAACCGTCAAAAGAAAATCCCTTTGAAATTAAATTCAAAGGGATTTTTTTATTGTTATTGATTTTTTTGAATTATTTAATGATCACTTTTTGGGTTTTAATTTGGTTATCATTATTAATCTTCACTACATAAACACCGGTAGTTATGGTGGAGATATCCATGGTGTTCTCTGTAGTATACGGACTAAGAGCTTTCTTCAATACCACTCGGCCTTGGATATCATAAAGATGTGCTGTTGTTGCACCTCTCAATTGTCCCATTATGTATAAGTTTTTAGGCGATGCTGTTGTATAAATTCGCAAATTATCATTGGCGTCCATATCCCCAATAGACAGAGTTCTCGATGAATAATGGACATTGAAACGACCCGCACCATTCAAACTTGCAGTGGGCGTAAAGGTAAAAGCGCCATCATTCAATAACGTCAGTGTATTGTTTTGGGTATCTTCCAGATACACATTAATATTTGAGGGCAGTGTGGAGAGGTCATCAATACTGATGCTCAATTCCGATCCCGCTTTAGCCTTGATTCCCAAAGGCACGGTCACGTCGTTAAAATCCTCATAAGGTAAGGACTGAATCGCAATATCAAGACCGGTATGGTCTTCCAACAGATTGGTAAATATTGAGAAATCAATTTTAGTAGCTGAATAAGCTGCCGCATCATAACCCCGGTCCAAACCTTTGGTTGTGCCTTCAATAAAATAAATGCTGGTTGAGGATAGATTATTATTATTTTCTAATCTTAGTTTGCTTAAAGCCTTAAGGCCTCCGTGCGGTCTGCCAGCAATAAAATCATCGGTATTTCCTGTGCGTCGCATTGCCGGTGTAAAAGTTATAGTGCCGCCACCTACTTTAGCTTTTACAAAGAATCCCTGCCCCGGAGCCATTAGTGCTTCGCTGGGTACATTGGCTTGATTATAAATTTCCCAGCTGCTTTTACTGCCTCTATATCCATATACGGCAACGTACTGATCCTCTAACTGATCCATATTATTTGGTGTAAAAAACGCTTCAACATCAAGATAGGACGGATATGGATTCCCAATCAGGTTCCATGCTCTTCCTGCAGAAGCATCTGAAAGACTGACATTGACATTAGATTTAGTAACTGCGCCTGTAAAGGTTAAATTGCTTACAGGAGTTGTTGCTGCTCTGAAACCCACTCCTGACGCTATAACAGTGGATGCATTTCCATTGACGTCATAATTTTGATAGGCACCAACAACAGTGTTATAAGGCGCAAACGCTCTTAACGTACCTGATGCTGCCAAACTACTGTTAGCAGTTGCGGATGCAAAAGATCCAAAAGTCTGATTTACCACCGGTGTAGAGATCAGATCATTGCCGCCACCTGCCGAAGTGCCAATGACATTCACATGACGTTCATAATTGACGACACCATTAATCTCACCGTTCAATATTAAACTGGAATACATTAGTGATGAGGATTGTAAGGTTGTTGAATTCACGGTTAATGTGGCCCCGCTATTTATAGTCAATCCAGCACCAGGCGCAACGGTTAGGGCGTAACACGTAATGTCACTAGAAATAACAGCGTCACCTGAATTAATCTGGATACTATCATGGATGTCCAAATCAGCAGTATTAGGGTCACTTGGAGACCATGCAGTACCGTCATAGACGTATGCTGTACCGACGTTTATTTGTATAGTTTTGACACATGGTTCAATGGGTTCACTTATCACGTTTATCTCCGCCGCAGATGCCCAGTTATTATCCCCTCCTTCGGAAAGTGCTAACAAACGGACATACCTGCCTTGGGTTGCAGTAAAACTGACTTGCTTTAAAAAAGCGTTATATGCCCAAGACTCATGGGTGCCTGGGTTATCCTCATCCTCATAAGCAGAAGCCACGGGACTGCCCCAATTATTAGGTGAATTACTCACATAAATCTCAAATTCAGCGATCATACCATGTAATATGCCATCTTGTCTTGGTAAATACTCAAGACCCGATACATATGATTCTGCTCGCAAATCTATTACGATTTCATGAGGATAGGGATTGTCTATAGCAGACCATTCTGTATGCCAAATTGTACCTTCGACGCCATCAACAGCATTGGAGCCACGGCCATCTTCCATGTAAATCTCCTCACTATCCACCGATATCACCACTGGATTTAATGTAGGTCTTATAGAATACAGTCCAGCTTGACTATTAGTAATATTTTCAACAATTGGACCAATTACCTCATTATTTGGGCTTGTAATTGTATAGTCAATCCCCTCTAAGTCTAGGAAAAGCGCAATATCATCTCCTTCGTTAACCGTAATCTCTAATGGCGCATTGCTAATTGAACTATCATTTACTTGATAGGTTAAATTTAATTCTTCACAGACAACAACAGAACCCACACAATTACAATCGCCATCTTCAACATCATTGATAGTATGTGGATTACCGTCATCGCAGGGGCTACTAACTGGCGGACAATTCGCAGGAAAAGCATAGACTTGAACTTCTGCCAAGCTTAATATCCCATTTTGACGGATCATCACGTATCTAGCACTACCAAGATTTCCTTTATATTGCACTATGTCCCAATTGAGATCTCCAACTTTAGTATAATCATTAACATTTTCGCTATTAATAGTACCTACGTAAACTTCCGCACCAAATAAGCGACTGCCTTCACTCCCAATTCTATTATAGATTCGCATCACAGACAAATCATAAACATCACCTAAATCTACGCGCCACCATGCATCTTTATCTTCATCGTCAGTATGTGTAACCGAGTTTGCCGATAAATTATCATTATCAAAAGCACCACTTGTATTCCCATCAACGGCCTTTTCAGGATATCCTTCCCAACCTACACTTGATTGAGATGTAGGCTGCCCTAACGCTAAATTGGGTCCAAGGTCCTGAGAAAAACTTTTATAACTCACTAAAACTAATAAAAAAAATATCTTGTAAAAATACGATCTACTCATAATGTAGGGCTTGGGGTTAGACATATAGATAATAATTTAACTCATGGATGAACAATTCATTCATGAATCAATTAACGGATTTAACTCCGTTTACGTTTTTTTCGAAAAATAACACAAAAATTTCATAACAAAAATTTTATTGAGGAAACTATCTTATTTTTTTACAAATCACCCAAGTCATAAACAAGGAAGGCCACATTGACAATGCTGTCGAGCTACATTATACTTAATCAATCAGATTATGAGCTAACAAATAAGTTTGAATAAATTTTCATAAAAAAAGGAGTGTAAACGCTTAGGTTCTCACTCCTTTATATTCTTTTCATTTCAGTGTACCTAAAAGACTCTTCAGGACCATCAGTGTAAAATGACATTCCTTTTGATTATTTCTTTAATCTTATTTAATGATAAGTTTTTGCGTTTTATTTTGATTATCGTTATAAATCTTAACTACATAAACACCCGTACTCATTGTTGAGATATCCATAGTGTTTTCAGTAGTATTCGGGTTGAGAACTTTACTTAGTACCATGCGGCCTTGTATGTCATATAGATGCGCTTTTGTTGCACCAGTCAATTGCCCCATAATATATAAAGTCTTAGGCGATGCGGTTGTATAGATTCGTAAATTATCATTCTTATCCAAATCTCCAATGGATAGGGTTCTCGATGCATAATGGACATTGAAACGGCCCGCACCATTCAAATCTTCAGTAGG
>NZ_DATJCA010000085.1:0-2957 GCF_035515035.1 Gelidibacter sp. | reverse complement strand
GTCATGTTTCTAGGTACTAAAACATGCATTCCCCTTATTAGATTAAGTATGCCTCCCAATTGTGAACCTGAATGCCAGATACCTTCCAGTCTGTGTCCTCTTGTTCTTACAATAAGCGGTGCTTTTTGCTTGCCATGTGTTCTGTAGTGTAAGGTGGCCAGATCATCACTCATAATCTGAAGCGCATAAAGGAGGTAATCCAAATATTGAATTTCGGCAATAGGACGTAGGCCTCGCATGGCCATACCTATTCCTTGACCAAGAATAGTCGCTTCACGAATACCGGTATCGGCAACTCTCAGTTCGCCATATTTTTCCTGTAAGCCTTCCAGTCCTTGGTTAACATCACCAATGGCTCCAGTATCTTCTCCAAAAATTAGGGATTCAGGATGTTTTTTGAAGATCACATCAAAATTATTTCTTAGCACCAAACGGCCATCTACATCTTCTGCCGAAGCGTCGTAGGTAGGCAATACTTCCTTAACATATAAGGCCGATTTTTTTGATTGACTAAATAAATGTGAACTGTATTTTGGTTGAATTCGTTCTAAATATACATGTATCCAATCTTGTAAAACTTGTTTTTCTATTGGATTTTCTGAAATCACATAACGCAATGATTTCCGAACAGCCGATGCAATATCTTTTCTGGTAGGTTCAAAAATATCGGACAATTCAAAAGATAAACGCTCAATAAATACTTTGTTGACACTTGTGTTGGCTAAGTTATTAATAAGTCGAACCGCTTCTTGTTGTTCTTCCTTTATAGGATTTTGATAAGCATTCCAAGCAACTTTTTTACCTTCTCTGACGTTCTTTTTAATGTTTTTTTCGAGCGTGTCTAATTCCAGTTCTGTAGAAATGCCATTGGTAATAATCCATTCCCGCATTTTATGAATACAATCGTGTTCTATTTCCCAATCCAGACGTTTTTTGGATTTGTAACGTTCATGTGATCCCGAAGTGGAATGGCCCTGTGGTTGCGTAAGTTCCACAACATGAATCAAAACCGGTACATGTTCTTCCCTTGCAATTTTTGAGGCCCGTTGATAGGTTTCTACTAAAGCCACATAGTCCCAACCTTTTACTTTTAATATTTCGTAACCTTTGGTGTTTTCGTCACGCTGAAAACCCTTTAAGATTTCCGAAATACTTTCTTTGGTCGTTTGATGTTTGGCGTGCACGGAAATTCCGTATTCATCATCCCAAACACTGATGACCATGGGAACTTGCAAAACCCCTGCGGCATTTATGGTTTCAAAAAATAGGCCTTCGCTGGTACTCGCATTTCCGATGGTGCCCCAAGCGACTTCATTCCCTTTATTTGAAAAGTTTGGGCTGTAAATGCCTTCTACATTTCGATATATTTTAGAGGCTTGTGCCAGTCCTAAAAGTCGAGGCATTTGCCCAGCAGTAGGAGAGATATCCGCACTCGAGTTTTTTTGTTTCAGGAGATTTTTCCATTCGCCTTTTTCATCCAAGCTATGAGTTCCAAAGTGACCTCCCATTTGACGCCCGCCAGACATGGGATCGTGGTTAATGTCCGGATCACCATACAATCCGGCAAAAAACTGCTGAATGCTCAGCTCGCCAATGGCCATCATAAAGGTTTGGTCCCGGTAATATCCTGATCTAAAATCGCCATTTTGAAATACTTTGGCCCATGCCAATTGCGGTACTTCTTTTCCGTCGCCAAAAATTCCAAACTTTGCCTTTCCGGTAAGAACTTCACGGCGACCCAATAAACTGCATTCCCTACTGGTTACTACAATTTTATAGTCGCTTAAAATTTCTGACTGGAATTCTTCGAAGGATATGTCTTTGGCTGTTTTTGGAGTCGTTTGCATAAGGTGCTTTTTGGTTGAAACAAAAGTAGTCAAAATGGACTGGTTTTGCAATTCAAAAGTGATTATAAAGCTTTAATTAACTTTCAGTCCATATGTGTAAAACTTCTATAAGCTTTCACATTAAGCACTAATAATCAATATGTTTATCTCTTGAGTTTAGTCTTTGAGCAAGGTCGAATTAAAGAGTTTTAAAATTCGTTTATATTCGTCCGTCCAACTGCTTGGCTCAACAAATCCATGGTCTTCTGCCGGATAAACGGCCATTTCCCAATGGTCTTTGCCCAGTTCAATCAGGCGCTGTGCCAAGCGCACCACATCTTGAAAATGCACGTTGATATCTACAATTCCGTGTGCAATAAGCAAGTCACCTTTTAAGCCTTCGGCAAAATAAATAGGTGAGGAGCGTTCATAGGCTATCGGGTCGTTAAAAGGTTCGTTCAAAATATTTGATGTATAGCCATGATTGTAATGTGCCCAATCGGTTACGGAGCGCAATGCAGCACCGGAAGCAAAAGTATCAGCTTCGTTAAATAAGGCCATCAAGGTGATAAAACCTCCGTAGCTACCTCCGTAAATTCCTATTTTATTTTTATCTACACCATGGTTTTCTATCAGATATTTTACGCCATCCACATGATCGGATAAATCTTTTCCACCCATATGTCTGTAAATTCCGGTCCGCCAATCTCTTCCATATCCTGCGCTTCCGCGGTAATCAATATCGATAACCGTATAGCCCAGATCAGTCAATAAATTATGGAACATATACTCTCTAAAGTAGGACGACCACCATTTGTGGACATTTTGAAGATAACCGGCACCATGGACAAAGACTACCGCAGCATTGTTTTTAACCGAGGCTTCTGGCAGATAAAGTCGCGCAGGAACCTGTGCCCCATCCTGTGCCGTAAAGCTAATAAGTTGTGGATCTCGCGAGTTATAACTTTTAAAAACTTCCGATTGACCAGAAGTCAATTGTACCGCTTTTGATTTGGAGTCATTCTTTTTGAAATAAAGCTCCCAAGGTTGGTTGCTGTACGAATATAAAATAGCGAGCGTTTTTTCGTCTGGAGAAAGTGTCACATCATTATTGCCGGTCATGAAGGTCAA
>NZ_DATJCA010000084.1:0-6609 GCF_035515035.1 Gelidibacter sp. | reverse complement strand
ACCAGTTCCCCAATCGCGAATGAGGTATTCACCTTTTAAAATACTGCTTTTTCTTATTGCTACTCTTTTGGTGCTATTAGGAGTTACTTTTTTAAGCACTTCACGGCCGCTTGATAATGGTTTGACCCAAGAAGGTTTTTTTGTAGGAGATGCCCATATTAAATATCCCACACACGAAAGTTTTTTAAAGGACCAAACACACGATCCCTCTAAAATTAAGAGTTTAGACAGTATCGTCGATAATATAGAAGGCTTGGTTAAAAATCTTGACAAAGACCTCTCAAAACCTACTTCCAAACCTCAAATCCCTGATTTTACTAAAATTGATACTTCTAAAGTGCAGCGCATCAATTATCCCAAAGATCGCCTGGCCTTTATTGCACAGATAAAAGAAAGTTTAAACAGTGACCAGTGCCGTATCATCCATTATGGCGATTCGCAATTGGAGGGCGATCGGATATCAGGGTACCTTCGTAACAGACTTCAAGGTTTGTATGGCGGCTCAGGTCCGGGTTTTATTCCCATTGTTCAAGTTTACGATCAAATCAGCGCCAATGTCACCCATTCTGATAATTGGACACGACACGCCTATTTTGATCCTACCCAAGAAAAATTTCCCCATAAAAAATATGGTGCCTATTCGTCGCTATCCCGCTTTACCGAAGCTTATGAAACTGTAGACAGTCTGCTTTTAGATTCCCTCAAAATAAAAAAAGCAACTATCACTATCGGCATTCCAACTAAATCTTATGGCCTATTGAGAACCTTCAGCAAGATAGGTTTGCACTATGGAAATGCCCTCGCACCAACTTCCGTTAAAGTGTATAGCGATGGTCAACTCATCACTTCCGAAAAATTAATTGCAGATGGCGCTTATCATAAATTAGCGATAATCTTGGCCGATACGCCTACCAATTTGAAAATTGAATTGGAAAGTAAAATAAGTCCGGATTTTTACGGGCTCACCTTAGATGGTAAAAGCGGGATTTCTCTGGACAATGTAGCCATGAGAGGCTCTTCAGGAACCGTTTTCGCGGGCACTAATGCGGGTAATTTTCAAAAAATGTATCAGCAATTACAACCCAAAATATTGATTTTTCAGTATGGAGGTAATTCGGTTCCATATATTAAAGATTCTTTAGGGGTTACAGACTATGCAAACTATCTAAAAAACCATATCAATTGGGTAAAACGCAAAAGCACTAATGCCAATGTCATTTTTATAGGGCCGTCAGACATGACCACCAATGAAAATGGGAAGATGAAAACCTATCCCTTGCTCCCTTATCTGAATAAAACCTTACAACAAATGTGTTCAGAAAATGGCATTGCCTATTGGAGCATGTTTGATGCTATGGGCGGAGAAAATTCCATGCAACATTGGGTAGATCAAGGTTTGGCGGCAAATGATTACACCCATTTTTCACCCTCGGGCACAAAAATCATCTCCGAATTATTTTTTCTATCACTCTATTTAGATTTAAAGAACAAGAAATGAAATACCGTTTAATACTATTTTTTATAGGATTTACCACCACTCTTTTCAGCCAGAACTATGTTTTGGATAGCCTCAGACCAAAATTTGGCCATCTCATCAACTTTGAAGCCAATACTTTTAAAATGGCAGATACCTCCCAAAACTTCCATCAGTTTTTCGCCAAATTGGATTCGGTTTACAGTGGTAAAAAACAAAAAATTCACGTGTTCCACATCGGTGGCTCGCATGTTCAAGCCGATATTTATTCCAATAAAATCAGGACCTATCTTCAAAACACCAATACCGTATCTCAAGGCCAACGCGGCTTCGTATTTCCATACCATTTGGCACACACTAACAATCCGACGAACTATCGGATTGAGGCCACAAAATCGAAATGGCAGGGGTATCGCTCGTCAATTAGAAAAGATAGCATTGCTTGGGGTTTGGCAGGAATCACCGCTGCTTTTAGAGAGAAATCAGACACGATTATTGTGAAATCTAACTATCGAAATTATACCAATCAACCTTATGAATTCAATAAATTAAGAGTTTTTTATAATACTTGGAAATCCGATTATAATCTCACTGTCCTCGATCCTGAACTCGTAATTTCTGATACTTTAAATTTGGATAAAATGTATCGGGAGTTTCGTTTTAATAAATTGATTGATGAAGTCTCTTTTTGCTTGGAATTAAAAAATGACAGCATTCAAAATCCTGAATTTGCACTGATGGGAATGGAGTTTATGAATGACAACGACGGTATTGAATACACCAGCATAGGCGTCAATGGCGGGAGTTTTGCCTATTACAACCGCGCTGCCTATTTTGAAAAACAGTTCCAGCTTTATCAACCCGATCTCTTCATCATTGCTTTGGGAACAAATGATGGCTATATGCCAAAAAGCGAATTTAATGCTGAAAATTTCCGAATGTATTATGACGCTTTTATTCAAATGATCCAGCGGGTCAATCCCGATTGCGCCATATTACTGATGGTTCCCAATGACGATTATTACCAACGAAAATTCCCTAATCCCAATACCGCCACACAGCAAAAAGTGATCATGGAGCTGGCAGAAAAATACCAGATGGCGGTCTGGGATTTGTACGACCTTATGGGCGGTTTGGGTTCATCCAACAAATGGTATCAAAATAAATTAATGCCTCGTGATCGCATTCATTTTACGCAATTGGGCTATAGCATTAAAGCCGATCTGTTCATGGATGCGCTGATTGATGCCTGGGCTAAATCCACCCATCGAAATAAAGAAGAATTGTTAAAGCACTATAAAACATTGAATGAATAGGCTATACGATATTTTTAAGTTTTCGGAGGATTATCCGCTGATCTTTACCCAAGCTAATTTTTGGATATTTTTTGCTGTGGCCTATTTTTTATTCGCCCTTGTGCACAAGAAAATTACACTTCGAAACTCCTATCTCTTTTTGATTTCGCTGTTCTTTTATTACAAAACCAGTGGCTTTTTTATTGGCATCCTTATTTTCAGTACGCTCGTCGATTTTTTCATCGGTAAGAGCATTCATAAAAGCCAACACCAGACCAAGCGCTATATTTTAGTGACCTTAAGTGTCGTGATCAATTTGACGGTGCTCTGCTATTTTAAATACGCCTACTTTTTCACGGATTCTTTCAATATGTTGTTCCATACCAATTTTGAAGTGGTCAATTGGCTCGCGCATTGGGGAAATAGTTTTAATAATCAGAATTATTTTACGGTAGATAAAATCATTCTTCCGGTAGGGATTTCCTTTTACACGTTTCAAACCATCAGTTACAGCGTGGATATTTTTAGAAGAAAATTAGTGCCTTTAAAGTCTATTCTCGATTTTGGTTTTTATGTCAGTTTCTTTCCCCAATTGGTTGCTGGCCCTATTGTTCGGGCAGAGAATTTTGTACCCCAAATTTCGAAACCGACGGTCATCACCAAATCTGATTTTGATACCGGTACCTTCATGATTTTAAAAGGATTGATCAAAAAAATGATCTTTGCCGATTTTATCGCGATGCATTTTCTGGATCGTGTGTTTGACGCTCCCGAAATGTTCTCAGGTTTTGCCAACGTTATGGCCATGATTGGGTATTCCCTTCAAATTTATGGCGATTTTTCCGGGTATACAGATATTGCCATAGGATTGGCATTATTGATGGGATTCAAACTGCCTATCAACTTTAATTCGCCCTACAAAGCGACCAATGCGGGAGATTTCTGGAAACGATGGCACATCTCCCTCTCTACATGGCTTCGTGACTATCTTTATATTCCATTGGGCGGCAATCGGAAAGGTACTGTAGCATCCTATATTATTTTGAGCATTATCCTGTTGGGCGTTTTATATGCATATCAAGACATGTTGGTCGTATCCGTTGTATTGGGTTCGGCTCTTCTAATTTATATCTTCTCACTTTATAACACTACGGTGAAAAAACAAATCAACACAAACATCAACCTCATGTTAACGATGCTCATAGGTGGTCTTTGGCATGGCGCGTCATGGAAATTCGTGATTTGGGGTGGACTCAATGGTCTGGGAATTGTAGTTTACAAATTTTGGCGAAAAGTGAGTCCGTATGAAACCAACAACCAATGGTACGCACGATGGTGGAAGATTTTGGTCACGCTGACCTTCATCACGTTTACACGGATATATTTTAGAGGGGAAAGTATGGATCATATTGCACGTTGGTATAAGCAGGTCGCTTATCACATGGATTGGCATTATGCTTTGGATATTTTGATCCACTATCAACTGGTGTTCTGGGTGATGCTTTTAGGATATATCACACATTGGTTACCAGAATCTACGAAAACTAAAATTGAAGGCGTATACGCGAAAAGCCCCGCATTTGCCAAAGTATTGATTGCTGCAAGTGTCGGAATTATCTGTTATCAGGCATTTTCTACAGATTTTCAGCCATTTATTTACTTCCAGTTTTAAATTAGGATTAAGGACTGAGTATTAAGTACTGAGTATTAAGTATTAAGAAAAAAACACTATGGACTTGAACTCCATAGTTTTATATTGACAGACTGAAAGGCTGCTTCGTGAAATAGCTGGAAAAGAATATAAGAAACACCTAGTTATTCGGGTACCCGCCTGAACGGACGGGCAGGTTTCTGGCTAAATCATTTATAGAAACTAAAGCAGCTACAATGAATTGCAGGGTTTTAACCTTTAACTAGATCATAAAGTTTAGTTTATTAAATAGAGCTCTGTGCGATAGGTGTTTTTTTAAATATTTAGTTCGAAAAATAGTGCCTTGGCAAAAAAACCCGTAATTAAAAAGTCTTAAGTCCTAAGTCAACCCATCCTATGTCTTAATTCTCTCATCTTTGTTCTTAATACTTCCTACATAATTGTTATTTTTACATCATTAAAATAAAAAACTATGTCAGTAGCGAAAAAAGATTATAAGAGAATCACCGTAAAGACCTTGGTGGATATGAAAACCAATGGCGAAAAGATATCAATGCTCACCGCTTACGATTTTACCATGGCCAAAATTGTTGATGGCGCCGGCGTTGATGTCATCTTGGTTGGCGATTCAGCAAGTAATGTCATGGCGGGTCATGAAACAACCTTACCGATTACCTTAGATCAAATGATTTATCATGCTGCTGGTGTGGTGCGGGCCATTGAACGTTCATTAGTAGTTGTAGATTTACCTTTTGGGAGCTATCAAAGTGATCCTAAAGAAGCTTTACGCTCCGCTATCAGAATTATGAAAGAAAGCGGTGGGCACGCTGTAAAACTAGAAGGTGGCAAAGAAGTCAAGGAATCCATAAAACGCATTTTACATGCTGGGATCCCGGTGATGGGCCATTTAGGTTTGACACCCCAGTCCATCTATAAATTTGGAACTTATACCGTAAGAGCCAAAGAAGATGAAGAAGCAGATAAACTTAAAGAAGATGCATTGATGCTCGAAAGAGTAGGCTGTTTTGCGATTGTTTTGGAAAAAATACCTGCAAAATTGGCACAAGAAGTAGCGGAAAGCGTTTCGATTCCGGTTATTGGCATTGGCGCTGGTAATGGTGTAGACGGACAGGTGCTTGTCCTGCATGATATGTTGGGAATGACCCATGAGTTCCATCCTCGGTTTTTGCGACGCTACATGAACCTCTATGAAGATATGACCAACTCTATTTCTCAATACGTGGCTGATGTGAAGAATTTGGATTTCCCTAATGATGAGGAGCAGTATTAGAGTTATGAGTTCCGAGTTCGAGGTTTAAGATTCAAGGTGTAATATTTAAAAACGGATTAATTAAGTTCCAAAACGATGTCATACATCTTGGTTCTAAGTTCTATAGTCTTATTTCTAGATTCTTGATTCTTAATACTCCATTTTCACCATCTATCACAAAAAAAATACATCCATCAATTCGTGTCAAAAAATCAAGAAAAGATCCTATCAAATAAAGATAACCTTCAAGTTCTATACGAAGACAATCACATCATTATTGTCAACAAACGCGCAGGTGATATTGTACAAGGTGACAAAACTGGCGATACGCCTTTGAGTGAAGTGGTTAAATCCTATATCAAGGAAAAGTACAACAAACCTGGAAACGTCTATCTCGGGGTGGCACATCGTTTGGACAGACCAACCACAGGCGTCATTGTCTTCGCAAAAACAAGTAAAGCTCTACCTCGGCTCAATAAAATATTTGCAGATAAGGACGCCAAAAAGATTTATTGGGCATTGGTCAAACAAGCGCCTCCAAAATCCGAAGACACGCTTATCCATTGGTTAAGGAAGAATCCAAAATACAACAAATCCACCGCCTATAATAAAGAAATTCCTGACGGGAAAAAGGCCATTCTTCATTATAAAATTTTAAAAAACCTAGATCATTATTACTTATTGGAAATTGAGTTGGAAACTGGTCGACACCATCAAATTCGTTCGCAACTGTCAAGCATCGGCTGTCCTATAAAAGGCGATTTAAAAATATGGTTTTGACCGAAGCAATCCTGATGCCAGCATAAGTCTGCACGCACGTGGATTGTCGTTTATCCATCCCGTTTCAAACGATAAAATTCATATAGAAGCACCTTTACCGGAAGACCCGCTTTGGAACGCGTGTGGTTAACGGATTTTG
>NZ_DATJCA010000083.1:0-12372 GCF_035515035.1 Gelidibacter sp. | reverse complement strand
CTCCGAAACAGGAAAAACCGACTCCCAAAAATCCAATCCAAAAACAGACCATTCCCCATAAGGGCAAACCGAAAGACACCGGTTCAGTCAACACGGCATTCATGTTGGGTCGTACCGACCACACGAATGCTTAGTTATTGTGTTTAGTATTTTTATCTAATTTTTAATTTTTCCGTTGTATAATCCGTTTTTCGTTCCATCATTTCTATAAAATTGATAAATCCAATAGAATCTTGATTAATTAATGTTCTTTCAGAGCTTGATTTTATATACAAACATTTTAATGAGTTGATGAAGTTTATTTTAGTTAATTCGTTCCAATAAAAGGTCTTTTTTGTTCCTTTCCAGTTCGTAACAATAATTCGTGATTCATTGAACTCAACTCTATAGTTATAATAAAACATAATTATTAATATTCCGGGAATTAAAAACATCGAAGCAACTAAAGGTGCAATAATCTTTATTTCTTCATTCCAATTTAAAATCATAATGTTGACCAAAATCATTCCGATAATTATACATATCATTCCAACAACTTTATAGGCTAAATTGGCTTTCAATGAATATCTGCCAGTTATTTCCTTCTTTTGTCTTTCATTTGATTTAGTTTCAGAATACAAAATTATAATCCCTGTTGTGAGATTTATTAAAACACTTCCAATTAGGTTAATTAACATTTTTCGGGTCGTTTTGGAATATTAAACACAACGTCTCGGCTATGAGCAGTGCGGGGCAAAAATGCAATCATTTTCGGACTCGCACTAAGCCAAAACTTTTGTTCTTTAATTTCTATTATTCAAATCGCCAAAAAGTTTTGGTGACCTCGTAAATATACAACTGCTTTTCGTTTGGGCACTTATCCCGCATTGCTTATAGCTAATGTTGGTGGTAGTGTTTTTTTGAATTCTTGTATTTCTTCGTATTTCTCAATTCCCAAATATTCAATCAATTTTAAAAAATGAATCTTATTTTCAGAGTAATATTGTAGTAATAGTTCTCTCATTTTTAAGAATTCATTCTCATACATTAGTTGAAAATTCACTTTAGTTTTATGTCCGTTGATTAGGGTTAACTCACATATGTTAGATGTTCCATTTGTTCTTCCTGGAGCAAAGTCTCCTGGCGCTTGGGATTCCCATTTATCAAAATAATCATTTATATAAAACTCAATTTTCTTAATTTCATTTAGTTCAATCTTTATGTCATCAATTAAGATTTCACGGGTTCTGAACCTCAATTTTTTGTTTAGATTTCCATTAAGTGATTTTCGTTTTGACGCTTGAGTAATTTTAAAATATATCATTAACATACAAGCTAAAATTCCAACTCCTTGACCAAGATTTTCAATTGTGCTATTGTCAAGATATTCTCTGGCTAAATATGCGATTCCTATACCAATAAATAACAATGAATAAACAACAATATTCACTGACAATTTAAATCCTTTGTTTTTAGTAAATATTTTGAATTCGATTTCTTTTGTCATTTTACATTACCACCAACGTCTCGCAGCTAGGAACAGTACCTGTTTTACCTGCGTGACTAAATTAACATTAATTTGCTTCCAAATTAATATCCTTTCCAAAAAAGCGGGACAGGTATTGTTTTTAGCTGTTGTTGTGTTTAGTTTTTTATTTTGGCGTTCCTCTTTTTAATTAGGGGAATAGCCTTTATTTGTAAAAGACGGAGTTTGGCCAACTGTTCCAGAACATCCCAAAAATGCAATTTCGCACTTTAATGAAGCCATAAAATATGAGCGATATCCGGAGATATCGAGTCGTCTTTTCTGGACTTATCAATGCGCAGATCTGTTTTGAAGTTAGTAAAATAAAACTGTTGACTTTGTCATTTTATTTCACTAACTTGTTCAAGTCTTTTACGTTCCCAACGTTTTGATAGCGAGCTCTCAACGATGAAATCGAAAGACTTGGGCAAAGAAAAATCTTTCCCTTAAAAACAGCATCCTCTTCATTTATTGATAATTCATTGTGCAAAACCGCACAGTTGGTCCAAATTAAACACAACGTTTGGTGTAAGAATAGTTGCGTGGGTTAAACACCTAAAATAATAAAAATTGACCGAGCCTGTGGGAATTCCGCAGGAATTTCCAAGTAGGCGAGAACCAAGCAATTATTTTTACACGGTGTTACCACACGTTTTTATTCCACGGTTTTAGAATCAATTATTTTTGGTGGAGGTGGTGGCAGAGGAATTTGTCTATAATAATCAAAAATAAATTTCAATTGAATCGTATTTTTTTCCTCATTTTTAACTTCGTCAAATGTTCGTGTTAAATTTATTAAAAAATGTTTTAGTTCGTTTGCAGTTTGGTTGGTGTCAAGGGTAATTTCAACTCCAGCTCGTTCCGACGAATCTGGATAACGAAAATCTTTTCCATTGTTCGAGTAATGACGTTTAAGAATTCTTTTTAATTCGCTTATTGGATACCCATCATCAATCAATATTGAATCAGATTTAAGTCTCAAAATATTCCGTTCTTTAAATAGTCCATTGCCACGAACAAATGGTATTATCTTTTTTACAATTTGATCGTCTTTAAATTCAATAATCGACGTTATTTCGTTGTCTTGATTTTTGCCAATCCAATTGGTAATCTCTTTAAAATTCATTTTTGAGTTGTCCAAGCTCAAATTTTCAATTGAGTCTTTTTGCGAAATCGGGTATGTTGGGTAAAAACGAATTTCTGTTGTTTTCTTTTCACAACTTAATATCAGTAGAATTGTTAATATGTAGACGATTTTTTTCAAATGTGTGGTAACGTTTATGTGTACGAGCAGTTGCGACGGATTGCACAAACCAATCCAAATAAGACGTGACTGTGGGAAATCCGCAGGATTTTCCAAATGGTCACAGACCTTAGCAATTGCTTGTACACGGTGTTATACCACGTATTTTAATCCTTAACTATTATGGCAAAAAATCCGCTCAACTTTTGTCTGAAGCCAATTTATTGAATTTTGGTCTATAAACATCAAAAATAATTCGAAGTTTATTTTCTGCGATCTTGTTTTAGCTAAGTCGAATGTTTGTTGAACCTAATTTTTTTAAATAGTTTATGTACGGTTAGGTCGTAAGATTTGTTTTAGAATAAAAAACGATCAGTATTTTTAAAGTTTGAGCAAATGAAAAGAGATCTTAAAAAAAATAATCCGAAATAAAGTTTCTTCCGGATTGTTATTCTTTAGCCGAATCGGTCACTTTTTTGTCCTTAAAACTCAAAAAAAATTTCCGTTTTATGAGACAAGTTTGCGTACTGGGATATGTGGTATAACGTTTATGTGTAAGAATAGTTGCGGCGACAAACACCTAAAATAATAAACATTGACCGAACCTTTGGAAAATCCGCAGGATTTTCCAAGTAGGCGAGAACGAAGCAATTATTTTTACACGGTGTTGGCAAATCGTTTTTTATTTCCGTTCAAACCTTAAGATAGGTCCATCTACATATGAAGTACTTAAAGTCATTATTCCATTTGTTAAATCATAAGTCCATTTTGTAGAATTTATATTTACAATTAGAGTTTTTGACTCTCCTGCACTTGGAGCTCCGCTTAAATAATCTTTTCCGAAAAAATAGTCATATTCTCCATTTGGATAGCCAATATCTTCTCCTCCAGTAACCAATAAAATTCCGTTTGGTCGAAAATTATAAATAATATTTTCATTTGGATAATCAATTTGTGGATTTGAATTAAAGTCCATAGTTGATACTCCTATTAATTTCCATTTTCCATTAATTTGGTCATTAATAGAATCATCATTTGAGCAATTTATCAGTGTTGCAATTGTCAATATTAGAATTAGGATTTTTTTCATAACAGTTTTTTTATTAGATGAAAATTTTATGCGTTGCGTTGAAATGTTTGCCAACTTATATATACAAGCACCAAACATGCCATTTATATGTCTATTTAGATGGATAGCAGTATGTTTTGGTGCTTTTATTGTCGAATATAATTTATATTCCCATGTCATCAAATTAATTGTTGATGTATTTAAGCTATGGCTGCTCATTGGCTGAAATCAGGGTGGTTTTCGTTTTTACATGGTCCAAAACCTAAATAACCCTAAAGCCATTTATAGATTAGGTTGTTTAATTGTAGTACTATAACAAACATTACTCAATAACCCATATAGATATAGCTATTTTAGGACGGACCAATATAGATAGGTATAGCGTATCAACTCCCTAGATACTCCCTACATACTCTATGGATAGTGTATGGCTGGGACGTGGACAATATATGCTCGGTCAATTATATATGACGTCACGCTTCTTAAACAAAATAGGTATGTGTTTTTTGGGTCTCTGCCGTGGACATCTCGTCCGTGAACTCTCTAATCTAAAGCATAACACCTCACAGGTTTCAAAAACCTGAGAGGTGTTTCATGAAGTCCCAACCTAGCGCACGCTTGCAACATATACAACCTAAATCTTCGCTTGATAGGTATATAACTCATAATACCTTCCTTCTTTAGCAATCAATTGGTCGTGGGTGCCACGTTCTACAATATGACCTGCTTCTATCACCAAAATTTGATCGGCTTTTCTAATCGTACTCAAACGATGCGCAATCACAATAGTCGTTCGGTCTTTAATCAATTCGGCCAAACTTTTCTGAATCAAAGCCTCGCTTTGGGTATCTAAACTTGATGTGGCTTCGTCCAGAATAATGACTTTTGGGTTGGCCAAAATAGCACGGGCAATCGCCAAACGTTGACGTTGTCCGCCAGAAAGCTTGACGCCTCTTTCACCAATTAAAGTATCCAAACCTTCATCAAAGCGGTCGGTAAATTCGTTCACATAAGCGGCCGTTACCGCATTTTGCAATTCTTCTTCCGTGGCATTTGGTCTGGGGAATAGGATGTTTTCACGAATAGTGCCTTCAAATAAAAATTCATCCTGCAGGACCACGCCTAAATATTGACGGTAGCTGCTTAACTTTACTCGTGATAAATCTTGATTATCAATAGTCACCATTCCAATTTGCGGGGTTAAAAATGTTGCCGATAACCCAGCAATAGTCGATTTTCCAGAACCTGAACTTCCTACCAACGCAGTGACAGAACCCGCTGGAGCTTTAAAATTGATGTTATGCAAGATTTGTTTGCCTTCTTCATAAGAAAAAGACACATCAGTGAATTCTATGTCACCTTTTAAGGTATTCAATTCAATGGTTCTGTTTGGGTTGTCTTCTTCGGCCGTCTTATTCATGAGTTCCTCAGTTCTGTCCAAGCCGGCCAAAGCCTCGGTCAATTGGCTCCCAATATTGCTCATTTGAACAATGGGAGCGATCATAAAGCCAAGAATTAGGGTGAAAAATAAAAAGTCCCCAGTGGTCATGTCGCCAATCATCATATAATACCCACCCATGCCCATAATGCCCGTGGTGGCCACTCCAATTAAAAACGTGGAAGAGCTGGTCATTAATGCGGTTGCCGTTAAACTCTTTTTGACGTTTTCATAGAGCCTTTCCACCCCATTTTCGAAAACACTGTTTTCTTGCGCTTCGGCATTGAACGCTTTAATAACGCGAACCCCTGCCAGAGTTTCGGTCAGTCGCCCCGTCACTTCAGCATTAATTTTTCCGCGCGCCCTAAAAATGGGACGGATGTATTTAAAGGCTTTTAAAGCTACCAAACCAAAGATGGACAATGGCAATAACACAAAAAGCGTCATCCAGGCATTCAATTTTATTAATATGATTAAGGACACAATGGCCGTGAAAGATCCGCCTACCAATTGAACCAAGCCAGTGCCTATAAGGTTTCTGACCCCTTCAACGTCAGTCATGATTCTTGAAACCAACGCGCCCGATTTGGTGTTGTCAAAAAAGCTGATCGGTAATGAGAGAACTTTTTTCTGTACTTGAGATCTCAATTCACTGATTAAATATTGAGCTTGCACACTTAATATCCTGGTCAATAAAAATGAGGTTATTGCTTGTACGGTAATAGCAGCGATAACTATGGCGATTAAGGTATAGAGTTGGGACATATCCTTATTTGGAACGACATCATCAAGCAATACCTTACTCTGCCACGGTAATATCAACCCCGACAGACTTCTAAGAACAATCAGGATTAAACCGATAAAGACTAAGTTCCGTCGAGGCCAAATGATCGTTTTGAAGGCCTGTGCCATAGTGACCTTTGGCTGTGATTTATCTTTTTTGTTAGATGTTTCTTTATAATGTTGCATAGTGACCTGTAAATTTAAGAAGGGACAAAAATACGCATTAAAGCAGGGTTAATGGAATGCCCTCCATAAAGTATCTTCACACCTAATAAGTTTCAAAACCCTGTTAGGTTTTTCATCATGACCTAAACTAGAAAACAATTCGCGTACCTGCATGCCAATTGGAGTGTTCTAGCAGAAACAATCACATCCAATTGTTCTATCTTTGCCGCACTAAATACTACAATGGCTCTCACTCTCCTTTCATCACCGTTACAGGGTTTTACCGATTTCCGATTTCGTAATGCCTTTAATCATTACTTTGGAGGGATTGACACCTTCTATTCCCCATATATTAGGCTTAATGGAAAATTGAAGATCAAGCAATCCTATGAAAACGATATTCTGCCTGAGAACAACACCGGCTTAGAGGTGATCCCGCAAATCATCACCAACGATCCCGAAGAGTTTATCTATGTAGCCAAATATGTGCAAAGTTTGGGTTATAAAGAATTGAACTGGAATTTAGGGTGCCCGTATCCAATGGTTGCCAAATCTGGCATGGGGTCTGGATTAATCTGCAATCCTCCAAAAATTAATGAGATTTTACATCGAGCCCATCATGAAACAGATATTTTAGTATCCATGAAAATGAGAATGGGGTACGAGAACGCTGAAGAAATTCTAGAGGTTTTTCCTATTTTAGATCAGTATCCACTTAAAAACATTGCTATTCACGCCAGAATAGGAAAGCAACTCTACAAAGGGCCTGTCGATTTGGATGCTTTTGAAAAATGCATCGGTAGTACCAAACATAAGTTGTACTATAACGGCGATATTACCAGCATTTCTGCGTTTAAAGCTCTTGAAGAGCGTTTTCCAAGTCTGGATCATTTTATGATTGGGCGCGGGTTGATTGCCGATCCGTTTTTGCCCAGTATGATCAAAAACAACACGACAGAATATCCCGAAAACAGATGGACCATCTTCTCTGAATTTCACGACACTATCTACCAGCAATACGATGCCTACTTGTCTGGACCCACACCAATAAAGTTAAAGATGTTAGGCTTTTGGGAGTTCTTTTCCCAATCCACTTCAAATCCCCAGAAAACCTATAAAGCCATAAAAAAAGCTACAAATCCGATCAAATACAAACAGGCTGTCGCACAAATTATAGAAAAGGAAATGGCCGCCCACAGACGTTAGCGGCAGAGTGTCTTCTATCTATTCACATAAATTTTATCGCAATAACACTTAAAAAATACGAGCGGTTAAGGTCAGCTTATTATCTTTGCGCAAAATTAAAAAGCGCGTACATCCCTTATTTTTTATGCAGAAAAACATCTATTCTTTCTTTATCATGAACCAAACTTATCTGGATTACTTCTTTAATATAAGGTTCCGTTATGATGGATTTAGATAAAGAAGAAGATAAAAGTCGGGAAAATAGAACCACTAATTGGGCTATCTGTAAGGAATGCCGTGGAAGTGGCAAAATAAAACGAAGGCTCAGAAAGAAAGTAAAACTCCGTTACCAAAAAGCCCTTGAACACTTTGAAAATACCCAAGGAGTAGGAACGGCTCCAGTTCGCCCAAAATGCCACCTCGATTTATGTATGAATTGTCATGGGTCTGGACTAATTCCTGCCGTTAGCCATTCTATTCCAGACCACGAAAATTATCCACATCTAGCTATAATTGGTGGTGGCATAGGAGGTGTAGCACTTGCGGTCGCCTGTTTGCACCGTGGCATCCCTTTCACCCTTTATGAACGCGATACCAGCTTTCAGGCCCGATCTCAAGGTTATGGCCTCACGTTGCAACAGGCGAGTAAAGCCATTGAAGGGTTGGGTCTTTTTTCTTTGAAGGATGGTGTAATTTCAACAAGACATGTGGTGCATACTACAGAAGGAAAAGTAATTGGGGAATGGGGAATGCGAAAGTGGATGCAGCCCAAGGGAGAATCATTTTCTAAACGTACCAATGTGCATATTGCAAGACAAGCATTGCGTTTAGAGTTGCTCGAACTGCTTGGCGGCCATGGCGAGGTACAGTGGGACCACCAACTAATTGACTGGAAACAAGGGGAAGGTGGTAATGTTGATTTGACCTTTCAAGTGGGCGGTAAAATAAAGATTACCAAAGCAGATCTTTTGGTGGGTGCCGATGGCATCAGGAGTTCCGTGCGCAACTTGCTGATTGGTAAAAAGACGCCTTTACACTATCTGGGTTGCATGGTCATATTGGGTATTTGCCAATTGAAGGATCTTGAACGGTGTTCGGAGAGTGATTTGTTGGACTCGGCCACGGTATTCCAAACGGCGAATGGCACTGAGCGAATTTATGTGATGCCTTATAACGCCGACTCGGTGATGTGGCAACTGAGCTTTCCTCTGCCAGAAAAAGAAGCCCAGACCTTAAGTGCTCAAGGCGCCCAAGCTCTAAAGAAAGAAGCATGCAGAAGAACGCAGTGGCACGATCCAATTTCCCAAATTTTAACCGGCACTTTGGACAGACAAGTTTCTGGTTATCCCGTATATGACCGAGAATTGCTAGAGAAAAATGTACTGGAAAAAGCTGGTCCAGTAACTTTAATTGGAGATGCGGCCCATCCTATGAGTCCATTCAAAGGTCAGGGAGCAAATCAGGCTTTGCTTGATGCGCTGGCGCTTGCACGGGGCATTTCCAAAGGATGCAAGCCTTTATCGGAATGGAAAAAAGCGGGAATAAGACCAAGTGTTTTAATGGATTTTGAAGCAGAAATGCTACAACGTAGCGCTTCTAAAGTCAAAGATTCTGCCGAAGCGGCGCAGTTCCTGCATTCAGAAATTGTGCTCCACGAAGGTAATGAGCCTAGAGGACGATGTCTAAAGAGAAATGAGGCCAATTATTGATATTATGGATTCCGGCGCGGCCAAAATCCAACGGGTTTTAAGCTAAAGCTAAAAGATGAAATTGTTTTGAAAATGACCATATAGTCATCAAAATCCTATACTGATTCTGTCGATTCGGCAAAACTTATAGCATCGGTTTAACGGATCAAATGAAGTTTCCGGTCATCGCACTATTTGTTTTATGGACTGTTATTTGTTATCTTTAAATAACAAAAACTGCACAATATGAAAACTATATATCTTTTCTCAACAATTATCATCATGGCAATTAGCGTATCCAGTTGCTCTGTCGCTAAAAAAATGGATAAAAAAGCACCCGCAATTATTGGAGACGTTTATGTAGAACCCTGGACTACGGAAGAGGATTCGGGAGGATCTGGATACAATTTATACATTCCGATGCAATCTGAAGAAAACAAGGACATCCTTTTAGACTCGGTGTATTATAGAAATCAAATCGTAAAACTGTCTAGAATATCTGAAGACGAGAATGTCATATATGTTGGTAGATTTGATAATGTAAAAAATTCAAACGATGATATTATTATAAGCAGTAATCCGTTGGATGAAATGGCCAATAAACCGCCTAGGGTTCCACGAACCATTCCTTTTGAAATTGAGGATACCGAATGTATTGTGAGTTATAAATTTAAGGGCGATACCCGCTATTTCAAGATAGAAAATATCAAGGACAAATCTTCATAGAGTAAGATGACATCGTAAGTTCTAAGGCCACTGACGTTCGTGCGATACTATTTTAAAGGACACTTCCCCTCAAAATTGTTTAACTCTTTGGGATTCCCTACTTTTGACCTCAAATTAAAAACCACGTTGAGCGGATTTAAAACCCTTTTTAAACAGACCTTTATTTATGGTTTAGCCACGGTGCTACCACGAATGTTGAGTTTTCTGTTGGTGCGTCTGCACACCGATGAAAGTGTGTTGAAATCGGTGGCGGATTATGGCGATGTATCTCTGATTTTCTCCTATTTTGTTTTATTCAACGTGATCTTGGCTTATGGCATGGAAACTGCTTTTTTTAGGTTCTTCAATAAGGAAGACGATAAGGCCAAGGTTGTAGGAACGTCTTCCATCTCTTTGATTGCCTCCTCATTTCTGTTTTTTGTCCTGGCTTTAACCTTTCAAAACCAGATTGCAAATTTTATAGATATTAAACCAGAATATATTAATCTGGTGATTTGGATTTTGTTGTTGGATGCTTTGGTCATTATTCCATTTGCTTGGTTAAGAGCGAATGCGAGACCCGTGAAATACGCCATCATCAAAATTCTTAATGTTGTCATTAACCTAGGTTTAAACTTGTTTCTATTGTTATGGTTAAAGGATTTAGCAACAGAATCATCGGTATTGGGCACCATCTACAAACCGAATTTTGAAATTAATTATATTTTTATTGCCAATTTAGTCGCTAGCGCAGTCACTTTGCTATTGATGTCTTCATTTTATTTTAAAATCAAGTACACTTTTGATAGCGTTCTCTGGAAACAGATGATGCGTTACGCATTTCCAGTGTTGATCGCCGGTGTTGCCTTTTCCATTAACGAAACGTTTGATAGAGTACTTTTGGATAAATTATTGCCAGAGAACATTGCTAAAACGGAAATCGGCATGTATTCAGCATGTTATAAATTGGGCATGTTTATGACACTTTTTGTAACGGCTTACAAACTTGGGGTAGAACCTTATTTTTTCAGTCATGCCAATACGGAAAACCCTAAAAAGAACTATGCCCGCATTCTAGAGTATTTTGTCATTTTCGGCTCTGCAATCCTATTGGGCGTTGTGGTATTTGCTGATATTCTAAAAGTTATACTTATTGGGAATGAGGCTTATTGGAAGGCGATGGTTATTGTGCCCATTGTTTTATTGGCCAACTTATGTCTCGGCATTTACCATAATTTATCGGTGTGGTATAAAGTAACGGATAGAACCAAGTTTGGGGCCTATATTTCGGTGTTCGGGGCGATTTTAACCTTAGCACTTAATTTTTGGCTCATTCCCATAATCAGTTATGTCGGATCGGCCATTGCTACTTTATCAGCTTACGCTTGTATGATGTTGGTGTCCTATTATTACGGAAACAAATACTATCCCATCCCGTATAATTTGAAAAAAATGGGACTCTATCTCTTGGTATCCACCGCATTTTCGGTAATTTCGTTTTATGTGTATCGAGAGAACTATTATGTGGGAATAAGCTTGCTCATGCTATTCCTGTTTTTGGTAGTGAAACTCGAAAAAGATCAACTTAAACAACTCGTGAAAGAAAAATAAAAACATACGATTCCCTCTAGATTAGATAATTAAATAGTCGTGAATTTGTGGCAAAAAATAAATTAAATATGAAAATAAAAATCATCAACAAATCCAATCACGCCCTGCCCAACTATGAAACCATAGCCTCGGCAGGAATGGATTTACGCGCTAATTTATCCGAATCAAGAATTTTGAAACCTTTAGAAAGAAGTATTGTAGGTACAGGTTTATTTATTGAACTTCCAATAGGCGTTGAAGCACAGGTAAGACCGCGCAGCGGACTCGCCGCCAAAAATGGGATTACCGTTTTAAATGCGCCGGGAACCATTGATGCCGATTATAGAGGCGAGATAGGGGTGATCCTGATCAACCTATCCGATGAAGACTTTGAAATTGTCAATGGCGAACGCATTGCCCAATTGGTCATCACGAAACATGAACGTGCGGAGTGGGTGGCTGTTGAGGCGCTATCTGAGACTGATCGGGGAGAAGGTGGGTTTGGGAGTACTGGCGTAGCCTAAATTCCTGCGAAGGCAGGAATCTCATGTTCAGAAGATGAAACATCGATATTGCGTATTTTTATACTTTCCGCTTGTTGAAAGAAAAGGGATTTTTGTTGAAAGGAATAGAATTTAAATCGAGCACTATTAATCCAATTATGGAAACCGTAAAGCTGTGGTATATTTACATAATGACCAATAAAATGAATGGTGTTTTATATATTGATATCGGATAATATAGAGGAACGAGTAAAGGAGCATAATTCCTGCGAAGGCAGGAATCTTATGTTCAGAAGATGAATCATCGATATTGCATATTTTTATACTTTCCGCTTGTTGAAAGAAAAGGGATTTTTGCTGAAAGGAATAGAATTTAAATCGAGCACTATTAATCCAATTATGGCAACCGTAAAGCTGTGGTATATTTACATAATGACCAATAAAATAAATGGTGTTTTATATATTGGTATATCGGATAATATAGAGGAACGAGTAAAGG
>NZ_DATJCA010000082.1:0-4130 GCF_035515035.1 Gelidibacter sp. | reverse complement strand
CGAGAAAAAAGACGGGAACATCGTCGTAACTTCTACTGAAAACAAAATCACCCAAGTTGAAATCTTCAGTTTGAACGGACGTTCCGCATTCCAAAAATCTGAAATTAACAACCTACAATTCAAAGTTCCTGTGAATCGTTTGGAAAAACAGATCATTGTATTTGTGGTAGAAACGGAAGCCGGTGAGGTGATTACAAAGAAATTTGTAAACAAATAACGGTAGGAAAGAAAACAAAGCGTAATCAAATTGAAACGGATTTAGTATTTAAATACGAAAAAGGCCCTTTTGAAAAAGAGGGCTTTTTTCATGTGAAAAACATCCCCCTAAATCCCTTTACATCCCCCTAAATCCCCCTTCAAAGGGGGACTTTTAGACTCCGATTCAATCAAAAACCCCATTCAAAACAAAACTCGAACTCCCTCCCTTTGAAGGGAGGGTTGGGGTGGGATGTTTACTCGTCATTAAAAACAAACCCAATTTACATCCCCCTAAATCCCCCTTCAAAGGGGGACTTTAAACTCCGATTCAATCAAAAACCCCATTCAAAACGAAAATCAAACTCCCTCCCTTTGAAGGGAGGGTTGGGGTGGGATGTTCATCGTCCACCCAGTCCCCAGTCCCCTTCGGATAGCTATCGGGACAAGTCCTAACAAGTCCCCAACCTTCCCGAGCACCCTATCCCCTAGCACCCAAAACTTTAGTTGTTTAATTAAAAAAAATAGTATTATATTTGCAGCACCAAACCTAATAACTATGAAATATCTATACGCATTCGCCGTACGTGGAGGTTTTATACTATCTCTACTTTTCTTTTCTTTCTATGCGCAAGCACAAATTACACCCCAACAAAATGTAAAAGCGAAAGCTACTCAGAAAATCAACCATTCCAATGTCCAGAATAGGGATCAGGAACTGAATTATTCTCCAAACCATTCTTCGACAGCCGTTCCAAACGATGGCAAAGTGGGAATTTCTGCTTTTGAAGAAATGAAACTACAGGGTAAAAAAGAAGACATCTCAAAAAGAACTGCTTTTACGCGTGAATATAGTAATGGAAATGGAAGCCATTCTTTAATATCAAGCGCAGAACCTATTCACTACTCTAAAAATGGAGGATGGGAAGAAATAGATGTTCAAATCAAAAGCACCACAAATAGTTCGTATCCCTATGTAAATAGCACAAACTTAATGGAAAGTTATTTTGGGAAAACAGCTACATTAGGAATAAAGACAAAAATCCAATCATACGAAATAAAAGATTTTCAAAACACTACAATGTATTGGGAAGTAAATGGTCAAGAAATAGGTTTAAAACAAGCTACTGAAAGTACTATTTCAGTCCAAGGAAATAAAGCATATTATCCTAATTTATATGGCAATATTACCGCTGAAATTATTATTAAAAACGGGAAAAGAAAACTTAACTATCTGATTCCTGACAAACAATCTTTAGGAAACATACCCAATAACGCAGATTATTTAGTCTTTACAGAGGATATAACGATACCATTTGGTTGGAAACACTCGAAAACAGATAATGGTATTGTAGTCACAAATCAATTGGGTCAAGAAATGATTCTTTATGAGAATCCAGTTTCTTTTGACTCCAGTCATAATTTAATGGTAGAAGAAAACACCTTTTATGAAACCCTATTATTAGGCAATACACTTCGTATAAAAACCAAAGTAAAAACAGAATGGTTGTTTAATAATGATCGGATTTTCCCAGTTACCATTGATCCAACATCTATTTATGGTTTGGCCTTTAACTGGCCTTTTTACGCCTCTGGTTGGGTGAGAAAAATAGATAATAATAATTTCCCTGGGGCGGGTGGTTCCATCCGAACAGGAAGATCAAATGGGAATAAGATTGTTGGATGGGCACGCTTTAACATTGGAAATATCATTCCACCAAATGCAACCATTGAATCTGCACATACTCTACTTACTTATAATGGATACGGACAAGACACAAATTTGGAAAATAGATCATTTGCTATTGCACGATTTACTTTACTTAGTTTTAACCCAATGGGACTTTTCACAACTAATAAAAATATTTACGATGGAGTCGGGAATGTGATTTCTCAGAATTTAACATGGAACAATTCGCAAGGCTCTTCGACGTCTCAACAAATCATTCATGATAAATGGAATGTTTTTGATGCGGCAGGCTTGAATTATATACGTGGTTTACGACAAGGTAATCATCAATATTTATCACTTGCTGTTATCCCTAATCCAGAAAACACTTGGCAAGCGAATGAATTCGCTCAATTTAGTGGAGATGGCGATCAAGACCCACCTTTATTAATAATAAATTTTACCCCTAAAGATATGACTTGTATTCCAGAATCTTTATCAAGTGACTTTTTCATAAATAGTGTGAAATTTTTTGATACTTTAATTGCTGGGCCTGCCGCAACAACAAGCGGATATGATTCACCAGGTTATAAAAATGTGGTTGGAATTAAAGCACAACAAGTTCCAGGCGGTGGGATAAATGTTGAAGTTAAAACAAATTACAGAGGTAAATTTAA
Source organism: Gelidibacter sp. (assembly GCF_035515035.1). Taxonomy (GTDB): domain Bacteria; phylum Bacteroidota; class Bacteroidia; order Flavobacteriales; family Flavobacteriaceae; genus Gelidibacter. The sequence goes on along the minus strand of NZ_DATJCA010000082.1, from coordinate 1,589 downwards.
AGCATGGGTTGATTGGAACAAAAATGGTTTATTTGACACAAATGAACTTATTTATGATTCAGGTAATAATCAAACTGTAAGTGCCAATTTTGGTTTAGTCGTACCGCCAAACACTAATCCTGGAGAATATACCATTCGTTTTAGAGCACAACATGAACAATCTCCTGAGCCCAATTTAGGGCCTTGCGGATTGTCGCTTTTTAGTGAGACGGAAGATTATAAAATTAAAGTAGTTCCAGCTTGTAACGCAACTATTTACACAGTTATTGATGGTGAACGCTGTGGAAATGGCGTTATTGTATTAGAAGCTATTGGTAACTCTAGTACCGTTTCTTATAACTGGTATTTAAATGAATTTGGTGGTGTTCCGATGTCAAACCATAATTCTACTATAACCACTCCTAGTATTACTGCTCCCAATAGTAGAATATATTATGTATCTGCCGTGGGATCGAATGGATGTGAATCACCTAGAGTGCCAGTAATAGCGAATGCAAAACCTCTGCCTACTTTAGATATCGTAAATCAAACCAATGAGATTTGTGGAGACGGAGCTATAGTATCGGTATCCGCTTCAGGTGATTTCCAACGAGAATTGATTTTAGAAGAAACCTTTAGTGGAACAAATTTAGGGAGCTTTACGAATAAAATTCTTTCGGGTGATAACTCTGTAAACTTTTCCAGAAAGGTTAGCACATTTATTCCTGTCAATAATCCAATTTGGAAACCTGCAATTAGCTCAGGCTATCCTGTAGATGGCACAGCAAATGGCTTCGCATTCTCTACAAGTGACAATGCAAATAATTACTCTACTTTATCAAATAAAGCCTTAGAACAAGGATTATCGAAAAGCACCCAAAACTTTCAAGATCTTACTTTAATCTTTAAAGTGTATTTCTCCTATTATGGACCTAATGCAGCAGGAGCTGATGAAGGATTGTATATTGAAGGATCTAGAGATGGAGGCAGTACGTGGGAAGAGATAATAAATTATAAGGAGTCCATTGGGTCAGCTAATAAATTTGTGACTAAAGAAGTTGATTTATCGAATTTTATCAATACTCCAAATTTCAAAATTAGATTTCGTTATGAATCCGGATGGGGAGATGGTATAGCTATAGACGACATTCGAATTTATGGTAACAAGCCTCTTCAGACAGCACTTGATTGGTTAGCTCCAGGTGGTTCTACCGAAGGGATTTTTGATTTTAATTCGATAACCCAACAATGTACGGACACTCCTTACAGTGGAGCAAGTGCCTCTGTATGCATAAAGCCAACAATTGCTCAATTAAAAAGCAGTGAAATCTTGAAATTTAAAGCTACGGCAACATTGAGTAACGGTTGTATAGTTACTGGAAATTTAGATTTCAATAATAAAACAAAAATATGGGATCAAAGTGCCTCTTCGGATTGGGCGGCAAGCAACAGATGGAGTCCGCCAAGTATAAATGACCAACCAACTTTAGAAAATTGTGTTATTGTAAAAAGAAATTTGGAAATTAATTCTGATTTCAATGCATTAGCTAAAAACATTAAAGTAGAAAATGGAGCAAAACTAACAATCAAAAACAATGCTTCCCTAACGG
>NZ_DATJCA010000081.1:0-2196 GCF_035515035.1 Gelidibacter sp. | reverse complement strand
TGATGGTCCCAATATAAATTTATTGCGATTGACAATTATTCCTTTTTCCATCGGTATATCTGAAATATCTAAATGAAGTGGTTTTCCAGTTAGTCTGTCAACCATCTTAATACCAAATGGAGAAAGCGAGGATTTATAATTGGTCTCCTGAATGAAGAAACACAATGCGTGTTCAATAAACGTATAAAAAGACTCTTCCGATGGAAAGTCTGCTGCATTACCAGGTATCCCTGCCCAAAATAGGGTAGGAGTATCTACTGTGTTGTGGCGTGGCTTGCACTCCATTAGTGCTAATTGACTACCCACATCATTTTTAATGTGCTTGAGTTCTGCTCTGTTATCCGACCAAGCCATCACATTGCAATGACATCGGATTGAGGTGAGCCCTTGACTGTGAGCTTCATTTAAATACTCTTCTATCCACTTTTTGTTTAGCTGATTGGCACGGCTGTACCTTGATAAGGAATGCATGTTCCGAGCTTGCTTTTCAAACTGTTTCAAGTTTTCTGTGTGGTTGTCTATAAAGAGATATTGATTGTAGATATGGTTGCAGGAGAGCAATACACCCACTGGTGCAGCAAATGATAAGCAGCTGTCGCTTCTATCGGTGGAGAGTCTTTCATAACGTGAATCAGTTGCTACCATTCCGGGTAGATCTTCTACATCCGACAGGGTGTGTAAGCACATTATCTGATCACCTATTTTCATCTCATTTGGTTCCAGATGAATATCTTCAAGTGTAGTTGTATTGGTTTGTGATAATGAAAAATATTTTTCAATAATGCCCGCTTTTTCTTTAGTTCCCGTAATTTCTTCTTGAGTTAACCGTGTCAAGGTAATAAATCCTGAATCGTTGATGATTCGCTCAAATTGTTCTACCGATTCCATAAACCCGGCGATATTTTCTTTCTCCTGAATATCTTTGGGAATAATATTGCCTCTGCAAAGAGTAGAGAAATTGCTTTGCGTACGGCTCTTTTCTTTGGATGTTTTAGTCAAGAAAAGATAGCAAGTGTGATTAAGAAAGGGTCGCTCATTAAAATGTTGTTCAAAACTTCGACTTAAAAAGCTTACATCTTCTTTTTGCAGGTCGGGTTGATAGTTTTCTTTGATAAACCAATCTTGCTTGTGAACAATTGAATAATTGGGAAGCACCTTTACTGCTTTATGCCATGCTGAATGTATAGCTTCATACTCATCTGCAGAAATGGTAAATATTTCAGGGAGTTCCACTTTATAAGCTACCGTAATGTCCGCATCCTTGCTAATGATGCAATCATGTTCCACCGCAAGCAGTGGAAACTTGCTTTCCAGTGTAGCTGCTTTCATTTTATTTCTCATAATTGATCCTTTCTCTCTTATCAGTGAATAAGCGGGTTACTGCTTTTCGGTTGATGATATACTTGGGATGTTTCAGGCGAGCCAATAGCTTCATTAATCCGTGTGTTCCATATTTTTCATTCATCCTGAATGTAATGTAGATGAGCAAAGAGGCAGATATTATAGCAAATCCAATACATATCCACTGGTCAATTCCCATTATGTACATGATTGCAAAAACTACAAAGATGGCTAATAGTCCACCTGCAAAAATATAGAGGTACTGACTTTTGAGTCCCTTGAACTCTACAGGGTGGTTTATGCCTTTGTTGATTGAATATTCCGCCATTTTATTTTCTCTATAATTGTTTAATAAGAGATACTCTTACAGGAAGAATGAGCGTAAAATTGTAGCAGCAACAATCAAAAAGATACAAGCTCCAAACCAACTTGCAGCTGTTTTGCCTGTATCGGGATCGCCTGAACTGAATTTGTTATAAACTTTGATACCTCCAATCAATCCCACTACTGCTCCAATAGCATAAATTAATTTGGTGCCGGGATCAAAATAAGAGGTTACCATGTTGGTAGCGTCCGTGATGCCACCAATACCATTGCCTTGTGCAAATGTGGAGAGTGCTGTGAAGAAAACAGCTGCTAGAAGATGAATTTTCCTTTTCATAATTTATCTGATTTATATTTGTTTCGGCAAATATAAATAGATTATGAATAGAGTTTTAAAAGTGGCTTAAGATGGCTGGGAATGGCTTTTGATGGCACATATGAGGGAGATATATAGATGATACACCTTCAACTTTAAAAGGAATGCTTTTATAATTTTGAGAATTAGATTAATTCAGGTATTGATTTAAACAT
>NZ_DATJCA010000080.1:0-4785 GCF_035515035.1 Gelidibacter sp. | reverse complement strand
ACTGCATTGGCAACGCCACAAATGAAAAAAGCCTAATAAATTTTTAATTTATTAGGCTTATAATGGTCGGGGTGGCAGGATTCGAACCTGCGACCTCCGCGTCCCAAACGCGGCGCGATAACCGGGCTACGCTACACCCCGATGTGGTTATCTAAAAAATTGCGGAGAGACAGGGACTCGAACCCTGGCGACAGTTACCCGTCGACAGATTAGCAATCTGCTCCATTACCACTCTGGCACCTCTCCTATTTTGTTAAAGAACATGTTCTAAATGCGGATGCAAATGTAGGCCTTCATTCCAAAGAAAGCAACTATTTTTAAGACTTTTTAAAATGATTTTTTTATTCTGGATATTCTATCCTGAGATGGAAGATGTTAGCTAATTTATTTTTCAATATTTTCTTGATGGATTCAATCTCTTTAAAGGTAATATCGGCATTTAAAAACTGCCCGTCCTCCATTTGCTTATTGATAATGTTTTCTACAAAGTGGTTGATTTTTGTTGAAGACGGGTCTTTTAAACTTTTCGAAGCCGCTTCTACACTATCACACATCATCAAAATTGCCGTTTCTTTACTAAAAGGCTTTGGACCTGGATATCTGAAATCGGCAATATCTGTGGCAATGTCCATTTCCTTTTCTTTCATGTAAAAATAATAGATCACACTGGTGCCATGATGTGTCCTAATAAAATCGATCACACGATCCGGCAAGTTGTTCTTCTTTGCTATTTCGATTCCGTCCAAGACATGTGCGAAAATGATGTTTGTACTTTCTTGTGGAGATAATTCATCATGCGGATTAATACCGGTAGATTGGTTCTCGGTAAAATACGTCGGATTTTTCATTTTCCCGATATCATGATAAAGGGCTCCTACCCTGACCAACATCGCGTTCGCACCAATTTCATTAGCTGAGGCTTCGGCCAAATTAGCTACATTTAAACTATGATGAAACGTTCCGGGTGCCTTGTTTGATAGTTCTTTCAAAAGCTTAGTATTCGTGTCTGAAAGCTCCAATAGGGAAACATCCGACACCAATCCAAACAACTTCTCATAGATATATATCAGTGGCTGCACAAAAAGGGTGGCCAATCCACATAAAATGAACATTCCGAAAGCTTCAAAGTTCAAGGTGGCGATACTACCTTCGTGAATTACGAAAAAAGCAAAATAAGTTATGATATAAATAAGCGTGATCTGGCCTACCGAAATAAATAAATTAGCGCGTTTGTACAATTCAGAAACGGTGAGGATGGTAACTATACCGGCTATAATTTGTAGAAACATATATTCATAGCTGTTTGGTACAACAAAGCCCAACAAAAGCACAGTTAGAACATGAGCAAACAAACCTAACCTTGAATCAAAAAACGCTTTTAGAACCAATGGAAGAACACAAAGCGGCACCACGTAAACATACTTGGAGTTGTAATTGACAATGAGCGTTGTCAACAACACCATTAAGAGGATATTAAAAAATATAAACGTTACTTTTGTATTGTCCAAAAACACTTCTATCCTATATTTTCTTAAAAACAGAAGCAACATCAATAAAGTCAACGACACTAATATGGCATAGGAAATTACAACCCACGTATAATTGGAAGAACTCCAAACCTGAGATTCATATTCTGATTCCAAAGACTTTAGGATGTCATATTTATGGCCTTCAACTAATTCGCCTTTAGAGATGATTAAGGTTTCCCTCTCAACATTACCGCGTGTTGAAGATATCTTATCCAATTCCTCATTCAGTGCATTTTGTGTAATGGATTTATTGACCTTAAGATTGGGCTCAATCAAATCAAAAAACATGGACACAAAAACCGCAGTAAACTTTGAGTTGCCTCGATCTTCCAATTGTTTTTCCAACAATCTCCTAAAAGCATCTATTTTTGAAAGTTCAGAATAAGTGGTAGAGGCAATTTGGTTTTGACCGTCCAATAGGATGACATTCTTATCATTTGGGTAATTGTAATCTTCCTCTAATACCCCATTTTTATAAATCTCGTTCAGCACGGTTTTGCCCACTCGGAAAAGTTCAGTCTTTTTCCTGCCCAAGGAGTCATGAAAGGTAGCGTTGAATTTCTTATTGTAATCGTCTAAAACAAAATCCTTAACCTCCTCTATGAGGTCAAAATATACGGCGCTTTCCTTTACTATAGCAGATTTTTCTTTTTGTAATTCCTCTGGCGATTTTTGAATGGCAAAATCAAAAGGCGCATAAAGGTTTTCAGACTGCCATGGTTTATTTTTATCAAAATTGTATTTGAATTTGCCACTTTTTGGGAAGAGATAAACTATTAAAAAAGTAGTCCCAATAAAGAGAAGGATTTTGTAAATAAGGGCATGACTCTTATACCACTTGTTTATAATGTTTTTCATCAAAGTTGCATCAATTGTCTTTCAAAAGTAATAAAATATAAAGGGATTTGTAGGTTTAACGTCAGGATTCATTCCAAAATCAATTTAAAAATGTTTAATTTTGCATCATTCAAATCAAAACCCACTAAAAATGAGTAAAGAAGTCGTCATTGTATCCGCAGCAAGAACTCCGATAGGTAGTTTTTTAGGTGCTTTATCTACAGTTCCTGCACCAAGATTAGGAGCTATTGCCATAAAAGGTGCCCTGGATAAAATCAACCTCAATCCTGAATTAGTGCAGGAAGTGATTATGGGCAACGTCGTTCAAGCTGGAACAGGACAAGCACCTGCACGCCAAGCGGCTATTTATGCTGGAATTCCTGATACCGTACCTTGTACAACAGTCAATAAAGTATGCGCTTCTGGAATGAAAGCTGTCATGCAGGCCGCTCAAGCCATTGCACTTGGAGATGCTGATATCATAGTTGCTGGTGGGATGGAAAACATGAGTCTGATCCCTCATTATTTACACGCAAGAAACGGTACTAAATTTGGACCTGCTACTTTAATTGATGGGATGCAAAAAGACGGATTGGTAGATGCCTATGATGATAATGCCATGGGTGTATGTGCTGATGCCTGCGCCACAGAATATGAATTTAGCAGAGAGGATCAAGATGCGTTTGCGATTCAATCTTATAAAAGATCTGCGGCTGCTTGGGATTCAGGTAAATTTGATAATGAGGTTGTTCCGGTAGAAGTTCCTCAACGTCGTGGAGAGCCTGTTGTTGTTTCAAAAGACGAAGAATATACCAATGTAATGATGGACAAAATTCCGTCGTTAAGACCTGCGTTTACAAAAGATGGTACGGTGACGGCTGCAAATGCCTCGACCATTAATGATGGCGCTGGTGCAGTAGTTTTGATGAGTAAGGAAAAGGCCGACGAACTCGGATTGAAGCCTTTAGCCATTATAAAAGGCTATGCTGATGCCGCCCAAGAACCAAAATGGTTTACTACGGCTCCAGCCAAGGCATTGCCAAAAGCGCTGGACAAGGCAGGAATTTCAATTGATGATGTGGACTATTTTGAGTTCAATGAGGCTTTTTCTATAGTAGGATTGGCGAATATGAAGCTCTTAGGTCTCAATGACAGCAATGTCAATGTCAATGGAGGTGCAGTATCTTTAGGACATCCACTAGGTTGCTCAGGGGTTCGGATTATCATCACCCTGTTGAACGTATTAGAACAAAACAATGCAAAAATTGGAGCAGCAGCCATTTGTAATGGTGGCGGAGGCGCTTCAGCAATGGTTATCGAACGCTTCAAATAATCAGTAAATTATAGATTCATATCACAGTAATTATTGATGGATTACTTTTCAATGACAACACTTTTTTATTTCACATTATTAGGCAATCATCACCTAATGATCAATAAAAACAGTCAATAGACCATGTCCCCTCTATGACCTACGGAATTGCAAATTTAAGCATCGTCCCTTTAAGAATAGAACCTGCAGATACTACTGAACTTGTGTCCCAAGTATTATATGGTGAAATTTTCAAGGTGACTGAAAGGCGAAAAAAATGGAGTAAAATCCGTTTGGATTATGATCAATTTGAAGGATGGATCGATAACAACCAATATCTCGAGCTTCCAGAATCTGAATATAACACATTGGCAGACTCTCCTCGTAGACTGTCTGGTGATTTAATAGAATTCGTCCAAGACTCCAATAATCAATTACTCACCATCCCGTTGGGATCTTCATTGACCGCCTTGGATTTTCTTGAGCATTTTTTTGACGGAAATTGTGTTGAAGGAACCCAACCAAAATCAAAGTTAATAGAGACTGCTTTCTTGTATCGTAACGCTCCTTATTTATATGGAGGAAAAACACCTTTTGGCATTGATGCTTCAGGTTTGACGCAAATGGTTTATAAACTGAATGGTTATAACTTATACCGAGCAGTAGAACAACAAGCAAAACAAGGTGAAGCCTTAAGTTTTATAGAAGAAAGCGAAGCTGGAGATTTAGCTTTTTTCGATAATAATGAAGGGCAGATTGTACATGTTGGCATTATTATGCCCGATAATTACATCATCCATGCCCACGGGAAAGTACGTATTGATCGGTTAGATCATTCAGGGATTTACAATACAGATGTAAAAATGCATACCCATAAACTTCGGGTCATTAAAAAAATTATATAAAAAAAATGCTACCTCAATGAGATAGCATTTTTTTTGATGGTAATAGCCTATTCATGGTCTACTAATTTTGACCTGTTTCCAAAGCGGCAACTTTAGCTTGCATCTCTTTTTGCTTAGCAGTATCACCTAAAGCACTGTAAATATTTACTAAGGTTTTTGCTGTTTGCAAATCTGTTGGTCTTAATTTAAGTGTCGTTTCCAA
>NZ_DATJCA010000079.1:0-11791 GCF_035515035.1 Gelidibacter sp. | reverse complement strand
TGCATTATCTGATTATGCTTAGCTCGGCCAGTTGTATCACTCTTTTTGTGTCGGTGCTGTGCGCTTGCTGCCAAGTTAGCCGGTATGTATATAATATATATACCCTATTTTTATAATCAAGAATACGTTCATAGCTATATTTTTTTAAAGCCTCATTATCAGCACGATTCGATTTGTGTAATCGAAAAAGACAACTACGACTATCCACTTGATGTTTTTTATCTTTAACAATCCTAAACTACTAAAGTTTACAATTTCTATATTAGACCATAAAAAAGCTATAAAGCGCGGCAAGGAAGAGCTATTCTATTATCCATCATTAATTGAGAGATAGATAACTTTTGCTGGACAGCACTTTTGGCATTAGACATTAGAAAAATGAATGACTTTTAGAGTATCGGCTGAGCATATATCTTCGACTGTTTAATTAATACAAAATGATGAATATATTAGTGTTTATTAAATGGGGGATTTTTGTTTTACACTTGCACCAAATGCTGCAAGTGGGGGTCATTCTTGATACCCTCCAATTCCATTTCGATAACATTACAATGTCTTGTTTTATCTGGCGATAATTACTATCAATCTGATGTTTCATCTTATCCTCGCCCTGCTCATCCATAAAGGATAGAATTTTCGGTATATTCTGATAGGCTTTGGTTTCCCTGACTATTTTGTCATTATCCACTACAATTTCAGCATGAAATATTTTCTGTTCGGTCAGTCCGATTTATTCCATGGTCTCTTGACAGGTTCATTCATTTAGGAGAGGGGAGCTTTAACAAAAGGAATCCGAGGTTTTGCGTTTAAGTAAAGATAACGTCAATGAATTCATTACTTGTCGAGTGCAACGACCTAATATATTTTTTTTAATACCTTTAGTGGAATTAAAGTAATACTTAAAAATGTATAAGACGAGTTTTAAAATAACCAAAATGGATTGTGCAAGTGAGGAACAATTAATCCGCATGAAATTGCAACATTTGGATACGGTAAAATCCCTTGATTTTGATATTCCTAACAGAAAACTAGACGCCTATCACGACGGTTCTCATGAGCCGATTCTCTCGGCTCTGGAAGCCTTGAACTTAAATACAACGCTAATTTTAACCGAAGCGAGTAATACCATTTTGGAGGAGGAAACAGGTGGCAACCAACGGAAGCTGCTATGGACAGTGTTAGTCATTAACTTCGTGTTTTTTGGATTAGAAATGCTATTTGGTATCTTTTCCAAGTCGATGGGACTTGTAGCGGACAGTCTGGACATGTTGGCAGACAGCATTGTTTATGCGTTGGCCTTATTTGCTGTGGGCGGTACGATCGCAAGAAAGAACTCTATAGCAAAATTTGCAGGGTATTTTCAGATTGTTTTAGCGCTTGTCGGTTTTATTGAAGTGATCAGGCGGTTTATCGGCGTCGAAAGTATGCCTGATTTTCAGACCATGATTATTGTCAGTTCTTTGGCATTGATTGCAAACGTAATTTGTTTGTACTTACTGCAAAAAAACAAAAGTAAAGAAGCTCATATGCAAGCGTCTATGATTTTCACCTCGAACGACGTGATTATTAATTCAGGTGTTATTGTTGCCGGCCTTTTGGTTAATTGGCTCAATTCGGGTTACCCCGATTTAATCGTTGGAGCGATTGTGTTTATCATCGTTGCCAGAGGAGCGTACCGGATTTTAAAGTTAGCTAACTAAGTCTTTTCAAAGTTATTAAATCCGAATTATTTTTCAGGAGAATCAATTTTGGCAACCTTAAGTGAAATTATTTTTTTCACTTAAGGTTGTTTCTCTTTTCCGTACCTCATAAAAGAAAACAGACAAATCCGTATCGTCAACGTACTCTTTCCGGTGTGTTCCATTCGGTTGATATCACCAAAGCAAATGTATATAATCTCCACTATTTGCAAGATGTCAAGCACCAACTATCTGAATATGCGCTTTTTTAGATAAGGGGTATTTATACGTTGAGCAGCAATGGATCTTTTTGATTCGGTCAATATTGTCTTGGAGACTCCAATAAGAATGAACCAAAAAGGCTATAAAAGCAACCTTATATTTTCAGGAAATCACGGAAAAGAATTAAAATATTGCTCTCTCAACTATGCTATCAGTTCACGATCAGGAGAATTATGCCAAAACCTTTAGCGGGTTCAAAACAAGAATACTGGTGAAAATAACGGCCATGACTTTGATCCAGTTTATGAACAAGTTATCTTCGACAGGAACAAAAACAACATCAAAATTCAAATCATTTAATTTCACTCAACGGGTTAAAATTATATATTGTTATACAATGTTCCGGATCATCTTACCAGTTTAATAGTGGATACAATTTTACCGGATTGATAAATCTGAATAACGATGTCTGCCGTTTTGATTGCACCACCACTGTCGAGACCTCCCATGGCAATCCCAGCATCAGCTAATGCCAGCACAGGTGCATCATTTTTCCCATCACTTACAAATGCGATTCGTTTTCCCTCGTCCAGTAGCCATTGAACTTTTCTGACTTTGTCTTCGGGCAATAAATCACCAAAGGCTTTATTAATATTCAACGCACGGGCGACTTTATCAACAACGCTTCCTTTATCACCGCTCAACATCATTGTTTGAATATTTAACTTATGTAAATCACAATAGTCTTTTTTATTTCATCAGCTTACTGACTCTCAATCCAATTTTTAGCCTCTTCTTTTTGGTCTATATTAAAATACTTAATTTCGGCGTTGGTAAAAAGCTTCATAAATTGGGTTATCCAATTCTGCCATTTTTTGTCGCCCACCATAGCAATCTTTTCATAGTCCTTGGCGTGGGCCGTGTCCATTTTCAAGTCTTCCAACAATCCTGGGTCCCATCCTGTAAAATCTTTCATCTCAAAATACCAACGGACTTTCATTCCTTTGTCCAGTATAGTGTGGATAAGTGGATGGATTTTTTCTATATCTTCTTTTCTCAATTTGCCTGAAGCGTTTGTTGCAACAATATTTTTTTCTTTTAACTCGATTATTTGTAACATTTTATATAGTTTTAAATTATTATTACCCTTCCAAATCATAAAACCATTCTTCTGCCTTTATGATGCCTTCTGATAAAGCTTCTTTTGCTGAAATATCCTTTTTTTCGATAAGCTCTTTAGCAATGGCCAGGGCTTTTTCACGGACAATAGGATTCAAGGCGTCCAAGTCAGTTTTAAAATCTTCAAACATCCAGTCCATAGCCTCATTTTAAGGGTTAAAAAGTTCTTTTTCAGGGTCTATTTCATCCTTTGACTTTTTGTCCAAGAAATAATCCAACATAATGCCCACCACAATAGCTCCCACGAACGCTGCATATATTTGCCATTCATATTGAATTATCAAAGAAAGGCTAATGAGTATCGCCAAAATTGGCAATATCGGCACTCTCCAAATAGCTAATGGGACTTTAAAAGGTCTTTCTTTATAGGGTGCTTTGAAACGCAATACGATAAGGGCAATATTCACGGCAACAAAAACAAGCAACGCGCCTAAAGAGGACATTCCTGCTACTATTTTAATATCTCCCAACAATAAAAATCCAGCAACTGCGGCCACAACCACAAGGGTAGTAACCCACGGAACCTTCTGTGCATTGGTTTTGGTCATAAATTTCGGAAGTTCACGCAGGTCTGCCATTCCAAAAAGTAACCTACTAATTGAAATAATTCCACTAAAGGCAGCATTTGCAGTAGCAAAAAGTGCTGCGATAGCCAACGCAACAGGCAACCAACCGTTGAGACTGGATGCCGCAAGTGAAAGTGGTGAATCCACTTTGGCCAGTTCGGAAGGGTCAGCAATGTTTAGTACCGTAAAAGAAATGAGTAGATAGATAATAGTTGTAAACACCATTGTTAATAAAAAAGCACGAGGAATGGTTTTTCCTGGATTTTTAACCTCCGAACCCAAAGCCGCCATATGTTCAAAACCAGTATAAACAAAAAACAAAGTTGCGGTTGCCGCTAAAGTACCCGAAACGGATTCCACTTTAAAAAATTCTGCCTTTGGAGGACCGGTTTCTGAAAGTCCGACCGCAATGAGAATGAAGAGACCTAACAATTGGATACTGACCATTACAATATTTGCCGTAGATGATTTTTTGATACCCGTAATGCTTATCAATGCAAGAACCAACAACACTCCATAACTAACTAGTCGGGGAGGCACGTTAAAAAACGTATTGAAATACCCCGAAAAGGCAAGTAGCACCGCTGCAATGGTGGCCGAACTGTGAAACGCAATCGTCCAACCCGTAAGAAAGGACGGAATGTCAATTTTCGGAAATGCTTTGCGTACAAAAATAAATTCCGCGCCTGCATTGGGATAGGTAGAGGACAACTCTGCATACGACATTGCAGAGACGCTGGCAGCAATTGCTGCAAAAATGAAACTCAACCATAGGTCTGTACCTGCCTGTCCAGCAGCTGCGCCGATTACAGTATATATTCCTGCGCCAACAATAGTACCTACGCCATAAAAAGTGAGTCGAAGGATGCCTAATGATTTCTTTAGTTCCGCCATATTTTATTTAGTAAACTGATGGTTTTCGTACAAACGGTACAATGAAAGTGCTTATGTAAATTTGTACGGTATTTACCTTTGGTGTTTTCCTCAAAAACCGCATATTTTGTCATTCCGACCCCATTATTAATCTGATGAATCAAACCTTTATCCTCGAAAATCTTGAGATCGCGATAAAAGGTCGTTCTGTTTGCAGTTTATTGGTTTCGCTTTTTTCAATAAACGCCTTTTTTAAATCTGAAAAAGACACGGCACTTTGCTTCCATTCCGGGAACTTGTATCGCTTCGACCTCATTTGAGTAGGCCGAACCCCTCGGTTTAAAAGTATTTTTTGCATCTTTGTCATTTTAACATTGATTAAATTTATTTTTATAAGCTAAAAGCCTTAATGCATTGAAAACCACAAGTAATGTTGAACCTTCGTGGATGATCACCGCAATACCGATATTGGCAAACCCAAAAATGGTTGATGGTATAAGCAGGGCAACAATGCCGAGACTGACCCAAAGGTTTTGCTTGATAATGGCCTTTGCCTTCCTACTTAAGCCTATGGCAAAGGGTAGGGTTTCCAGTTTATCGGCCATTAGGGCAATGTCAGCTGTTTCCAACGCCACATCACTGCCGGCAGCACCCATCGCTATGCCTACGGTACTGTTTGCCATTGCGGGTGCATCGTTGACACCATCGCCTACCATTGCGACTTTGGATTCCTGTTCTTTTAATTTTTTTATAGCATCTACCTTTTCTTCCGGTAACAGGCTTCCCCAAGCATCGGTCAAACCAATTTCTTTAGCGACGGCATCGGCAACCTTTTGATTGTCCCCAGTTAGCATTATCATCCGTTTGATGCCGATTTCCTTTAACTTTTTCAATGTCTCCTTGGCAGTTTCCCGTGGAGTGTCCATCAAGGCGATGATACCAATATATTCATTGTTCTTTCTTATGAGCATTGTGGTATTTCCTCCCCCTTCAAGCTCCTTCACTTTGGTAGATATTTCATCGGATGGTTTTGAATCATCGAGATCTTCGTACAAATCAAGATTTCCAATATAGATTTTATCCTTGCCCAAGGAAGCTTTGATGCCTTTTCCATGAACAGCTTCCAAGTCAGACGCATCAGTAATTTTGGCACCGCCCAAACGCTCTTTTCCATCTCTTACGACGGCTTTGGCCAAAGGATGATCGCTCAAATTTTCAACGGCAACGGCTATCTTTAACAGCTCATTTTCTTCCATATTCCCCAATGGTACTACTTCTGTAAGTTTAGGCTTTCCTTCGGTAAGCGTACCTGTTTTATCAAAAGCCAAAGCTGTTATGACCCCTAGATCCTCAAGCGGTCGCCCACCTTTGATAAGTACCCCACCGCGAGCCGCTCGCGCCACCCCGCTTAATACAGCACTCGGTGTTGAAATTGCAAGAGCACAGGGGCTAGCTGCTACCAATACGGCCATTGCACGGTAAAAGCTGGCGCTAAACGGTTCATCAATGACCAGAAAGGCAAAGAGCAGGATACCAACCAGTACAAGTACGGATGGGACAAAGTATTTTTCGAACTTATCGGTCAACAGCTGGGTAGGAGATTTCTGGGTCTGTGCCTCGTTGACCAGTTTGACAAGTCGGGACAAGGTAGAGTCCTTGGCTTCTCTGATTACCTTTATTTCCAAAGTATTATTACCGTTGATAGTTCCAGAGAACACACGGTTTTCATCCTTGATATCATCGTCTGCCGAATAATCTCTACTGGTATCTTCCACAGGAATTTTATCCACGGGCACACTTTCTCCGGTGATAGGTGCTTGGTTAACGCTGCTTTGTCCATTGACTACGACTCCATCAGCAGATATTTTACTGTTCGGCTTGACCACAATGATATCGCCTTTTCTCAACTCTTCAATCCCGACCTCTACGGTCTTGCCGTCTTTTTTAAGCAAGGCTGTTTTTGCTGCAAGGTCCGCGAGCGCCGCAATGCTTTTTCTTGCTCTGTTCATTGCGTAATGTTCCAAGGCGTGCCCAAGACTAAACAGGAACAGCAAGAGTGCACCTTCTGCCCATTCTCCCAGAATGGCGGCACCAATGGCAGCGACCAGCATCAAGAAGTCAATTTCAAAACCGCCTTTGGCGACGGTCTGTACTGCTTCCTTGGCCGTAAAGAAACCACCGAAAAAGTAAGCGCCAATATATAAAGTAAGACTAACCCAATCTGGGATGGATTCCACATAGGAAAGCCCGAAACCTATTCCGAGAAGTACCCCGCAGATAATGGAAAAAATAAGCTCTGAATTTTTACCGAAAACACCACTGTGGGCGTGCTCTTCTCCTTCCTCGTGAGTCTCGTCCTTTTTGTGCTCATGCCCCTCTGGGGAAATTTCCACTTTTGTATCTTCCTTCTGTGAACGTTCCTGTTTTTTTCTGGATGAATTGGTGTAATTATTTTCGTTTGAAGAACTCCGCTGAATTCGAAGGTCTCCTTTTTCAATTTGGTTACTTATTTCATCGAAATTTGTTTGCTTTTTATCAAACTCAAGCCGTACCATTCCAGAGGCCGAAACAGAAGCCTCCAAAACCCCATTGATTGCCAAAAGGTTTTTCTCGATGGAACGAGCCTGTCTTGTGTGTCTGATTCCTTTAACTTCAATGAGCAAATGTCCGTATTTTTCGGTAATCTCGGCACCAGTCCGTTCGGCTAACGATTGAATGCGGTCTATAGAAATGATATCAGGGTCATAATGAAAACAGAGCAGTGGCACGCCATCTCCGTGCGCATCGGCAACGTGTACTTTTTCAATGCCTTCTTTAGCCTGTAGTTCTTGAATGAGCCTTTCAACACAAGTATCTTTTTCGTTTGGAACTTGCGGAAGGATAACCGGGATTTTTAATTGTAGTTTTTTCATTCTTTGCAATTTTTTATCCATTCTTTGGCATTGTTTTTTTCTTCTGGCTTATAAAATTCTATATGAGCTTCAGAGAAAGAAACCAATGTCTCAGTAAATTGTTCTTGTCGTTTACCGCTTCCCACTAAAGCGGTACGCTTTAAATGCGTTTCATTCGCAGTATTTAACACAAATTGCCCCTGCATTTCTCACAAATGCCCTTTACCACCAAGTTAATATCCTCCGTGATATAACCATCAGGTAAATTGATATGAGGAATTTTGTACTCGGTTAAACACACAGTTTCCTTACAATTTGTGCAATGAAAGTGCAAATGGAGGTCGTTATCGACCTCACACTTACAACTCTCTTCGCAAAGGGCATATTTTATAATTCCCGTCCCATCCTCGATTTGATGCACAACTCCTTTCTCTTCAAACACTTTCATAGTCCTAAATAGGGTGCTTCTTTCACTGACCTTAAAAGCCTTTTCTAAATCGCCAAGGCTGATGGCCACATTCATCTCTGCTAGCCGCTTATAAGTCATAAGACGTATAGCCGTAGGGCGTATACCTATGCTTTTAAAAAATTGAACTATTTTCTCCATTTGTTAAGAAAGAAATTTACAGATCGTATCGCTTCAAGGATTCACCCGTTTTGATTTGAAAGGCGTCCTCGATGTTAGACAAATAAATAATGCCATCTCCCGGCACTTCTGTTTTACCATGAGCTAAAATGATTTCAACGGCTGTTTGAGCCTCTTCATTTTGGCAAACTAATTCAATTTTAACCACAGGACTGTCCGTTACATGAAAATCAAGGGAAGGTCTAGCTCCTTTTGCCTTAAATGCCCCAGTTCCTTCAGCTTGTGAAAGGGTCATGCTTTTAAACCCATTATCGGTCAATGCTTCAATGATTTCCTGTATTCTGAGTGGTTTTACAAATGCTTTTATTTCTTTCATGTTTTAATATTTTAATATTTTGATCCGAGCCGATCTTTTAATTTTAACTATCAAACTAGGAAAATTAAAATACAGTGAATCAAATCCTTGATTATTATTAGATTAATGTCCGTGCTCCAGTTCCCCTTTTACCATTTCTGAAGACAGGTTATAAGCCCCGTTTATCACAACTTTGGCATCCTTTGAAATTTCGGCAGGAAGGTTGACTTCAACAAAGCCCAAATCAGCAATCCCGACCGTTACAGGTATCATTTTAAATTTCATCTTGTCCGATTCCATTTCTTTATCTTCATCCAAAATAAAAATAAAAGATTGCTCGCCTTCCTTTATAATGGCAGCTTCCGGTACAGCAAGACCATTTTTCTCGCCCTGCACTATTCGCCCTTCCACGTACATACCTGGCAGTAGGTTTTTATCCTTGTTTTCTATATCTGCCAAAACTTCCAAAGCTTTTGGGTCGGTGTTGAAAGTTTTGCCTATAGATCGAACAGTTGCTTTAAGCAGTTCATCTGGGTGCGAGGCCGTGGAGAAATATATCTGTTGCCCTTTCTTAAGTTGATTTATATCCTTCTCATATACTTTGAAGTTGACATAAATTTTTGAATTATCGCTTATTGAGAACATTTTGGATTGTGTACCCACATAATCTCCCAAACTTATCATTACTTCATTAACGTAACCACTTATTGGCGTGGTAATGGGGACGGCCGAATATATTTGGCCGTCCGCCACTTTGTCCGGGTTAATTCCCAACAATCTCAATTGGGACCGCAAACCATTGACGGCGGATGTTGTGGAACGAAATCTTGACTGTGCCATCTGAAATTCCTTGCCAGAAGAAACGCCTTTGTCATAAAGGGTCTTCTTGCGTTCAAAATCCTGTTTCAAAAAGACCAGTTCGTCATTTTTTTCCTGATAATCCTGTTGCATCGCAATGATATCTGGGTGCTCTATATATGCCAGCACCTGACCTTTCTTTACGTTATCTCCAGGGATTACTTTTATGGAACTCACATTTCCACCAACAAACGGGCTGATGTTCGCCTTGTCCTGCGGGAAAAGTTCCAGCGTTCCTGTTATCTTAATGTTGTTTCCTAAGTTACGTTCCTCCAAAGATTTCATTTCCAAACCAATGGTTTGGGCCTGTTGCTTGGTGAGTTCCACAACGCCTTCTTCCTCGCTGTGACCTCCTTCTTCTTCATTGTGGCCTTCCTCGCCGTGTGCATCTTCTCCAACTTCATTGGTTTTTGAAACACCTTCAGTTTCGTTATGCCCAGCTTCTGATTTTGGAGCGTCGTTACAACTCATAAACATAAGTGTAAATAGTACGGTACTTACTAATAATATATTCTTCATTTTTCTTTTATTAAGATTAGAGATTACCCAATTGATATTGCACCTCAATAGACTGTTGGTTATATTGATTGATATATTGTAAATGGTTTTGTTTAATCCTGATAGCACTGTTGAGAATTGTGATGTAATTGACATAACCTATTTCACCTTCTTTAGATGCCAGTTCCGCAGTTGTAATTTGTTCTTCTGCCAATAGTAATGCGCCATCTTCATAATATTGCAAAGTCTTCTTTGTTTTTTCAAGTGATTTTATCAATTGCGAAACGCGACTTTCTGCTACCGCTTTCTGCTCCAAATATTGATTCTCTGCTACCATGGCGTCTGCCTTGGCTGCCTTAACTCTTGACTTCTGTGGGAAAAACCATAACGGGAC
The DNA here is from genome assembly GCF_035515035.1 of Gelidibacter sp. Taxonomy (GTDB): domain Bacteria; phylum Bacteroidota; class Bacteroidia; order Flavobacteriales; family Flavobacteriaceae; genus Gelidibacter. Next base: position 1,690 of record NZ_DATJCA010000079.1, on the reverse strand, counting down.
ACTAATTCCTGCCTGATAGCTGTTAAACCCTGAAACTTCATCCACCACCTGTCTTCCATACGAGAAATTGAATTTTGGCAGGAATTGGGACTTTTCAACACCCACGTTTGCTTTACTTACTTCGACGTTTTGCAACGCATATTGTAACATTGGGTTATTGGTTACAGAAGTTGAATCCAATGTTGCCATAAAGCCCAATGGCTCGTAAACACCATCTACCGTCTCAATATTTTCATCGATTCCCAAATATTGTTTTAACGCACGTTTGGCAATTTCAATATCATCATAGGCTTGTTGCCTTAATACTTGAATCTGTTGAAATTCGGAAGAGGCCGAAATAAATTCCAACTTACCTGTTTCTCCAGTATCATACCGAAGTTGGGCAGCGGTCTTAAAATTAGCATAAATACTGTCCAATTGATCTGCAAAATGCAACTGTGCCTTGTAATAATTAATTTGGTCATACGCCTGCATTACATTGCGCACCAACTGTTGTTCATTGGCCACATAAAGCTTTTCTCCCAAGACAATACGCTCATTGTAAAACTTCGATTTGGAAAAGCCGGAAAGCAAATCAATATTGCCTTGTTCCACCCCAACGGTTGTCTGTATTCCAGGAAGATTATTGCCATATTCTTCTTTGCCCCTGAAAACTTGTGTGCTACCAAGGTCAAAACTGGCGCCTTTCAGTGCTTTTTCCCGTTCAATAAATGCCTGGCTTTCCTTAAGCGTCGGATAATTCTGTTTTGCCATAGCAATGGCGTTATCGATGGTCAAGATCCTTGAGACTGTGCCGTCTGGATTGCTGTCTTGGGCAAATGCAGTTCCAGAAGCCATCAAACCTCCGACTATCAATAACGGGATTACAATATTGGTTGATTTGTTGATATAGCTTACATCCCCACTTGTACTGTTTCGTTCCTTTCTCGATTCAAGCCAATAATATAATACAGGAAGTACAACAAGTGTCAAAAACGTTGCTGTAAGCAATCCTCCAATAACCACTGTTGCCAATGGTCGCTGCACTTCCGCACCACCGGAGGTAGAAATCGCCATCGGGATAAAGCCCATAATGGCCGCGGTTGCCGTTAGCAAAATTGGACGTAAACGCTCGTGAGTTGCCTCGTATATTCGTTTTTTCAAGTCTGTCATTCCACTTTCTTTAAGTTCATTGAATTTGTTTATCAATACCAATCCGTTTAAAACCGCAACTCCAAAGAGTACGATAAATCCAACTCCTGCCGAAATGCTAAAGGGCATTCCCCGTGCCCAAAGTGCAAATACGCCACCAATTGCTGCCAAAGGCACAGCCATATAAATCATTACCGATTGTGAGAACGAACTCAAGGCAAAATAAAGCAAGATGAATATTAAGAAAAGTGCAATAGGCACTACAATCATCAACCGGTCCGAAGCGCGTTGCAGGTTTTCGAAGGAACCTCCGTAGGTTACAAAATAACCTGGTGGCAATTGTACTTGAGTTTCCAATTTTTGTTGTATTTCCTCGACCATCGATTTAACATCGCGGCCACGGACATTTACCCCTACTGAAATACGACGGGAGGTATTGTCCCTTGAAATTTGCATTGGTCCGGGTTTATAACTGATTTCCGCCACTTCCTTTAATGGTACTTGTGCACCACTTGGCAAATCTATGTACAGATTTTTTAGACTATTGATGTCCTGCCGA
>NZ_DATJCA010000078.1:0-2572 GCF_035515035.1 Gelidibacter sp. | reverse complement strand
CGATAATTTTTGATGCCGTCATTAACCTCAAAAACCCTTTGTTTTTTATTTCTATTTAAAATCCACAATGTGACGGAGATATCAGTAGAATAAAACATGCCTTGTGGAAGAATTACGATAGCTTCAACAAGGTCATTCTCTATAATTTGTTTCCTTATTTTATACTCATCGCCACCCCCAGACAAGGCACCATTTGCCAAAATAAAACCTGCAACACCATTTTCAGAAAGCTTCGCAATCATGTTCAAAATCCAAGCGTAGTTGGCGTTAGATTTTGGTGGCACTTCATAACCTGCCCATCTTGGGTCGTCTGTCAATTCGTTCTCGGCGCGCCAATCCTTTAAATTAAATGGAGGGTTCGCCATGATATAATCGGCTTTCAGGGTTTTATGCTGGTCGTCATTAAAGGTATCGGCGGCTTTTGCTCCTAAGTTGCCTGAGATACCACGAATGGCTAAGTTCATTTTAGCCAGTTTATAGGTGGTATTGGTCAATTCCTGTCCGTATATGGAAACATCTTTTTTATCGCCTTGGTGCTTGTCTATAAACTTTAAAGACTGTACAAACATCCCACCCGAGCCACAAGAAGGGTCATAGATTTTACCTTTGTAGGGCTCAATCATTTCGGCAATCAGGTTGACAATAGATTTCGGAGTGTAGAATTCGCCTTTCCCTTTTCCTTCGGCAATCGCAAATTTGCTAAGGAAGTATTCATACACGCGCCCAATCACATCTTGGCTTTCGTCCTTTAGCGTGTCAATATTGTTAATGGTATCCAACAATGCCGAAAACTTGGATTGATCCAATCCCAAACGTGAAAAGTAATTATCAGGTAATGCGCCTTCTAAGGCTTTGTTATTTTGCTCAATAAGTTTTAGGGCTGCGTCCACCTTTAAAGTGATATCTTCTTGCTTGGCGTGCTCCATGATGTACGACCAGCGCGCTTCCATAGGTAAGTAAAAGACATTATCCGCTTGATAGAAAGACGGCATATCCAAAAACTGCGCTTTGCCATCGGCAATGAGTTCTTGTTGGCGCCGTTGAAATTTGTCATCAGCAAATTTCAAGAAGATTAAACTTAATACAACGTGTTTATATTCTGAGGGTTCCACTGAACCGCGTAATTTATTGGCAGAATCCCATAGGATTTCCTCGGTACTTTTAGTTTGTGCTTTTTTAGCCATGTAATAGTTAGGTTATGGTAATTTTTAGCTTAGTTGTAAATGTAGCAAAACCAAACTTAAGAAACCAAAGCAAATTGGAAAGGCATTTGATTTAAGCTAATGAAAAGAAAACAATACAAATCAAAAAAGCTAAACAATGATGCCATTGTTCAGCTTTAATTAGAAACTAACATTTATTTATAATTAATAAATTTCTTACATTTTCCTACATTTAATCGAATAATTAAGACTTTTATGGGGAAATTGATTTTTAAATAATATCTTAGTATAAATCAAGAAAGCACTTTAATTAGAGTGCTAAAACATAAGGCTTGATATTTAAGACCCTCAAATAAATAAGGGTTGAAAGTTAAATTAGAATGCGATTCATAACCGTATTATCTAAACACTCCAAAATATCATTCTGAAATCCTGCTGCAACAGGTTGAAAAAGTCGGTAGATTTTATCTATCGACTTTTTATTATTTAAATATAATTAGAATATCCGTAAAGCGCAAAAATAATCGATGAAATACATTAATAATTAACATATGATTGGTTTTAACCTTTTTTCGTATTACAGAACAATGCTTGCCTAGGTAAGTCCATTATTAAAAGACTATAATTCATAATCATACCTTCTACTTTTTGTGAAATCAATTTTAAATAAGGATAACTTTCAAATCAAATATCCAAATCACCTAAAATAACCCATTATCATAACCACAACTGCCCCAACCCCCAACACCAAACTCACAATAAAAACCACCACCGCCCAATTCGGATAAATTTTGGCCTGTTTTATTGTAGTGTCAAAATGATTTTCAAAACGCTCCATCGCTTTAATATTGGAGATCATTTGCTCTTGATGGGATTGGATAAGCGTTTTGTATTCCGTCAGATCCATCTTAATTTTCGTTTCTTTTAACTGGGCATTTAGTTTCTCCAACTTTTCCAGTGCATTTCTGAAATCTGTGGTCTCATTGACCAACAAGACGGTGAATTCTTCAAGTTTTGTCATGATTGTTTTATTTAATAGGATAATCCCTGTTGTATGGTTTTCTTGATAATGAACTTGGTCAGTTTTAAAGCTAATTTAGGTGCCAGGCTTACTGTATTTCCTGCCAACGTCACCCCAACGGTACTGTTTTTTAAACTCTTGACACCTTCAAGATTGCCCAATTGTTTGCCAATATTTCCAATGGACATGTTGCGATGGACTTCACTGCCCTTTAGATTATGCCCATCAAATTCAAAGCGGAAGCCCTGTAGGTTGTTTTGTTTATTTATCGTTGGGATGACTTTTACGCCGTTGGTTTCCATGGCTTTTACATAGGCATCAAATGATTTCGGTTTTAAATGGGCCATGGTCAGGTCATGTCTCCGCTTGATCTCTGTGCGTATGTCTT
>NZ_DATJCA010000077.1:0-30582 GCF_035515035.1 Gelidibacter sp. | reverse complement strand
AAATGATGTTTTGGCAACGATATAAACGAAGTGCTTTTTAGAAAACTTTCTATCTCCTATAATTTTTTAATGAAAAAAAAGAAGACCCAGTTACCCAAGTCTTCTTTATTAATTTATTATTAACGGTCTACTTCCAGCCACCGCCAAGAGCCTCGTACAGCTCAACGATTGTCAACAATTGTTGTAATTTACTATCAATTACATTCAACTCCGAGTTTAGGGCACTTTGTCTGGTGATCAATAAATCTAAATAGTTGGCAAATCCGCTTTTTAACAGTTCTGAAGAATTTCTTTCAGCATTTCTCAAGGCCTCAACTTCCAGAAGTCTGAATTCAAATTTCCTGGTCTCCGCATTGTAGGCATATAAGGCATTGGATACCTCATTTCCTGCAATTAATAACGACCGTTTAAATTCTAAAAGGGCTTGCTCTTGCTGTGCGTCAGCTACTTCCTTTTGCGTTCTTAATTTACGCTGGTTAAAGATAGGTTGCGCCAATCCACCAACGATATTTGCAAATAACGAATTGGTATTCAATAACTGATCCAATTCTAAACTTTGAAAACCTCCAGCGGCTGAAATGGTCAGTGAGGGATAGAAGCTACTTCGTGCCACATTGGTCATTTCAAATGCGCGAACGAGGTTATATTCCGCGGCTATGACATCGGGTCTATTTCTCAACAAGGTGGTGGGCACACCTAATTTTAAGTCGGATTGTAATCTTTGATCGTCTAGAACGCCGCGTGCATACTTTTGAGGTTGTTGCCCCAATAGGATACTCATCACGTTTTCAGTTTGAAAAATTGCGGTTTCTAAATCTACTACCAAGGCTCTAGCTTGGTTATATTGGGCAATATTTTGATCTACGGCTACTTGGTTGACATTTCCCGCGTCCTTTAGAGCTTGTATGGTACTCACACTAGAATCTCTAACAATCACGGTTTTTTTGGTAATTTCCAATTGGGCATCCAAAGCTAGCAATTGGTAATAAGTTGCAGCAATATCAGACACCAAACGTGATTTTACCGCTTGATGAGCGGCAATAATTCGTAGATAATCGGCTTCAGAAGCACGTTTGTTACTTCTTATTTTTCCCCAGATATCAGCCTCCCAAGATAAACTTGCAGTCAAATCAAATTGATCTGAAGATCGGCTCGACAAGAAAGAACCTAATTGGCTATTTTTTGACATCTCTTGATGGGTCACTGAAGCATTTCCGTTTATGGAAGGGAAAAATGCTGCCTTTCCTTGTTTTACATACGCTTCTGCCGCTAAAACTTGTTGCATCGCCACACGGATGTCGATGTTGTTTTGCAGGCCTTCTTCAATATACTGGACCAAATACGGATCGGTGAACAGTTCTTTCCAGGACAAATCGGCCATGGAAAGTGTATCTGTTGGTAAGGCATCCGTTCTGAACAGATTTTGGGTTTCTTCAACTTGTGGTCGGTCATAGTCTTTTGCTACAAAACAACTTTGAAGGGAGAATGCTGAAACGGTCAGCATTGCCATATATTTAAATGTGCGAGTTTTAAGCATTGTTATCATGATTTTGATCGTCGTTAAGTTCTAATGTTTGTTGATTGGCTTCCGCTTCAAGTTCTAATACACGTTGTGGTGCTCCTGATATTTTCTCCTGTAACCATTGGAAAAACATGAACAGAATTGGAATGACAAACACCCCAAGAACAGTTCCTATCAATACGCCCCCTACAGCTCCAGTTCCAATGGATCGGTTTCCAGCAGCACCTACACCACTTGCAAAAACCAATGGCGATAATCCGAAGATAAAGGCAAAAGAGGTCATCAAAATAGGTCTTAAACGCGCTTCAGCGCCATGGACAGCGGCGGCGAGGATGGATTCACCTCTACGTCTTCTTTGCAGTGCAAATTCCACGATCAAGATGGCATTCTTCGCCAAGAGACCTAGTAACATAATCAAAGCAATCTGGAAATAGATATTATTCTGTAATCCGGTAAGCTGCGTTGTGAAATAGGCTCCAAAGACCCCTAAAGGTAAAGATAGAAGTACAGAGAAAGGAATTAAATAACTTTCGTACTGGGCGGCCAACAAGAAATAAACAAACACTAACGACAATATAAAAATAGTTGTGGTTTGGTTTCCTGCGTTCACTTCCTCACGTGTTAATCCAGAATACGCGGTGGTATAATTGGCAGGTAAGCTTTGAGACACTTCATCTACTGCTTTAATGGCATCACCAGAACTAAAACCAGGAGCTATGGCCGCATTTAAGGTTACTGAATTAAACAAGTTAAATCGCGTAACAGACTGTGGTCCATAAACTCTTTCTAAGTTGACAAACGTTGTTATAGGGGTCATTTCTCCTGTTCCGGTACGGACATAAAGTTTGCCCAGATCACTCGCTTCTGCACGGTCTTGGGGAAGAGCTTGTACATAAACACGGTATTGCTTTCCAAATCTGGAGAAATCTGCCGCAAAAATACTTCCGATATATCCTTGGAGTGTTGAAAAGATATCACTAATAGGAACGCCTAATTCTTTGGCCAATTCTGCATTGAGTTCAATCTCATACTGCGGATATTTGGTGTTGAATGAGGATTGTGCATATTGAATTTCTGGACGTTGCGAAAGTTTATTGGCAAAATCCTGAGTGACTTTATCAAGGTCGGTAAAGCTTCCACCGGAACGGTCCAATAAGTTCACTTCAATACCAGCCGAGTTTCCGAATCCTGGAATACTTGGGGGTGAAAAGAAGATGATATTGGCCTCAGGAATCTGTGCTGCAGCACCAAACATTTGGCCGGTAATACTTTGTGCACTAAGAGACTCGTCTTTACGGTCATCCATGTCATCTAATCGGATAAAGCCCAATCCAAAGTTGCTACCTGCACCTCCCAAAAAGCTACTTCCTTCAATGAGTGATCCGCCTTTAACTCCAGGGATTGCGATTAACTTTTTATATAGATCGGCATTTACCTGGTGGGTTCTGTCAATTGACGATCCTGGAGGAAGTTCAACGTTCACGAATACGATTCCTCTATCTTCATCGGGAACAAAGCCGGTTGGTAACACCGAAGAAGACCACCATATAGCGCCCACCGAGATGGCAAGAACCACTACGGTAATCCATTTGTGTTTGTATAGAAAATGAACCGATTTTCCGTATCTATTGACCGTGGCATCAAATCCTCTGTTAAAGCCATCAAAGAAGCGACCAAGAAAACCTTTCTTCTTTTTATTTTGTTTATCGTCATGGCCTTTTAGAAATAGGGCACATAATGCAGGACTCAGGGTTAAGGCATTAACCGCCGAAATTATAATGGCCACAATAAGGGTCACACCAAACTGTTCGTAAAAGACTCCGGTTGGTCCTTGTATAAAGGTTACCGGAACGAATACAGCCGCCATTACTAAGGTAATGGAAATAATTGCCCCAGTAATATCGTCCATGGCGTCTACGGTTGCCTTTTTAGGATCGGTTTCTCCTTCATCAATCTTAGCGTGCACCGCTTCAACCACCACAATGGCATCATCCACCACAATACCAATGGCCAATACCAAGGCGAAAAGGGTTAACAGGTTAATGGAGTATCCGAAGAGATTCAAGAAGAAAAAGGTACCAATAATGGACACCGGAACTGCAATAGCAGGAATTAAAGTGGATCTAAAATCCTGCAAGAAGATAAAAACCACCAAGAAAACGAGCAAAAATGCCTCTGCTAAAGTGGTGACCACTTTTTCTATGGAGGCGTTTAAGAATGTATTGGTATTGTAAGGAATAAAAATCTCGACGCCTTTAGGTAAATCGGCTTTGATTTCTTCCAGTTTTTTCTCAATTTCAATAATAATATCACGCGCATTGGAACCTTTGGTTTGGAAAATACCCATGTTTACCGCTGGTAATCCATTGGTGATGGAGCCTCCTGCATAGGACTGTGAGCCCAATTCAATATCCGCCACATCAGAGAGTTTTAGAAACTGCCCGTTACCCAAAGCTTTGATAATAATATCACTATACTGTGCTTCAGTTTTAAAACGTCCGCCATATTTAATTACATAACTAAAAGCTTCCCCGTCATTTTCTCCCAAAGAACCTGCGGCAGCCTCTAAACTTTGTTCACGTAATGCCGCTGTAACATCTGTAGGAATTAATCCGTAGGCTGCCATTTTTTCTGGACGCAGCCAAATACGCATGGCGTAATCTTTGACTCCAAACACATTCACATCACCTACACCATCAACCCTTTGTAATTCTGGAATGACGTTTATTTTTAAGTAATTCTGTATAAATGTAGCGTCATAATCAGGATTGGTACTGTAAAAGGAGGTAAACATCAAGGCACTGGTTTGCTGCTTAGAGGTGGTCACACCGGTTTGCAAAACTGCTTGTGGCAGTTGCGGATTGGCACGAGCCACTCGGTTTTGGACGTTTACTGCTGCAATATCAGGATCGACGTCCTGATCAAAAAACACCGTAATGGTGGCACTTCCTGTATTGGAAGCACTGGAGGTAATGTAAGTCATTCCTTCCACGCCGTTGATTTGTTCTTCTATGGGAATGATGACACTTTCCAAGATGGTTTCAGCATTTGCACCAGGATAATTGGCGTTAACTGAAATAGTTGGGGGTGCAATATCAGGATATTGCGTAATAGGCAATGCGGTAAGACCAAGAATACCCAAAATCACGATGATGATGGAGACGACCGTTGATAGTACTGGTCTTTCTATAAACATTTTTATCATAACTTCTTATCTTACTTTATTATCTGAATACTTTCTCAATAGGTTTTGCAATAGTATCAAAAGGAACTTCCATAGGTTTAATTTGTGTATCGCCTCTTAACTTTGCAACCCCTTTCGCAACTATTTTATCACCTACTTTAAGGCCTTCAGAAACTACGTAAACGTTGTTAACATCAGCTAAAACTGAGATTCGCGTGGAAACAGCCATGTCATCCTCAGCTAACTTATAAACATAATAACTGCCTTGCTGCTCATAAGTAGACTCTTTAGGAACCACCACCACATCCGTATAGGTTTTAGGAACCCTGATCTTTCCACTGTTACCATTGGTCAACAATCTTGAATCATTATTGAAAACAGCACGAAACGATATAGTTCCCGTGTTAGCGTTTACTTGAGAGTTAATGGTTTCAATAGTGCCTTCTTGATCATATATGCTTCCATTGGCCAAAATCAAAGTGACTTTAGGGAAATTTTTAATTTTTTCTTTTATATTTTCACCTTTTGCATTTTGAATAAAATCAAGATATTCACTTTCATTCATTGAGAAATATGCATAGACCTCACTAATGTCAGAAACCGTAGTCAAAGGTTCCGGACCTGTAGGACTAACTAAAGATCCTTTACGAAGTCGGATAGAACCAACATAGCCATCTACTGGGCTTTTTATGTTTGCGTAGTCAATGTTGGCACCAATACTGTTATAAGCACTTTGGGCCTGCAGTAATTTTGCCTTTGCAGTTTCTAACTGAACGCTACTGATAATGTTTTTCTCCACCAAAGGTTTTAACTTGTCCACTTCCACTTGGGCCGCATTAACATTTGCTTTTGCTCCCGCAGCATCTTGACTAAGGGTTTGGGTTTCTAATTTGAAAAGGGTTTGTCCTTTTCTTACTTTCTGACCTTCGTCCACTAAAACATCTGTAATATATCCTGAAATCTTTGGTCTCACTTCACTGTTATTCACGCCTTCTATACTCGTTGGATAAGTGGTATATCCTGTTACCGTTTTTTGAGGAATTGTAGTCACCTGAAATGGCATAGGTCCTTGTGGTCCTTGGGGTGCTTGTTCTTTCTCTCCACAGCTCATGAAAAGAGCTATAAAACTAAGGGAGATAACTAATGGGAGTTTAATTGTTTTCATTGATTACAGTTTAGTGTTTTTTTCTAGAATTTTTGATTTTAATGTGGATACTGATTTGGTGACTTCATCTAAAAATTCGATGTAATTGTCATGAAAGTCCAAGTTGAATTTTGAAGCATAATCGCTATTTATTTGATTGGTCCTTTCTTTATAGTCTCTAATTTCTAAATGCAGTTCTTTTTGGAGAATCCAAGATTCTGTCAAGGCATCAATACTTTGAACGATGCTATCTTCATTAATGATGTAGTACTTTTTCCGATCGCCAGTTTTAGTAAAATAAAGTATTCTCTTTAAATCGGTTAAATGGTTCAAATGTGTAGAAATAGTGCTCTTACTGGCACAGAGATCCCTAACTAAATCTTCGAATGTTGTTCCGGACTTCCCGGTCAAAATGATATAAGATAAAATGCGGGCAGCCACAGGAGCAAGTTGCTCTTTCTTCTCCATGAAGACGCCCAATCTTTCGACCAAGTCCTCCTTGTCATTTCGAATTTTGCTTACCATATTTATAATTTTTTTGCAAAGATAAGTGAGGTTCGGAACAATCCGAACCAATCGAAGTTAAAAAAATGTTAAATAAAAAAACCGACGAAATTTCGTCGGTTATAGTTATGAATCTTAGTGTTTTATAAAGACGATTTAAATTGTTCTAAAAACCGAACGTCATTTTCGCTCAATAATCGGATATCGCCAATTTGGTGTAAAAGCATGGTAATGCGATCGATTCCCATTCCAAATGCGAATCCAGAATAGACTTTTGAATCGATACCACAGTTTTCAAGAACATTTGGATCTACCATCCCGCAACCCATAATCTCCAACCATCCTGTGCCTTTGGTGATGCGATGGTCAATTTCAGTTTCCAGTCCCCAATACACATCTACTTCTGCGCTTGGTTCTGTAAATGGGAAATAGGAAGGCCGCAAACGGATTTTACTTTTCCCAAACATTTCGGTAGTGAAATATTGAAGGGTTTGTTTTAAATCGGCAAAACTCACATCTTTATCAATGTACAAACCTTCCACTTGGTGGAAGAAACAATGCGAACGTGATGAAATGGCTTCGTTTCTAAACACACGTCCGGGAGAAATAGTACGGATGGGTGGTTTGTTGGTTTCCATATAACGTACTTGCACGGAGCTGGTGTGCGTACGCAACAAAATATCAGGATTTGTTTGAATAAAGAAAGTGTCCTGCATATCTCTTGCTGGGTGGTATTCTGGCAAATTTAGTGCTGTAAAATTATGCCAATCGTCCTCAATTTCAGGACCTTCACTAACGTTGAATCCAATACGCGAAAAGATTTCAATAATTTGGTTTTTCACGATTGAAATAGGATGACGCGCTCCAATGGCAATGGGTTCTCCAGGGCGTGATAAATCGCCATAAATGCCTTTGACCTCTTCTTTGCTTTCTAGTTCTTCCTTTAGCGCACTGACTTTGTCCTCCGCGGTTTTTTTCAATTGATTGATCACCTGCCCGAACTCTTTCTTTTGATCATTGGCAACATTTTTGAATTCTGCAAAATACTCATTCAACACCCCTTTTTTTCCTAAGTATTTGATGCGAAATGCTTCAATTTCTTCCTTGGATTGGGCTTTAAACGCTTCGGCTTCAGCGATGAGTTCTTTAATCTTGTCTATCATAAATCAAAAAAATGAATGGCAAATTTAAGGTTTTTCGGGTAGAAACCTACAAGGTTTTTAAAACCTCAAATTAAAACACCTAAAAACCTGACAGGTCTGAAAATGAAATTATTTAATATATTCTGTTTCAATAAAATAATTGACAATGGCTTCCTTCATTAAAACACTTTGTTCCCCAGCTTTTAATGGAGGAAGTTGTTCTTTTACAATATAATGAGGCCATTTATCTTCATCAAAATAGTCAAATTCGTAATAACCATAAGGTTCGAGCAATCGGCAAATGGCAATATGCATCAAATCTAATTTATGGTCTTTTTTGAATTTTCTATGAATTTGTCCCAGTTCCTGTACCCCAATCAAATAGATGATGGCATCCAGGTCTAATATATCGCCTTCTGCGAATTGGGTAGAAAGTTTATTGACAACTAACTCCCAGCGTTTTTTTAATTGTTCGTCTCTTGACATGATCACTTCCTGCGAAGACAGGAATCTTTTTTAGTTAATAATTACATTGCCGTTAGCTTAATTGCTGTGACAATTTTAATTTCCTGCGTGGTTACCGAGTTTGTCAAAGTAAAGGCAGGAATTTTTTTAGTGAGCCTTGCAATTGAACTTAAAAATGAATTTAATTTTCATCTCAGCATCAAGTTCAATTTTGTCGGTAACTACATAGTAGCGACAGTTTTTGGTTGATTGGTAATCTTTCAACTTAAAACTTCTGGGCAAAGTTAAGAAACTATGCATTCTGTTTAGAATTTATAAGTCTAAAAATATGAAATTTATGTACGTTTGCTAAAATACAATAGCTTATGAGTGTTTTGGATATCGTTTTAGTAGCTCTCATTATTTTCGGATTGGTACGCGGATTGCTGAAAGGGTTTTTTGTAGAAATTGCTTCCCTTGTTGCTTTGATAGCTGGCGTTTATGGTGCCATTCATTTTAGTAGTTACGCCGCCACATTTATTGATGAAAAATCAGATTGGAATGAGAACACCGTCGAAATTATTGCATTTGCGGTAACCTTCCTCATTATTGTGCTGGCGATAGCATTGGCAGGAAAAGCTTTGACAAAACTAGCTGATTTTGCTGCATTGGGAATTGTTAATAAACTTCTGGGTGCTCTTTTTGGTGCCTTAAAAATGGCACTGATCCTGAGTGTGGTGCTCAATATTTACGATAGTTTCACTCGTGCCATGCCAATGACTGATAAGCAGAATATAGATGATTCTACACTCTATAATCCTGTAAAATCCTTAATGCCGATGATTTTTCCGATTATTTTGGAAAAGAAAAAGGAGTTTGAACAAAACTTGAAAGAGGATGCTATTTTTGAAGCAGATCAAAACGCTTCAGACCCCATCTGATTGAGCGAATTTGGATGAATAAAAGGAAAGAAACTCGCTCCAATTAAAAAAGGAGCGGTCTTCAAATGTTATTCCAAATGATAAATCTCCATAATCTTACTCAGGTATTTATCAAAATCGATTTTCAAATCGATCAACTTCCCTGTCTTTACATCAAATACCCAACCGTGTACTTTTAAACCCCGATCCCTATTTGCCTTTTGGACGGCCGCGGTTTTTATCAGATTGACACATTGTTCCTGAACGTTGAGTTCTACCAATCGGTCATATCGTTTCTCTTCATCTGTAATAGCATTGAGTTTATTGCGATGGATGCGATAGACATCACGTATATTACGAAGCCACGGATTTAATATCCCCAAGTCCTCTGATTGCATTGCCGCTTTAACACCACCACAAGCATAATGACCACAAACGATCACATCCTTAACTTGTAACTGATTGACCGCATAATTAACCACAGACATAACATTTAGGTCAATGCTAATGACCATGTTTGCAATATTGCGATGTACAAAAACCTCTCCCGGACCTAATCCCATCAATTCTTCTGCTGCAACCCGACTGTCTGAACAGCCAATAAACAGTAACTCTGGGTTTTGACCCTTGCTTAAACTTTCAAAAAAATTTGGGTCGGCAGAAAGTCTTTCTTTGATCCAATTTTTATTGTTTTCAAATACTTTATTTAAATCCATCTTATTTGTGCCTTATCTTATTCATTCCTATTTGTGTATGGAATTGATGCATTAAAAGTAGTGATAAATTGAGTTTTTTGAATCAATTATGGAATAATATAAAAGCTCCTGGGTAAATGGAAAGACCATAAATTATTACTGAATTCCTATAGAACAATCAGATATGGCTAAAATCCCTCTGCAAGGAGTGTCACGATTAATATATAAATTAACACTAAAATGAATCTTAAGAATATAAAGTAATGAAGTTATATGCTGAATGGATTCACAATTGAATTTGTTGAGTAAATATCATCAGCAATTGACTCACAAAAATTTAAAGCGCTTTAATGGCTTCGGCAGGAATCCAACCCATTTTACCGTCGGCCAATTGAATTTTTTTCCAATTATTGACCGTATCCAGAATTTGCACCTTAGTGCCTTCATGAAGTTTAAAAGATTCAGAACTTCTTAGATTGGGTTCACTTTTCACCTGACTCTCTTTAGCAAAAACAATGGCAGGTTGGTCATTTTCCACGAGATGGTAATTGTTAAAGGCCAAAGCTACCGCGGAGCAGGCAAGAATTAAAGATGTCATTGCAGCAATGAACGTCAATCGCTTTTTTATAGAACTATAGCTGAAATAATAGATGAGATAGAACACCACAAAAAGGACCATCAAGAGGATGGATAACTTCGCCCAATTATCAAAAGTGAGCCAATTGGTGACGCTCTTTGAAAATTTAGCAAATCCTAGTTCAGGAGTTTTGTCAATGGCATCTATGGTCATATTTCGGGCAAATGCAATATTGTTGTGGATTTCTTTATCATTGGGAGCTAAGAGCAACGCCTTCTCATAATAATATATACTTGGTGCAATATGATTGAGTTTATAATGTGCATTCGCCAAATTAAAGTACAAGGCTGCAGAATGCTCACCAGACTCAATGATGCTTTGATATCTTGAAATGGCCTCTTCAAAATCGCCTTTATTATACAAGTCATTTGCCTGTTCAAAAAGCTGTTCATTTTGACTAAATCCTATGCTGCTCATCAAAAAAGCCAGTATGTAAATAAAATGCTTCATCTTATCGAATCTGTTTATCAATTACTGAAATAGTTTGGGCGGCCTTATCATAATCATGTTGCATGGTCACTTCAGAAAATGGTGTATATCGTGCCAACTCACAACTGTCCAAAATGGTGACAAACTCGTCAATCACCGATTCGTCCACTTGGCGCTTTAACAGTAATTCTTTAATCCGGTCCTTACTGAAATCGCTGGTTTCAATATGCAGTTTTGCCTTTAGATAATTGTGAAGTGCCTTTTCAAGCGCAATATAAAAAGCTTCTTTTTGACCCAATGATTTTCTGGCTTCTCCCAAGTATTTTCTTGCAAGCCTATCTGCTTTACGTATTTTGTTTCCTTGGACGTCTGCGCGACGCTCTGCTTTTTTCTTGCGGAACACCATTGCCAACGGAATGGCCATGAGCGGTAATAGAAACGAACTCCAAAACCACGAAGAGTTAAAAAAGGGTTCAGAAGTTATTGGTTTAAGATTGGCTTCGCTTTTTACAAATGCAAACTGATCATTATTCATGATCACACGTTGTTTGCCTTCGCCAACTGTGGCGATATTACTATCAGTATGTGTACTGTTTGTTGGCCCTTCAAGAACGTTGATCATCAATTCTCCTGAAGAAACGGTTTTATACGACTCAGTTTTTAAATCGAAATATGAAAAGTCCACGTTCGGAATTGGATATTTCCCTTTAAATTGTGGAACAATTGTATAACTATCTGCAATGCCACCTTGCATGCCATCTATAGTAGTTCTTATGTTTTGAGTGTGTTCTGGCTCATAAACTTCTAAAGAACTTGGTAGGGTTAATTTTGGCAATTGGAACAATTTGAGGTTGCCGGTACCTTTAACTTCTAAACGTGCTTGCAAAGACTCGGTAGCATTCAATTCGGTTTTGGAGGTGGTAACCTTAAAATCGAAATAACCCACAGCACCAGTAAAATTTTCTGGTTTTCCGTTCTCCGGAAGTGCTTTTACTTGAAGTGATTTGCTTCCTGCAGAAACCGTTTTATGTACTTGAGACATCATTCGTCCGCCAAAAAAGTCACGTCTATTACTAGGTACTTCTACCGTTATATCCAAGGTCAAAGGTTCTATTTCCAATTTCCCTGATTTTTGTGGATATAAAACCACTTGCTTGATGACCAAAAAGCGATAAGGGCGGCCTTTAAATTGGACATTTTGAATTTTATTTCCTTTGAGGTCAATATTTTGACTCCAAAAATCATTGTATTTAGGGCTGTCAATTTCTCTAAATGTACTGACACCGATATCTTCAGAAACATAGAGTTTATAAACAACAGTCACCGCTTCGTTGAGATATGGATTTCCTTTTGATATTTCTGCAATGAGATGAAGGTTATCATCTGCGACAGTTTCAGCATTGTCGGGATCATTAGGTGTGCTGACCGCAGAGGTAATTTGAACCGCTACCGGTGATGTTTTATAAATCTCGCCTTCAATTTCAATGGTGGCCTGATTGATGGTAATGGTTCCGGTTTTTTTAGGCGCTAAAAAATAACTGTAGGTCTTTGTGAATGAGCGAACACCATTGATCCAGGAATGGCTCACCGACTGGTTTGGACCACCAACAATCGTGAAATCACTAAACGACGGGGGATTAAAATTGTCACCGTCCGTGTTCATTTCAAAATCCACACGTAAACGCTCATTGATGCCAAGTTTAGTCTTGCTTACTTTGGCCTCAAACTTTACTTGGGCAGCAACTATGCTTGTACTTGCTACAATTAAAAATAATGATATGTATGCTTTTAATTTCATTGAAATAAATAAAAATTAACGAACAACGATTAACGATTAACGATTTTTAAATTGTTGTTTTTAGAGGTTTTAATACTTGCGACGACAATTGAAATAAGTTGATTATTCTCATCTAAAACCTTTAAGATGTTTTGCTTATCTCCAATATACAAGTTGGCACGAAAGATTATTTTCAAATAGTTGTGACTTTCTCTCAACTCCTTTAAACAGATGCCCATTTTGTGAACAAAATCTTTATGGGATTCAGCACTTCTCGCTTCACCATAATTTAGAGCGGGTGAGCCAGAGGATCTAATCAATTGATTCCCATAATAATTGCCGGCATAATTATTTTTGATTTCTTCAACGATGTCTACAATGAGCACTGCAAAATCAATAACGCGTTCTTCTAAATCATTTGTCGTCATATCAATCTTATATCATAATTCGATAATCGTTATTCAAAAATCTAAACTCTTTCTACCAGTCTTTTTCCGTTTGTACTTTAACCCCTTTTTGTTTATCGGCATTCATTTTTTCCTGAACTTTCTGTTCTTGATTGTTCATGGCCTCCAATAAGTTCTTTATTTGTTGCGGGGATAATTTTCCAGGTTGAGGTTTTTGTTCTTGATTTTTATCTTCCTTTTCCTCTTTTGGCTTATCCTCATCTTTCTTATCGTCACCTTCTTTCTTGTCCTGATCACCTGGATCGTCTTTATTTTCTTTGTTATCCTGATCTTGATTATCCTTATCCTGATTGTCTTGATCTTTGTTTTCGTCCTGTTTGTCCTTGTCTTTATCCTGATTTTCGTCCGGTTGATCATCCTTTTGTTGCTCAGCACATTCTTTTGCTAGGCCAAGATTGTAACGGGTTTCATCGTCAGTGGGATCATTCCTTAAAGCATTTTTATAGGCTTCAACAGCATCTTTACATTGTTTATTTTTCATTAGGATATTTCCGATATTATGGAATGCCTTATGTTTTTGTGATTTTTCGGTGGCGTTTTTAGCCGCTTGTTGTTGTCTATAAAGGGCTTCTTCGTAGTTTCCTTTCTTAAAATAGGAATTTCCTAAATTATAGGTTCCTGCTACAGACGAAGGTTGTTTGGAAATGGCTTTTCGATATTCTTTTTCTGCAGAAATGAAGTTATTCTCATCCATTAACGCATTGGCTTCATAAACCAAATCGTTCGCTTTCTTTGCTGCCAGTAATTGTTCCTTGTCGTTCTCCTTATCCTGAGAAAAGCCGAAGCATGTAAAAAATACTAATAGAAGTGTTAGGTTTTTCATTTATCTAGGTCATTTGAACTTTTTTTAAACTGATGGCTTTGAGCGTCAGAAGTTCAATTCAATCAAAATCATAATTTATCTTCCTCATTTTTAAACAGTTCATAAATCTAAAAAAACTATTGGTAGCAATATTATAATGTTTTCTTAAAGTTATGCCGCGTTTTCGTTAAATAAATTCAAACGTTTTAACCATGAGGTACGTCTTTCAAGTAGCAAAATATCAATCATCAGGAAAAAAATAGCCGCACCTAAAAACCATTGGAATTGCGATTCAAAATCTGCAAATTGTTTGGCTTCAAATTCAGTTTTGTCCATTTTGTTCAAAATATCGCGAATGTGCTCTACCACTTCCGTAGTGTTTCTTCCGTTGATATAAGAACCATGGGCCTCTTGGGCAATACTTTTTAATGTGCTTTCATCCAAACGGGTAATGACGGTTTCACCTTGTCTATCCTTTTTGTAGTTGACAATGATGCCATTTCGTTTTTCTGGGATGGGACCACCTTTTACATCTCCTACCCCTATGGTGAAAATTCGGATGCCTTTATCAAAGGCTTCACGCGCTGCTTGTGTTGCCAAATCGCCATGATCTTCACCATCAGAAATAATTATGAGAACGCGATTAGTATCTTGGTCATCATCATAATAATCTTTTGCAAGTTCAATTGCTTCATGGATAGCAGTACCTTGAGATGAAAGCATGTCAGTATTCATACTCTGCAGGAACATTTTTGCTGAACCATAGTCTGTTGTTATTGGCAATTGCGGGAAAGCTTTTCCAGCATACGCGATGATGCCGACACGGTCGCTCGCCAAATTATTAATGATTTGGGTGACCAATTGTTTTGATTTCTCCAGACGATTCGGAGCGATATCCTCTGCCAACATACTTTTTGATACGTCAACGGCAAACACGATATCAACGCCTTCACGCTTGACTGTTTCAAGTTTTGTGCCAACTTTTGGGTTGACTAAAGCCAAGACTAAACAGGCAAAAGCCAAAGATAGCACCACAACTTTCAAAATAGATTTGAAGATGGAGGTATTAGGGCTTAATCTTTTTAATAAAGGTTTGCTCGCAAATTTGCGCTGCATACGGATTTTCCACCATTGCAGTAACAAAAATATAAGAACGATCAATGGGATGACCATTAATCCCCAAAACCATATTTTTTCTTCTAATTGCATGTTCAGTACTCAGTATTTAGTTGGCGTTAATTTGCCACGAAAACACCAATGTGTTTCTATTGTTTTTCATTAATTAAAGCTCCTAAACACGGTGGAACGTAATAAAAATTCAAATAACAACAATCCAAAAGCTAAAATTATCAAGGGGCGATACTTTTCTTCATAATTGGAATATTTAAACTCTTCCACTTCTGTTTTTTCCAGCTGATTGATTTCGTGATATATATCTGCTAATTTTTTATTGTTATCGGCTCTAAAATATTTACCACCAGTCACCTTGGCAATGTCTTTCATTAACTCTTCATCAATTTCCACCAATTGGCGTTCGTATTGAAAATTTCCGTTGGGTAAAATTCTAACCGGCGACAAGGCCATACCGTTGGTTCCAATGCCAATGGTATACACTTTAATGTCATAGGCTACCGCTAATTCACTTGCGGTTTTTGGATCGATAAACCCACTGTTGTTCACCCCGTCCGTCAGTAAAATTATAACTTTGCTCTTGGCCTTACTGTCTTTAATTCTATTAACTGCCGTTGCCAACCCAGAGCCAATGGCAGTTCCGCCTTCAATAACGGTGTTGTATCTAATATCATTGAGCGCCCGCAAAACGATGGCCTTGTCGCTGGTAATTGGCGTTTTGGTGTAGGCTTCTCCCGCATACTCCACGAGCCCAATACGGTCATTCGGTCGGCTTTTTATAAATTCTGAAGCCACAACTTTTAGTGCTTCCAACCGGTTTGGCAATAAATCTTTCGCCAGCATACTTGCAGAAACGTCAATGGCGATGACAATATCTATCCCTCTGGTTGTTTTAGTTTTGGTGGAAACGTCTACGGTTCGTGGTCGTGCTATAGCTGTAATCACTAAAGATAAGGCCAACAGTCTCATTACAAATAAAGCATGTTTTGCTTTTGGCAACCAAGATTTGGTGAACTTAAATCCTTTTACCGTTGAGATCTTGAGTTCTGCGGTTTGTTTTTTATGTGTGAATACATACCATAAGATGAGCAGTGGAAGTAGTAAAAACAACCAAAAAAATTCTTTATTTAAAAATTCAATTCCTCCCAACATCATTCTACTTTTTTAAGTTCAACGGAATTCAACACGCGCTCCATAATCTCTTCGGCGTATTGGTCTTCTGCATCCCAAACCAAAATGATTTGTTGTAATATATTCTGAGCAGTAAATGCCAGAAAAACGTATTTGCCTTTACGGTATTGATCGGGTAATAGACCTGGAAAAGACGCCGTTCCAAACACTTTTAATCCTTCGGCAGCATTAGGGGTGACAAATTTTTCTCGCTTAGTAATGATGTCCTTGACATTATTTTTCTCCAACATTTGTAGACTTCCTTCAATGGCCATATTTAAGTCGACAGAGGTCGAATCTGGCAGGTTCAACCTTGAAGTACTCACTGCAATGTTCAATGAACTCAATAAGGTGCCATAACTGAACATGGTTGTTTTGGCATTGGCAATGGTATCAATTGCCTGTGATTCGACTCGTTCTAAAACAACTGGCGTAGAAATGTAAATTGGAGGTACACCGTAATCACTGGTCACCCAAACGCCTTCCAGCAATTGTTTGCTCTCATGCCCGATAATGGTATCTTTGACATAATCAAATCCGTATTTCACGGAGAAACCAATAAATGTTGCTAAGATTAAAAACAGGGAGGCGGCAACAGTAATAATGACTTTACGACGTTTCTTTTTGCGTTCTTGTTGTTCCTTATACTGCTGATCAAGAAGTTTTTCTTCTTCTGTGGGCTCTGGTAAGGCTTGTTTTACATTGTCAATTTCCAGATCAATCGTATTTCTATCAATCTTTGCTAGCTCTATATCTGGAGTGACCTTGGCGAATTTGACCAAATCCGCACGTTTTAAAATAGTTTCGATATTTCGGATATCGTTCTTGCTCAGCTCAATTTGATTGCCATCTTTAAGTAAATTTAAGCGGTTGACCAATTCGTCGGTGGTGCTTTCTAGAGCACGGTCGTAGACTTGCTCATCTAAATAACGTCGAATGATAAAGGTCAATTCCGAATAATATCCCTTTAGTTCAGATTGCTGTAAATAATCGGATTCATCCAGCTTTTGTAACGCCATTTTTGCACGCTCATAAGGTGGGAGCAATGCAATTTCCTCTTCTTCGGTTAAGGGTTTTTTACGCCAAATGAACCAGTACATTAAGAATGCCACCAAGGCAAGAATGCCGAGAATGATGAGCGCCGTCTTCCACCAATCGCTGTTGCTTTTCTCGACTTGTATGAAAGGCTTGATATCATAAAGACCCTGTTTTGTTGAATCAACAAGAATATTGTTCACTTCGACCTTTAAAGAATCCGTGAAATATTCTTTGGTCCCTATGATAATTTTCTGTCTTGGGATGGTATAGCTACCCGAGTCAAATTGGGTCAATCCATATTTTTTGACCAAGTTGTACCTCGCTTTATTTTTTGTCGTATCCGGTTTATAGGATTCAATCATTTCCAATGGCATAAAGGTTTGCCCTTCGGGGAAAACGACTAAATCCGTTGTGTCTGCTTCTACTTCAATCTTATAGGTAATCTGCTCTCCAATCTTTATTTTTGTTGAATCGATGGACGATTTAACTTGGGCGAAGGTGGAAATAGAGATAAGAAAAAAGAAAAACGGTAACAGGACGGATGACCAGTGACGGACGGCGACCGATGGTGTTTTGTTATAACCTAATCCAAAATTTTTCATTCTTAATTTTAAATTCTTCATCAATTAGGCTCTGCGTTTAAAATAGCCCAATAATTTTGTGACATAGCTTTCATCAACGCGGCAATCTATCGCACCCGCGCCTGATTTTGTAAAGGTTTCCTTAAAATAGTTAACGCGCTCGTGATAGTATTTACCATAATCTGTCCGCATCCTTTTAGAACCTGTATTGACCAGCATATATTCTCCGGTTTCAGCATCTTTCATTTGGACCATTCCCAAATTTGGAATGTTTTCTTCGCGTTTATCGTAAACTCTTATTCCGGTCACATCATGTTTGTTGGCCGCAATCTTAAGGGTTTGTTTATAACCATCTGCCATAAAATCCGAAAGTATAAAAACAATCACTTTCTTTTTCATCACGCTGGATAAAAATTTGATGGCTTGCGTAATGTCTGTTTTTTTACTTTTTGGCTTAAATTCTATCAATTCTCGGATAATGCGCAACACATGGAATCTGCCTTTTTTTGGCGGTATATATAATTCGATGGCATCCGTAAAAAGGATCAAACCAATTTTATCATTATTTTGAGTCGCTGAAAACGCCAAGGTTGCAGCAATTTCTGTGATCACTTCATTTTTAAACTGCGACTCCGTTCCAAACCATTCTGAACCGGAAATATCCACCATGAGCATCATGGTCAATTCTCGTTCTTCCTCAAATATTTTAATATGAGGCTCATTGTAGCGCGCGGTAACATTCCAGTCAATATTACGTACATCATCGCCATATTGATATTGGCGCACTTCACTAAACGTCATACCACGCCCCTTAAAGGCCGAATGGTATTCTCCTCCAAAGATGTGATTAGACAAACGTCGTGTCTTAATCTCAATTTTACGTACTTTTTTTAAGAGCTCTTTTGTATCCATTTTTTTTTGAGTCTGCAGTTGGCAGTCTTCAGTTTTCAGTCGCTAAGATTCAAGATGAGTCGCCAATTTTCTGCCGACTGCATACTGGACTTAATTATGGTACTTCAATTTGATTGACAATTTTATTGATAATGTCAACAGAAGTGATGTTTTCTGCCTCAGCTTCGTAAGTAATACCAATTCTGTGTCTAAGGACATCATGCACTACGGCACGCACATCTTCTGGAATCACATAGCCACGGCGTTTGATAAAGGCATAACACTTAGCAGCAATTGCTAAATTGATACTTCCACGTGGCGAGGCCCCAAAGGAAATCAATGGCTTGAGATCGGCAAGTTTGTATTTTTCAGGATAACGTGTGGCGAAGATGATGTCGAGAATGTATTTCTCGATTTTCTCGTCCATATAAACCTCTCGAACGGTTTCTTGTGCTCTTAAAATTTGTTCTGTAGAAACAACGGCATTGACTTTATCAAATGCTCCTTTAAGATTGGCACGTACAATAAGTTGTTCTTCATCAATTTTAGGATAATCGATAACGGTTTTCAACATGAAACGGTCAATTTGTGCTTCAGGCAATGGATAGGTTCCTTCTTGCTCAATTGGGTTTTGTGTGGCCATTACCAAAAATGGTCGGTCTAGTTTAAAGGTATCATCGCCAATGGTCACTTGCTTTTCCTGCATCGCTTCCAATAACGCCGATTGTACTTTGGCTGGGGCCCTGTTGATCTCATCAGCTAAGACGAAATTAGCAAAAATAGGCCCTTTCTTGATGGTGAAATCATTCACTTTCATATTATAGATCAATGTTCCAACAACATCCGCCGGCAATAAATCAGGTGTGAATTGAATTCTGCTAAAACTGGATTCAATAGCTTGGGATAAAGTGTTAATAGCCAGGGTTTTTGCTAATCCAGGAACACCTTCCAGCAAAATATGACCTTGTCCCAACAAACCAATCAGCAAGCGCTCTACCATATATTTCTGGCCAACAATCACCTTGTTCATTTCAAAAGTAAGCAAATCAACAAAGGCACTTTCTCTTTCAATTTTTTCGTTAATGCTTTTGATATCAACAGTATCTTCCATCATATTAGATTTTATTTTAGTCTCAAATAGGGTCGTTTTTTTTGAGTAGTGCAAATTGTTAAAATTTTAGTTGGATTGCTGTTAAGGATTGGTTAAAAATTAAAGAGCAACACCAATGGCGTTGCTCTTTTAATACAGTTTTATGATTTTCAGTCCTATTCCATTGTAATTATGCCAATTGCAGTGTCTTTTTCTGCAAACACTTCAACATTTTCTAGAATGGTGGGCATAAGATTGGACATTGACTCAGGTGTGATACTCACAGTATATTTACCAGGGGTTAAACCTACTAATAAGAAGTTACCGCTAGGATTGGCGTAAGTTGTTATTTCTTCCGCACCATTTGTAGCGCTTATTTGTGTTTGTACGCCCAATGGTGAAATACTCCCAGAAATAGTTCCGGTGGTAGCTTCAGCACTGGCTCTAATAACTGGTTTTAAATTGATATTACCCGAGTTGCCGGCAATAACTATAGATTTATCTACGTCAAAATCCAGTAGAAACGTATAAGCCATATTTGGCAATAAGGTCTGGTTGATTTTTATTTTCAATCCAGATTGCTGCGCACTTGGGGTTTTCAATGGATATGTTTCACCATCAATAACCACGGTGTTATTATCACCCAAAACCAAACGGATCTGATTCAAATTTCCTGAAAGCACTTCAAAGTCATCAACTAAAAGGACGTTCACACCGCCGGTCAAAGTGAGTAGATCATATACTCCGGTATTGATGGTTTTCATGCTTTGCCATCCTTCATCACCATCACTGCCGTCATTCACTTTTATCATAACATCGACGATGTCAATATAAACATGTTCAAAATCTCCGGGTGCATCCATCAATTTTATAGAAACTTTTGCTTTTCCTTGAGCGTCTTGTGTGGAATCATCATCACTACAGCCAAAGAAAAAGAAAGTTATAAGGGCTAATAAAGTTGCTTTTTTTAATAAATTCATTGTGTTATATAATTTTAGGTTTAGTATATATACGGTTTCTTTAGCTAATTCGACCATTTGGGTTTTATGTCTAACCTTATAATGCTTGAAGTCTGATGTTTAGAGCTAATGAAATAATGGAAGTAAATCAACAATGTGTAAGTTTCGGAAGTATGATTTCAAGATTGAATCCTCTTAAAGGTATAATCTCATACTAAAATCGATTAATCCTTGAGTTTTAAGTATTTTTAAGGCCCCAATTCCTGCGTAGGCACGAATCCTTTGTTCAGCAGTTAATTTTATGTTACGTAGTTTAGCTATTGCTAACATGGTAATTGCTATTTTTATGAGACAACCTAAGTCCTAGGAATTCATAAACCTTATACATCAAAATAAGAAAACTAAAATTTATAATATTAATAAAAATTGAGATGCCCGTTTTCACGGGACTATTGGACATGAGAAGAACAGCATTAATTACGGGCGCCACAAGTGGTATCGGGCACGCAACAGCACACGAATTTGCAAAACAAGAATTCCTGCGCAGGTAGGAATCTCGTCGTTATATATACGTGAATAATAAGAAAGATCGATAATTTATAATAATATCCCAAAATGGAGATCCCCGTTTTCATTGGAATTAAACTCCTGCACAGACAGGAAACTCATAGTTCAACATAGTTAATCTTTATATTGGATGGCTAAGTTAATGATGACATATTACTACTAAAAAAATTAAATAATAAAACTAGTTTTAAACACTAAAATTTATAATATTAATAAAAATTGAGATGCCCGTTTTCACGGGACTATTGGACATGAGAAGAACAGCATTAATTACGGGCGCCACAAGTGGTATCGGGCGCGCAACAGCACACGAATTTGCAAAACATGGTATTAATTTAATATTATGCGGCAGACGCCAAGAACGTTTGGACACCATAAAAAAGGCCTTGGGACGAACAACCGATGTCCACACCCTGAATTTTGATGTCCGAGATAAGGTTGCCACGTTTGAAGCCATCGCATCCTTACCTGAGGATTTTAAAAAAATCGATATTTTAATCAATAACGCCGGAAATGCACACGGATTGGATCCCATCCAAACTGGAGATACGGACGATTGGGATGCGATGATGGACATTAACGTGAAAGGATTATTGTATGTTAGTAAAGCGATCATTCCACAAATGACCGAGCGTCAATCAGGACATATCATCAACATTGGATCTTCGGCAGGAAAGGAAGTCTATCCCAAAGGGAATGTGTATTGTGCCAGCAAACATGCTGTTTTGGCAATTACGGAAGGGATGCGTATCGACTTGAATCCCTTTGGTATTAAGGTCAGTGCGATTAATCCAGGGTTGGTTGAGACGGAGTTCTCACAAGTCCGATTTAAAGGTGATAATTCCGTTGCCGATAGCGTTTATAAGGGCTACAAAGCCCTGCAACCTGAAGATATAGCAGAAATTGTTTATTTTGCGGTTTCTAGGCCTGCGCACGTGAATATTGCAGATTTGCTGGTATTTCCTACTGCTCAGGCGTCATCTACGATTGTCAAAAAAAGTATATAAAAACTAATACTTGATCTATAAACTTCGTAAATTTTTTATTGAATTTTGAACCTTTAATTAAAAGATTCCTGCCTTCGCAGGACTGTGGCGTGATCAACAAAAGACTTCTCATAAAAAACCTATTGGCTCACAATGATGAGAACAGTTTCTATGACAAGAAGCGGCAGGTAGATATTGGAGAAAAGGAAGGGAAGGCAAAGTTTTTAAAGCATATTTGCGCGCTGTCCAATAGCAACCCAAAAAACAATTCTTATATCGTTATTGGGGTGGAAGATGAGGATAATAGCATTACTGGTGTTGACTTTTTTGATGACAGTAAAATCCAGAATCTCATCAATGCCTATTTGACGAATCCGCCGATTGTTCAATATGAGAATATTCCTTTTCCGCATCTGCCGGATGACAAAGTCGTGGGTTTGGTCACGATCAGACCCATTGATGGATTGACCTCATTACGGAAGAATATCTGGAAATATTATGGCGGTTCGGTGTTTTTTAGGGTTGGAAGTATGAGTATGCCCAAAGTTTTTGATATTGAGATCAAGGATGTCAACTCAAAAATTGTAGAAGCCATTGAAAATCATTCTCAAAATAATATCCAACATACGCTTGATAGTGTTTTTGATTTTTTGAGTAAACGAAAAGACTACCATCCCCAATACAAGGTTTTTAAAGAATATTTTGTACTCTGTTGGGCAGGCCAAAAGAAAGTGTACCAAGACGAAACGTTTTACAGTAGGGTAGATATTGAGCTTATCAATGAACAGGTGAGATTGTTTTTTTCAACTTTGGATGAAGTAACGATTACCTATGACGAAGACACGTTTAAAATTGTGGAATATGTTAGCTTAGGGTTACAAAACGCGTATAAATATTATCCTTTAGAGGAAACCCTCATCAATTTTGGAGACAATGCGACCTATCATATTGAAACCAAGTTGCTTTTTGAAGCGCCACAGTATGATAAAAAAGTATTACATCATATCTATAATACCAATAATGCTATTTTAGAAAAACTTAAAAAAGGGATGAGTTTAAGCGCCAATGAAGAAAAAGATCTGAAAAATCTCCCAGCAACCTATCTCATCTGTTATCTAAATTTATTCCATGGTGCTGTAGATAAACTTAATGAGGCTAAACCCTATCTAAAAGATTATAGTGATACCGTTTATAAGAGCTATAAGGATGCTTTACGGATTTTAAGAAAGGTCAAATATAGTTAGGCGATTAGGTGACATCTCCACAGTGCCGTTCGTCGAAGATTTTTGAATTAAGCTGCCATTCATACAGATTTATTGACCAATTGCAGTTTTTTGACGACTGTATCAAATATAATTTGCATTTTTACAGTGCTATTAATCATTAACATACAATCCTGCTTCTCCCGATAATAGGTCGGCACTGAAGCAGGATTTTTTTATGATGTGGTTTGTCGGAGTTTTTTAAACAGATGCTAATTTCACGAATCCTCAGAGATACATCTGTCTTTCAGCGCTATCGGAATTTGGGGCTTGGTTTTTGAAATTTCTTAGTAGCTATAGATTTCATAGATGTTTACACTTTATATTTTGTTTTCTAAGTGGAGCTCTGATAACTCCTTATTTTGGATTGTTATTGGCATTCTGAATAAACTCCTCACATTTTTCCACCATATTTTTACTTCCGCAGATAAAAGGTACTCGTTCATGAAGTTCAGTAGGTTGGATGTCAAGAATACGTTGAAAACCATTACTGGCTTTTCCGTTGGCCTGTTCTGCAAGAAATGCCATAGGATTACATTCATAAAGCAAACGTAACTTACCATTAGAGTTTAAAGAACTCTTCGGATAAATATAGATCCCGCCTTTAATCATGTTTCTGTGGAAATCAGACACTAAAGAGCCGATGTATCTTGAGGTATAAGGACGGTCGCCTTCCTCCATTTGACAATATTTGATGTAATTTTTAACGCCCTGCGGAAAGTGGATATAATTTCCTTCATTAACCGAGTAAATACGGCCGTCTTCAGGAAACTTCATATCAGGATGTGATAAGTAAAAAGTACCAATAGCAGGGTTGAGCGTAAAACCGTTAACGCCATCACCAGTAGTATATACCAACATGGTTGAGGTGCCATACACCACATAGCCGGCCGCTACCTGTTGGTGCCCTGGTTGGAGGAAATCTTCAAGGGTTACCGGCGTTCCAATAGGAGTGACACGTCTGTAGATTGAGAAAATGGTTCCCACAGACACGTTTACATCAATGTTTGATGAACCATCTAAAGGATCAATGAGCACGACATATTTATTCTGATAATTTTCATCTTGGCTATTTATGGCAATAAAATCATCTTCTTCTTCACTTGCAATCCCACAAACAATGTTTCTGTTGGTCATGGTCTGGATAAACTTTTCATTGGCATACACGTCAAGTTTCTGCTGATCTTCGCCTTGAATATTCTTATCGCCCGCTGAACCAATAATATCTACCAATCCCGCTTTGTTGACTTCGTAGTTTACTACTTTTGCAGCAAGTCTAATGGAGTTGATAAGGCTAGAGAGTTCACCTGATGAATATTTAAAAGAAGCTTGGTTTTCAATGATAAATTCACCTAATGTTTGATGTTTACGGTACATGGATTTTTTTTGGATTTGTTTCTGCAAATATCGCCTTTTTTAACAAACTACATCGTTTTCGTTCGGACTTAATGATTTTAATTTTCCCCGTTTAAGTTATATTTGAAAACAATTTTTAACTCATGAATTTCAAAATAAGAAAGGCCGTCTCACAGGACATGCCTAGAGTACTCGAATTAATTACAGAATTGGCGGTTTTTGAAGAAGAACCTGATGCAGTCGAAATCTCAGTTTCAGATTTACAAAATGATGGGTTTGGAAAGCAGCCTGCATTTAATTGCTTTGTGGCTGAAGTTGAAGGTCAAATAGAAGGCATTGCCTTGTTTTATGGCCGCTATTCTACTTGGAAAGGCAAGGTTTTACACTTGGAAGATTTGATTGTGAGCAAGAAAATGCGTGGCAGTGGCTTAGGAACTGCGTTGTTGGATGAAGTTGTAGTTTATGGTCATCAATTGGGCGTCAAACGCATTTGCTGGGAAGTTTTGGATTGGAATGAACCTGCCATTGAATTTTATCAAAAGAAAGGGGCTGATGTCAAACGCGATTGGGATGTGGTGCATTTGAATGAAATTGGAATTAAGAATTATATAGCAAGATTGGAAGATGCACGTATTTAAGTTTGGAGGGGCGTCAGTTAAAGATGCGCTGGGGGTTAAGAATTTGGAACGTGTTCTTAGAAAAGTTGGTTTTGAAAATACCCTGATAGTTGTTTCTGCCATGGGAAAAACAACCAACGCACTAGAGACAGTCCTTGATAATTACTTCAACAATAAAAAAGAATTACAGAGTTCGCTCCAAGAGGTCAAAAAATACCATAATGCTATTTTGTTGGATCTTTTTGAAATTAAGGGCGAAGGAACCCATTCCGTTTTTAACAAAGTGGCTTCTTTATTTGATGAGTTGCAAAACTTTTTTGATCGGAACAAATCGCCGGACTATAATTTTGTTTACGATCAAGCGATTGGGTATGGGGAGTTGGTGTCCACACTTATTGTAAGTGAATATCTCAATTTGGTCGGTATCAAAAACAAGTGGTTGGATGTTAGAGAGTATATCAAAACCGATAATTACTACAGACGTGCAAACGTTAATTGGGAAGCTACACAAACTGCCATTACCAATAAATTAAGCAGCACTGTTTTAAATATTACCCAAGGTTTTTTAGGGAGTGATGACAACAACTTTACCACAACTTTGGGAAGGGAAGGCAGTGATTACACGGCCGCCATTTTGGCGTATTGCTTAAATGCTGAGAACGTGACCATTTGGAAAGACGTGCCAGGGGTTTTAAATGCGGATCCACGTTATTTTGAAAACTCACAATTGCTCAATAAAATCTCCTATCGTGAAGCTATTGAGTTGGCGTTTTACGGTGCCTCAGTTATCCATCCCAAAACCCTTCAGCCTTTACAACAAAAGGAAATTCCTCTTTTTGTAAAATCATTTATGAATCCAGAACAACCTGGTACAATGGTAGGAAAAGACCCGGGTATTGACCCGATGATTCCGTGTTTTATCGTTAAGAAAAATCAGGTATTGATTTCTTTGTCGTCTTTAGATTTTTCATATATAGTTGAAGAAAATATCTCTGAGATCTTTCAACTTTTGCATTTGTATAAAATGAAGGTGGATGTGATTCAAAACTCCGCCATCAGTTTCTCTGTTTGTGTGGATAATATGTATAATAATCTGCCCAATTTAATGCTGCATTTAAAGGCGAAATTCAAGATCACTTGTCATGAAAACGTATCCTTATATACCATAAGACATTATAACTCTGAGTCAATAGCAAAGTTGGAGTTGTCTAAAACCATACTCCTTAAGCAGTTGACGCAAGAAACGGTTCAATTGGTTACGCAATAGTTTTTACATAATAATTGTTCGTTAAATTGTGGTTCTGCCAAGAAGCACAAAGACAATTTATAAAAAAAAATGATTAGGTTTGTAGCCATGACCAAACAGCAAGATTCCGGATTAGTAAATGCAAAAGAAGTCGCCAAAGCCATACATCTGGACAAGTACGGCATTTTTGGTACATTTAGTGGCTGGTTGCTAATGAAATTGCTGAAAATCTCTACACTAAACAAAATTTATAATCGTAATAAACATCTAAAAAATGTTGAGTTTTTAGATGCCATTTTGGAAGATTTCCAAATCCGATTTGAAATTCCAGAAGACGACTTAAAGCGTTTGCCTAAAGATGGCGCATATATTACACTGTCCAACCACCCATTAGGAGGTATTGATGGGATTTTATTGCTAAAATTGATGTTGGAGCAACGTGAGGATTTTAAGATTATTGCCAATTTCCTTTTGCAGCGCATCGAACCGATGAAACCTTTCATTATGCCCGTCAATCCGTTTGAGGATCGAAAGGATGTTAAATCCAGTATTGCCGGTTTTAAAAGTGCTATTTCACATTTGCGGAACGGTCATCCGTTGGGAATTTTTCCTGCAGGTGAAGTGTCAACTTATAAAGACGGAAAACTGGTTATTGACCGCCCTTGGGAAGAAGCCGCTATGAAGCTTGTTCAGAAAGCTGAAGTGCTTGTGGTGCCCATTTATTTTCACGCAAAAAACAGCAAACTTTTTTATAAGCTCTCTAAAATCAGCGATATCTTTCGGACGGCCAAATTACCGTCGGAATTGCTGACCCAAAAACGTCGCGTCATAAAAGTGCGGATTGGGCGGCCAATTTCTGTAGCCGACCAAAAGGAATATCCTACACTTAAGGAGTTTTCAGAGTTCTTAAGAAAGAAAACCTATATGCTGTCCAATTCCTTTGATCAGAAAGGAAACATTCTCAGCAATATTTCATCGACCTTAAAAGTTCGAAAATCCATAAAGAACATTGTCACTCCAGTTAATCTGGAAAGCATGAAGAAAGAAGTCGAATACCTTCGTGAAAATGATGGACGACTTTTGGAGAGCAAGAACTATGAGGTATTTTTCTCAGATTCTGAGAAAATCCCTAACATCTTACGTGAAATTGGCCGTCTTCGTGAAATTACTTTCCGCGAAGTGGGCGAGGGCACCAATGAAGCCATAGATTTAGATTCTTTTGATAATTATTACCACCACATGTTTTTGTGGGACAACAGCACCAATATGGTTGCAGGTGCTTACCGGATGGGCTTGGGCTCCAAGATATTTGCCGCCTATGGGATTGACGGTTTTTATCTCCAGGACCTGTTCCGATTTGAACCCGAGCTTTACAAAATGATGAGTGAATCCATTGAAATGGGCCGCGCTTTTATCATCAAGGAATACCAACTTAAACCGATGCCATTGTTTCTTTTATGGAAAGGCATTGTGCACACCACCTTGCGTTATCCAGAACACAAGTATTTAATTGGTGGCGTGACCATTAGCGACAAATTTACCAATTTTTCAAAGTCGCTGATGATCGAGTTTATGAAATCCAACTATTACGACCCTTATATTGCGCAATACGTACATCCGAAGAAAGAATTCAAGGTGAAGTTAAAAGATGCCGATAAGGATTTTGTTTTTGACGAAACCGAAGCCGATTTA
Organism: Gelidibacter sp.; assembly: GCF_035515035.1. GTDB lineage: Bacteria > Bacteroidota > Bacteroidia > Flavobacteriales > Flavobacteriaceae > Gelidibacter. The sequence continues at coordinate 2,329 of NZ_DATJCA010000077.1, read as the reverse complement.
GTAAAGTTTGATCGGATTATTGATGAATTGGAACCAGGTACTTTACGCCTTCCAATACTTATTAAAAAGTATATCAAACAAAATGCGAAGGTGGTTGCCTTCAACGTCGATCCATTGTTCAACAACGCTGTGGATGGTTTGATGTATATTAGAATTGCCGACTTACCTGAAAGTACAGTCAAACCCGTGATGGAAGAATTTCAAGCGGAGATGGAGCGCAAGTTTGCTGAGAATGGGGAGAATCCTGAAACTTAAAGATTGGGATAATCTAAAATAACAACATACACCAAAAAAAAGAGCCAAATCGTCATCAACGATTTGGCTCTTTTTGAATGTTCTAATGTAAATGTTATAACGATTTAAACCAATCCTGGAAATACTCTCCCAAGACAGGAGTTAATTTTTTCTCACCGCTTGTGGCACCAATCAAACTCATGATCCAAAGTACAAAGATTCCTAAGCTTACGATCCATCCCAAAACAGGGATAAAGCTTAAAACAAGACCACAAAGACCTAATCCCAATACTTGTCGGATGTAAAATGAACCAAATTCACTTTTTGTGTTGTTGTTCATCACCAGCGCAATGATCCATCCTATTAAAGTAAGGTGGGCAATGAGTGCAATGTTCTTACCATCTTTTGATATGGCGTTCACGTCGTTTTCAAATGCATTGGCAGTTCGTTTTGCGTCTTCAGAAAATGCATCTGCCTTGCGTTGTGTGTTGTCGGTAAACTCCGTAGTGTTCTTTTGTGTATCGTCCAGCATGTCGTTAAGGTCGTCACCTAAATTTTGATTATCAGCCATTTTGTTGTAATGTTTTTAAAGTTAGAGCTTTAAAGGTAATAAAAAAACCTTTGGTTTTACAAAAAAGACATTTTCATCGTCGTGAAGTAAAAATCTTACGTCAATAGGACTGATTCGTCACTGAATTTGAATTTATCCTTCGTAGTCTACTTGTCTTATTTGGAAATGTAGTTTGAGAAGGTCTTTATTTTATCAACAATGGTTTGTGCTAGTTTTTCTTTACTTTCAATTGTCCAGCCTGCAATATGTGGTGTAAGAAGTACATTTTCGGCTTTAATGAGGTATTGAAAGGCTTCTGGAATTTCAGAGGTAAATAAATCCTCAAAAGACGATTTTTCATATTCCAAAACGTCTAAGCCAGCGCCATGGATCTTGCCCGATTTTAAAGCAGCTACCAAATCTTTGGTGACTACACTTTTGCCACGAGCGGTGTTGATAAACCAGAACGGTTTTGAGAAGGCGTTGATAAAATCGGCATTGATCATTTCTAAAGTGAGTGAGGTTTGGGGGGTATGCAGACTAACCACATCCACTTTCTCTTGAAACTCTTTAAGCGACACTTGACGTGCATTGTCATCTCCTACCTTCGGTTTGATGTCATAACAAAAGACTTCCACTTCAAATCCACGGAGTTTTTTGGCAAAAGCTTTCCCCATATTGCCATAACCAATAAGACCAACGGTTTTTCCGTCCAATTCTATCCCTCTATTGGCTTCACGCAGCCATTGTCCGGTACGGACCTCTCTATCGGCTTTGTTGAGTTTATTGAATAAAGAGAGCAACATCCCTAACGCGTGCTCGCCCACAGCATTCCTGTTGCCTTCTGGAGCAGCAATGAGATGGACGTTTTTTTGTTGTGCATAATCGCCATCAATATTTTCCAATCCGGCACCTACGCGACCTATAAATTTAAGTTTTTTGGCAGCATCCAAAAATTGTTTGTCAATACTGAATCGGCTTCTTATAATAACACCGTCGTAAATATGAATTTTAGCTTCAATAGCATCTTTGGATGAGGTATAATCTTCATCGTTTTCAAAACCCAACGCATTGAGTTGATTGATGAGTAAGGGATGGTTGGTATCGAGGTGGAGAATTTTCATAGCCAAATTCCTGCGAAGGGAGGAAACTTTTAGGTTCAAAGTAGTTAATCTTCTATTTGAAAGATTGATAATATCAAAATTAAGAAAATTGGGGTAAACAGATAGATGGAACGAAATATTTCTAAATAAAATCTACCGTCCTTACTCCCTTTTCTTGTTCAAATCCACTTTCCCTTGACAAATGGGCAGGGATCTTAATTAGAAATTTACAACTTTAAAAATTGCAATGGAAAACGTGATCTGAAAATGGATTGTCCAATGCGATAAATACCTAAAATCCTAAAATTAATTTGGCAACTATAAAATAGGTCAATATGCCAAAAATATCATTGCTGGTGGTGATAAACGGTCCAGTTGCTACTGCCGCATCAATGCCGCGTCTGTCTAAGAAGATGGGTATAAACGTTCCAATTAATGCGGC
>NZ_DATJCA010000076.1:0-11679 GCF_035515035.1 Gelidibacter sp. | reverse complement strand
GATGATCATTATTTTGGTTCCATTCCAGCAAGAGCATTAGCCTATATGAGAGATTTGGAGGTTGAATGTATGCTATTAGGTATTCCAGTTAAGACGCGACATAACGAAGTCGCTCCAAACCAGTTTGAATTGGCGCCCATTTATGACGAGGCTAATTTAGCAGTGGACCACAATTCTTTGTTGATGGATGTCATGCACAAAGTTGCCGAACGTCACAATTTCAGGGTGTTGTTCCATGAAAAACCATTTGCAGGCGTAAATGGTTCCGGAAAGCACAATAACTGGAGTTTGAGTACAGATACTGGCGTTAATTTGTTGGGTCCCGGAAAAACCCCAATGAGCAATCTACAGTTCTTAACCTTTTTTATTAATACAATAAAAGCGGTCAATGATAATGAAGAGCTTTTAAGGGCTGCAATAGCCTCAGCAAGCAATGACCACCGATTGGGAGCAAATGAAGCGCCACCGGCTATTATGTCCGTTTTTATTGGGGAACAATTGACGGGAGTCTTAAACGAATTGGAAAATGTTACCAATGGTAAATTATCACCAGAGGAAAAAACGGAATTGAAATTGAATGTCGTTGGAAAAATCCCCGATGTTTTATTGGATAATACCGATCGGAACAGGACCTCTCCTTTTGCCTTTACCGGAAATAAGTTCGAGTTTAGAGCGGTGGGCTCTACCGCCAATTGTGCCAATCCGATGACGGTTTTAAATACGATTGTCGCCAAACAGTTACGTGATTTTAAAGCAGAGGTAGATAAATTGATCAAGAAAAAGGAAATGAAAAAGGATGATGCCATTTTCAACGTCTTGAGAGATTATATAAAGAAATCCAAAAACATTCTATTTGAAGGAAATGGATATGGTGAAGCTTGGCAAAAAGAGGCTGCAAAGCGAGGCCTTAGCAATCATAGAACAACTCCTGAAGCATTAAAAGCGAAGGTGTCCGAAAAGGCAATTAAGCTTTTTGAGGAAATGGGCGTCATGAACCGAATTGAATCGGAGTCGCGTTATGAGATTGAGTTGGAAGATTATATTTTGCGTATTCAAATTGAAGGTCGCGTCCTTGGTGATATTGCGCGCAACCATATTGTGCCAGTGGCCGTCCAATATCAAAATAGACTGATAAAAAACGTAAAAGGGCTGAAGGAGATCTATGGAAAAGACTTTAAGAAATTTGCTCAAGAACAGTTAAACCTAATCGAGGATATTTCAGGCCATATCTCTTCAATTAACTCTGATGTGACTAGAATGACTGATGAGAGAAGAACGGCAAATCTCATAGAGGATTTTGAAATTAGAGCGAATGATTATTGCTTTAAAGTAAAACCTTTGTTTGATAGTATTCGCTACCATTGCGATAAATTGGAATTGTTGGTGGACGACGAATTATGGCCAATGACTAAATATCGCGAATTGTTGTTTACAAATTAAGTTTAACCGATAACTTTCAATATAAAAAAACCTCTTTAATTAGAGGTTTTTGCGTTAATAAATTCCTAAACTGCTTTTCTAATACGTATGTCTACGTATGTGACCACTTGGAAAAATGTATTTCATCTTGATAAAATGCAACTAGTCGAAATTATTGATTATCGTTAATAATAGATGCTTTAAAGCTCGTTTTCAGCGACTTCATTTCTTATATTTGTAGTGCTATTAATCAATAATTATTAAAATGAAAAAACTAATACTCAGCCTTGCGGCTTTGGCATTTGCAACCTATTTGTTTTCTCAAGGTGATTCGAATGATGATGCTCCGGTTATGAAAAAGGATACGGTAGTTATTGTTCATGATGGATTTCAAAAGAATGCTCAATTTAAATATTAATTCGAGTTTCTATTAAGAAAAATAACCTTGTTTAACATATAGTGAAAACACTAAAGGACAACTAATTCTTTTTGAATTAGCTGTCCTTTTTTTTATCGGATATCAGTCATGATTCGACCCTTTGTAGTATTAAATGAAATTTCTTTGCCAACCATTCTTCGGTTTATTGATCAGTACTAAAATCAATTTTCAAATTTTTATTTAAATTAAAAACTCATGAAAGTTTCTTCTTATTTTTTTAAGACCATCTCTTTAGTGATCCTGACATCCTTCAGTTTTATGTCGTTTGCACAAAACCAAAATTATGAAGAGATTAAAAATTCTGATAAGAACAGCTTTTTCTTCAACTATAGAGGAGCAAATGTTATTGAAGCGGCCATTGGAACGTCAAGTATCAATGGTGATCTTCCCGATGCAATGTTTGAAATAGCATTCCGTATAGGGTATAAACGAAGTCTTTCACCATATTTCGATATCGGTTTGACCTACAACAAATTTAATCTCGCATTTAAGGATATCTATAATGAGGGGTTTATGTCTTTTGATGTTAATTTGGAATATCTCCTATCTCCGTATAAAAATTTTTCCCCATTTATATTTGCGGGCGGTGGTTTGAATGCCTCAAATTACTTTACTCAAACAGCAACCAAATTTCAGGGAGGAGCAGGGTTTGAGATTATCGTTGCTCCCGGAATGGGTTTAAGGTTGCTGGCAGACTACAATTACGTTTTGAGTGATACACTTGATGGTAGAGTATTTGGAGCTTCCGATGATACCTATTGGCGCATTTTGGGGGGTGTTACTATTTACTTTGGTGGCGGGGATAAAAAAGATGGAATACTTAAAGGTTTGCCCTCTATTATGAATTCAAATCCGATTATTAAGGAAAACTAAGATACAATCCTTATTTTTGCGTTTCCAATTAATATTATGAGTCAAGATATCAGTAAAAGGTATGCTCAAAGAGGCGTCTCCGCTTCTAAGGAGGATGTGCACAATGCCATAAAAAATATAGATAAAGGTCTGTTTCCACAGGCGTTTTGTAAGATTGTTCCGGATTATCTCACCAATGATGAAGATTACTGTCTCATCATGCATGCGGATGGTGCAGGTACAAAATCCTCTCTTGCCTATATGTATTGGAAAGAGACTGGTGATATTTCCGTTTGGAAAGGCATTGCGCAAGATGCATTGATAATGAATATTGACGATTTGCTTTGTGTTGGTGCATCGGATAATATCTTGTTATCTTCTACCATTGGAAGAAATAAGAATTTAATTCCTGGTGAAGTAATTTCTGCCATTATAAATGGTTCAGAAGAACTGATTGCCGAATTGAAAGCTTTCGGAGTCACTATTCATTCTACCGGAGGTGAAACTGCTGATGTAGGCGATTTAGTGCGTACCATCATTGTGGACTCTACGGTTACCGCGCGTATGAAGCGTTCCGATGTGATCGATAACGCCAACATCCAAGCGGGTGACGTTATTGTTGGTTTGTCGTCTTCTGGACAGGCAAGCTATGAAAATGAGTATAACGGCGGAATGGGCAGTAATGGTCTCACTTCTGCACGTCATGATGTGTTTCATAGGTATTTGGCTGATAAATATCCAGAGAGTTTTGACGCGGCTGTGCCTAAGGATTTAGTGTATTCGGGAAATATTAAGTTAACTGATGCTGTAGAAGGGTCACCTTTGGATGCCGGAAAATTAGTGCTCTCGCCAACCCGCACCTATGCGCCAATAATCAAAAATATTTTATCAAAATACAATTCAGGAGATATTCATGGGATGGTGCATTGCAGTGGCGGTGCCCAAACCAAGATTCTTCATTTTATAAATGACCTTCATGTCATAAAAGATAATTTATTTCCAATTCCTCCGTTGTTTAAGTTGATTCAGGAGCAATCCAATACAACTTGGAAGGAAATGTATCAAGTGTTCAACTGTGGCCACCGTATGGAGCTATATGTGTCTCCTTCAATTGCTGAAGATCTGATTTCAATATCAAGATCCTTTAACGTAGACGCACAAATAGTGGGAAGGGTGGAAAATGCCGCTAAAAAACAGTTGACCATTAAAAGTGAATTTGGAGAATTTAATTATTAAAACTGGTCTAAACCATTAATCCCTACTTAATGAGAACTATTGTATTTCTGAGCATAGTGTTGCTATGTCAATTTTTAAACGGCCAAACCACAGATAAAGATTCAGTTGCTGCGATTGAGAAACCAAAATGGATTCAAAAAAACCGGGTCAGTCTTGATATTAGTGAAGTGACCTTTGTCAACTGGAGTTCAGGAGGAAGTAATTCTATTTCAGGGCTCTTGGGATTAAATTCATCATTAAATTATGATCGCCAAAACTTTTTTTGGAAAAATAGCGGTAAGATTCGCTATGGCGTCAACAAACAAGAGGCTCAGAACTTAAGGAAAACGGAAGATATTCTTGAGATCGACTCTAAAATGGGCTACAGAAAGGATTCCTTGACCAACTGGTTTTTTTCTGGACATGTGAACCTTAAATCGCAGTTCACCAATGGTTATAATTACCCTAATAAAGAAACACCCATCTCTAAGTTTATGGCCCCTGGATATATGTTTATTGGTGCTGGTGCGGAATACGGTAAGGATTTTGAAAAGTTTTCATTTTATTTTTCGCCTTTAACCGTAAAAACCACATTTGTCCTGGATGAGGCCTTGGCCAATAAGGGGGCGTTTGGAGTTGATCCAGCGGTTTATGATGCCGATGGAAACCTGATCCGATCTGGGCAAAGAATAAGAAATGAAGTTGGTATTTTAGTGTCCCATTTTTTTGAGACCGAAATGTTTGAAAATATTAAAATTTCTACCAAGCTCAATTTGTATACGGATTATCTTGAGAATTTTGGAAATGTGGATGTGGACTGGTTGGTTGCTTTTGACTTTAAGGTCAACCAATTTGTAAGAGCATCTTTAAGTTCCCATTTGAAATACGATGATGACATCAAAATTTCTACACCTACTGGAATAGATGGTGAATATGTTGAGCGGGGTGCAAAAGTGCAGTGGAAGCAACTCCTAGGCATAGGTGTAGCATTTAATTTCTAAATTCCAATAACCATTTAGTGTTTAAAATATTTGTTAACTTTATAATGTTGATAAATAGTTAGTTGACTTATAATCATTATGTTAGAGTGTCTTTCCTGCAAACTTCATGATTTTGGTCCTAATCCAAGTTGATTATTTTTCGTTTCTTTATACTTTTATAAAACATTTCTTTAATTGTTAAAAGTATATTAATCCATGAAAGTTGACACGCTTACCTCCCCAACCCCAACCTACACACAAGAAGAAGCTTTTGATGCTGCTTTAGACTATTTTAAAGGTGATGATTTAGCCGCTAGAGTTTGGCTAAATAAATATGCGCTTAAAGATTCCGAAGGTCATATTTATGAATTGACACCAAATGATATGCACAACCGAATTGCAAAAGAAATTGCACGTGTTGAGTCAAAATATCAAAACCCAATGTCTAAAGAAGAGATTTTTGATCTCATCAAAGATTTCAAATATATCGTACCTCAAGGAAGTCCGATGGCAGGAATTGGTAACCCGTTTCAAATTGCATCACTTTCCAACTGTTTTGTCATTGGGAATTCTGGTGATTCCGATTCTTACGGAGGGATTATGAAAATTGACCAGGAGCAGGTTCAATTAATGAAACGTCGTGGTGGGGTAGGACATGATTTGTCGCATATTAGACCAAAGAGTTCTCCTGTAAAGAACTCAGCTTTGACCTCTACAGGTATTGTTCCATTTATGGAGCGTTATTCCAATTCTACAAGAGAAGTGGCGCAAGATGGCCGAAGAGGAGCCTTAATGCTGTCAGTTTCCATCAATCACCCAGATGCTGAAGACTTTATTGATGCCAAACTTGAGCAAGGTAAGGTTACAGGTGCTAACGTTTCTGTAAGAATAGATGACAACTTTATGAAGGCGGTGCAATCAAACAGCATGTACGATCAGAAATATCCAATTTTTAGCGAGAACCCTAAATTTTCAAAAACCATAGAAGCGAATGCTATTTGGAAGAAAATCGTCCATAATGCATGGAAGTCAGCCGAACCTGGAATTTTATTCTGGGACACCATCATTAATGAATCCCTCCCAGATTGTTATGCCGATTTAGGTTATAAGACAGTATCTACCAATCCTTGTGGTGAAATTCCATTATGTCCCTATGATTCCTGTAGATTGTTGGCCATCAATCTATTTTCATATGTTGAGCAACCTTTCACCACAGAAGCAAAATTCAATTTTGACTTGTTCAAAAAACACGTTGCGGCTGCGCAGCGTATTATGGATGATATCATCGATTTGGAATTGGAGAAAATCGATGTCATTTTGCAGAAAATTGATGCGGATCCTGAAGATGATGAAGTTAAAGCTACCGAGCGGAATTTATGGGTAAATATTAGGACTAAGGCAAAAGAAGGGAGAAGAACCGGTGTCGGAATTACGGCAGAAGGTGATATGTTGGCCGCTCTAGGAATTCAATATGGAAGCAAAAAAGGGAATAAGTTTTCAGTAGAAGTTCATAAAACTTTAGCGTTGGCAGCTTATCGCGCTTCGGTTGATTTAGCGAAAGAGCGCGGTGCTTTTGCGTTTTTTGATATGGAGCGTGAAAAGAACAACCCGTTCATTCAACGCCTAAAAGAAGCCGATGAAAAATTATATTATGACATGAGCGAATTTGGGCGTCGTAATATTGCTTTATTGACCATTGCACCAACAGGAACCACAAGTTTGATGACCCAGACTTCTTCTGGTATTGAGCCTGTGTTCATGCCCGTCTATAAAAGACGTCGCAAGGTAAATCCTAATGACAAAGAAGCTCGAGTCGATTTTGTTGATGAGGTTGGTGATTCTTGGGAAGAATATGTGGTTTTTCACCATAGATTCAAACAGTGGATGGAGGTAAACGGGTATGATATCAGTAAAAATTATGATCAAAAGGAATTGGATGTCTTGATCAAAAAATCACCATATTATAAAGCTACCTCTAATGATGTGGATTGGATGAGTAAAGTTTCTATGCAAGGTGCGGTACAAAAATGGGTGGATCATTCTATTAGTGTTACCATCAACTTGCCTAATGACGCCACTGAGGAGTTGGTAGGTCAACTTTACATGGAAGCTTGGGAAAAGGGCTGTAAAGGCGTCACTGTTTATCGCGATGGCTCACGTTCTGGGGTCCTGATTTCAAATGATGAAAAAAAGGAAGAGACACAAGAAACCTTGACAACGTTTCCAACTAAGCGTCCGCAAACGTTGGAAGCCGATGTGGTGAGATTTCAAAATAACAAAGAAAAGTGGATTGCTTTTATCGGGTTGATAGATGGCAAGCCTTATGAGATTTTTACGGGTCTCGCCGACGATGAAGATGGGATCTTGATCCCGCGTTGGGCAAATAAAGGGTTTATCATTAAGAACAGAAACGAAGACGGTACCTCTCGGTATGATTTCCAATACCAAAACATGAGAGGATATAAAACGACCATTGAAGGGTTGTCACATAAATTTGATCCCGAATATTGGAACTACGCCAAAATGATTTCAAGTACCTTACGTCACGGGATGCCCATTGATAAAGTTGTGGATTTGATCAACAGTCTGCAATTGGATACCGAGTCTATCAACACATGGAAAAACGGTGTAGCGAGAGCTTTAAAACGGTATGTAGAAGACGGAACTCAAGCCAAAGGCCAATCGTGCAGCAGCTGCAAATCAGAAAACCTTATCTACCAAGAAGGTTGTTTGACCTGTAAGGATTGTGGGTCTTCAAAATGTGGATAAAATTTGAATGAATTGGAAAAAGGAGGTTATAGCCTCCTTTTTTATTTTCAATTTATTCTGATAGGTTTAAGTGTTTAAATATAATTCTGCGAATATTATATAAACGCCTTCATTAAAAGCAGAAAACCAATAGTTATGGTCAGGTCAACCAGGAAAAGTGTTGTAAACAATCGCCTGGTAGAAATGCCTAAATTCTTATAAAAACTCAATTTACGTTTGGCGTTGGTTTCATGCATTGAAAAATCAAATAAAAAGTGTGAGTAGTAGTTTGGTAATGCTACTCGGTAAGATGTAAGGGTTGAAAATAACCATTAGAACATTGATGGCCATTCACCATAAAAAAGGTTTGTAAAGTAACAATATGGGGCCTAAGCGGTGTGTCATAACTAGTAAACGAAGTTTTCAAGAACTTATTTTTTAAAAATATTTCGAGGTTGGTTTTTTTTCTTTGGCCAAATGAGTCCTTTCTTGTCGCTTTTCTTTGGGCTATATTGAAAATTCTCAATTTACAATTAAGAAATTATTGTACTTTTGCATCACAATTAAACCATATATGTTAGACAAGTTACAAATAGTAAAACAACGCTTTGATGAGGTTAGCGATTTAATTATCCAACCAAATATCATGACAGATCAAAAGCGTTATATTGAACTCAATAAAGAATATAAGGACTTGCGCAAGTTGATGAATAAGCGCGAGGAGTATTTAGAATTGACTAACAATTTGGCTGAAGCCGAAGAGATTTTAAATGATGGCAGCGATCCGGAAATGGTGGAAATGGCCAAGATGCAATATGACGAGGCAAAGGAGGGTATCCCAAGACTGGAAGATGAAATCCGCTTGATGTTGATTCCGAAGGATCCTGAGGATGTCAAAAATGCAGTTATGGAACTTCGTGCCGGTACAGGTGGGGATGAAGCAAGTATTTTTGCAGGCGATTCGTTTAGAATGTACAGCAAATATTGCGAAAGCAAAGGCTGGAAAGTAGATGTCGTAGATTATAGCGAAGGCACAAACGGAGGTTTCAAGGAAATTCAATTTGCAATTTCTGGCGAAGATGTATACGGAACCATGAAGTTTGAAGCAGGTGTGCACCGTGTACAACGCGTCCCACAAACTGAAACTCAAGGACGTGTTCATACGAGTGCAGCAACAGTAATGGTTTTTCCAGAGGCTGAAGAATTTGATGTGGAGATTAATCCGAAAGATGTGAGAATTGATTTCTTCTGTTCTTCAGGTCCGGGAGGCCAATCGGTAAACACAACTTATTCTGCAGTACGCTTAACCCACATTCCAACCGGATTGGTGGCACAGTGTCAGGATCAGAAATCTCAGCACAAGAATAAGGAGAAGGCATTTAAAGTTCTGCGTTCACGGATTTATGAAATGGAATTGGCAAAGAAAAATGCCGCAGATGCTGAAAAGCGTGGGTCCATGGTAAGTTCAGGGGATAGAAGTGCTAAAATTAGAACCTATAATTATTCACAAGGACGCGTCACTGACCATAGAATCGGGTTGACACTTTATGATTTGGGCAATATTGTCAATGGCGATATTCAGCGGATCATTGATGAGCTGCAATTAGCAGAAAATACCCAAAAGTTAAAAGCAAATACAGACGTAATTTAATAACAAGCCTCATTTTGAGGCTTTTTTATGGTATGAAAACAGCACACCTAATTGAGCAAATCAAAATTAAAAAATCTTTTCTATGTATTGGTTTAGATGTCGATTTGAGTAAAATCCCACAACACCTTCTCAAAGAAGAAGATCCTATTTTTACCTTTAACAAAGCCATCATTGACGCCACGCATCATTTGTGTGTGGCCTATAAGCCCAACACAGCGTTTTATGAAGCTTATGGACTAAAGGGTTGGAAATCCCTAGAAAGAACAATTCAATATCTCAATCAAAACCATCCTGAAATTTTTACAATTGCCGATGCCAAACGCGGCGATATTGGGAATACCAGCAGCATGTATGCGAAAGCGTTTTTTGAAGACTTAGGCTTTGATAGTGTTACCGTTGCCCCATATATGGGAAAGGATTCTGTTGAGCCGTTTTTGGAGTTTAAGGAAAAACATACTATTCTTTTGGCTTTGACTTCCAATGAAGGAGCTTTTGATTTTCAAACAAAAACAATCGATGGCAAAGAAGTGTATAAACATGTTCTGGAAACTTCAAAAACCTGGAAGAATTCTGACAACCTCATGTATGTTGTAGGAGCGACAAAAGCGGAATGTTTAGCCGATATCCGCAACATAATACCAAACAGCTTTTTGTTGGTTCCAGGAGTTGGAGCTCAAGGTGGCAATCTTCAAGAGGTGTGCAAATATGGAATGAATGACTCGGTAGGGCTTTTGATCAACTCCTCAAGAGGAATCATCTTTGCATCATACGGAAAGGATTTTGCGGCAGTTGCTGCCGAAAAAGCAAAGGAATTACAAAAGGAGATGGCCTCGATTTTAGAGCGCTATTGATGTTTCTGATTTCCTTGGACACTTGGATAAGTTTTTTCCTAATTTTAGGTGTCGTTCCTATGCGAAAATTCTAGATTGAAATTTATTTGGCGTCCCAGCGCCGCTTTAGGAAATAAAATGAAAGACCAACTCCATAGACATATTACAGTAGATAAAATACCTAAGCGGATCATTTCCTTGGTCCCTTCACAAACTGAATTGTTAGTAGATTTGGGCTTGGAATCTTCAATTGTAGGGATAACCAAATTCTGTGTGCACCCAATCCATCTAAAAGAAGAAAAAGTTGTGGTTGGTGGTACAAAACAAGTCAATTTTGATAAAATAAGAGACTTGAAACCGGATATTATTCTCTGCAATAAAGAGGAAAACACCAAAGCGATGATTCAAGAGTTAGAAAAAATTGCCATTGTACATATCAGTGACATTTATACCATTGATGATACTCTAGAATTAATTGAATTATATGGCGATCTGTTCTCAAAGAAAAAGGCCGCCATTACAATGATAAAAGAGATCAGTAAAAAAAAATTTGAGTTTGAGGATTATATAAAGGATAAACCGAAAAGAACGGCTGCTTATTTTATTTGGAAAGGACCGTGGATGGTCGCCGCAAGACATAATTTTATAGACGAATTATTGCGCCTAAATGGGTTTGAGAATTATTATGGCCATCAAAGTCGTTATCCAGAGGTCCTTCTAAAAGCCTCTGACACAGAACAAGCAGAGCTCGTGCTGCTCTCAAGTGAACCATTTCCATTCAAAGAGGAACATAAACAAGAGATCAAGCCATTCTTTCCAAATGCCACTATTCTTGTGGTTGATGGCGAAATGTTCTCTTGGTATGGATCGCGATTATTAAAAGCGTTTGATTATTTTAAAATGCTGCATCAACATCACTTGTCTGAGAATTTTTCAAGTTGAGAATGATCTTTCTCAATTTTGAAGCTTCATGGTATAAAAAGTCGCTCAAACTGGCGTCTGATTGTAACAAATTGTAGGCTTCTTCAGTAAATTTAATGTAGTTTTTCTCTACTTCTTTTAAGTTTAGGACTTCGTTGAGGCCAAACTTAACTTTTCCAACTTTGCAATTATGTGTATTCATAGGTTATTAGGATATATTCTTAAACTATAAATACGGATTATAAACCCCTAAGGACGTGCGGATAAAGTTAAAATTTTGATAATTTATTAATTTGAAGCTTTTGGGGTTGCATCTCTGTTTAAATATTTCAAACGGTTAAGTTTGTTTAAAAGCTTTATGGCCTTATATTCTGAGATATCACTTAAGGCATGATCCGTTTGACGAACATTGTAGGCTTGTTCAATTAGATGTTTATATCGTTTTTGTAGTTTGAGTTGGTGCGATTTAATTTCCAATAAAGTTTTCATGACTACAACAGTTTGAAAGTTAAATATATCTAAAATACACTTAGCGAACAAGTTAAATTTTTAAAAATATTCATAAAAAAAGTCGATGGAAAATTCCCATCGACTTATAATCTTATCAATTATGTTCAGACCACA
>NZ_DATJCA010000075.1:0-22486 GCF_035515035.1 Gelidibacter sp. | reverse complement strand
GGATTGCATGAGGTTTTTGTCCCGTTTCACGGGACGAAAAGGAATAGCAAGAGGGTAACGGGCAGAGCCACGTTACACATTCCTTTTCTTATTTAATTAACTGTGTATCAATTAGTTGTATTTTAATCAGTTTTTGAGATTTCATCAATTTGCGTCAAATGCTCTGGAAATACCTGTAAAATGGGATGATTTTACGTCAAATGCACAAAAAAAGCGAAAAAATGGACTCATTCATCACAATCAGGTTTAAGCGGGAAACTGCAAAACGTTTTCAGACATTTTCAAAAACACACTTCAAGACCCATACGGAAACGATGGAAGCCGTTCTTGATTTTTTCTTTTACAATGAAATATCACCAAAAGAAAAATTAGGTCCCACTGGGAGATCCATTGAAGCCAATTTAAAGAAACGGATGAATGCGATTATAGCAATAATAAAGGCCATCGAAAAAGGCCAGACCTTGCCTACGGTTGCAATGTTGTCAGCACTATTTGAACAGACTGAGCCAGTCGAAAAGAAACTGATCCTGGAAAAAAATAGGAACGAGGAGATGGGGCAGGTCCGTTACCACGAAAAAGATTCAGTAATCAATAACACCCGTAAATAATGGAAAAAGTAAATTACATTACCCAACTCAATCAAGCCCTTGAGCACTTCAATAATGATCATCGGATCAAACAGGGCCACATCACCTTGTACCTGGCATTCTTTCATATTTGGAATCGGGATTTTTTTAAAAATTCGATTACCATCAATAGAGAATTGACTATGGTAAGGGCAAAGATCAAATCAAAAACAACCTATCATAATATCCTGAGAGATTTACATGAATGGGGGTATTTACAATATTATCCTTCTTATGATCCCAGGAGAGGATCGGTAATCAAGATGGCCATTTTTTATACCCAACCACGCCAAAAATTGGCTAAGAGGATCCCAGAACCAGTCCAAAATATGGTACCTTCTTATAAACAAAAAACATATATAAACAAAAACAAACTGGCAGGGCAGGCAAAGCCATTTAATATTTTGGAAGTTTTACTTTTTTTTAAAACAAATAACTGGACTGCTGATGAAGGAAAAAAATATTATGAGTATTACCAAGAGAGGGATTGGAAATTAAGTAGAGGACTACCAATTAAAGACTGGAAACTGGCCGCGCGAAATTTTGTTGAGAAAGGACGTGAATTAGAGAGGAAAAGGACCATGCCAAATTCTGGCTATGTGAGTAATCTTCATACAACAAAAAAGAAGGATTATGGTCAGCCGTTGTGACCTGTTTAAGTTCAAACTGCGTTCACTATATTTTTAAAAGTTTATCACACTATCCAAAGCGTCATCGGCGTCTCTGTGGATAAAGTTGGCTTGATAGTTTAAAGTAGTTTTTAAATCGCTGTGGCGGTAGAGTTTTTGTAGCATTAAGGGATGTATTCGGTCCCCGGCAATATTACCAAATGTATGACGGGCAATATGGTTTGAAAGATTTTTATCAATATTGCATTGCAATGCAATCCTCTTCAGGAATTTATTAAAAAGTTTGGTGCTATTTCCTGTTTTAATGAAAATATCTTCAGCATCTTCAACGTTTGCATCTTTTAGAAAGGGAAAAACATAGCCATTGTTTTCTTTACTATACTTTTTGTAAAGTTTTAGTATGACATCCGCTTTCTCCGGGATTTTCAAACTGAGAGGTTTGCTATTTTTGTTCATAACATAATATAGGCGCTCATCTTTAAAGTCTGACCATCTTAGTTTTACAACATCTGAAATACGTATCCCAGCAAAATAAAATGAAATTAACCAAACTTTATGTGTGTGCCAGATTGAAGTGCCTTCTTCAAGTTTTAAATTTTCGAGCCTTTCAACTTCCTCAATGGTTAAACCAATTTTGTTCCCAGATCCAATGCGTATCTTTTGTTTTTCACCAGCAAAAGGATAATATTTTGGTGCGACAATACCATCTTTAATAGCGACATTGAAGAGGGTTCTTATGAAAATAAGTTGATTGGTTATTGTTCGAGCTTTTTGGTTAAGGTATGCCGCGGAAAATGTTTGAAATTTTTCTAAAAAAGCCTCATCGATATCCCTGAACATTAATGTCTTATTTTGTTTGAAATATTTTATACTGTCTGTAAATGTAAGTTCCGATTTTTTGGCTTTACTAAGTCTCTCTTTCCTTCGTTCTTTAATCCCTTTTATAATTTCATCTTTTGGGAGAGAAGTTTTTACATTTAAGTACTCTTCTATATTATAGAGTATGGATAGTTGTGGTTTCACAACTGAAAATGTCCCTCGGTCATATTTGCTTTGTATCCGTTCAGCAGCTACGGTAAAAAAGGATTTCGACCCACCAGGCCCTTTTAATTTTTGTTTAATCTGTTTTGGAGTTAAGCTGTCGTTTTTATTGTCAAAATAGATGTCATTGGCTTCAGTGAGTTTTTTCAACAGAAAATTATTTAACTTCTTTGAATTAGGATATGTTCTTTTTACTTGCCCCGTGTTGTGATCCCAATCTTTTTCTAAAACATACTGGCCTATAAATACATAGTTGGTTTTGTAGTTTTCGCTGATTCTCAAAGCAAGGGGAGCAGTGCCATCTATTCTTTCTTTGTTTTTCCGCCTAATAATTTTTATAGAAGCCATAATAACTATATTTGAAATGTTATAAAGATAATAAAAGATTTAGAAAAAGGGGTACAGAATAGGTACAGAATAACTTGATTTTGATTGTATTTAATTGAAATCAAAAAAAATGAAATACGCTTGAAACCATTGATTTTATTGATGTTTGTGGGTTTTTGAGCCTCGATTATTTTACGCTCATAACCCAAAGGTCACAGGTTCGAGTCCTGTTCCCGCTACTAAGTAAGCCCTTGAAATTTTTCAGGGGCTTTTTTCATTTTATGCATTCGCAGATGGGACTAACCGAAGATTATGTGGTTTATGTTTTATGGTCAAAAACAGCCAAATCGTTTTCAGTGTCGCTTCCAGAAATTTTTATATCCAAAATATTCAGAGTTACCCCTTTCATCTTGTAATGCTTACCAAATCTTGCCTCACCTGAATTAACTTTAAAACCTCTATTCGGGCGTATATCAAATTTCCATTTTGTAGTTTTTGCGATTAAAGTAAATGATAGAGCAGCAAGTAGTCCGATTATTAATTCCCTTCTTTTCATTTTCTATCATATTTTGTTGACTATGTCATTTATATAAAATTATGATTTTAAAATTCAGAAAATACTGAATTGGTAAAGTCTTTTTGCTAAACGCACAACAATTACATAATGAACATATGTTCGTTATACTGCCAATTTTAGATATATTCAACTATCCTTTATAGTTTCTTAAAAATCTAACGGATTCTTTTTCTCTTTTAAGGTGGTCGTGGCAATATTTATGTAAATTTCTATAACTTGAAAATTACGATCGCCAATTAGTGTCTTTCTCTACAAAAAAAAGTCGAGGGCAAACTCCGTTTTATTTCAATTGCGCTCAGTTCAAACTACAGCTTGCAAAGAGAATGACAACGGTCATGTAATTTCAATTATTGAAACTTTACCTTTATGCTACTTTTTAAAGAAACATTGATCTTATGACAGAAATACAGATTGCACAAAGCGTTACGCCTAAACATATCAAAGAAATTGCCGCAAAGTTGGCTATTCCTGAAGAAAAGCTGGAGTACTACGGTAACGATAAAGCAAAACTTCCTTTAGATATCATTGATAATGAAAAAGTAAAAAAGAACAATCTTATATTAGTCACCGCCATTACGCCAACACCTCCCGGTGAGGGAAAAACCACAACGTCCATTGGGTTGGTTGATGCGCTCAATATTTTAGAAAAGAATGCTGTTGCGGTGATTCGTGAACCTAGTTTAGGACCCGTATTTGGCATTAAAGGAGGTGCCGCTGGTGGAGGATGGAGCCAGGTCATTCCAATGGTGGACATTAACCTGCATTTTACGGGCGATTTTCACGCGATAGAAAAAGCAAACAACCTGCTTTCTGCACTCATAGAAAATAACATCCAAAGTAAATCGAGAAGCTTAGGGATTGATCCTCGAACGGTAGTCTGGAAACGGTGTATGGATATGAATGATAGGGGATTGAGAACTATTGTGGCGGCACTTGGTGGTAAAGCTGGTGGAGTACCGAGAGAAACGGGATTTAATATTACCGCAGCATCGGAGATTATGGCGATTTTGTGCTTGGCCACCGATTTAGAAGACCTAAAAGAAAAATGCGGAACGATTTATATAGGTGACACTTGGCAAGGTAAGCCCGTTTTTGCCAAAGATTTGAATGCAGAAGGTGCCATGGCGGTCCTTTTGAAAGATGCTATAAAACCTAATCTAGTTCAGACCCTGGAAGGAAATCCCGCAATTATCCATGGCGGTCCCTTTGCAAATATTGCCCAAGGCACCAATTCTATTGTAGCCACAAAAATGGGGATGAGCTTGAGTGATTATACCATAACAGAGGCAGGATTTGGATCGGATTTGGGAGCGGAAAAATTTATGAACATTAAGTGTCGTGCCGCTGGTATTTCTCCTAAAGCTGTCGTAGTGGTGGCTACCATTAGGGCCTTAAAATACCACGGTGGCAAATCCTTAAAAGAAATTACCCAAGAGGATGTGGAAGCGCTTGTAAAAGGCCTTCCCAATTTGGATGGGCATATTGCCAGTTTGAAAAGTTTTGGAATCCCAATCGTCGTTTCTATAAACGCTTTTCAAACGGATACGGAAGCCGAAATTCAAGTATTGAAGGATCATTGTCAAAAATTGGCTATTCCCGTAGCCTTGAGCTATGGTTGGGAAAAAGGGGGTAAGGGCTGTTTGGATCTGGCAGAAAAAGTGATCAGTGCAGCGGAATCCTCTACGGATCAATTTATGCCTACCTATAATCTTGGGTATAATGTGCACATCAAAATGGAAAAGATTTGTCAAACCATCTATGGGGGTGAAAACGTTATTTTAAGCGATCTCGCGAGATCGCAATTGGTGAAATATGAAGTGATGGGCTTTGGTAATTTACCGGTCTGTATGGCCAAAACAGAAAAAAGTTTTACGGATGACCAGAAACGATTGGGGCGTCCGAAGAATTTTGATATTCATATTAGGGAATTTGAAATAGCCGCAGGGGCTGGGTTTATCGTGCCCATTGCTGGGAACATGTTACGAATGCCAGGATTACCGGCTACGCCTGCTGCTGAGAAAATTACTATTGACAAGAATGGTATTATTGAAGGCTTGTTTTAAACCGCGCAAAATTCGGAACTCTTTGTTTTTAATAGGATATTGGATATGGACAAATCATGGGACAAACCGATACGTGATTAGGTAGGTGTGCCTCTATACATGAAGTGGCTTGGTTTAAGTTTTTCGTGTAAATCATTACGCAACCATCAATCGTAGTTGTATCTTTGGTGTGATTGGTGACTATTGTTGTTTTTCGAGTTCCTTTAAGATATTGAAATTCCAAAATTCGGGGATTGATAGGTTTGATAAAAGAATTATGGTTATTTCCGTATCAGGACATCGGGTCATTCTGCTACTGTAGCCTGGATGACCGCCCGAATGCGTTTGTACGGTTCCAAAGTTTTCTGAATGGTATAAAAACCACCCGAATCCGTACCCCGTTCCCCAGGCATCGGCTAATTTTCCGTCATTTAATTTTGTTGGCGTTATGGCTTTTTTGAGGCTTTCGGGGTGGACTATTTCACCTTCATATAAGGCCTTGTCCCATTTTAACAAGTCTTCGGCGGTACTCACTACAGAGCCGTCCCCATAAAATCCTCCCAACCAGTAAATGAAGCTGTTCTCTGGCGATTGATAAGCTATTTTTTTTATGTTATTAGTGGCATCATAGACATAGCCCATGGCCAGATCAGAATTATCAATGGTTCGATAATCGGTAAAGAACTCAGCGGATGTATTGGTCATTCCTGCAGATTTAGACAGACGTTCTTCCATAAACTCTTTAAAATTCATTCCGCTCGCTTTTTCAATCACATTCGCCAATGTGCAGGATCCAATATCGCTGTATTCCCATCTAGATCCGGGAGACCACTGCAATGGGTATTTCTTGGATTCCAGCATCAGCAACATCTCCCTATTTCCATTGATTCTGGTGGTGTCAAGGTCTTTCCACATAGCGTCAACAAAATTTGGAAGTCCCGAAGTGTGGTTCATTAGATGTTTGATTTGAATCTCTTTAAACGGAAATTTAGGTAGGTACTGATAAACATAATCCTCTGTTTTGAGTTTGTTTTCTTGCTCTAATATTAGAATGCCAAATGCGGTAAACTGTTTCGATAAAGATGCAATTTGAAATTTAATCGATAATTTAAAAGGCGTCCCCAACTCATTATTTGCATAACCATTAGTTTTGCCATAAACGATTGAATCTTTGTAGGCAATCAATGCAATGCCATCGAATTGATGCTTATCGTGATAGGTGTGTAAATACTGACCAAGTTGCATCTTGTCCATCTTGAATTCTTGACCATAGGCTTGAAAACTGATTAAGCAGATTGACAAGCTAGATTAAGAAGTTGCTTTATCATTATTTAGGTTTAATTACTAAAGGGTATGTATGATCTGATACTTTACACCTATTCAGAGAACTAACGGCGTGATTTGAAGTGTTTTTAACAAGCATAATTTTAATTCAGTGCCCGAAAATAAGGTAAATAATCTAATTTTTATTGATGTTTTTTCTTTTAATCAATCTTTATTTATAGGTTTTAGCTTGCTATTATTGCACCATTAAATTTAGAAAACCGTTCGCGATTTGTTCGGGATTTCTCTTCATAAAACTGATTTCTAAAGGACGATAAGCGATATTAATAGTAGTAGTTTCTTCAAAAAAATAATATTTTTTACTGCAGTTTATCTTCTTTTTTTTGACCGTGTATTTAACATAGTATTAGGATATTATATAATTTTTTATATATTTACAAACCGACCCGTCGGTTTTTGTAGAATTATGCAACTATTTCAGAGTTAATTTATGAATAAGGTAATGGATCAAGAGAGTTATGAAAAAAAGATATCCAATAAGGAATTGATCTTAAGAAAAGCTTATGGACTTTTTCTGAAAAAAGGCTACCAGTCTGTTTCTATCAAAGACATAATGGAGGCTAGTAATTTATCAAAAGGCGGTATTTACCACCATTTTGAGAATAAAGAAGGGATTTTATCCGAGGTTTTGGATCGCTACTTTTTTAAAACATTAAGCATTGACAAATCCCTATTTGAAGGACTTCCATTCAAAGATCGGATAAAAATGATTTATAAATTGGGGGTGGGACTTTTTGCCATGGTGGAATCGATGGGGAAGAATGGGATAAAATATCCTGTTCAGCGCTTGTTTCATTTTCAATTGGAATGTGAAAATTTTCCTGAAATGAGAAAGGAGTTCAGAAATACCTCTATAGCCTATGCCAAAATTGTACAGGACATTGTTTATGAAGGGATTCAAAACGGCGAAGTCAAACCAGAATTGGATGCAGAAATACTCAGTTACCAGATTATTGGAATGATAGAAGGGATAGCGATCCATAACTCCACCGTTAAACAGGATATTGAAAACATGTTGATGGAGAAATATGAGAAGGTGTTTAACAGTTATTTCAATTTTATATGTCCTAATTAGTCAAGCTTAAATGGAAAATAAAAGTACAATTTTGACACTAAGTATCATCGGAGTCCTATTGAGTGGACTTTTGATGTTTTTCTTTTTGTCACCCAGCTCTGAAAGCTATACCGATCTAGCTGTACTTAATTGCCATTGTCCACCAGGATTTAAACTTAATGAAGAGAATAAGTGCATTTCCAAAAATCTTTATCAACAATATGATTCTCCAAATAATCAAGGCGTAGGCGGTCTTCAAACAGGACTGCCAGAGATACGGGACGGATTTACACCGCAAGAGATCGATTTGGGAAGGTATTTGTTTTTTGATCCCGTAATGTCCATTGACGGTTCTATGTCTTGCGCCACCTGTCATGAACCCAACAAAGGGTTTAGTGATGGTTTGCCAACAAGTATTGGCAAGGATAATTTGAAACTGGATCGTGCTGCACCAACACTTTGGAATGTTGGCTATTTAAAACGTCTTTTTTGGGATGGTCGTGCAGCGACTTTAGAAGAGCAAATGGAGATGACCTTATTTTCAGAAGTAGAAATGGCGAATAATCCTGAAAATCTATTAAACACCTTAAATAATATTGATAATTACAGGAAGTTATTTGCTGAAGCTTATCCTGATAGAGACAAGAAAGAGGATATTAAACTACAAGAAATATTTAAGGCCCTTGCCGCTTTCCAATCATCTTTAATTTCCTTGAACAGTAAATACGACCAATATGCCCATGGCTATCACGCGGCCTTAAACGAAAAGGAAATTGAGGGGATGAATGTGTTCCGGTCTTTTGTGGCCAGATGTGCAGAATGTCATACCCCACCACTATTTACCAACCAACAGTTTGCAGTTATAGGAACTCCAGAACCGGATGGTTTGCCATTAGATCCTGGTGCTGAAATTCCTTTTGCTGATAAATCCATGCGCGGCGCTTTTAAAGTCCCTACGCTTAGAAACATTGATCTTACCGCACCTTATATGCACTCGGGAAAATTTGAAACCTTGAGAGAAGCTGTGGAGTTTTATACAAAAGGGCGTGGCCATGCGGTGCCTAAAGATGAGAAACTCTATATCCATTGGCATATTTGGGAGCCTCAATTGTCAGATTATGAATTGGACCGCCTCGTTGATTTTCTAAAAACATTGAACGACGAATCTTTTATGCCAAAAATGCCTGAAACCTTGCCTTCTGGATTAAAACTTACTAATCAACAAACCTTAATACCATAAAACGATGAAATCAACCCTATTTAAAATTATTGGCGGTATTCTATTGCTCGCCATAGGCGTGTTTTTAGGAAGAACACTGCTTGGAACTTCTGGAGAAAGTACCGTTCCCATGCCCTCAACCATGCTATATCGGAATGTAGGCCATTCAGGTGACACGACTCAAGTTGCGCAAAGGAAGGAATTTACCGGTCAAATTATCGAAGTCAAAAAAGGAGGTTCCATCCAAGAGGCTGTTAAAGCGGCCAATCCTGGCGATTTAATTCGGGTTTTTCCAGGGACCTATTCGGAGAACGTCTATATAGATAAAGATGACATTAGTTTGCAAGGGGTTATTATTAAAGGAGAATGGCCAACTCTGGATGGAAAACATAAAATTAACGATGGGTTTTTATACTCCGGGAATGGCATTTTAATTGAAAACTTTAAAATCATCAATTATAAGGGCAACGGTATTATGGGACAGGCCGGAAATAATTTTATCATCCGCAACAACTGGATTATTGATACTGGCGTTTACGGCATTTTCCCGCAGTTTGGAAAAAACGGACTGATCGAGCATAACGTATTGAGCGTTATTGCCGATGCCGCTATTTATGTGGGGATGTGCGACAATATTGACGTCCTTCATAACGAGGTGTTTGATAGTGTGGCCGGGATAGAAATTGAAAACTCCAGACATTGTTTGGTCGAAAATAATTATGTCCATAATAATACAGGAGGTTTGTTGGCTTTTATCACTCCGGGACTTCCTATTAAAACGGCCTTTAACATCATCTTCAGAAACAACTTCGTGGTCAACAATAACCATCCCAATTTTGGAGCGCCAGGATCTACCGTGGCCAGCATTCCTCCTGGTACGGGAATCCTTATCATGGCGGCAGATGATGTGATTGTTGAGAATAATATCATTACAGGAAATAACAATACGGGAATCACCATCGTCGATTTAGCAACCGGTGATCCCAAGGCAAACGATCCCAATTCAGAAGGAAATCCTGACCGCGTGGTTATTTTGGATAATATCATGTTTGGTAATGGCGAAGACCCAACTGGTGAAATTAAGGCCATCATGATGACCCAATTGGAAACCAAAGGTCCGGATATTTTTGCCTATGGTGGCGGAATTGGAAGTACCATTAGGGATAAAAACCGATATAGAACCTTTGGTTTAGGTGATTATGGTCCTGCGCAAATAGAAGATACCAAAGACATCAAAACCTTTATGCTCAGCACTCCTGTTCCACCAAGATCTGTCACAGACCAAGAACTGGGTGAAATTACCTATTATGGTGTTTGTGCCGGATGTCATGCTTTAGGAACCACATTGATTGGCGTGGACACCCAAATTATCAAAGACATTTATGTTGATAACCCACAGGGAATTGTGAATTATATCACCAAACCTCTCAACCTTAGAGATGATTATCCTGAAATGCCACCACAAGATTATTTATCTGATGAGGCTAAAATGGCAGTGGCCAAATACATCTTACAAATGACGAATTAACAGAAACAATGCTAACTAATCAAATCAAAACTACATGAACAAATTTCTCTTAATTGTGATGGTGGTGGGGTTTTCAATCACATCATTTGCACAAAAAACCGTTTCTGGTCAAGTGCTGGAAAAAGAAACAAACATGCCACTCATTGGCGTTTCCATCATGGTGAAAAACAGCACTAAGGGTACTACCACAGACTTTGACGGGAACTATCAACTTAATGGTATCACAGATACTGATGTTTTGGTGTATTCTTATTTGGGATATAAATCAGAAGAAGTATTGGTAAGCGCGCAGACGGCCATTAATGTATCACTAGAAGCGGACGCACAAGAAATGGATGAGGTGGTCATTACCGCTTTAAATATCCAGAGAGACAAAGAATCGCTCGGTTATTCTGTCTCGCAAGTTTCTGCGGAAGAAGTCAATGTGGCCAAAGAGAATAACGTGATGAACTCCCTTGCTGGAAAAGTTTCCGGACTCCAAATTACCCAGGCCAATACCGGAGTTGATGGCTCAAGCCGAATTTTACTGAGAGGCGTAACCACTATCAACGGATCCAACCGCCCACTTGTAGTTGTTGATGGAATTCCGATAAGCGGCGATGCTGGTGGAGGATCTCAATGGGGTGGTGTGGACCGTGGGGATGCGCTGTCGGATATTAATCCAGATGATGTGGAATCCATCAGTGTCCTAAAAGGTGCGGGTGCGGCAGCGGCCTACGGATCGCTGGGGATGCATGGCGTCATTTTGGTGACTACCAAATCAGGGGGTAAAAAGAAAGGGATTGGCGTTTCATTGAACTCCTCGTTCACCTTTACGGAAGTGGCCTTGACACCTGATTTACAAAATGAATACGGTGCTGGTGCGTTTGGTGATTTTGCACCTATTGGAGCAGATGGAAGACCTATTTTGGATTATCCTTTTTCTTGGAGTTGGGGTCCTAAAATGGAAGGACAGGCGTATACCAATTGGTTGGGGCAACCTGATAATTATACGGCACATGGCAATCCATACGATCAGTTTTATCAAAACGGATATTCTGCCTCCAATTCTGTTGCCTTTGAAGGCCAATCAGAAAAAGGATCATTTAGAATGTCCATTACCGATGAAAACGCTCGCGGTATTAATGTAGATAATACTTTGGCCAAACAAACCTTCAATATTAGAGGAAAGGCAAATTTGACCAATAGCTTTAGTATTGATGGGAAAATGACCTATTTGACGTCTAAAGTCAATAACCGACCGGCTTTGGCAGAAGATGGCGCTAACACCGCTTTGCAATTGTCATTAATGCCAAGGGATATTAGGTTGACCGATGTAAAAAATAATACGGTAAATGCCAATGGCGAAGAGATTAAATGGAATTTGGATAATACCTTCAATAACCCCTATTGGTCTCAAGATAATGTTAAAAATATTGATAAAAAGGATCGTTTTCAAGGTGTCATTTCTGCCAATTGGGATATTGCCCACAACTTTAAAGTGACAGGAAAAACGGGTATGGACTATATCATCTATGATTATACCAATTATGCCGCAAGAGGATCGCAATTTCAAAGTAATGGTCTGGGCAATTACGGACATGATAATGGGAAAAGTCGCGTATGGAATTCTGACATCTTAGCCACCTACAACACCAATATTTCAGATGTTAGAATGACCCTCAGTTTAGGATCGAGTTACAGAGATGAGTATAGTAGTTATGTAAATATCTCAGGAAACGATGCCAAGGTGCCTAATTTATATCGTATCAGTAATTATAAAAACTCTTATAGCTCAGAAGGTGTTTCAGAAAAGGGCGTATATTCATTTTATGGGTTGGGACAGTTTAGTTATAAAGGATTCCTTTATTTTGATGCCACCTTAAGAAATGACAACTCCTCAGCCTTACCTAAAGAAAACAACTCTTATTGGTACCATTCCGAAAACATGAGTTTATTGTTCTCAAAATTATTGGGCATAGAGTCAAATACCTTTAACAAAGGTAAATTGAGAGGTTCATTTGCAGTGGTTGGTAATGATACCAGTCCGTATAGAACCCAGGCAGTTTACAATGTAGATCAAACGGTAACCTTACCCTATACGGTAGGATCTATTCCATCAAGTTTACCTTCTTTTGATTTACGGCCAGAGTCTTCAGAGTCTTGGGAAGTAGGTACAGAACTCGGGTTTTTTAATAACCGTCTCCAATTGGACTTTACCTATTATGAAACTAAAACAAAAGATCAAATTATGGCGGTGCCTATTTCAGGTGCCTCGGGGTATGCTTCTAAAGTCGTCAACGCTGGGGTCATTGCAAACAAAGGTTATGAGTTTCAATTGAACGCCATACCCTTGGAATTTGACAATTTTTCATGGGACCTCGGATTTAACTTTACCAAGAGCAATTCTAAGGTAGAGTCCTTAAATGACGGTTTGGAGAGTATCACGTTGAACTCTCTCAATGCTGTTTCCGTAGAAGCAAGACCAGGGGAAGAGTTTGGAAGCATTTATGGATATGATTTTTTACGTGATAATTTTGGAAGAAAATTGATTACCAATGATGGGTTTGCTCAAAAAGGCGAGCGTGTAAAACTTGGAAGCATCACCCCAGATTGGTATGGTGGTATCACCAATAAATTTAGATATAAGAATTTCTCCATAAGTACATTGATTTCTATTCAGGAGGGCGGCGAATTTTATTCTTATGGGCGTGCCTACAGAATGTTTTTTGGAACAGATGCCCGTAGTTTAGAAGGCAGGGAAACAGGAATCATTGTAGATGGTATAAATGAAAACACCGGGTTTGTTAATGAAACGCCTTCTCCGGCCATGCTAAAACAATATTCGGATATTTTTACCAATGAAATTGCTACGGATCAAATCTTGGATGCGAGCAACGTCAAGTTTAAAGAGTTGATTATAACTTATGATTTGCCGAAATCATTGTTGCAAAACTCATTCATCCAGTCTGGAAGCATTTCAGCCATCGGGAGAAATTTATTCTATTTTTATAACGCCGCTGGCGATATTGATCCAGAAGCTGGTTATAGTAGCGGGCCAACAGGGACGGCACTTGAGCATTCCTCATTGCCATCTACCAGAAGTTATGGCCTTAATTTAAAAATCAACTTTTAATCCTGATGATTATGAAAAATATACAAAACAAAATGAAAAACATATTAGTCGTAATGGTCATATTGGGAATGTCTTTTTCGTGCCAGGATCGTTTGGACGATTTAAGGGATAACCCCAATGCCGTAACTTCTATAGATGACGCGGCATTATTTACAAAAGCGGTGAGAAGCCTATTTCAAGGTACAACCGATGCGTCAGTAGCGCGATTTGCCGGGCATTACGGGCATTACTTTGTGGCAGGAAGTACAGCACGACTTCCAGATCAATATGGTGATGGTTTTGACGTCCTTTACAACAGTATGTTTTCGGAAATGTATGGGGGAGTCATTAGGCATATAGAGGAAGTTTTAGAAATCACCTCTGCGGAAGACACTAAAAACGAGGTCCGCCATGCCATGGCCAACGTGATTGCTGTTCTTGGCTATGCTAAACTTACAGATGCCTTTGGTGAAATACCCTATATGGAAGGTGGCAAAGGAAAAACGGAAGGTATTATTCATCCAAAATATGATACGCAACAAGTAATTTACGAAGACATGATTTTACGTTTGTCCTCTAGTATTGCCATTTTGAAAAGCGCTGATCCAGCGATGGGGTACCCTAATTCAGATCCTATTTTTAATAACGATATGAACAAATGGGTGCGTTTTGCCAATAGCGTGCGTCTCCGATTGGCCATGCGGATTCGGGATGCCAATAATACCTTATCCCGACAAACAGTTACGCAGAGTTTAACGGAACCTTTAATGGAAACTAACGATCATAATGCTTTTATGATTGAAACAGAAGGTAATGGAAACGCTTGGTTTACCATGCGTACGGGATACCCGTCCATTAAAATGTCCACCATGTTGATAGATCAATTACAGGGTACTGATGATCCTCGACTGGAAGTCTATGTCAGTAAAGATGGCAATGGTGCGTATAATGGCATGACCAATGGTTTAGACGATACCGCCTTTGGAAATTCTAATTTTGCCGCCCGATCGGATATGGGCCTCGCGCTTTCTTCAAAAGAAAGTAAGCTTTATGTCATGACTGCATCAGAAGTTTGGTTGCTAAGAGCTGAAGCTGCATTGGTTTATGCGAATGATCCCGCTCAAGCAAATATCTTATATAGAAAAGGTATTGAAGTCTCCTTAAAGCAGTGGGACATCGCTGCTTCAGACATTGTGGATTTTATGGCAAGTCCAGAGGCTTCATTAACGGGGAGCAATGTCGAACTGCAGATCGGTACCCAAATGTGGGTAGCGCTCGTTCCAAACTACTTTGAAGGTTGGTCGCACATCAGACGTACGGGATATCCGGTTATCGCCGATAGAACCGCTGCAAATTTAGCTCCAGGCGTCACCAATGGTGTATTGCCAAAACGATTTTTATACTCAAGTTTTGAATTGAGTTCAAATAATGACAATGTTCTGGAAGCCATTTCGAGACAGGGCGCCAATAAGATAGATACCCCAGTTTGGTGGGATAAAAATTAAATTTCAATAAATATTCCTATAGGAAATGAGCATGGATTTAAATTCATTACTAAGAGATAAAAATCATAAAGAAATTCCAGAGGTCCTATTAGAAACACTAAATACACCCATATGAAAAATATAAAAATATTGAGCGTATTGATGCTCACCATCCTGTTCTTCACCTGTAGTTCAGATGATGATAATAACAGTCCCTTAGCCGATTTTCAGTTTTTAGTAGAAGGCACACAGGTTACTTTTAACGGAACTGTGCAAAACGCTACCTCAATTTCTTGGGATTTTGGCGATGGTGCCACAAGTTCAGAAGAAGATCCGGTATATGCCTATGCAGCGGCCGGCGATTATACAGTAGTGATGACGGTTACAGGACCTAATGGCACATTTTCTGAAACCAAGACCGTGACCATTCAGGAATCGTTGGAGATTTTGTTGACGGGAGGCCAAGCCAAACCAGACGGAAAATCATGGCGACTTAAAAAAGCCTACACTTCTGGTAAAGAAGGCGCAGGTCCGGTAGATAATAAATTGAATCTTTTTCTACCTGCCTTTGATAATCTTTTAGATGCCGTGGGATTGGGAGCTTCTTATGAAGACACCTTCACTTTTGTACATGATGGCACTTATAGAGTGGATAATAAAGATGGACAAAGTCTCATGGGATTGGTTTATGCCAGTATCATGCACGGCGAAAATATTACTGCCGTTTCCTATGATCCGCAGAGCGTTCCGTTAGCTACCGTACTTTATACCCCGGCGGCAGATGCCACTTGGGAACTTTTTGAAGGCGATTTTACCATAGATGCCGCTGAAGGGCCAGTCAATTTCACAAATAAAAAACGACTGATTTTAGGTGAATATCTCGGATTCAAGGACATGGAAGTCTTGGTAATTTTGAAAGAAATCACAGCAAAAAGCATGAACATCGCCATAGGGATCCATACAGAACCTTCCGTTTACGACAAACCGACATTATTGTTCCATTTGTCATTGGAAGCACAGTAAATTCCCGTTATAGAAGAATAGAATTTTAAAAATAATAGGTTTGATAATTAAATCCCCTGAGGTCAAGTGGTTTTCGATTGCACCATTTTATTGGGAAGGTCGGGAGCCACTTTCTTAAAATGAAGACTCAATTTAAGATCTTATTGATTTAAGCCAATTCAAAATCGATTGAAGATTGGCAATGAACTGTTAAGGTGATACTATTTATAAATTGACAACAAACGAGCGTAAAATGGTCCAGAAAATAATACAACAACAAATCGATTTTTTTCAAACCCAACAAACAAAGGAGGTGTCGTTTCGAAAAAAAGCATTAAAACGCTTACAGGAAGAAATCGTAAAACGGGAAGACGCCATTTGCGATGCCTTATATGCCGATTTCAAAAAACCAAAGTTTGAAACCTTGGCGGCTGAAACGCAATTTGTATTGGCTGAAATTAAACATGTACTCAACAATATGGATAGTTGGGCACGTCCGGAAAGAGTTTCTGGCAGTTGGATGAACTGGCCGTCCTCAGATTATATTTACAAGGAACCCTATGGCGCTGTATTGGTGATTGCACCTTGGAATTATCCGTTTCAATTGGCCATCGCACCGCTTATCGGAGCTGTAGCTGCGGGGAATACGGTTGTTGTAAAGCCATCGGAAATTACAACGCATACCGCTGCCATAATTTCGGAAATTATCAAAGTTGTTTTTGATCCCGCCCATGTTACGGTAGTAGAAGGTGGTGTAGAAGTTTCCCAAGAATTGTTGGCTGAAAAATGGGATTATATCTTTTTTACCGGAAGCCCTGGCGTCGGCAAAATAGTTTACCAGAGTGCTGCAAAGCATTTAACTCCGGTAACCTTAGAATTGGGAGGGAAAAACCCGTGTATCGTAGATGACAGCGCAGCAATAGACTTGGCAGCAAAACGCATTGTTTGGGGGAAATTTTTAAATGCCGGCCAAACGTGTATTGCTTCAGATTATATCTTGGTGCATGAAAAGGTCAAAGACCAATTGATTGTGGCATTAAAAGAAAATATCACAAAATCCTATGGCGAAAACATGGAAGCCTCGCCAGATTTCTCCAGAACAGTGAATCAAAAACACTATCAAGGGTTAAAGGACATGTTGGTAGGGGAAGAGATCCTTTTTGGTGGTCAGAGCAATGATGAAGACAATTACCTATCGCCAACCTTAGTGAATGAACCTAAATTGGACAGCAAGTTAATGGCAGGTGAGATATTTGGACCAATTCTACCCATTATTTCCTATAAAACAGATGCCGATATTGATCGGCATATCATGAATTACGGCAAACCCTTGGCAACTTATGTGTTTTCCAACAATAAACAGTTTCAGAATAAAATTATCAATACCTATAGCTTTGGAGGTGGCGCCATCAATGATACCGTTATCCAAATCACCAATAAAAGATTGCCGTTTGGGGGCGTAGGCCAAAGTGGGATAGGAGCTTACCACGGGAAATTATCCTTTGATATTTTCTCACATCATAAAGCGATTATTAAGAAAGCCAATTGGTTTGAAGCGCCTGTGCGATACCCGCCTTATAATGTTCCGATGAATTTCGTAAAGAAAATTAAACACCTTTTTTAAAACGACAGTTTTAATCAAATCATAAGAATCAAATAAATGATCAAATTTCAAAAAGTATTCGTGTTATTGTTGACTGCGACCGTATTTTTAAGTTGTAAAAACGATAAAAAACCCGCAGTTAATGATCCGATTTTACCCACTACAATTACCGTAAAAGGAGATCGGTTTGTGGATGATTTGGGCCGTCAGGTGATTTTAAATGGGGTTAATGTGGGCAGCAAGAACATTGAGGAAGGTTATATTTTTCAAAGCGGTCCAGAACTTTATGCCAAACTAAAAAAGCAGGGTGTCAACACGATTCGGTTTCTCATTATTTGGGACGGATTGGAACCTGAACCAGGAGTCTATAACGAAGCGTATCTCAAGGAAATAGACCAAAGAATCCAATGGGCGGCAGACAATAATATTTTTGTGGTATTGGATATGCACCAAGATCTTTACAGTGTGAAGTATAGTGATGGCGCACCAGAGTGGGCCACTTTAGACGAAGGAAAACCACACACTACGGGCGCTATTTGGAGTGATGCTTACTTGTTGAGCGAAGCCGTACAAACCTCTTTTGACAACTTTTGGCTCAATAAACCGGCATCTGATGGTGTTGGCATTCAAGACCGATATATCGCTTTATGGCAATATATTGCAAAACGCTATGCCAATAACAAAACCGTCATAGGCTATGACCTAATGAACGAACCTTTTCCTGGCACTTCAGGAGTGCAATCTACCATGATATTATTGGGCGCCTATGGTCAACTACATTATAAATTGACTGGAGAAGTCCTTACGGAAGAACAATTGGGCGCCATGTGGTCTAATGAAGAGAGTAGAATGGAAGCGCTTGAAGTGATTTCTACCGCTGAAAATTATAATTTCGTGATCAGTCAGCTTTTTGATTTGGTTAAGGAATTTGAATCCACGCATTTACAAGCCATGTATCAAAAGGTGAGTCATGCCATTCGAGAAGTGGACACCAACCATATTTTATTTTTAGAACATAGTTATTATGGCAATACTGGTGTTGCCAGCAGTATAGAACGTGTGATGTTGGCAGACGGCAGCCCCGATCCTTTGGTGGCTTATGCCGCACATGGCTATGACTTGGTGGTAGATACCAAAGCCGCTGCGTTAGCTGCAGATGCACGGGTGGGTTATATATTTAATCAAATCAAGAAAAAGGGCGAGCAATTACAAATGCCGGTATGGGTTGGAGAATGGGGTGCTTATTATGACAATTCAGAAACGGTCATTCCAACCGCCATAAGCTCTGTTGGCCTAATTGAAGACTATTTATTTGGCAATGCGTATTGGTCTTATTCCAATGAGCTTGACACAATGGAGTTCTTCAAAAAAGTATTACTGAGGACTTATCCTGCCTATACAAATGGTGAGTTGTTAAGTTATCGTAATGATTTTGAAGCCCATACCTTTACGATGGAATGGGAAGAAACTAAGAACAATAATTCGCCAACTGTAGTATATATTCCCCATCTTTCTAAATTAAATAAAGATGAGATTAAAGACTTTACCACTGATAAAATTAAGGATTCAGATGCTGGATATTTAATTATTCCTGCTTCGGAAACTGGTGGAAAAAGAAACTTAAATTTAACTTTCAAATAAAATTAACGATAAACTCACGATCCATTGGTGAAACTTTTCCAATGGGTTGGAGTCCAACCACGATCATTGAAAAACCCAGATGGAAGTCTGGGTTTTGTTATTTAGTTAAAGATTAAAATCCTGTAATTTCATTGTATCTACTTTAGTTTCTATGACTATTTTAGCCACGAATGCACGAATAAACTCTATAGGAGCGGCATCTAATCATATCATCATCATCATCATCATCATCATCATTATGAATTTTTAACGCCGACTATAATTCCAACAATTCAATATTTCTAAATTCTACCGGATGACTTTCACTTTGCAATGAGATATAACCGCCTTTTATCGTTTGGCCAATCTTGTCTTTGTAGGCTGGACTATAATCGTCCATATCCGCCCCGCCGTATTGTGGTTTTGAATACCTGAGCACTTCTTTGCCATTTATTTTATGGATGATTAGAGAATCACTGTGGACTTCCACTTCCAGATTCACCCATTGATCGCCATAATAAGTTTCAGAATTTGAATTGGTACAATGTTCTGTAATCAGCCTGCCATCCATGATCACATTGGTGCCAGGGGTGCATAAATTTGCGGTTGATCTACTTACACCTTCCGTAATGCCCCCTAACATTTGCACTTCAATACTCAAGGGGAAACTTTGGTCTTTAGCCATATTTTTAGGGTTTTCGGAGTGAATCATGACCCCGCTGTTTCTAGTGGCCCATCCAGCGCCATCAGCAATTTGATCGCCGGTAAAACGGTATTGTATTTTCAATATATACTTTGAAAATGGTGTTTTATAAAAAAGATGGCCAAACGCATCATTGAATTTCCCGTCGTAACCATCATAGGAAACCTTAATCACGCCATCTTCAACACGAAATGTATTGTGCAGATTATCGCCAAAATCATGGCCTTTAATTTTGGGTCTCCATCCGTCTAAATCCTTGCCATTGAATAGGGAGATCCAGTTTTCGGACACTTTTTCCCCAACTTCCAGATCAGAGACCTCAGCTTCAGTTTTTTTTTTGCAACTGACAATTAACAATAGAACTAAAGCAATTACTGTAGGGTTGATTCTTTTGAACATGGAATTGAGTTTTAGGTGATTTTATTGAACATTTATTTTACCTCCAAAGGTTTGTTGCTATAGAGGTATTGACGTCGAAAAGGTTTAGGAAATTACCAAGATTGACATACCGTTTTATAATGCCCAAGATCTTCCTCCAGTGGCTTCTTCTACAGAAACACATCCTTTTTGTCTCCCTGGAATTGGATCGTAAACCAGCACCTTCGTTCCAATCTCCTTACTTGTTTTATAGGCCCAAACAGATTGGTCACGTATTTTTAACAAGGTCATGAAAACTAAATGTTCATCTTTGATATAGGCCAGTCTTTGCTCCTTTGAAATTCTTAAATATTTTGATAAAATGGCGTCAAAATCCTCAGTCTCTAAAGTGATGGGTTGTTCAGGATCTAGAGGCTCGTTTGAAATGCCCAATTCCTGCATGACAGCGTCTAAACCAAGTTTGTAAATTTCTTTGTCTTCGTTGGTCAATGATTTTGCCGCATATAAATCAATAAACTTTGGTACATTAACATCTAAGGCTCCGGGAGTGTCTTTTGTTTTTGGTAAAATCAAGTCTACTAAATTTTCGAGGACATAAGCTTGTTTATCGGAATGGAATATGGGTATCCATTTTTCTGCTTTTGTACTACAACTTTGAAGCATACTTAAAATGGTAGGCGTTGCAATAATATAGCCTAAAGATAGACCCAAGCCTTTAAGTGCGTCTCTTCTATTCATAATTACGCTTTATTTAATTTGAATTGTTCAACTGCGTGGTGAGCAGCTCTGGCAGTTAATGCCATATAAGTCAAGGATGGATTTTGACATCCCGCTGAGGTCATACAAGCCCCATCGGTAACATACACATTAGGTACGCCGTGTACCTGATTATTGCCATTAAGGACTGACGTTTTCGGGTCTCTGCCCATACGTGCGGTACCCATTTCATGAATACCTATACCTGGCGCATGTCTCACATCATAAGTTGTGATCTCTTTAAATCCTGCTTTTTCCAACATTTCTGCAGCTTGCTGTTTAATGTCTTCCCGCATGGCCAATTCGTTTTCTTTCCACTCGGCATCAAAGGTAATGGTTGGTAAACCCCAATCGTCCAATTTATCATAATCCAAGGTCATTTTATTGTCATGGTATGGCAAACACTCTCCAAAGCCCATAATTCCCATGGTCCATTCTCCCGGATTTAAAATGGCTTCCTTAAACTTTTCACCATAGCCTATTTCTGCAACGTGCTCAGCAATTCCGCCTCTTCCTCCGCCACCTTGATAGCCATAGCCTCTAACAAAATCTTTTCGTTTAGTGGCTTCGTCACCTAAATTTCTAAATCTCGGAATGTAAACACCGTTTGGCCGTCTTCCCGTATAGTATTGATCTTCGTAACCTTCTACTCTGGCGTTGGCGCCGGCACCTAAGTGATGGTCCATAATATTATGACCTAACTCACCCGAATCGTTGCCCAATCCATTTGGAAAACGTTCTGATTTTGATTGCATCAATATGGATGCTGATGGGATGGCAGATGCACAACAAAAGATAATATCAGCATTAAAAACAAAGGTTTCTTTGGTTTCAGCATCGATAACTTTAACACCCGTGGCCTTTTTTAGTTTGTCGTCATAAATAATTTCATGGACAATGGAATTTGGTCTTAAAGTCATATTGCCGGTGTCTTCTGCAGCTGGTAAGGTGGAAGCGTTACTACTAAAATAGGCACCATAAGGACAGCCTCGGATACATCTATTTCTATATTGACAATTGCTTCTGCCCTTATGTGTATGGTCACCAGTAAGATGGGCAACTCTTCCGATGGTCAACAACCTATCGTCATAATTACTCGCAAGTTGAGATTTAAATTCCCTCTCCACGCAATTCAATTCCATTGGCGGTGTGAAAATGCTGTCTGGCAAATGCGGAAGTCCAAGAGCTTCGCCACTGATGCCGACATGCTTTTCAACATAATCATACCATGGTGCCAGATCGTTATAACGTATTGGCCAATCCACTCCATGACCATCCTTGATATTAGCAGTAAAGTCTAAATCACTTAAACGGTAACTCTGACGACCCCAAGTAAGAGACCGTCCTCCAACGTGATACCCGCGCATCCAATCAAAACGCTTGGTTTCGTTATATGGATGTTTGATGTCGTCCACAAACCAATGTTTGCTTTCTGCTGAGGTAGTATAACCTGTTCTGG
>NZ_DATJCA010000074.1:0-16412 GCF_035515035.1 Gelidibacter sp. | reverse complement strand
TGCGTTTAAGCGTGCCGGGTATAAAGTCAAGCATTTGGATAACACCTGCACCAAACAGGAACGGAAGGAAATTTTGAAATGGTTCAAGAATACACCAGATGCCATTCTGACCTCCGTTAGCATCTTGACCACAGGATTTGATGAACCTACTGTAGAATCCGTTATTCTCAACCGTGCGACACGTTCATTGACCTTATATTTTCAGATGATAGGGCGTGGATCCCGTGTGTTAAAAGATAAAAAATCATTCTTGGTTTTGGATTTGGGCAATAATGCCGTCCGTTTTGGACCTTGGGAACAAACGGTCGATTGGCAGCATATTTTCAAATACCCAGATCTGTATCTCGAAAATCTCCGTAATGATGAAGATATTGAGCGCGATTTTGTTTACGTCATGCCAGATTCGATCAGGGAACGGTTTAAGAATTCTGAAAATATCGACTTTGACATTAAAGCAGAATATGAAAAAGCCATTGCAGAGGGCAACAAATCAATGGTTTCTCTTGACCGATCCATAGAACAGCATTCTAAAATGTGCATTGCCAATGCCGATACCATTTTTGAAGCCAGAGATCTCACCAAATATTTGATGGACGACATTTCCTATCGCATCAAACAGTATTCTTATTGTATGATGAACAGCACCAAGAATTACAAAGAATGGCTCATGGATGAATATATTAGAAAGCTTCGCTTAAGTTTTAACGGCAAGTTTTAACGTTTCCTTTAAAATGAGAGTCAGAATTAATCGTTAGTTTCGCTGATAGGTATGGTTTTTGATTCTTGTATCCGAAATGGTTTTTAAGCTTATGACATCTTATAAATATATACTTTTAGGAAGTTTGTTTCTCGTTGCCGTTTTCCAAACCAGGGCTCAGGAATCTCCTATTAAGAGTATTCCTATTCCTGCAGTTGAAAAGAAGGACGAGAAGAAAGAACCTGAACCTGCTCCGGTTAAAATTGAACCTATAATAAAGGAAGAGCAACCTAAAGTTGAAAGTCCAATTGTCATCAAAAAACGTGAAACTGAGTTTTCAATGTTTGACGATAGTAACTTACGTGATCCGGGAGAAATCTTTGATAATAAATGGAACAAGAAGGCTGTAGAACAAGGGTTCCGAATGGATACCATGGAGGATCAGTTTTTGGGCAATTTCAATATCGCCGGAAAAAAAGCCAATATTAGATGTAGAGACCACGAGTATCCTGACGGAGATCGGGTGAGGGTGTTTGTAAATGGCACGGTTTTTATTGCCGATCTATTGTTGACGGGCAATTATAAAAGCTTTGATGTGCCTTTGGTAGAAGGCATCAATAAAATTGACTTTGTGGCGCTCAATCAAGGTGAATCTGGTCCAAATACAGCAGAATTCCAAGTATTCGATGATAACGGCGTTCAGGTCTCATCAAAAAAATGGAACCTTTTAACTGGAGTTACTGCCAGCATCATTCTTGTAAAAGATAAGGAAAAGTAATTCTCTAAAATAAAGGAAAGAAAGGACCTTTCGCAATCACGTGAAAGTCTAGTTCTGAAGCCTTCTCCTGAATCTCATTGACGTGTACTACTTGATCTGTGTGAACGGTAACCTCGGAAGGATAAGTGTCTTGGAAAATAACCTTGGTGACACCGTCAATCTTTAAAATGGCAGCTTTCAATTTTGATTTTTCCTCAGGACTTCTTACATCAGTTGTAAAAGTTTTCCCGTGATTCCCAGGGATGATATTATCATTTATATAGGTCATTTTTACAAAGCGTGTTTAAATCATTCTAATCCTAAATTTAAATAATTTATCGCACATCACCTAATTGCACGGCTTAAATACTTCGGTTTTATCAAGCAAAAGACTACTTATTAATTTGAAGATTTTTAGATAAGTTCTAAATAGGTGGTAGTGGATTATCAATATTGGGTGACGAATAAAAATAATTAGTTCTACGTAAATAATGCCATTTTATTAATATTTCGAAGCAGTGGAATTTGTATCTTTAAAAAATTAAACACACACTTGGTCTGCTCGTGTTTAAACTCTAGTTATCTACTTGATGAACAAACAACCCACTCCTAAAATTGTCATTGTTGGCGCAGGTTTTGGCGGAATAACCATCGCTAAATCTTTCAAGAACAAACCTGTTGAAGTTCTTTTGATTGACCAACACAATTATCATAATTTCCAACCTTTAATGTATCAGATTGCGACCGGCGGATTGGAACCCGATAGTATTGCCTACCCGGTCAGGCGAATTTTTAGGAATCAAGAGAATTTTAGTTTTAGAATGGCAAAGGTTGATACTGTAGCGGTCGCTTCCCAACTCTTGCACACGTCTATTGGGACCATCTCATATGATTATTTGGTTATCGCTACGGGAAGCACCAACAACTTTTTTAATTTTGAGCCGGTAAAGGACAAATTACTGACTTTAAAGTCCATTCCAGATGCATTGAATATGCGTAGTTATATTTATCAAAACCTGGAAAAGGCCTTAGCGTATCAAAATAACCGTTCTATTGACGACCTTATGAATATTGCCATTGTTGGTGGCGGACCTGCGGGAATTGAGTTGGCCGGTGCTCTGGCGGAAATGAAGCATTTTGTACTGCCAAAAGATTTCCCTGAACTCGATTTGTCCAAAATGCAAATCAACATCTACGAAGCCGCTCAAGAGTTATTATCCGCCATGTCAGAAGCGTCTTCAATTAAAAGCTTGGAGTATTTATGGGCGTTAACGTCCATCTAAATGCCAAAGTGAATGCATATGACGGAAAAACATTGACATTAGCAGACGGTACCTCATTTGCCACAGATACGGTTATATGGACCGCTGGGGTCAGAGCGGCCCCAATTGACGGACTTCCTCCCGATTCCTTGGCAGGCTACCGAATTTTAGTGGATCAATTCAATCAGGTAAAAAATACCCAAAATATATTTGCGATTGGTGATGTGGCATCATGTATCACGGCTGGAGCCCCTAAAGGACTCCCCATGTTGGCTCCAGTGGCCCAACAGCACGGAAGACAACTTTCAAAAAACATCATTAAGCTTATTAATCAGCAGCCTATGGTGCCGTTTAAGTACAAAAACAAAGGCGTGATGGCTACCATTGGTCGTAAAAAAGCAGTAGTGGATTTACCCAAATGGCAATTCCAAGGTACATTTGCTTGGATGGTGTGGATGTTTATCCATATCATGTCATTGGTAGGTTTTAGAAACAAGATCATGGCCTTTTATGATTGGATGGCCAATTATTTAACCTATGATAAGCCTTTAGGACTAATAATTAGGCCTTACAAGCGCAAAGATTCATAGTTTGAAACCCATTATCTCAAATCAATCTCTTATATTTGTAAGGTATATAGACATTTAGTGGAATTTTTCATTGAATTTTAATGTACATTGCAATTACTGAATTAATCTTTAGAATCAACAATTCCAAGAATTGCCTATCTTAAGCATAATTTGGTATTTCAAATTTAACCCTTAAAACATATTTAAAAAAAAGAATGGCTAAGTCGCAACAGACCTTTAACAAAATTGAAAAAGAAAAAGCACGTGCTAAAAAACGTGAAGAAAAAAAGAAGAAAAAAGATGCCCGTAGAGCAGAAGGCGGAAGTGATGGGATTCAATTTGCTTACGTAGATGCCTACGGAAACTTATCAGATACACCACTAGATCCTGCAGACAAGATCAAAGTAGATGCTGAAGACATCGTTTTAGGTGTTCCTAAAAAAGAAGAGGGCGAAGAAGAAGACCCAGTAAGACAAGGAAAAGTTTCTTTCTACGACAGTTCTAAAGGCTTCGGGTTTATCATCGATTTAGAAAACAATGAAAAGTACTTTTGTCACGTGAGCGGACTCTTAGATGATATCGCTGAAAACGACAAAGTGAGCTTTGAATTGGAACGTGGTATGAAAGGCATGAATGCCGTAAGAGTAAAGCGCGTTTAATCTACATTTAATTCATCAACTTTAATGACCTCACCCGGTTGCATTTTGTTTAGATAAATGCGACCTACGCGTACACGCACCAATCTCAAGGTAGGAAAACCAACAGCAGAAGTCATTTTGCGAACCTGCCTAAACTTTCCTTCATTTATTGTGATAGAAATCCATGAGGTTGGTCCATGACGTGAGTCCCTTATTTTTTTGGAGCGTTCTGGGAAATCTGGCGATTGTTCCAACCTATAAACCTGACATGCTTGGGTCTGATAGGTGATGCCCTCAAATCCAATGGTTACGCTTTTTTGAAGTTGGTTAATGGCGGTCTCTGTAATTTCTCCATCTACTTGTACATAATATTCTTTTTCAATGGGGCTACTACAAATGGTATTGCTTAAAAATCCATCCGTGGTCAACAACAACAATCCTTCAGAGTTTTTATCCAATCGTCCAATCGGCATAACGCCTTCTGGAAAATCATATAGCTCACCCAAGAACTTTTTATTGCGCTGATGTTTGGCATTGCTCATAAATTGGCTCAGATAACCAAAAGGTTTATGGAGCAAGAAATGAATATGTTGCGTTGGTTTAGATGTCTCCATTTAAAATACTGTAAACCAATTCTTTACTCATTACTTTTCCCATTGCTTTTTGCCGCACGTCATCAAAGCTGAATCGGAAGGTACAGCCTTCTTTGTAGTGGCTACAGCCATAAGCGGTTTTCCCTTTAATGATGGTTCCTTTCTTGCATTTTGGACAGGTCAAGCTATCTGAAGTTTCTTTTTTGACCGATTTTTTAGGTTCCAAAACCAAGTGAAAATGATCGTCAAACCTGATCAGTCCTTCCACGTCTCCGGCCTCCATTTTGAAGCCTTTGAGATTGACGGTCGATCCTTTTTGGAGCAAACGAATATATTGTTTTTCAGAAATCTTTTTATCCTTAAATTTAAAAGGCAAAACAAAACGACAGCCGTCTTTATAAGCGCTGCATCCAAACGCCGATTTGCCTTCAATCAAATGCCCGCTTTTGCATTTTGGGCAGATTGCTGAAGTGATTCCCGCTTTCTTTTTAACTACCTTCTCAGCAACGGCCTTTGGTTCGACTTTTACGTGCGAGATATTTGCCCGTTGTGTTTCACTTCGTACTTCGTACACTAATGCATCCACCATTTTTTTCATGTTGGCGATAAATTGTGCGGCACTATATGTGCCTTTCTCAATGTCCTTCAATTGCTTCTCCCACATTCCGGTCAGTTCTGCCGATTTCAACAGTTCATTTTGAATGGTATCAATTAATTGAATGCCGATTTGTGTCGGCAAGACTTGCTTTTTATTGCGTTCAATGTATTTTCTCTTAAATAAAGTTTCAATAATATTGGCGCGTGTAGATGGCCTTCCGATGCCGTTTTCCTTCATCAGTTCGCGCATTTCATCATCATCTACCTGTTTGCCTGCAGTTTCCATGGCGCGTAGGAGGGAGGCTTCTGTAAATTGATTGGGAGGCTTGGTCTGCTTCTCCAAAAATGAAGGCTGATGCGGCCCTTTTTCACCTTTCACAAAAGAGGGTAACAAATCGGAGGCCTTTTGTTCTTTTTCGGCAGATTCCAAAACCACGCGGAAACCTTTACTTAAAATCTCTTTGCCCGTTGCCTTAAAATTCACATCCGCAGCTTTTCCGATGACGGTGGTGTTCGATACCGAAGAATCATCATAAAAAACAGCTATAAACCGTCTGGTGATAATGTCATACACTTGCTGCTGGTTGTATTGCAATTGGCTTTCCACACCGGTTGGGATAATAGCGTGGTGATCCGTCACTTTTTTATCATTAAAGACCCGAGCTGATTTTTTGATTTTTTTGCCTAAGAGCGGAGCGGTTAATGAGGCATATTTTCTTAAATTCTGTAAGATGCCGCCAACCTTGGGATAAATATCATTGGGTAAAAAAGTCGTGTCTACCCTGGGATACGTGACTACTTTTTGTTCATAGAGTTTCTGGACGATTTTGAGCGTTTCATCAGCTGAAAACCCGAACTTATTGTTGCAATATACTTGCAAACCCGTTAAATCGAAAAGTTTTGGGGCGTAATCCTTGCCCTTTTTCTTGGTAACGGAGACAATCTCAAATTCATGCTCCTTGACTTTGTTGGCCAATATTTCGCCATCCTCCATTTTGGTAAAGCGGCCTTCTTCATAGCTAAACAAAGTGTCTCTATAAAGGGTTTGCAATTCCCAATAGGGTTGGGGCACAAAGTTTTCAATCTCCTTAAATCTGTTTACCACCATCGCCAAAGTTGGCGTTTGCACACGACCAACAGAAAGGACCTGTTTATAACCGCCATGTTTAAGCGTATATAATCGGGTAGCATTCATTCCTAAAAGCCAGTCGCCAATAGCCCGGGAAAATCCGGCATAAAAGAGATTATCATACTGTTCTGAGGGTTTTAAATTCTCAAAACCTTCCTTTATAGCTTCGGCAGTTAATGAAGAGATCCATAAACGTTGCACTTTTCCCTTGTAATTTGCCTGATCCAAAACCCAGCGTTGGATCAATTCTCCTTCTTGGCCCGCATCCCCGCAATTGATCACCACCTCGGCTTGGTCAAATAATTTTTTGACAATTTTAAACTGCTTTTGAATCCCAGAATTGCTAACCACCTTAGTCTTGAACTTATCAGGGAGCATGGGTAAATTGTTTAAATCCCAACTTTTCCAATGTGGCTTATAATCATTGGGCTCCATTAAGGTGCAAAGATGTCCAAAAGTGTAGGTCACCGCATAGCCATTGCCTTCATAGTAGCCATCATGTTTACTGTTAGCTCCTAAAATAGCGGCGATTTCTCGCGCGACACTGGGTTTTTCGGCAATACAAACTTTCAAAATAGGGTGTTTTATTTCTATTGGTTTACGCTTATTGTTTTTTGGAACCGTTTTTAATGATTGTATAACTGCGGTTATTTACGGTTTTGATGTCGAGGTCCATGACATTAAACCTTGTTATAATTCCAAAATTAATGAGTGCAAAGTAAAACTTTTTGAAGACATATTGCAAGGATTAAGAGGAAACCACAAGGTATTTGGAGATGAGCCCATTACAGAAATCACCACCAAACCACAAAGAATTTGGAATAGTTTCCATTTAGTTTCAACCAACACATGGGCGCTAGTTTGTTATCTGTCCAATGTGTGATATCGATAAAAAATTCTCTAAAGTCCAGCCATTTTACATCGTTATGGAGTTCCATTAGCCAATCGGTTTTTTTAGGAATATAGAATTGTCCCAGGTCAAAGCGCGCGAGATCGTTGATTTTTAAATAAAAACCCTTCACGCAGTTAGGATTCAAGTGAGAAAATACATTATTATTAAGTAGGTCCAATGGCAAGAATAGCTGCGCTTTAAATAAAACTTGTTGCTTAATTTTGCTGGAATTAAGGCCTAATTCATCAAGTAAAGATTGGGTGTTGGGATGGTAGAGTAGTGGCAGTTGCTTTTCTTTTAGCTTACGCAATTTCAGTAGCAAACTATCCTTTCTATTCGGGCCGATCCAATGGGATAATTCGGTGTGGCCTTCATCAGGATCATACAGATAAAACTTATAGATAATCTCCAGATGCACCGGTCCGTTTTCCGTGATCAAAAGTGCATCCAGTTCGCCAAGTGTTCGTTTACCATCTTGAATCTGAATGTTTTTGGTCAAAATAGAATAAGAATCGTCCCCCTCCAATTGATGGAACACAAATTGCTCTACCAACTTCCCTAAGCGCAAATTCTCATTGCTTTTCTCTGTGAAGCTATTTGACGACATTCCTTTTAAAGCACACTGTTGCAAGCCGTAAACGTCAGTATCGTGCCATAATAAGGGCG
The DNA here is from genome assembly GCF_035515035.1 of Gelidibacter sp. Lineage (GTDB taxonomy): Bacteria > Bacteroidota > Bacteroidia > Flavobacteriales > Flavobacteriaceae > Gelidibacter. The sequence goes on along the minus strand of NZ_DATJCA010000074.1, from coordinate 8,612 downwards.
TCGTGAGATACCCTTCAAAATTGCGTTGTAAATTGTCTTTTTCCATAGGTTTAAAGGGCAAATTACAAATATCTTTTTAACTAATAATTGCAAGACCGCGCTAATACTCATATCTTTGCACCTTCCTATTAACATCCAACACTAAGCCCAACGTACGAAATGTCTGTAAAAACAGTTTCACAAAATTTAGAACGCCAAACCGAAAAAGATTTATATAACTATCAAAAGAAAGCGATTGACAAGGTATTTAAAGCCTTTGATGAAGCGCCTTCTGATTACCATTTGCTCTATCAATTACCGACTGGTGGTGGTAAAACGGTGATCTTTTCTGAATTCGTGAGGCAATATTTGAAGAATCACGATAAAAAAGTGGTGATTTTGACCCACCGGATTGAATTGTTGAAACAGACCTCAAGGATGTTGACCGAATTCAACGTGAGTAATAAAGTGGTGGACAGTAAGGCCAATTTGGAAGATCAGGCAGAATACAGCTGTTTTGTAGCGATGGTAGAAACCTTGAACAACCGACTACAAGAGGACAAGTTGGATATTTCGGATGTGGGATTGGTCATAATTGATGAGGCGCATTATAATTCATTCACTAAGCTTTTTAAATATTTTGAAAACTCCTTTATCCTTGGGGTTACGGCAACGCCATTAAGTTCCAACAAGGATTTACCAATGAAGGACAATTATAATGAGCTGATTACCGGTGAGACTATTGAGCATTTGATTGAAAACAACTTCCTTTCACGGGCAGAAACTTATCAATACAACGTGGGCTTAACGTCTTTGGAAGTTGGATCCAACGGCGATTATACCGTTAAATCTTCAGAAGACCTATATACCAATTCAGACATGTTAAAAAAGGTGGTGTATGCCTATGAGCAACATTCCCTTAACAAGAAAACCCTGATCTTTAATAACGGGATCAACACGTCCTTGCACGTCTATGATGCCTTTAAACGGGCGGGTTATACCATTGCGCACTTAGACAATACAGCGTCCAAAAAAGAGCGTAAGATGATTTTGAAATGGTTCAAAGAAACACCAAATGCAATTTTGACATCGGTGAGTATTTTGACTACCGGATTTGATGAGCCTTCCGTGGAAACCATCATTCTTAACAGAGCAACCAAATCTCTGGCTCTTTATTACCAAATGGTAGGTCGTGGATCACGTATCTATAAGGACAAAGAAGTGTTTAAGATCATCGATTTGGGTAACAATATGCACCGTTTTGGTCCGTGGGGTGCAGATATTAACTGGCAGAAGATTTTCGGATCGCCAAATTATTATCTGGACAGTATTGTTAATGATGATGATATTGAAGCCAATTTCCGATATGAGATGCCGGATGCGTTACGTAAGGAATTTGCTAATTCTGAAGAAGTCTATTTTGATATGAAACAGGCCTATATCGATTCGGTCAATAAAGGTGATTCTTCCAAAGTCCTTTTAGAGCAATCCATTGCCCATCATACTAAAATATGTGTAGAAAACAGTGAGGATGTCTATGATGCCCTGGCCTTGATGAAACTGCTGGAGGACGATATCAATCACCGTTTGGAGCGTTACACCCAGTGTATCAGTAGAAGTACTTATAACTTTGTAAAGTGGTTGCATGATGATTACCGCTTGAAACTTCGAACCCATATTAGAGAAAACTTCGATACTGTTTATGAAGAAATTCATGGGCATCCGCCTGAGGATTAATTGGGGCTAGAATGCTGTGAATAGAACATTTATGATCTGGATTGTTGCTGATATTCACTGATTTTTAGATATGAATATTTCCACAGACCACGGGTTGAAGTTTGGTGCTTTTATAAGTTTTCAGACACGGACCTGCTCGTCCATTAAGTCAGGTTACACTAATTTACACAGACCATCTTGTTGGAATTTGCCTGCCTGTCGGCAGACAGGGAATTTCATGATGGGTGCTTATAACATATAAGTTTCGATCTCTTTCGCTTTTTGCCGCTCTGCCAGGATAAACTCTCGCTATCTAAAACTTATTTCTATCTTTATAAATCTTAATTAAACGAAATAAGTCAATGAGAAATTTATGTCTTTTTGCACTGCTGATTGGGGCTCTTCTCAATCCGCTGAATACGAGTGCACAATCTAAAAAAAATACTAAGAAGGGTAAGAATCAGGTAGAAGTTCCTGCTCCAGAAAAGAAAAAAGAAGAAGCGATCAAACCTTATGACAAGGTGATAACCAAGGACGCTGTGACTGATGAAGGTCTCTTCAAAATCCACAAGATAAAGGAGAAATACTTCTTTGAAATTCAGGATAGTTTACTTAATAAGGATATGTTGCTCGTGAGCCGTATGTCCAAGCTGCCCTCAAATTTAGGAGGTGGCTACGTCAATGCAGGATCTAAAACCAATGAGCAATTAGTCACCTGGGAGCGGTTTCAAGACAAAATCCTGATCAAGGTCAAATCCTATAATGCTGTAGCCAATGATAGCTTACCCATTAATATATCCGTTAAGGCAAACAACTATGAACCCATTTTATATGCTTTTGATATTGCGGCATTTAGTAAAGATTCATCCGCTGTGGTGATTGATGTTTCTAAATTCTATACAAGTGACGTTAAGGCTATCAGTGGCTTATCCAGCAGTATGCGTGAGACTTATAAAGTCCGCAATTTGGACGAGTCGCGCAGCTTCGTCACCTCTGCAAAAAGTTTCCCGCTGAATATTGAGATCATTCAAGACTTTACTTACAATGCGTCAAAACCACCCATGCTTCCAGCAACGGAAACGATCAGTCTGCAAATGAACCAATCCATGGTGTTGTTGCCAACCACACCAATGCAGCCGCGTCTTGCAGATCCTCGGGTCGGATTTTTTACGGTGAGTCAATACGACTATAGCAGTGAAGCCTTAAAATCAGATCAAAAAACCTACATCCGTCGCTGGCGTTTGGAACCTAAAGATCCGGAAGCTTATAAAAGAGGCCAATTGGTAGAGCCTATCAAACCAATTGTGTATTATTTAGATCCTGCAACGCCTGAAAAACTGCGGAAATACATCAAGCAAGGGATTGAAGAATGGCAAAAGCCATTTGAAACCGCTGGATTCAAAAACGCCATTATCGCCAAGGATCCGCCAACTTTTGAAGAAGACCCAGAATTTAGTCCAGAAGATATCCGTTATTCGGTTGTGCGTTATGTGGCGAGTACCACAAGAAATGCAGTGGGACCTAGTGTATCCGATCCGCGGACCGGAGAAATTATTGAAAGTGACATCATCTGGTATCATAACCATTTACGGTCTTATAGAAACCGATATCTGCTGGAAACCGGAGCGTCCAATCCTTCAGCGCGCACTTTAAGAACCAGCGATGAAGAAATAGGAGAAATGATGCGCATGGTCATTGCGCATGAAGTCGGTCATGCTTTAGGATTTCCTCATAATATGGGCGCTAGTCATGCCTACGACGTGGAAAATTATCGAAACGGTGCGTTCACCCAAGAACATGGGATTGCGGCAAGCATTATGGATTATGCCCGATATAATTATATTGCGCAGCCAGGCGATGAAAACATCCGATTTATCCGTCAGGTTGGACCTTACGATCATTATGTTACCAATTGGGGTTACCGTTGGATTCCTGGAGCAACTACGGAAGGGGAGACGCCAACCTTAGATCAATGGGTGATGGAAAAAGCGGATGATCCGCGATTTAAATATGGAAAACAGAGCAGTCGTTTTGATCCATCCGCGCAGACCGAAGATATTGGAAACAACTCCGTAAAGGCCAGTACTTATGGACTCAAGAATCTAAAATATGTGGCAGAGTATCTTCCAGCATGGACCAGTGATGAAACTAATGATTATGATGATTTAAAAGAACTGCAAGGAGAGTTGTTGGGCGTCTGGAACCGTTATATGGGGCATGTTGTTACGCATATTGGTGGAGTTTATGAAGACACCAAAAAACCAAATCAGGGCGGCGTCATTTATACGCCAGCTCCAAAATCCGATCAAAAAGAAGCGATGGCATGGCTGCAAGAAAATGCTTTTACAACACCAACGTGGATGGTCAACTGGAAGATTCTTCGCAATATTGATCATGCTGGCTATACCGAAACCTTTAGAAATGCCCAAGCAAGACATTTGAATAGCATTCTTGATTTTGACGTACTCGGCAGATTAATTGACGGCACCGTCATTAGCCAAGACAATTATTCGGCGCTGGAGATGTTACAAGACATGCGCAAAGGCATTTGGAAAGAACTCAACAGCAACCAAACAGTAAATGTGTACCGACGGAATTTACAACGTGCGTATATAGACCGCATGGCGTATTTAATGACGGAAGAATTGAAACCAGGGCGTGGCGTATCCTTTTATAATGTCAACCAGTCGGATGTAAGGGCTTTGGTAAGAGGGGAATTGAACACGCTCAAAACCCAATTGAACAGTCGCCAGAATACCGTGGCAAACACCGAGACAAAATACCATTATCAGGATGCGTTGAAGCGAATTGAATTGCTATTGGATCCTAAATAAAAAGGAGTTATTTCACACAGATACGCGGAGGATTCGCAGAGATGCCCCGGAGAAAATTTTTTCAGTGCATTAAGTTTACGAATTCTCTGCGTGAAATAATAGTACTCTGATAGCAATAATTTTTTTGACACGAATTACACTGATTTCCACAGCCCATCTTGTTTCATAGAGATACGCGGAGGCTTCGCTGAGATGCACGGAGAAATTTTTCTAAGTACGTTAAGTTTACGAATACTCTGCGTGAAATAATAGTACTCTGATAGCAATAATTTTTTTGACACAAATTACACTGATTTCCACAGCCCATCTTGTTTCATAGAGATACGCGGAGGCTTCGCTAAGATGCACGGAGAAATGTTTCTAAGTACGTTAAGTTTATGAATACTCTGCGTGAAATAGTTGATGCATTTCTCTTCACATAATTCCACAAATTCTTTGCTTCACTGCGACTTTGCGTGATAAATAGAACAGAGAAGAGGCAGATTTTAACAGAGATCTTGAAAATTATTTCTAATATTTTTGTAATTTTAAGACTATGAAACACTTACTGCCATATTGTATGTTATTTGCCATGGTGCTGAGCTGTGGTTCCAACAAGGTATTCACGGAGCAGGATAATAAAGACTATCAAAAACTACAGGATTTGGTAGCTTCAAAATCCTTTGAGATTGTTTCCAACAGTGCTATGCCAATTGCTTCGGCATCTTTTAGTAAGGTTGCAAATTCGAGAATTTTAGGTCCAGGGAATAGCGCAGGCAATATAGACATCTCATCAAATTCCAATAGATTGGTCGTTAAAGGAGATAGTATCCGAGGGTTTTTGCCATTTTATGGAGATCAGAATTTTGGTGGTGGCTATAATAGAAATCATTCGGGAATTGAATTCAACGCTATTCCAGAAGATTACAAAGTAAGCTTGGACGATAAAAAGCACGCCGTGAACATTCGGTTTAAGATTGCAGACCAATACCGAAGCAGTGAGCGCTATGACATTATAATTACGTTATATCCAAATCACAAAAGTAACATAAGAGTACAATCTACAAATCGAAGTTCCATAGAATATACAGGACGGGTCAGTAAGTTGGAAGATGCTAAGGAATAAATGTTGATTTCTTCAGTTCAGAATATTCTATTTTACATAATATAAATTATAGAACACATTGTAACAATTTACGGAATAGTGCCTTTTCGGCGCTATTTGACACAATCACAGATATAACAACACGTTAGTGTTTTTTATCGTTAGTGATTATGTGCAAGTAAATTGTGGGTTTATTTTATAGACTACATCTTGTGAAATAGCGAATTCAAAAGCCAACCCTCATAATTCAAGATTTTACATAAAACTCCTTGCTCATAATTTGAATATTCTGGACCATTGGCCATATATTTTCAAATACGCGATTCTCAGCATTCTTTAGCAGACAATTATAACTAGGCCCTAATAATCTCAATACCCCGTCCATTTTGGAATAAAGTTGTAAAAGCAGTATTTAAGCATCTTTTAACGACAACAATTATAAAGTGATCGTTTTATAGCCGTTTTCTTGCAAACCGAAAATATAGGCAAATCCATCTGGCGTGGTTTCAATAGACCTGTGGTAATCTGATTTTTTCACATCAAAGTGCTTCATCGCCGACTCACAAACCACAATACGAACGCCAATTTTTTCGCTCATTTCAATAAAAGAAGTCAAACTTTTATCGGCGGCCAAATCTTTAGCTGCCGCACTGATGATGACAATCTCAAAACTCATTTGAAGATTCTTGCCTTTAAGTTCTTTGCCAGTCATCACCGCTGCTTGAAAGTAGCGTGCATTAGGAACCAGGATCGCATATTTACCGTCCGTTTTCACGGAATTCTCAATATCTGTAACGCTTAATGATTGTGCAGTAGCTGGCGTGTACAAAACAGATCCTACAAAAACAAAAAGGATCAATAAAAACTGATGACGCATAATTTTTCTTAATTTGGATTATTAATGATAACTAGGTGACTCACATCACAAGGACAAACATACGCTTTCCTTCTGTCTCTAATTGTAACCTATGTTACCAAGAATGCCAATTAAAATTCAAGAATATGAATCAGTTTTTGTTAATCTCAACCTTGCTTTTGACCTTCAACATAGTAAAGGCTCAAAAAGTGCATTCGGTGGATTATGAGAATCAGGCTGATGTAAAAGTCTTCGTTGTGGATTATGAAAACCAAGCCGATTTAAAGGTTTACAAGGTGAAATATGAAAATCAAGCGGGCAAGAATGATGGAAAATGGTTCTTTACAAAGTATGCCAATCAAGCAAAAAAGAAAATATATTTCGTGAAGTACGAAAATCAAGCCGTCTTAAAAATCTTCTTTGTTGACAACGAAAACCAAGCGGGTTGGAGAAAGATGTCTAAGCAAGATCTGTTGTATTAACAGGGATTATTAAGAATTTATGTTGTTTGTTCTGATGATGCGGAAGTGTTAGCCTTTTGATATACGTTGACTGAATTAAATAGGAAAGGAGTAGTTGTAATTCGACCTTAAATTAGAATCAACCATTTCCCATGTGGGCCTTCCCTCCTACGTCTAGGTGAAAAACCTGTTTATCTATAAGGATTCTATTGTTTTTTACCGGATTGATTTTTAAATTCCCCACCCCAGACCCCCATTTTATTCGAAATTCCCTTCCAATTTCCCACCTAAAGTATTTAACTTGCCACAATTCCGTTTCTCATATAAAATAAGGTCATGATCATTCCTAAATTACATTATATCTCCCAGGGCAACACCCCAAAAGAACATTTGGAAAACATCCAAAAAGCCTGTTCCTCTGGTGCAGAATTGGTACAATTGCGATTAAAGAATATTTCAGAAAAGAAACATTTGAAATGGGCTCAGGAGGCTCGGGAGATTACCTCTCATTTCCAGACCCGATTGATCATCAACGACGATTACAAAATAGCCAAAACCGTTAAAGCCGATGGGGTGCATTTAGGTGGTTCCGATGCTGATCCAACCCTTGCCAGAACGCATTTATACACTTGGCAAATGATTGGCGGCTCGGCATATAGCTTGCAAGATTGTGAAACACTAATCAGTAAGGACGTTGATTATATCAGTTTGGGCCCCTTCCGATTTACAAATACCAAAGCGAACATTCCCGCAGTTTTGGGTCTTAACGGCTATGCGGCCATTATGGACGTCCTAAAAACCGAAACCCCAGTGCTTGCCGTTGGTGGCATCACTACGGATGATGTTAAGGACCTGTTGGCTACCGGTATTTCTGGCCTTGCAGTATCTGAAGCAATCACACGCGATTTTAATAATATCAAACTGTTTCATGAACTGCTCAATGCGTCATCTACAGCGGAGAAACGGCATACGTTTGAATAGGAAATAGTATTGAGTACTGAGAATTAAGTATTAAAAGCGGCCTGTTTTGGGAACGTTATCTAGTGATTTATCGAAGGTCTTTCTTTGTTCAAAACAGGAAAATCACTCCCTCTGCGACGCCTCAATCATCTCTTCCAGAAGTTGGGCCGCATGCGATAACTCGGTAAGCTTAAACAATTGCGCTTGCACCGATTGGCTGCGTTGATAGATTTTCCGTTGTAAATCGGGGTCTTTGAGCGCATATTCAATGCGGTTCAATTCGTCCATGCGCATTTCCAAAGCAATGATGTTGAACATTTTTTTATGCTGTTCAAAACTGAGATTGGGCTGTTGCCCGTTGATCTCTAAAATCCGTGAGTAGTATTCTGTAAAATTCATGGCACAAAGTTACTCATATTTGTAGCGGGTCATTGCTCAATATTGTAGCAAGTCTAGAACTTTATGAATTTTGTAATGTGGTTTGGTGTGAAACCACTCTAGGCATGGGCATTCTGCCCTGCTCTATCTATAGGGTATCTATGTGATTTTAGCCCTAAAATTGGAGTGACATTTGAATAGGATGCGCAGCAACTATGAGTTCTGATCCTTATCATTTCTTTGCTTCTTTCGGTACACAAAATAAAAGATGATCAACAGGATGGGCGCGATAATATAGACGATAACCTCGAACGGGCTTGAAAAATCGATGGGACTGGTATCCC
>NZ_DATJCA010000073.1:0-2548 GCF_035515035.1 Gelidibacter sp. | reverse complement strand
CCATAAGTTCTGCATGGTCTGCATGTGCCGAGAGTCCTTTAATTTCAGCTACCTCCATATTAAAAGGCACCCATTTTCCGTATACTTTTAATTCCTTATCCCCTTCCAATAATTTTCTTCCACGGGTACCTTCAGCCTGATAACCTATAAACAGCAAGGTATTCTTGGGGTTCTGCGCTTGTGTTTCGAGATAGTTGAGCATTCTTCCACCTGTAAGCATTCCACTACCTGCAATTACTATTTTAGGTTTATTGTCAGTTCGTAATTCCATAGTTTCACGATAGCTGCTTACCACTGTAAAATACGAACACATTTCATCACATTCATTGTCTTTTAATCGATGCCAATCCCTTGTGCGATGGAACAGCTCCAATACATTGGCTCCCATTGGGCTGTCCATTATCATTTGTACTTTTGGTATTTTGTTCTCCTTGAGCAATCTCCAAAAAACAAGCATCATCAGTTGGGCCCGTTCAACAGAAAAACTTGGGATAAATAAGCAGCCGCCTCTATTGATGGTGTCGTTGACTAATTTTTCAATCTGTGGAATGGCTTCCACTTCATCAGGATGAAACCTTCCACCGTAGGTCGATTCTATGAAAAGAACATCGGCCTTTTTCGGTTTCAAGGGTGGGTACAATAGTAAATCATTTGTTCTTCCAATATCGCCCGAAAAAACAAAGCGTTTTCCGTGTACATCCAGCTCTATGAAAGTAGCACCCAAAATATGTCCATTATACTTAAATCGGGCTCTGATACCATCAAACAATGGAATCCATTGTGATTGTGGAACACCCTTAAAATGTGAAATGGTTTTTTCTACATCTTTTAAATCGTAAAGTGGTACGGCGGGACTGTGTTTGGAATAACCTTCCTTATTGGCACGCTCGGCTTCCTGCTCCTGTATTTTCGCACTGTCGCTCAGTATAATTTTCGCAATATCCAACGTTGGATTGGTGCCATACATAAGCCCATTAAACCCTTGTTTTACCAATCGAGGCAGATAACCTGTATGGTCTAAATGACCGTGCGTAAGCAGTACCATATCAATCTCTGAAACTTTCACAGGCGGATATTCCCAGTTTTTAAGGCGCAATTCCTTCAATCCTTGAAAAAGACCGCAGTCTATTAAAATTTTACGATCTCCCGTATCCACTAAATATTTGGAGCCGGTTACGGTACCTGCCGCACCCAAAAAATGGATGTTTACTTTATTGTTTTTCATTTGTTCGGTATTTTATAGGGTCCAACATCAGAAAGGTTGCAAGCAATATTCCAATTTTCATCTTTTTTGTATTTAAATTAATAATTGTTTATTTTATGACTTCATATATGAGTGGCGCATAATTCTTCTGAATCTTCAAGAATATTTTTATGTCTTGCTTTCGGTATCCCTATTTTCTCTAATAAACCTGGGTTTCCGTAAACTTCTTTGCAAAGCACAATGCCTTCATCCAATAACTTTGTTTTTTCAGCTTTTGTGAGTGTTGTTAAAGCGGTTAACGGATGTAGGCCGGATTTATCTATTCTATCCTTTAAACCATTTCCTCTTGGGTAATCCCAACCTGTCAATAATAATCCAACACAATTTCCATACTGTATGGCATCACTTGTAAATCGGGTATTGGTGTACAGACCTCCTTTATGAAATTTAGTCTCGTGGCCTTTTAATTGTAGCCATTGTTTTTCTACATCCAAAAATCTTGAATGGATATATAAGGGAATCTTTACATTGCAAAAACGTCCCTGGTCACTGTGGTATTTACATTCTATCATATAATGATCATTATCCTTTTGTGCTACCACATCCACTTCGTGTTGCACACAATTACCTTTCACAATCACACCAACTTTTACATCAAACCCTTCGTGGGCCAATAATTTACCTACCAATTTTTCAAACGGAAAACCAGATGGCCCCAATTCCATCAAGGCTTTTTTGAGCTTGTACTTTGAAGCACTAACCCTTGATTTATCCTTCAGCATCTTGAACGCCATTTGATAAATTTTTTTGGTGGAAATACCATCATATAACTGGTTTTCCATTTGCGATACTATTTGCCGAATTAATTCTTCACTTGCTTGGGAACGTCTTAAGGAATTAGTAAGCTTGTCTACATTAAAAGCTACCACGTCGCCGGAATACTTTACTATGTTGATTGGGTGTTTCATTTATATATATATTGTCATTATTGGTAATGCTGAATGAATTGGTTATGACCTCGGCAATGCTTTTTTAAAATAAGCTTAGAAATCCTAAAGGACTGATGTTTTAACCAAATACTTCACGCTATTGTAATTTTACCATCGAAATAAACACTTTGGACCGCATTGATTAATTCTATCCCTTCAGCGAAGGGTTTTTGAAATGCCTTTCTTCCCATAATCAATCCAGTTCCTCCTGCTCGTTTATTGATTACGGCCGTTGTAACTGCTTCAACTAAATCAGACTCACCATTGGATCCCCCTCCTGAATTGATCAATCCTATTTTGCCCATATAGCAATTGGCCACCTGCAATCTGCATAAATCAATAGGATGGTCGGTGG
>NZ_DATJCA010000072.1:0-11976 GCF_035515035.1 Gelidibacter sp. | reverse complement strand
TACGTGAAATTGGATCAAAAGGTATCCATTCACAATAAAAACACTTGGCGGGATGTCATGGAGTTCTTTGTTGAAAAAATGACCTTATTTGAAACGTTTTTTGAAGATTATAAAGACTTTATAGATGCTTAGTCGGATGTTTCTACCACAAACCCAAGACTGCTCAATGGTTTCTAAACTTGCCCACCATTAATAATTTCTCGATATTGTAAAAAAACACCAAAAATCCAACATTAATATGATTATAGACGTCCATACCCACATTAACAACTATCACGAAGACCGAGTTGTTTCCTTAGAAAATTCACTTGATAAACTGACGGAAACAATGGAGCAAAACAAGGTGGATTATTCATTGGTATTGTCGTCCTATAAAGTAAATGAGCACAGGCCTAGTACAACAAAAGTAGTTGAAGCCATTAGCAATAGGAATAATCTGGGCGTTGTGGCCGGTGTAAGCTATCTGAATTACGACTATAAAGATTTACGCGAACTCAGCGAGTTTCTTGATGCTGGACTCATTAAAGGCCTTAAATTCTATCCAGGTTATGAACCGTTTTATCCTAATGACATCCGGTTTAAGGTCATGTATGATATGGCTATCGAGTTTGATGTCCCAGTAATGTTTCATTCCGGGGATACTTACGCGCCAAATGGAAAAATAAAATACTCCCATCCTATCCATATTGACGATTTAGCCGTCGATTATCCCGATTTGAAAATCGTTATATGTCATGTAGGAAGTCCTTGGATTAAGGATTGTATGGAGATCGTTTATAAAAATGAGAATGTCTATGCGGATATCTCAGGATTGACTTTAGGGGATTTCTCAGATAAATTTGAGCGCTATATGAAGAAGGAAATTGAAGAAATGATCATTTATGCCGGAGATCCGAAATATCTGTTGTATGGCACCGATTGGCCTATTAGCAATATGAAATCCTATCTCAGATTTATGGATCAATTAGAACTCGATGAGGACAAGAAAGAATTGATTATGTGGAAGAATGCCGCTGAATTGTTCAAGATTGATGTCAGTAAATTGAGATAATTCCAACAATCACTTTTAAGCTAATCCGAAGATGTAAGCTTTTCCGGTTAGAAACACGCTTCTTAATTTGGTTTGAAGATGCCCAATATTCTAATTTGAAGTCTTGGATGAATCCAATTTTCGAAGCAAAATACACTTTGACCTGAAGTTTTGGGTTTCATTAAAAATGAAATACCTTTAATTGAAATGTTGTTCAGCAGAATTGGCTGGTAAGTTTCAAAACAAATACCGCATTCCGTCCGCACGCTTGCAAACTTGGGATTATCGTTGGCACGACGCCTACTCAAATTGGATTTTGGATGGCAAACACGCTTCTGCGATCATATTATCCGCAACGAAAATGCAGTCTATACCATTTCAAACTATAATAAGAACAGTCCTATAAGGTGGGGAGAAGATAAATTTCACTCTTAAAAACACGGTCTTACAGAATATATAAGAAAATCATCAAATAATGGCAAATAGCACCACCTAGCACAAATAAATGCCAAATGACATGGTTATAAGGGATTTTATGAACAGCATAAAAAATGATTCCTATGGTATAAAAAGCGCCCCCGGCAATGAATAAAATTAATCCATTGGGGCCAATCAATTCCGAAAGATTACCAAAATCAAAAACAATCAACCACCCCATGACCAAATATAATAAGGTAGAAAAAACCTCAAACCTTCCCGTGTAAAACAACTTCAAAATCATTCCGAAGCCTGCAATGGCCCACACACTCCAAAACAATGGCCACCCCAGGCTGTCATTAAGCGCAATCAAGGTTACTGGTGTATAAGTTCCCGCAATTAGAAGATAGATACTGATATGATCAACGATCCTGAAATAGTGCTTTCGTTTTTCACTAGAAACTGAATGATAAATGGCAGAGGCAGAAAACAACACAATAATGGAAATCCCATAAATGATCACACTGATTAAGCTCCAATCCGTTTTATGCTCTTTGTAACTGATCAATAAGATTAAGCCAGCAATTCCTAAGAGCGCACCAAAACCGTGGGTCCAAGCATTAAGTTTTTCTTCAAAATCAGATTGAATGCGCATTAATTCTTTTCTGTTTTAGCAACCCACTTTGAAGTAAGCTCAAAATAATCAATGGGGAACGCAGATTTTTGACGCTCTAATTGGCCGTTCTGAAAAGCGCGCTCCAAGATATCTTCTATCAAATAATCTTCACTCACATCCAAAGGGTTGAATTCCTTTTTCAATGAAATGTCAAACACTTTCGCGGTATTATTAAACCAAAAGGCCCGCCATCCACTTCGCAATTCCTGGATCAACTGAAAAGTCGTTTTTCCTGTCTGACGATGTATCAATTTAACCAAAATCTGACCTTCACTTCGCGTAAGTTTTTTGAGTTCTGCAGAAAATTCCTCTTCAATATAATTTTGGATAATTTTGGCATATCTACGTTTTTCACTTTTACGTTCCAACGTTTCCAACCGTTTATTGAGTTCAACCAACCGCTCTGCAGCAAGTTTTGCATACGGATAAACTTTTAGGGTTCGTCGTTTTAAAATCAAATAGCGAATCCGATCTTCCTTATTATCAAATTTCAATTTACCCAAAACCAATACGGCATCTAAATCGATAATTGACACGGGAATCGAATCGCCATCAATATAATAATATTCTATCGCGGTAGAATCATTCTCGACAGGTTCGACTTGGGCAAACAACAAGAGAGGAAATAAAATAAAAATGTAGGTCATCAACTTCATTGGTGCAATAGCGCTAAAATCATTTCAAAATTAAGAATTTACATATGCATTAACCTTAAATTCTTATTAATATTATTAATTTTAGGCAAAATATTTACCAATGACAAAAAAGAACATTTTAGACAACAAATCATTAGAATTTTTAGAAAACTATTTAAATAATGCATCACCCACAGGTTATGAATGGACAGGACAGCAATTATGGATGGACTATCTCAAACCTTACGTAGATGATTTTATAACAGACACTTACGGAACTGCCGTTGGCGTCATCAATCCGAAAGCAAAATACAAAGTAGTCATTGAAGGTCACGCCGATGAGATTTCATGGTACGTCAATTATATCACCGATAATGGACTTATTTACGTCATCAGGAATGGGGGTAGCGACCATCAAATTGCTCCAAGTAAAATTGTTAACATCCACACTAAAAATGGCATCATCAAAGGTGTTTTTGGTTGGCCGGCCATTCATACACGCGATAAATCTAAAGAAGAAACCCCAAAAGTTGAAAATATTACTATTGACGTTGGTGCAAAGAACAAGGAAGAGGTTGAGAAAATGGGCGTTCACGTAGGCTGTGTCATTACCTATCCGGATACCTTCCATATTTTAAATAACGATAAATTTGTATGTCGTGCCATCGATAATCGTATTGGCGGCTTTATGATTGCCCAAGTTGCGCGTTTATTGCACGAGAATAAAAAGAAATTGCCATTTGGATTATACATAACCAATTCCGTTCAGGAAGAAATTGGATTGCGCGGTGCAGAAATGATTGCTGAGCGCATCAAACCTAACGTTGCTATTGTTACTGACGTGACACATGATACGACAACACCAATGATTGACAAGAAAAAAGAAGGCCATTTGGAATTAGGTTTAGGTCCAGTTGTGGCCTATGCTCCTGCCGTTCAACAAAAATTAAGAGATTTAATTACAGATACTGCAGAATCTAAAAAAATTCCTTTTCAACGTTCAGCTTGTTCAAGAGCTACAGGAACGGACACAGACGCGTTTGCTTACAGTGGCATGGGTGTGGCGAGTGCCTTGATCTCGCTCCCACTCCGCTATATGCATACCACAGTTGAGATGGTTCATAGAGATGACGTGGAGAATGTCATCAAATTAATATACGAAACACTACTCAATATCAAAGAAAACGACACGTTTAGTTATTTTGATAAGTAATGGATATTTCGCAACATAAAGATCTGTTTGACATTCCTGAAGAGATTTGCTATTTAAACACGGCGAGTTTATCGCCGTCGTTTAAAGCAGTCGAAAAAGCTGGGATTGATGCGGTATTGCAAAAAAGCAGACCTTATTTAATTCCATCATCTGATTTTTTCGACCCAGTCATTGAGTTAAAGAAAAGGTTTGCTCAGCTCATAGAATTAAATGACTATGAGCGAGTTGCCACTATCTCATCAGTTTCTTACGGCATTGCAACGGTTGCAAAAAACATCAAACTAAACCCAGGAGATACCGTGGTGCTGATGCAGGAGCAATTCCCAAGTAATTATTATTCTTGGAAGAAATTAACTGAGAAATATCAAGCCCAGCTAAAAATTGTAGAAGCTCCAAAATCAAAAACCAATCGTGGGAAATTATGGAATGAAGCCATTTTAGAAGCTATTGATAATTCCACAGCGGTTGTTGCCATGGGACATATCCATTGGTCAACCGGCACTTTATTTAATTTAAAGGCAATTAGGGAAAAAACGCAACAACACGATGCTTTGATGATTATTGACGGCAGTCAATCTGTTGGCGCATTGCCATTTTCGGTCAAGGAATTGCAGCCTGATGCTTTGATTTGCGCAGGTTACAAATGGCTTTTCGGACCTTATGGTTGTGGATATGCATATTACGGACCTTATTTCGACCATGGCCAACCTTTGGAAGAAAATTGGACCAACCGATTGGACAGTCATAAACTACCTGATTTAACCCAATACCAGTCCGAATATAAACCTCTTGCCAACAGATATGTGATGGGAGAAAGCGGCAGCTTTATCTATGTAAAAATGCAGTTGGAAGCTTTGAAACAAGTGATTTTATGGACTCCTAACGCAGTTCAAGCCCACTGCAAGCAAATTTCGTCGAAAGCTGTTAAAGATTTACGCGATTTGGGATGTGAAATTGAAGCTGATGATTATAGAAGCCATCATCTCTTCGGATTAAAATTACCCGAAACCGTTGATATCAAAATGTTAAAAAAAGCATTATCTGAAAAAAACATATTTGTTTCTTTTAGAGGTGCTTATGTGCGTTTATCCTGTCATTTTTTTAATACTGAAAAGGATTTTGACAAATTTGTAATGTGCTTGAAATCAGTGATGAAATAAGATGACTGCAGAAGAATATATCGATATTTTAAATGCCGATGGATCACCTACCGGGAAAAGTTGCCCAAAATCAGAAATCCACACTAAAGGATATTATCATAACACCGCCCATGTGTGGTTTTATAATGCCAATGGCGATATATTGTTAGCGCAACGTGCGGCTTCCAAAACCATTTGCCCCTTGCTATGGGATGTTTCTGTTGCCGGCCATGTGGATGCCGGTGAAACAATAACCCGCGCTGCCGTTAGGGAAACCCGGGAAGAAATTGGTATTGAGATCCCAGAAACCCTCTTAGAAAAAATAGGCGTTTATGAGTGTTTTCAAAACTACCCAAATGGCATCAAGGATAATGAATTCCATAATACCTTTATGGCTAAGATTGACTATACATTAAAAGAACTTACCTTAGATAGAAATGAAGTGGAACAAGTAAAATTTGTATCTATTCCCCAATTTCGTGACTTATTGGAGCATAGTGATGACAACGGTCATTTTATATCAAGCAACACACCTTATTATCTTGAGGTCATTGATGCCATTCAACAGAGATTACTGTAAATAAAACATATGATTTTATTAGCGCTAGCCATTGCTCCGATTTTTATTATCATATTTTATATTTTTATAAAGGATAAATATGAAAAAGAGCCCACAAGACTTTTAGTCTATAATTTCCTATTAGGCGCCATAGTCAGTATTATGATTACGACGCTACTTTATATCGTCATTGACATCCCACTCCCATTAAAAAATCACGATAGCATTTTTGAACAATTCATTAAAGCCTTTTTTGTTGTTGGCCTTTCGGAAGAATTCAGCAAGTATATCATCATCAGATATTATTCCCAACCCCATGAAGAATACAACGAACCTTTTGATGGCATCGTTTACGCGGTCATGGTTTCTATGGGATTTGCGGCCACGGAAAATGTAATGTACGTGCTTCAGGGCGGAATGGAAGTTGCCATTATCAGGGCCTTCACAGCGGTTCCCGCCCATGCAACCTTCGCCATTTTAATGGGCTATTTTATGGGGAAAGCAAAATTTTCCAAAAATCGATTCATTTTAAATCTCACCGGACTGTTTTTTGCAATTTTGTTTCATGGGGCTTATGATTTTTTCTTGTTTATTGATTTCATTCCGGGGATCTGGATGGGCGCGTTTATCTCCCTTTTTGTTGGGATTGTTTTTGCTCGTAAGGCTATCAGGAAACACCAATTCAATTCTCATTTCAATATTCAGGGAGCGCGGGGAAACAAGGAACTTTGAATATCGATTTAAATTTTTATTTGATTAATTTTATAGGAATGAAAAATACTATAGCAGAAAGAATTGCTGATTTTATCAAAAACTTTCCTCCTTTTGACCAATTTTCAAAAAAGGATTTGTACTCCATTGCAAAAGAAGTAACCATCACCTACCTCGAAAAAGACAAAATGGTTTATGCCGCTGGTGAATCTCTTCATGATAGGTTCTACATGATTCACAAAGGTGCCATTGCACTAAAAAAGGAAATTAACTCAAAACTGGAAACCGTCGATCGGTTTGACGAAGGCGATATCTTCGGACTCAGACCTCTTTTTGCCAAAGAGAATTACGCCACTGACGCAATCACTGAAGAAGAAAGTATCCTCTATGGCATTCCTTTAATTACTTTTAAGCCGTTGATCACCCAAAACAGGGATGTGGTTGATTTTCTTATAGAAAGCTTCGCTTCCAATACTGAAAATCCGTTTTCAAAAGAATTACACGGCTCCTTATATGACCATCGTTTGGATGTTGTGGAAAATGATAAAGAACTTTTCGAACTCCAGCCTGTTCGCTATACCAAAAAAGTGATTACTGCCACGGCGAAGACTAAAATTAAAGATATTGCAAAACTCATGAACCATCATCGCATTGGATCCGTGGTCATTGCAGATGATGATATTCCAATTGGTATTGTCACGGATGAAGACTTACGGAAAAAGGTCATCACGGGCATACAGAGCATTGAGGACAGTGTAAGTCTTATTATGAGCGCGCCCGTTCTGTGCTACCCTAAAGGCGTATCCATAAGCCAAGCACAACTTACCATGATGAAGCACAATGTCAGTCATTTATGTGTTACAGCAGATGGAACTCCAAATTCAAAAATTATCGGCATCATTTCACAAAACGACATTATTGTGATGCGAGGCAGTAATCCGACCGTATTGATGAAGGCCATCAAGCGCTCCAATTCGACCAAAGAACTGAAGCATATCCGCAAAAAAATAATGGTGCTTTTGGCGGGCTTTATGGAACAGGACATTCCATTGACCCAAACCAGTAAAATCATTTTTGAATTGAATGATGCTACCGTGAAGCACATCATTGAGCGCTGTATCCTTAAAATGGAGAAGCAACCCCCAGTAAATTTTGCCTGGATGTCCTTGGGCAGCCAAGGCCGTAAGGAGCAACTGTTACAAACTGATCAGGATAATGCTATCGTTTTCAAGAATGTTAAAGCAGATGATCTGGAAGATGTTAGGGAATATTTCCTCTTGCTCGCAAAGAAAGTCAATAAACGACTGAATGCAGTTGGTTTTGACTTTTGCCCAGCAGACATCATGGCAAAAAACCCAAAATGGTGTTTGAGTTTGGATGAATGGAAAGATCAATTTAATCAGTGGACCTCCAACACCGGAGGTGACGAAATTTTAATGTCCTCTATTTTTTTTGACTTTGACATCACGTTTGGCGATGCCAATCTCACCAACCAGCTCTCAGAACATATATTTGAAATCACAAAAAACAACCACCTGTTTCTCTCTAAACTCGGAGCCAGTGCGTTAAGAAGCGCTTCCCCACTTGGTTTTTTTAGACAGTTTTTGGTAGAACAGGATGGGGAATACAAAGATTTTTTCGACATTAAAAAGCGTGCAATTATGCCCATAGTGGACGCCGGTCGTCTCTTTGCCCTTTCCAATCAAATTAAAAACATTAATAACACGGCTGAAAGATTTGAAAAAATGGCCGAGCTGTTCCCTGAAAATGAAGAATTCTATTTATCCTGCTCCTACACGTCAAAAGCATTGCTTAAATTCCGTACCAAACATGGTTTGCTCCATAACGACGACGGTCGGTTTATCGAATTATCTGCGTTGACCAAAGAAGAAAAAATGAAATTAAAACGCTGTTTCAAAACCATAGCAAGGGTACAGGAATCGATTAAATTGAAGTTTAACATAAATAATTATATGTGATGTTTTGGAACTTCAAAAAGAAAGTATATCCGGAGTATTGGAAAAGCTATCTTCAGCACTTTGAAAAAAAGGAAAAAATATCTTTGGATGCTTCACGATTTGTAGCTCTGGACACCGAAACCACTGGCTTCGATTTTGATGTTGACAGAATCTTGTCTATCGGTGCGGTTTCTATCGTAAGAAATGAGATTGCAGTGGCAGATTCTTTTGAAATCTATCTAGAACAATCACATTTCGATCCAAAAAGCGTTCATATCCACGGAATAATTCAACATAGCAAAAGAAAGAAATTTGCTGAGGAAGATGCCATAAAGAAATTTTTGATCTATATAGAAGATTCAGTATTGATTGCCCACCATGCCGTCTTTGACATTAAAATGATCAACCGATCCTTGAACCGAATGGGCTTGCCCAATTTAAAAAATAAGGTCGTTGATACCATGGATCTCTATTCAAGTACACGAATCAAATCAAATTTCATTGATAAACGCGCACACTATTCTCTTGATGACATTGCAGAAGCCTATGCCATTAATTTAACGGACAGGCATACCGCACCAGGTGATGCACTGATAGCTGCGCTCATATTTCTAAAAACAACCACAATTCTTAAAAGAAAGAAATCGTTCAAATTGGAGCGCTATTTTATTAGATCAAACAGACTTTAATTAAAATGTGTTTAATGGAAATCTATTTGATTTACTTCATTTAATTCGTAACTTTTCAACCAATTTGACACCCCATATGAATAAGCTATATCAAGTAAAGATTAATGGAGCACTGGAACAATCCGTGTCCGATGAAGAAATTAATGCTTTAGACATCATCAAAACATCCGATTTAAAATACCATATACTTCAAGATGGCAAATCCTACAGCGCTGAAATAACCGACAGCACCTTCCATGAAAAAGCATACAAAGTAAAGATCAACAACACTACATATAACATCAATATTAACAACGACTTAGATCAATTAATAATAGATTTAGGCTTTGAGATTGGCAACTTCAAAATGGTCGATAAAATCACAGCGCCCATGCCAGGTTTAATCCTTGAAATCAATGTTAAAATTGGTGATGAAGTCAAAGAAAACGATGCGCTTTTAATCCTTGAAGCCATGAAAATGGAAAATGTGATCAGTTCACCGAGAGACGGAATCATAAAATCGATATCGGCAAAAAAAGGAGATGCTGTTGACAAAAATCAGTTGTTGATTGAGTTTGAATGATTTAATAGCAGTATTTTTTTAAAGAACATTGGATTAAAAAAGAACTCATAGAAAATAATTCGTGGCTAACAAAAATTAGAGATACCTGCGAAAGCAGGTATAAGTAATATTCCTGCCTCCTCGGAAATGAAAATTAAATTATAAATGAAAAAAATACTAATTGCCAATCGAGGTGAAATCGCCATTCGCGTCATGAAAACTGCAAAGAAAATGGGCATCAAAACGGTTGCCATCTATTCCACTGCAGACAGAAAATCACCTCACGTAAGATATGCTGACGAAGCGGTGCTTATTGGAGAAGGTCCCTCCAACCAATCCTATCTTTTAGGTGATAAAATTATACAAGTTGCCAAGAAGTTAAATGTTGATGCTATTCATCCAGGCTACGGTTTTTTAAGTGAAAATGCCGATTTTGCAGAATCTTGCGAGGCCAACGACATTATTTTTATCGGTCCAAAATCTAAGGCCATAAAAATAATGGGCAGTAAGTTGGCTGCTAAGGAAGCCGTTAAACATTATGACATTCCAATGGTTCCCGGAATGGATGAAGCCATTACTGACGTCGTTAAAGCGCATGCAATTGCCAAAGAAATTGGATTTCCCATTTTGATCAAAGCCTCTGCAGGGGGCGGCGGAAAAGGGATGCGCGTGGTTGAAAAACAATCGGAATTGGAATCGCAAATGAAACGCGCCATTAGTGAAGCCACATCAGCGTTTGGCGACGGTTCTGTGTTTATTGAGAAATATATCAATTCGCCGCGACACATTGAAATCCAGGTCATGGCGGACACTCATGGGAACATCATTCATCTTTTTGAACGTGAGTGCAGCATTCAACGCCGTCATCAAAAGGTAGTTGAAGAAGCGCCTTCTTCTATATTAACTCCAGAATTAAGGGAGAAAATGGGAGAAGCTGCAGTTAAAGTAGCCAAAGCATGCGACTATGTTAATGCTGGAACTGTAGAGTTTCTTTTGGACGAACACCTGAATTTCTATTTCTTGGAAATGAACACCCGCTTACAAGTTGAACATCCTGTAACGGAACTCATTACCAATACCGATTTGGTGGAATTGCAAATACGAGTCGCCCGCGGCGAGGAACTATCCATAAAACAAGAGGATCTGAAAATTAAAGGGCATGCATTTGAGTTGCGAGTTTATGCAGAAGATCCATTAAACAACTTCCTACCAAGTGTTGGACATTTGGATGTCTATCAGCTGCCTAATGGTAAAAACATTCGTGTGGACAATGGTTTTGAACAAGAGATGGACATTCCTATTTATTATGATCCGATGCTTGCCAAATTGATCACCTACGGAGAAACTAGAGGAGAAGCTATTGAAGAGATGTTGAATGCCATCAGCAATTATCACATCAAAGGTATTGAAACGACCCTTCCTTTTGGAACTTTTGTTTTTGAGCATGAAGCGTTTAGATCAGGGGATTTCGACACCCACTTTGTTAGAAAGTACTATTCAGTCGAAAAATTAGAAGAACAAAACAAAGAAGAAGCACATTTAGCAGCTTTGATTGCCGTACGTCAATATTTGGAGGATCAAAAAACATTGAGAGTTCCAGAGAGAAGTTAAAATTGAAGTTAACCCTGCCCGCTCCTAGTAAAGCGAAGACGGCTGGCATTTGCGAAGGTAGGAACTTGAGTCCTATCATAAAGAGCAATAGTTAATTACCGGAATTAGTAAAAGAATGCTCAAGCGGTTTAAGAAAAGAATCGCAAAAGGTATAAAATAAAATTAAGCATTGCGCCCTTGCGACTTTGCGAGAAAAAACAGGATATGAAATCTAAAATAAAAGACCTTAACGCCAAACTTGCCCTAGCCTATCTTGGTGGTGGACAAGACCGTATTGATAAACAGCACGAAAAAAAGAAACTGACCGCAAGAGAACGTGTCCTTTATTTGCTTGACGAAGGATCTTTTGAAGAAATTGGTGCCTTGGTAACCCATCGTACCAAAGATTTTGGTATGGAAAAGCAACAGTTTTATGGCGACGGTGTGGTAACTGGCTATGGAACCGTACATGGAAAACTTGTATATGTTTTTGCCCAGGACTTTACGGTTTTTGGAGGATCGTTATCAGAAACCCACGCTGAAAAGATATGCAAAGTTATGGATTTAGCGTTAAAAGTTGGTGCGCCAATTATCGGACTGAACGATTCGGGCGGTGCCCGAATTCAAGAAGGTGTGCGTAGCTTAGGAGGATATGCAGATATCTTTTATCGGAATGTACAAGCTTCTAGAGTGATTCAGCAAATCTCTGCCATTATGGGACCTTGCGCTGGTGGTGCCGTTTACAGTCCGGCAATGACCGATTTTACAATTATGGTCCAGGATACCAGTTATATGTTTGTTACCGGGCCAAATGTGGT
>NZ_DATJCA010000071.1:0-4617 GCF_035515035.1 Gelidibacter sp. | reverse complement strand
AGACAATAACATTTGATACAGTTCATGATTAGGAATTACCTCAATAGTTATCGTTCGCTCCTCTTCATCTGTTTTATCCATTTTCTGCGATCCATGCAACGGTTTTGTCAACACATAGTTAATGCGCTGCTCTGAAAACTTCAGATATATCTCTTCTAATTTACCTTCTTCCGGCTTTGTGACTCCAATGATATCATCAAAATAATCCAACCAATTAATATCACTGGGTTCAAAACCATCAGACAATTCTTCAATTGAAATTATCCGGTCTAATGGATAATTTGAAATCGACTCATATTCCTTATTATAACAAAACAGAAACCAACGGTTATTATATTGTTTGACATGATACGGAAAAACAACCACGTCAAAATGCGGTTTCCCGTACGGCTCATAAATAACTCGTATTTGTTTACGCTTTACAATAAGATTAAATAAGGTAGAGATATGTTGTCGCCCCTTTAAATCAAAATTCTCTTGATAACTCACAATGCCATTATCGCCACTGGCTACCAAATTAAAAGCTTGAGCCATTCGTGGAATAAGTTCCTCCAACCACGAGAATTCCGCGCGATGTTTGTATCGGGACAAGATGGCAATAGTCGTCTCCAATTGCTCAATGTCATCAACATTTAATGGGTGATTAGCTATAGAAAAACTTCTATCTTGATACCGGAATGCTTTTTTACGTCCTTTTTTCAAATTCGCATCCAATTCAACAGCCCAACCAGCATCAGATTTCATGTGGTCAATGTCATATTGAAGTTGACGAAGTTTCACACCTTCTGTTCCCAATTCATACAACTCCTGATTGACCTCATTTAAAAGATCATCATAGTCATATAAACGATTAAAGTTACTGAAACAGCGGTCTAATATGGTATAGCGAATTTGGGCATGTTTGTTGGTTGCCATGAAGCGGAGTGAAATTTAAAATAAAGTGTTTACTAATGTTAGGGGTTTAAAAATAGGAAGTTTAAACTTAAAAAATGGAAATAAAAGTAAATAATATAACCATGCAACTGTATTGCATAACAGCTTTTGATATTTGTTAAAAATTAATAGGTATGAATGCACACGGAATTATAACATTAGAGGATTTGACTTATCATAAAAAAGTGAATTCTCTCACTTTATTTTGCCACGCTATTATGTGCATGAATTCCAATAATCTGTTTGATTTATTGGATGGTGATATTGATTATGAAGATATTGGTAAAATAAACTTTATACTTAAATTAAAGAATCGCTTTATTGAGCATCAAATTATGGGAGATACAGAGCTGAAGTTAGACTTGGATCATTGCTTGAACTGTAATTGTGATCAGCCTGTGTGTAGGTTTGTTGGAAACAATTCAAAAAGTGAGTTCGCATTATTTTTTGACATAAAAGAAAATAAAATAGTCGATATTTATCATTGCCATTTATACGGTGAACTATAAATTAATTATCATTTAATAATTCAAACCAATCATCAACATATATCTCTAATCTTTTGACCTCTTTATCAACCAATGGCGTGCAATGGGCTATGGGAACTCTTAATCGATTAAGATTGATCATTACTTCGTTGACGGAGTTTAAATTCTTGCAAAAATCATGTTGAAATATGGACCAATTTGAATTAATAATTTTACGCAAGTCTCCAAAAGTGGTATAGTCTATATTATTATCAGACCTTTTTGAATGGGGCATATCCAATTCATATGCGAGATTGTTTTTAACATTGTCTTTAACACGAACATCTACCTTTTGCCACCACTCTTTTCCGTAATTGTTTTCCATGGTGGTTTTGATCAAATTACGGATGGAGACTTCCAAACAATAAAAAAGTTGATAGCTAGTGCTCATGTTTATGGCCTCTTCCTTTAGAATAGTATCAAATCTATTTATAAGGTCATTGTGATTACTTGTAGCGCTTTTAATTGCCCTGT
Organism: Gelidibacter sp.; assembly: GCF_035515035.1. GTDB lineage: Bacteria > Bacteroidota > Bacteroidia > Flavobacteriales > Flavobacteriaceae > Gelidibacter. The sequence continues at coordinate 2,683 of NZ_DATJCA010000071.1, read as the reverse complement.
ATTCAAAATTGTTACTAGACCTGGAGCCAGTCTTTTTTGGTGTGTTACTCAAAAACCTCGAATAGGTTTTTAAACCATTGATGTAAGTTCTATTGCCCTTATTTCCAAAATCCTCATATTTCCCACCAAAATCATATTGAAGTATTAAATTCTGAATCGTCTCGAAATCAGAAATTTCAAAAATATTTATAGGAGAACCTTTATGTTGTGAATAATGTTCAGAAACTTTATTTATTGATTTCGCGTAGCTATAAACAGTTCCGTCTGCCTTATTCTCAAATTCCGAAATCCACTTTTTAAATTTTTCTTCCATCTAATAACTAACTAGTATTACACTGCATTTCTCTGTGGAAATATGATCCCAAAAAAAGCACAAGTTAATAAAAAACCTTAAATAAAGAATATATTCTGAGATGATGAAATTAACATCGACAATATCTCAGAATAAGAACACATAAGCTTAAAAGGATTAACTTATTTTATTGTTTCCTATTTTATTCAGATCAATCAAATTTCAAATGAAACAGATTAATATTTAACCCTACCCCTTATATGTAATTAAGAAATTGATCGTATGCTATTTATGCGGGTTTTCTCAAGCAACCATCTAACTTTTAGTAAAGGGCTTCATACTTTCATTGACTTTGACCTCTTTAGAATACTTTTAAAACACCCTATAAAGCGTCGTGACAATCACCCCTCTTCCCTCCTTTAAGGTTACCGCGGTTAGTTGTTCGGCGGTTTTCACCTTAAAATCAAATGGTGCGGCCAGTAAGTTGACCCCACTTCCTTTTTTCAGTCGCGTGCCCTGGCCTGAAATAATATCGCGATTGGGGAGGAAGTCGCCTTCGGGCAGATGTTCGGTGAGGAGCACATATTTAAAAGGGGTTAATTTTTTCAGGATGCTTTGAATTTCGGCATTGGAGAGGTGTTGCAGGACCTGTCTTAAAATTGCCAAATCGCCTGAGGGTAAATCATCTTCGGCGAGATCCAAGCAGTGAAACTCTAAGTTATCGGCTTTATACTTTTCCTGGTGGTGGGCGATCAGGGCGGGGACGATATCTAGGGCATGGTACTTTTTGGTATGGGCCACCAAGTGCTTCCCGATATTAAAATCGCCACAGCCCAAATCGCACACCACCAAAGGGGTTTTAAAAGACTTTAAAAAGGTTTTAACCGCTTTTAAATAAGGGCCCACGATATCCGGGTGGTGCGAACCTTCCCCCGAGTAAAAGTCGGCATGGTTGGTTCCCCAAAGCTTCATGGCATACACTTGCTCCATCGCCTTTTTAGTGGGCCACGGCTTTTTTAAACGGGGGGTTGGGCGGTCTTTTTTATTCATAGCTCGGTTTTGTGCGGTTCGGCTTATTAAAAACAAACCTACAGATTATCTGTCACAACAGGGGCCATCACCCTTAGGAATTGTATCCTAAACTCCGATTTAAAACGGTGAGGGATGCCCTAAATTTTTGGTGGACCTAGCTTTAGGCATTTCGGCGTTTAGGCAGGATCCGTTTTATAGGTCTTCGTTTTGCATTTTGAACTGTATTTTAGTCACCTAAATATCATGGGCCATGTTAAACCAACTTTTGCTAAAAGCATGAGCATTAGAAACTTTGGTGCATTAGGAGTAAGTAGAAAAAGACCTTATCTTTATGGGCTATAAAACCAACGGTATTATGGCATCAACTCTGCCACAGCATCAACTAAAACCTAAGCTTGTTGAAAGCACGGGAGCCGATATAAATCGCTCACGGTACTAAATCGACTTGTCTAAAATCATGTACACACCAACTGCTATGCACCAAACACATTCCTTACCTCATTTTATGAACGCATCCAATTTTACCCTCCTGCTTTTGGGCTTTATTTGGGGTGGACTGCTCCACGCCCAAGAGATTGAGCTGAACTGGCAACCACGGCAAGACCTGAATACCGAACTGCCCGCTTCCATCCAACTCTTTGACACTTACGGTGCTCTTCCGGACGGGGCGCCACTTAGAGCCATGTACGCCGAGATTGACCTGCGCGATACCAATTTGAAATTTCGTTCTATAGGCAGTGATGCGGTGAGAGAGACTACGGCGGAAACCTATCAGAACAACAATGCCATCTTGGCGATCAATGGCGGGTATTTTGCCAGTGACCATTCGGTGAGCCTGATCATTGAAGACGGCGCTGTGGTCTCCAAAGGAAACCATAAAACACCCCGCGGTGCTTTTGGAATGGCCAATGGGAAACCTGAAGTCACCTGGACCCTCCCGGCACCCAACGGGGATTTTGCCCTAAAACTCAACGACCTTAAACAAAAAGGAGCCGGAACCCCGTGGTTGGCTTCCCAAGCCATTGGTGGCGGTCCTGTGTTAGTGAAGGATGGGAAGATGCGGTTGGACGCCAGTGCAGAAGGTTTTGGCACGGGTCATGCCATCCGTCACCCCCGATCGGCGATTGGGTATAAGGACGACCATACCTTGGTGATCCTGGTGGTGGATGGCCGACAGGAAGCCAGTGCAGGTGCCACGCTTCAGGAACTGGCGCAAATGATGCACCAATTGGGTGTGGTAGCAGCGGTCAATTTGGATGGCGGCGGATCTTCGGCGCTGATGGCGGCCAATGAGGTGGTGAACGTGCCGGCCAATGTGGACGGCGGCGACAGGAATACCTTACGTAAAAATGCGGGGGC
>NZ_DATJCA010000070.1:0-12230 GCF_035515035.1 Gelidibacter sp. | reverse complement strand
ACAATAACTAAGCATTCGTGTGGTCGGTACGACCCAACATGAATGCCGTGTTGACTGAACCGGTGTCTTTCGGTTTGCCCTTATGGGGAATGGTCTGTTTTTGGATTGGATTTTTGGGAGTCGGTTTTTCCTGTTTCGGAGTTTTGTCCTCCCTGTTCTTTGTAAGTTTAAAATAACATGGCAGATTTAGGTCTTACTTTCCCTTGTCTGTCAATGCTTTTGATGTGTTTTCTTCAGTTTTGGCCATAGCAGTCCCGTTACGTCGGTTTTGCGCTTTTTTTATTTTGGTCTGTTTATGTGTTTCTCGATCTGCTCGCGCCAACCATTCGGTGGCCCACGAGCTGGAAAGACCGCTATGGTAACAAGATTCCCTTTTTTACAGCTCGGGCACTTGCCGTGCTTTAATGGCGCTGTATCCGCCAGTTCCGGTTTGCCGAGCACTTCTTGTAATTTTGGGACAATGGTCCTTTTGTGATAGCTGCTCAAGATGCCATAGTGCCTGATCCTGGTAAACCCCTTGGGCAGGATATGTAGCGAAAACCGCCTGATGAACTCTGCATCGGTCAATTGCAACATTGACCTTTTGCCACCATGCCGATAGTCCTTTACCATAAACCGTACGTTTCCACCTTCAAGGCCCTTTATACGATGGTTGCTTATCGCGATCTTATGGGTATAGCGCCCCAAGTATTCCACTACCTGTGAGGGCCCAAAGAATGGGCGTTTGCAATAGACTACCCACTGGTTCTTGAACAGGCTCTCGTAAAATGAAGTGGGTTGTGATTCTCCCAGCTCTTTGCGCAGCGCGGCAACAAAACGAGCTCTAAAAACGATGCTCATCGCCTTTACCGGAAACAAGTATTTTCCCTTGCCCTTGGTGTTCTTCCATTTGCCGGTCTCGGCAATCCCACCTCCCGGGACAATGCAGTGCAGGTGCGGATGCAGGGACAGGTTCTGCCCCCAAGTATGAAGGATGGCGATCATTCCCATCCTGGCGCCCAAAAACTTGGGGTTTCCACCAAAATCCCTGATGATGTCCCAGGCCGTTCTGAACAAAAGATTGTACACCATTTTCGGCTCATACAGGCACAATCGGTTCAGCTCACAGGGCAATGTAAAGACCACATGGAAGTAGGGAACGTTCAACAGATCTGCCTCCCTTGCCCGGATCCATTCCTCTTTCTTGTGTCCCTGGCACTTGGGACAATGGCGGTTTCTGCAACTATTGTAACTGAGGTGGAGCTTATGGCACCCCGGATTGTCGCAAAGGTCTATATGGCCGCCCAGGGCCGCGGTGCGGCACTTACGCAGGGCGTGGAGGGTGCGGGCCTGCCAACTGTTGGCACAATGATAGGCAAGGCGCCCCCTGTTGCGCTCCAATACGTGTGCCACCTCATGATCGTGACAGGACATCCCTATTGGCCATAAAGCCTGTCCAGCGGACTGAACGGCTTTTGCCTACCCGATTGTGCCACATGGAGGTAGATAAGGGTCGTCTGGATATCTGCGTGTCCCAAGAGGTCCTTCACGCTCATAATGTCCAGGCCCATTTCCAAAAGATGGGTAGCATAGCTATGGCGCAGGATATGGGCGGTGATCTCCTTTGGGATCCCGCTGTGCCTGCGGGCCTCACGCACGATCCACTGGATGCCCTGGGAGGAGAGCTGGACTGGCTTTCCCTCGGTATCATTGCCATTGAAGCACCAGAGGGTGGGGTTTTCTGCCAAGAAGTACTTCTTCAGGCCACGGATCTGTATCTCGGACAGGGGGACATACCGATCCTTGCGTCCTTTCCCCTGGCGGACGTGCACCATCTTCCTGTCAAAATCCAGATCACTGCGCTTTAGGTTGCTAAGTTCGAAATTGCGGAGCCCACAGCCATAGAGCATGGCAAGGACCAATCGGTGCCTGAGCAGTTTTGGAGTGCGAAGCAGTTGTTTTACCTCTCTTTGGCTCAATACCACGGGGAGTTTCTTGGGACGCTCGATGCTCGGGAGCACCACCCGCATTTCCTTCATCCCAAAGATGCGGTAGGCATAGCGAAGACCATAAACGGTATGTTTGAAAAAACTGTCCGAGGGTGTTTTGTTTTGCGATTTTAGATGGTGGAGATAGTCCAGCACCTGTTCCTTATCGAGGTCAAGTGGACTACAGTTAAAATGCAGTGCGATGTGCGCAAGACAGCGGGCATAGTTGGTAAGAGTACTCTGGCTTTTGCCGGCAAGCTCAACGGAACGCTTTAGTTTTTGGTAGAGGGTTGCAAATTCCGGAACTGAAATACAGGCCCTTTGGATAAGGGTGTCATTTTTTTTTCATAATATTGAGTATTAGATAAATCCTATCCTAAAGGTAGTGAATCGTGATCTAACAGTCATGAGAAGCTACCTTTAGGTTTAGTTCAACACCGAATATAAGCTATGGCTTGTTCTGTGCCTATTTGGAAAATCTATGGATTTCCCAAAGTTAGTTTATATTTGAAGAGGTTCGTGCTAAAACACGCCACAGCTCATATACATAAACGTTATGCAACAGTAAAAGCACATCATGAAAAAATTGAATAATAACTGGAAATTTGTAACTTTGATATTATGGATATAGACCTTCAAAATAAAAAAATTGAATTAATTCAGTGGCTTTCCACTTTGGATGACAAATCTTTGATTGATAAATTAATGAAGTTAAGAAAAAAAGAAAAAACTGATTGGTGGAATGAAATTTCAATTGATGAGCAAAAATCAATTGAACAAGGAATTCAAGATGCCGAGAATGGTAAACTAACTTCTCACTCAAACGTCAAAAAGATTTATGAAAAGTGGTTATAAAATTCTATGGACGGACCACGCAATCTCTGAGTTAGAACAAACCATTGAGTATTTGGAAAACAATTGGTCTGAAAAAGAATTAAGAAAATTCTCTGCCAAACTTGACCACACTATTGAGTTAATCTCAAAAACACCTGAAATATTTCCTGATTCTTACGTAAAAAAAGGAATTCGTAAAGCTGTTGTAGAGAAACATAACAACCTCTACTATCGAATAATTGAAAATTCAATTGAGATAATTTCACTATTTTCAAATCAGAAAAACCCCAATAAAAAGACAATATAATACCGTTGCATAACACCGTGTACAAGCAATTGCTAAGGTCTATGACCGTTTGGAAAATCCTGCGGATTTCCCAAAGTCACATCTTATTTGGAATTGTTCGTGCAATTCGTCGCCACTGCTCATACACGAAACCGTTACCTACAATTCCCACCATTTCGGGAAAAAAATTAATCATTTAAAGCTAACGTTTTAAGAAATGATCAAAATAAAAATTGAAAATAAAAAATACTAAAATTTGATTTTCAGAACATTACAAAAACGTTAGTCAGAAGCTAAAAAAACATCGTGAATGAATGAAAAACACTACAATTGATATAAACGAAGCGACTATAAAAAATTACGTGGAATCATTACGTCCAGAAGATCCAGAAATTCGTGCGAAACTGGACTTTGGATACACTTATGATGGAAAAGTTGTTGTGCTTTATGAAATACGTCCTGTTTGGAACAATCCAAAAGAAATTCAACATATCGAATTCGCAAAAATTAGATTTTACAAATCAAGGCAAGAATGGAATTTATATTGGATGCGTGCAAGTGGAAAATGGGAACTCTATGAACCATTTCCTAAATCAACACATTTAGATAACATAATCGATATTATCAAAGAAGATAAACACGGTTGTTTCTATGGATAATACAAGACAAAATATAATTAAAGAAATTGCGCAGGAATTAGATTGCGGAAATGACTGTTATTACAATCCAAAAACGAACGAATTAATAACGATTCCTAATTTTGGGGAAATGTTGGACGAAAATGAATTTCGTGAATCTTTTGGAGCGGAATTTATAAAAATCGAGGTTTTAGAAAGTTTTCAGTCTTTTAAGATTATGGAACGTTTTATTGCCCAAATTGCGGACAAACAGTTTCAATCGGAATTGGAAAATATTTTGGAACGGAAAAAACCATTTCAGAACTTTAAAAACAGAATTGACAACTCGGATTATAGACAAAACTGGTTTGACTTTAAGCAAAACGTAGTGGAAAAAATAGTAGAAACGCAATTAAACCGATGAAAAGCCAGCGCACAACAAAGATGTGTATAAGCAATGCTTGTCCTCGCCGACTTGGAAAAGTCTCAACACGCTAAAGCATTGAAGGACGGATTTACAAAAATCCAGTTTTACCTGCCTACTGACTGTACACAGTTTTTTTGACCCCATTGCCTTAATTTTTATTTACTTCGGGTTGGCGTTAAGCTACCACGTAATTAGACAATATTTCATTGGCGATTCACGAACACAACTAAACCGTGGTGGGTAAGTTAATATACCGTGGACATCATGAAACACCTCACAGGTTTTTGAAACCTGTGAGGTGTCATCTCATCAAGATTGTAGAGCCCAACTTTAAGATGGAAACACTAAGAAAACGCTTTCCAAAAAGAACAAAGCCAACCTGTTAAGGTTGGCTCTTTTGATTGGAATAAATTTTCACTCATAGACGAGGTTCATGCCTTATTTATCATGGGGATAAATTTTAGACCAATCGTTTTTCATATCTACAATTAGCCAATTGTTTTTGGCGGCATCATCCAGTCCTTATTTAATTTACCAATATGTGAGTCTCTGTCGTAAGCGTATTCACGTTCTGCATCTGTATGATGCACAAACATCCCGAATCGCGGATAGCCGCTTGCAGAGGTTGTCCATTCTATCATTTGATAATCGCCATCGGAATTTCCTGCTGCAAATACCGGGCGCTTGCCAATGAATTGATGAATGCCAATGGGCTTCCCGTCCTCATCATTATTGAAATTCAATTCGGCAAGTTTCATTAAAACCGGTTTGCCGTCTACCATCTCATATTTCATTTTTCCAGTACTACCTACTACTTGATGTGGAGGAATGCCATAGGCTTGTTCAATCCACGGCCGCATAAAATCGATACCACCACCTGAAACAATGAAGGTTTTATAGCCATGGGCGCGTAGGTAGTGCAGCAATTCTAGCATAGGTTGATAGATCATTTCGTTGTAATGCTTTTTGGTTACGGGATGGGTTGCCGTTGCCATCCAGTCTTTTACGGTTTTCTCAAAAGCATCGGTGGTCATGCCGGTATGCGTGGCTGCTAAAATGGGTAATAATCCTTCTGCCCCGCCGGCCAATGCCGTTTTCATGTCGCCTTCCAACAATGCCTTAAAGGGTTGTTGCGTTTTCCATTCGGGATGTTCTGTTGACATGACGTTGACCTGATCTATGGCAAATGCCAATTGAAAATACATAGGCTGTTCACTCCATAAAGTGCCGTCATTATCAAAGGTGGCAATACGGTCTGCCTCTGGGATAAAATCAGGGCCATCTTCTGTTGTAGTCTTTGTCACAAAGGCAAGAATTGCCTCTTTTGAATTCCCTTCATTCCAAGAAGGTAGAGGGTCTGTTTGTACGGACTCCACTTCAAGAACGGGGTTCATTTGAGCACTCTCATTTTTGCATCCCAGACATATAAACAAGATACAGGACAATGCAATAAGGCTTTGGTATTTCATGATGATAAAATTTAAGTTGAAAAATAAAAAAAGGCAGCCCAATGATAGTGCTACCTCTTTTAGCTATTAATTACTTTTTGTAGCCATATTTTCAATTTGCTTTTACACTTTTCCAAGACTCCAGTCTCCAGCGGTTTGGCTCGCTGGGAATTCTTCAAAGGTCTTTAAGAAATTAAAAGCATAACCTTGAATAGCAATTAGGATGTAAGCTCTATCAATATACCAATCATAATAGGTATTAGAACCTATGAGCGCTTTTTCAAACGGATCTCTTCTAAGATTAAAAAGATATGGTGCTCTTAATTCAACAAATGGCTCTAACCATATTTGTAATTTATCGGCACGACTTTCCAAAAACATCGCTTTCCAATCTCCAAAACGCAATGCTGCAATTGCACCTGCGTCATTCACATAAATAAAACCTTCTTTGGGTGATTCTTTTACTTTCCCTGTCAAGTAGTCTAATTGATTGACGCCATCAATATGGTTTTTGTACTTTCTGCCACCCATTGTCACCCCTTTTTTGATTTTTTCGACTACATTAGCGTCACCAGCAATGGCAGCAAATGTTGGCAACCAATCTTCGTGGGATACGATACCATTCAAAGTTTTATCTGCTGGAAAATGTCCCGGCCATTTTACGAATGCAGGAACACGATATGCACCTTCCCAAGAGCTGTTTTTCTCACCATGAAAAGGAGTTGTTCCAGCATCTGGCCAAGTGTTGTAATGCACCCCATTATCAGTTGAATACATCACCACAGTATTATCGGCAATGCCCAACTCATCCAATAAATCTAATAACTGGCCTACGTGTAGATCGTGTTCAACCATCCCATCTGAATATTCATCCTGTCCCGAAATACCCTTATGTTCTGCTTTAACGTGGGTTCTAAAGTGCATACGTGTTCCGTTCCACCATGTAAAGAACGGCTTGCCTTCCTTAACTTGTTTTCTAATGAAATCTTTTGCTGCTGCTACCGATTCGTCATCGATAGTTTCCATACGTTTTTTAGTCAATGGTCCAGTATCTTCAACAGTTTGACCACCTTTACCATCAGCAAAGCTATGGATCACGCCTCTCGGACCAAAAGTTTCCTTAAAGGTTTTGCCACTCTTAAGCATTAAATCTGCTGGATAGTCAAAATTTTCTGGTTCTTCTTCAGCATTTAAGTGGTACAGATTTCCGAAAAATTCGTCAAAACCATGATTGGTTGGCAAATGTTCATCGCGATCGCCTTGATGGTTTTTACCAAATTGACCTGTGCTATAGCCTAGATTTTTCAATACCGTAGCCATGGTAATATCAGTGGTTTGCCAGCCTTCTTTTGCGCCAGGCATCCCTACTTTGGTCATACCGGAACGTACAGGTACACTCCCACCAATAAAAGCAGCACGACCGGCCGTACAAGACTGTTGTGCATAATAATCAGTAAAAGCCAATCCCTCTTTGGCAACACGGTCAATGTTTGGGGTTTGGTATCCCATCATCCCTCGGTTGTTGTGGCTAATGTTCCAGGTGCCAATGTCATCTCCCCAAATTACCAAAATGTTTGGTTTTTCGGTTTGTTTTCTCTGCGCAAACATCGCACTTGATGCGAGTATTAACAGACTAATAAAAATGTGTTTTAACTTCATGATTTCAGTTTTAAAATGATTAATTAATTATTGGTTCAATTTAAGTGGATACCGATTATTTTAAAACTTGAAAATCAATTATATAATAATCTGACATGCACATTCTCTTAATTGGCAGCTTTCACCGGATATTTAGCCATCAATTTTTTGATTTTCTTTGGGATGGACTTATCTCTTTTTTCTGGTTTCTCCTGTACTACAGATTGGATGACCCCTTGCCAGGCCAATTGTTTGGTATTTGCATCGTACAGGTCTACCACAAACGTACCCTGTCTGTAATCGTCTTCTGAATAAGACGTGGTAGCACCTCCCATGCCCCAGCCCCAACGACCGCCGTAATTCATACCGCCCACATAGTTGGTGTAAGCTGTGGTACTTGTTTTGTCTTCAACCACGATGTACAGGGTGATCTCTGCATCGCCATTGCTCTCCACCAATTGCATGCCTCGGCTGTCAAATTCGGCTTTTAGCGCGGATTGGATTCGATCTTTATCAAATGGGGTCAATATTTTGTCACTATCCTTTTGCCAACCAGCAAAAGTGTAGGTTTTGTATTTGCTAAAGTCTGTAGTTTTGTCATAGTCGCTAGTGACTTGCGAAAAAGAAAAATTCGCACATAATAGCGTGACCATCAAGATTCCGATAATTTTAAAATAGTTTTTCATAGCCTTAGAATTTATTGTGTTATTGTGATTTAATTAAATGTGTTGCACTTTTTAGATCTACTTGTTGAGATGGGCTACCCATCAATTTGCAGCCGCTTCTTTCTTAGCGGCCCCAATTGGAATGTTTGCCTTTAAAAACCAAGAACTGTTATTGGTCCCTGATTTGTCTTTATAGACATCCAAAAATCCATAGTAATACTTCAGCCCTAGGGTGATGCCTTTACCTTTCATTAGTTGATAACCCAAGCCGCCTACAACTCCCACATCAAATTTGTTGATCATGTCTTTATTGTATTGCCGAATGCGGGCATCCTTTCCTTCCACATCTGAATTGTATTCAACCCAAGCCTTGTGCATCAACCCAAATTGTGGGCCTGCCTCAAAATAAATATGGTTATCCATTTTATATTTTATGAGGGTCGGGACAAGGAAATAATTCAGTTTTTGGCTGTAATCGCCTGCTTCCGGATACAGATCTACCTGAAGAAACTCGAGATCTTCGGCAGATAATTTATGTCCTCCAAGCCTGGATTTGACCAGCACGCCAGTATAAAAATACCAGGGTTCATCCATACGGATATCAAAATAGAAACCGATGTTAAAGCTTCCCAAACTTTTATGGGAATCCATGCCACTGATACTGGCAAAATTATATCCAGTTTCCAGTCCGAATTCCATCCCGTCAGAATTGAGTTTGTCGCCTAACAACAGAGAGATCAGGACCTGTGAATTGGCATAAGAACTGGAAAGTAAAAATATGAGCACAATTAAGTAGTTTTTCATTTAGATGGAGTGTTTGTTCATTTTACGGTATAGCCCTTGCCTTCAATACACGCTGTAAAAGCCTTATTGAAATTGGCCATGAGTTCTTTTTGTTGGGCCGAGGCGTTCTGATTGTTCTGTTGTTGTTGTTTTTCATCGCCCACTACTTTGGCTCTCCGTCCTCTCAATCCACCCACCACTGCACCTATAGCAGCCCCTTCGCCGGCATCGCCCGCGATGGCACCTATTGCAGCCCCAGCAGCTGCGCCACCGGCAGCATGTCTAATGGCAGTTCCATCAGCAGATCTGTCCACTTGGGCAGCTTCCACTTTGGGAGGGTTTATAGGATCTACGCCCGTTTGTTCTTTTGCCCAGTTATAACAGGCGGATTCGTCGGCATCCTGTTTCGCTTTATCTTGATTTTTAGAGGGAAATACATATAAGCCCAAGCTGGAACTTAAGGAGGTCGTGCTTGGGGTTTGAGCCTCAGAGGTATAGACAAAAGCAATAAATATCATCAGTGTCAAAAATGTTGTTTTCATGTTTATTATTTTATTAATTTATAAATCGTTTGGATTGACAAATACGTAGCCCAATTGCTGTAGCGCATCGGCTTCGTTATAAAAAGTAAAACTTTTTACAATCTTTTTATCTTTAATTTGGTAAATGGAATTGGCCCAAATAATCACATCGCCGCCATCTTTGTAGGTGATATGCAGTTCGGCCCAATTAGAGATCCAATCGCCTTGATTTTCTCCATCAAGAATTGAGATGGCCGCATTTTTGGAGCGGACATATTCTATTTTCTCATACAGATTCTCCACATTGGTTTTCCAGTTTTTGATTGCGTCAACTTTTCCTATAGAGTCGCCAAAGGATGGTCCTAAGCCCAAATAATCATCATCTAAAACGGCATCCATACTGTTGTAATCGAGATCTTCAACCGCTTGAATGTAGTTCTCTATTAAGCTCAAGTTTTCTTTGGAAGGGTCGTTGACGGAAGTGCAGCTGCCCATCATAAAGAGTATCATTAGAAATGGTAAAGTCAGTTTTTTCATTTTTATAAGGTAATTATCGTTAATGGTTAGTGTTTCAGATGAATGCGTTTTTGGGCTTTATAATATCAACCGTCCTCTATGCCCGACCAGAGGATGCTGGGTAGATCATAAATTAAATCCGAAACGCACCACCGGACCGGAGGTGTCTACATCGTACATAAACCGATTCTCTTCAGACCCTTTTTCATAATCCATGCTTATGATGCGGTAACCCGCACTCAATTGAAACAATTCAGAAAATCGGTACCCAATATAGGCTTGCAATTGAAAGGCAAAGTCCGAGCCTATTCCAAAGCCTCCAATATCCCCACGAAATTGGTACTGTATTTTTTCATCAGAGGCGTTTTTTATCCGCGCAATTAGGATGGGATCCACCCAGGTCTCGCTCACTTTCTTGTTTCTGTTGGTGGCTTCATTGGGTTTATTGATGGTCAGGCCAACTTCAGTAGACAAGCTGTTTAGACGCGCTCCCAAACCGAGATCCAACCAAGGTAACACCGTTCTGAGTCCGCTTAATTCCCAAGCAAACTGTTTCGCCTGCAAGGAGCCGGCATTGATGATCCCTTCTCGTTTCACATCTTGTTTCAAGTTCATATAAATAATATCAGAACTGATGACCCAATCTTCAGTATGGGCTTCCGCATAGAGCATGGCTCCAATTTTTAAATTGCTGAAAATATCACTTACATCGGCATCTACCGTAACGTTAGGCAACGTGCCCACCCCTACATCTCCATTCATAAAAGGAAACAGGACGTAGGGTTCCAATAAAAAACTCCAAGTTTTTTCCGAAGGACTTTGTCCAAATACACCCGATGTGGTGGCAGAAACAAACATGAGAAAGAAGAAAATATAACGAGACTTATACATGGTAAACCTATTTTGTTGAACTTATATAGTTACTTATAGAGAAGCTACTTATTTTTTAGCTTCCTTTTTTGGATACCAAACCTTTGATGTGCCTATGGTACCATTAAATGCAAAAGGTGCCTGGTCATAATAATCAGTGGATACTGGCGAGCCCAAATCACTTCCAAAATCAAGACAGTCGTTTGCCGTAAAAACCAAAGGGGCAGTAATTGGCACTTTACCAATGGCAACTTCCTTCCCATTTACTTTAAGAACAACGTTCATTGGAGAGCCTGGCTTGGGAGCAGCCAATCTTGAAATCACGTCAATTTTTACTTTTCCTGTAGGTAACTTGGTTTTGGATTTAATTTGCGTGCGATTGATTTCAAACAAATTGTATTCATAGCACAAATAACCATCTTTAACATAGCAAGAAAGTCCGCCCGAAAAACCTCCAAGAGCATATAATACACCATTCGCATTTTCTGGAACTGTGATTTCCATACTCACATCGTTGTCAAACTTTCCGAGTTTTGGTGCCGTGAATTCCGGCATTCGCTCTATATTACCGCTAAATGTCCATTCTGTGTAAGGTGTAGCGGGTGCATCTTCTGGATGGTAAACCACAGACCAAAGACCTCCACCAATAGGCAAGTTTTTATTTTTAGCCGATTCTACCAAAAACATGCTTTTCATTTCCTCTAATTTTTCTGGATTCTTTTTAGAGAGGTCAACCGCTTGACTCCAATCTTCATCAATATTATAGAGTTCCCAAGTATCATCTTGTGGATCCCACGTTGCGGCACCTGCAGGAAGACCTGGTACCCACGGGTTGCGAAGCCCAAAGGCAGATGCAAACCAACCGTCATAATACAGCCCACGACTTCCCATGATATCAAAAAACTGAGTTTTTCGTGTTCCTTCGGCTTTAGGATTGGCAAACGTATAATTCATTGGAATACCGTTCATTTCATCTTGGGTGAAACCGTTGACCACCCTTGGTTGTTCTATTTTCGCAGCCTCATATATGGTTGGTACAATATCAATTACATGATGGAATTGCGTACGAGGTGTGTTATCATGTTTTATGCTTTTTGGCCATGCTACTGCCATGGGCTGACGAGTGCCTCCGAAATGTGCGGCAATCAATTTTGTCGATTTATAAGGGGTAGACCCTGCCCACGCCCAACCGGCATTATACATATTATCGGTTTTTGGAGAGCCTAAAACGTCCAATCCCCCAAGGTTATTTAGAGCATCAATATGTTGTTGGATGGTTGTAGGAATTCCATTTTGCGCCAACAGCTCACTTATACTTCCGTTTTGTCCTTCGGCAGAAGACCCATTATCGCCCCAGATATAAAAAATTAAGGTATTGTCAAGTTTTCCTTGATTTTCAATTTCGTCGATGATTAAACCGGCGTTATAATCGGTATGTTCTCCAAATCCTGCGAACACTTCCATTAATCGACTTTGGAATGGTTTTTCGGAATCTGGAATTTCGTCCCAACCCTTCATAGTAGGATTCCGTTCGGTTAATTGCGCATCCTGTGGGATCCAGCCTAAATCTTTTTGTTTTTGAAAGGCCCGTTTCCGGTATTCATCCCAACCGTCGTCAAATTTTCCTTTATACTTATCTGCCCACTCTTTGGCCACGT
>NZ_DATJCA010000069.1:0-3864 GCF_035515035.1 Gelidibacter sp. | reverse complement strand
CGATAAAGGCGAAGACGGTTACACACCTGTAAAGGGAGTGGATTACTTTGACGGTGCTGCTGGTGCTGACGGTAAGGATGGCGACAAAGGCGATAAAGGAGATAAAGGAGATAAAGGAGATAAAGGAGATCAAGGCGATGCTGCCGTGTGGATCAAGCTCACGCAAGCGCAATATGATGCCTTGCCATCACCGGATGAAAATACATTATATATAACAGTAGGATGATTTTAAATAACGCAGATAGAATTTATTTAGGAGCCGATACGGTTGATAAGGTCTATTTGGGCAGTGCTCAGGTATGGCCACTTTTGCCGGTTAATTTATATGATCAACAAGATGCGTGCAGTATTGGGGCAGCAGAATCAGAAAGTATTGGGACTGAGTGGAGCGTATCGGATGAAAACCAAGTAGAACTCTTAATAGAAACTGGAAACAACAGTAGTTGGTCAATGAGAGTTAGGAAGCTTGACACATCTCAAAACACACCTAGCGGAAGTTATGGTGGATATGCCACTATATCTCTAGGAGGATTTGAAGTAGGAGAAACTTACAGACTCACAGCCGATTCAAGAGCGTTGAATGCTACAGAAGATGGTGCTGGAAGAGCTTGGTTTGAAGTAGGCAGAGGTACTGATAGCCATACTTGGTTTGATATAGAATCCTTTGAGTGGCTATCACAGTCATATGAGTTTGTAGCGTTAGAGGAGACGATGGTTTTTATCCTTTATGCTGCATGGAGTAGATCCAACACATCAACACAAGGGAACTCTTGTTTATTAGATAATATTTTCATCGAAAAAATAAGTTAGCATGGCTAAATTACTATTAATAACATCATTTCTGCCGCTTTGCATTTTTGGGCAAAGTACCGATTATACGGGATGGCACGATTTGACCAATGAGCTGCAGCATACCGAGGGCGGATGGGGTATTGGCAATGCCTGTGGGGTCGATTTTTATCTGAAAGGCATTATCCGTGATGATTTGGATATGAAAGGTGGTCAGTTGCAACTGCTCAACAGTCACGTGGTGATTGAGGGCGAATTGTTGAACGTGGCCGATATTGTGTATTTGTGCGATGAGGCGATTTTAGAAGTGCGCGGTGGTGCCTTATCCGTGCCGGAACTAGAGCCTCAAGAGGTAAAAATATATCCCAACCCAGCACGAGATGAAATTCACATCAAAGGCATTGAAGTGTCAAATTTAGAACTCTTTGATATGTCCGGACGTCGGTTAAAGAGCTATACAACTGTTGGTAACATGCACCGCATCATGATAGATGATCTGGCCAGTGGCATCTATATTCTTAAAATCAATCACAGTATAACCCATAAAATCGTGAAATTATGACACCTGATAAATACGCCCAAAGCAAATTTGAAGACAATGTTGCCGCAATCCGGCATTTTGTAGGCGGTAAAAACGTGATGTTTTTAGCCCTGTTTGGTTCCATTGTGGACTGTCACATCTCGATGCACGAATCTACCGATGACTCAGAAAAGTTGGCTTTTTTCTATCAAGCCAAATGTCACCTGGTCCAGCAGCTTGAAATATACTGCCTGGCCAATAAAGATTTACTAATTAACGCCAATCAAAAACCTCATTCCAATGTTTGATTTTTTATATAAAATAATGTATGCGCAAAACTGTTTTAACATCTACTTCAGACCTGTATCGAATTACATAAAAGGAGCTCTTGATCTAGCATTTGATAACGATGCGTTTGTTTTTTATAGTGCGCTGTGCATGTCTTTTTCGATGCAGTGCATTTCGCATTTCTTAGATTTGAATATTTTCGGAGTATCAAATCTCATTTTATTGCTTGTTATAATCACTGTATTTACTGATGCCGGTTACGGAGTCAAAAAATCTTTGAGGATCGCTAAAGAGGCTGAATCAAAAGCAAAACTTATCAAAGATGATACGCCAGAGCGAAGAGCTTTACTCAAAACTGTCAAGCTAAAAAGGTTCAGCACGGAAAAGCTTCAGTTCACTTTTTTTAAATGCCTTACGCTTATTGCCTATTTATATTTCGCAAAAACAATTCTGGAGGTTGATGACAATCAAAGTGTTTTAGCAGAAGTTGTGGGATTCACGACCGCTGTTGTGATTAAAATCCCGTTGGCTATTTTTTGGTATAGGGATTTTAAAAGTATTGGTAAAAACTTCGAATTTTTATACAAAAAGAAACCGCCAATATTCGAGATCGTAGAGTCAATTTTTGAACTCAAATTCAAAAAATATTTTAATAAAGAAAAACAAGAAGCGTAATGGATGCAATTACTTTACAACGGATCGAAACGATTCACCCTATACTTAGGATTGAATTAAGGCAAATTTACAAAGAGATTTGCGAAGCTATTACGTCGCCTTATGCGTTGTTTAGATTTTCGCAGGTGCTCCGGTCTTTCAATGAGCAAGAAGCATTGTATGCGCAAGGCAGAACCAAGCCGGGTGCAATAGTTACCAATGCGCGAGGTAATGAGTCTTACCATAATTACGGCATGGCAGTTGACATCGTTCAGCTTCTTGACAAAGATAAAAACGGCACGTTTGAAACTGCCAGCTGGGACACTATTCTCGATGCCGACGGTGATGGCATTGCTGACTGGCTGGAAGTCGTGAAAATATTTAACAAATACGGCTGGCAGTGGGGGCTTTTCAACAAAAACGGAAAACGTTATGATTTGCCACATTTTCAGAAAAATTTTGGGTATTCTATTAAAGAGTTAAAAGCTGCTAAAAAAGACCGTAATGGTTATGTGCTCTTTGATTCGTATGGAGTGCTGGCAGCGTAAATGAAACACTAATTTTAAGGAGGGTGATAAATAGCCCTCCAGCATTAAAAAACTTTCTGACGGTATTTTAAACAAGAGCCCACATGGCTACTGGAGGACATTATGTCTATCTAGTGCTATGTGGGCTTTGCATGTTTAATACCGTCAGAACTGCAAATATAGAATGAATAACAATTAATTTGAAACAAAATGAATAAGTATCACAGAATTTTAGATAAGATTTTAAAAAAAGGAAAGCTTCAGGAAAATAAAAAAGGAGGCATAAAGTATCTAACTAATGAGTTGATTGAACTTAAGCCGCTCGATCTGTTAGAGATATTTGAAGGTCACGGAATTGCTAGGAATAAGCTTAAAAATGAACTCCAGTTGTTTATAAAAGGCGAAAGATTGACCGAGAAATACAGGGAAATTGGGGTGAACTGGTGGGATTATTGTGGTCCGATATTGGTAAACAGCTATCCAACTTACTTTGAGCAACTTCCAAAACTTATCGAAAAAATTAATAAAGAGAAAAGAAACTCTAAAAATTACGTTTTGTTTTTGGGCTCAACGGCTGCGGAAAGTAACCAACAGCCGTGCTTGTCTCTAATTCAGTTTCAGATAGATGCTGGTAAACTTGTTGTCAGTGCTTACCAGAGGAGTAGTGACGCATCGTTAGGGCTACCAGCAGACATTTATCATTTATATTTGATAAGCCGACAGGTAGATATACCTTTAAAGTCAATCACGTTGATGTTGGCTAATGTTCATATTTATGACAACAATATTGTGTCAACACAAGAACTATTAAAAGGTAATGCTCCTAGCTTTAACCTTAATGTTTAAATACTTTTAAAAGATTTTTAAAGGTCTTTAAAATTAGGACATTTGGTTTTTTGTTTCGCTAAATTATTAGGACATTTGGTTTTTGCGATTTTAATTCTATGGGAAGTTCTTGGCCATTGTTTTCCATTTGTTCCAAGAGCGGTTCTATGGTATGCCCATCGTAAGGTGTTTGCAAAAATGCCTGGATACCAAGAATGATTTTTTTTCCTTTATTTGAAGTGGTCACCAATCCTACTTTAT
>NZ_DATJCA010000068.1:0-98247 GCF_035515035.1 Gelidibacter sp. | reverse complement strand
GTACTTTTTGACGAATTGGAAACCATTGGATTGGACTTGGCTACGGTAAAATCAGACTCGATAAGAAATCAATTGACCTCTAGAAGGGATGAGATTTTAAACACACATCCTGGGTTTTCGAATGAGATCCTAGCTTACAATACCATTACCAAAAAGTGGTTTGTTTATGCGAGCCTACCTTCCAAAATGCCGGTAACTGCACTGTCTTTTAAAAACAATAACGATTTTTTTATTATTTCTGGTGAGGTGTCTCCAGGGATCCGTACTTCGGGAGTGCAAAGCTTTAAGATTGCGGATGCTGCACATCCTTTTGGAATACTTAATTATAGTGTCCTTGCCCTGTATTTGCTGATCTCAGAGTTGATTGGACTTTACTTTGCCCGCAAACAAAAATCGACCGAAGATTATTTTGTAGGTGGAGGACGTATTCCGTGGTGGGCGTCTGGTTTAAGTGTTTTTGGAACGCTATTGAGTGCCATTACCTTTATGGCCATTCCAGCCAAGGCTTTCGTGACCGATTGGTCGTTCTTTTTTCTGAATATTACGGCCATTCTCATCACGCCTTTAATCGCTTTTGTGTTCATTCCATTTTTCAATAAACTAAAAATAAAAACGGCATATGAATATCTGGAGGACCGCTTTAATTACGCCGCACGTGCTTTTGGGAGTTTGTCTTTTATCTTATTTCAATTAGGTCGCATCGGCATCGTATTGTTGTTGCCTTCATTGGCCATTTCCATTGTTACCGGTATTCCTGTGGAGACCAGTATTTTAATCATGGGCTTGCTGTGCATATTCTACACTACTTTTGGAGGTATTGAAGCAGTGATTTGGACTGATGTTATGCAAGTAATTGTGCTTCTTGGAGGTAGCATATTAGCGGTGGCGTGGATTATGATGCATACGGAAACTTCATTTGGCGAGATGATTACCTATGCCTCAGAAAGGGATAAATTCAATATTGCCAATATGGAGCTTAATTTTACAGAGTCTACATTTTGGGTTGTTTTTATTGGGGGTCTGGCCTCGGCGATGGTTACTCAAGGGACGGATCAGACGATCGTTCAACGGTATTTGACCAGTTCCAGCGTCAAGGATTCCCAAAAAACCTTATACACTAATGCAGTTTTGACCTTGCCGGCAACCATTATCTTTTTTGGAATTGGAACGCTGTTGTTTATGTTCTATTCAGAAATGCCCAGTAAACTGTCGCCGGCCATTTCCAATAACGATTCCATTTTTCCATGGTACATTGTAAGAGAATTGCCAAAGGGCGTATCAGGCTTGTTGGTGGCGGGAATTTTTTCTGCGGCCATGTCGAGTATCAGTAGTAGTCTGAATTCTGTTTCTACGGCGTATTGCAACGATTTCCATTTGCACTTCAGACCAAAAGTAAAGGATCAAAAGCTGTTACGCATAGCAAGATTAGCCACGATGGTTACCGGTGTTCTTGGAGTGCTTTTAGCGCTGTGGATGGCAAGCTCTGAGATCAAATCACTATGGGATCAGTTCTATCGTTTCTTAGGGCTTTTTACGGGAGGATTGGGAGGCATGTTTCTTTTGGGAATGCTTACCAAAAGAGCGAATGCCAAAGGCACATTAATGGGATTGGTAGTCAGTGCGCTTGTAATATGGTATGTCAGCGTTTTTACAGAAATCAATTTTTTAATGTATTCGTTTTTGGGGGTTACTTCATGTTTTATCTTTGGCTATGCTTTTAGTTTGATGTTTCCAAATAAAGAAAAGGACACGAGCGTTTAACGATTGTATTTATAGGCACTTATTGTTGAAATGTTGATGGTTTTTTTGTGATTTCTTAATAAAGATCTGTGTCATTATTTTGTGGATTGGCAGCTTAGTTTGAAATGCTCTAGCCATCTTGCGTGAGGGATAGCAGTGAAAAGCCCGCAGCGACTCCGATAGGAGAAGCGAGGACTTGTAACGGATAGCCCAACCCTTTAGGGGCACGCCCCAATAAAACCTCGTGCGTTTAATTATGAATTCAATAAAATCTAGTCCGTTATTTTTTGCCACCCTGGCGAGAAATAGGTAGAGCGTCCACCCACTTTTATTTTTTGGATTTCAGCGCCTGTGTGAAAACAGGTTGCGCCTTCTTTTCTATTATGGATCAAAAATTCTTCTGGGAAATCAGGGTGGTGGGCGTCGTTTTCAATTGCCACTTCTATAACATTCTTCATGGCCTTAAAAATAGACTCAATATTTTTATCCGAGAGGTCTTGCACTTTAGTCTCCGGATGGGTTTTTGATTGGTAAAGGATGTCATCAGCCATCCAATTGCCAATACCGGCCGCGACACTTTGGTCCATAAGTACGGCCTTGATAAAGGTTTTACGTTTACGTAACGAGTCTTTGAAATCTTTTAAGCTTAAGTCGCGGGCATCATCGCTGAGGTTACGAGCTAGTTTGTAATCTTCAATGGAATCTATCAGATCCCACCAACCAAATTTGCGTTTGTTCTCAAAGGCAAAATGAAAGCCGTTTTCAAAAGTGAGTACGATATGGCCGTATTTTGGACGGTCTTCTTTTTCTTTATAATAATTGGGACGGCCGGTCATTCCAAAATGGATGACAAGGATTTTCTCGCCTGAGGTTTTTACGAAAAGATATTTTCCAATCCGCTTTGTTTCTGTCAGTTCTTTATTGACCAAATGCTTTTCAAAATTTGCGGGTGCCGTTTTAAGCAATCGGTTATCACGACATTCAAATGCGGTGATTTTTTTATGGAGGGATGTGCTGTCAATATAAACTTTATAGCCCTCTACTTCTGGTAATTCTGGCATTGTCTTCTATTTGTGTCTAAATTAATTAAAATCTTGAAGATAATCTGTTGGAGATTTTATAAAGTGTAGATGTGTGGGGTAAATATCGTAAAGTCAGATATTTACCATAACAATTTGAATTCAGTTTTTAATGAAAGAAGTAGGCAAAAAAATTCTTAATTTTGTAACTATGAAGATTTATAAGCTCACCACCGTTACAGATCAGGTTTTAAATGCGTTTAACAAGTTGATTCCTCAACTCGCCCCTGACAATCCTTTGCCATCAAAAAAGGATCTCGAGGCGATTGTTAATTCGACTTCAACACGACTATTTATAGCAGAAGAGAACAATGAAGTCCTCGGTACATTGACCTTGGTGTTCACTAAAATTCCTACGGGCGATAAAATTTGGATTGAAGATGTTGTGGTGGACAACTCAGCCAGAGGTATGGGTGTTGGAGAACAATTGATGGCGTTTGCTATTGATTATGTTAAAAAACAAAATATTAAAACAATCAATTTGACTTCTAGTCCAGATAGGATTGCGGCCAATACTTTATATCAAAAGTTGGGTTTTATCAAAAGGGAAACTAATGTCTATAGATTGACAATTGGGTAAATTTGAATAATTCTACAAAAAAGAACCTACTTCATGTTTGTTTAAATACTCATCGACGCCAATTTTATGGGCTTCGTTCTTGAAACTTATAGGGCTTTTTTTGAACTGTTTTTTAAAGCATTTTGAAAAATACTTGGGATCATTAAATCCGGTCATAAATGCTGTTTCAGAAACGGTGAATCCGTTTTTAGTAATTAAAACAGCCGCTTTTTTTAAGCGTAAAATCCTTACGAAATCTACCAAACTATGGCCTGTTAGCGCGTGACATTTTCTATAGATTGTGGAATAACTCATGTTTAAAGGTGCGGCCAATTCTTCCATTTTGAAATTCGCATCCTCCAATCTCAAATTAATATTGGCCACTAAATTTTCCAGAAAGATTTCATCCTGAGATTTTTCCAAAGGAACTTCAGGCCTTGAAATGACTTCTTTCCGGTATTTTGTGATAATATCATCTTTGGCAATAAGAATATTTTCAATTTTAAGTAACAGTTCCTTGGTGTTGAAAGGCTTGTTGATATATTCTATGGCGCCAGATTTCAGTCCGGTTATTTTTGAGTGGGTGGAATTTCTTGCAGTCAGTAAAATAATAGGAATATGTTTAGTGAGCTGCTCTTCTTTTAATTGTTTGCACATTTCAATACCATCAAGCTCTGGCATCATAATATCACTTAAAATAAGGTCTGGAATATTGCTCTTGGCATAATGAAAACCTTCAATGCCGTTTTCGGCTAAAATGATATTATACTGGTTTTGGAGAAGTTCTTTCAAAAAAAGTTGTAAGTCTAAAGTGTCTTCAACAATAAGAATGGTCTTTTTTAAAGCGTTGTTTTCGTTTTGCATTTCAGGGATGACCTCATTTTCTATGGCAATTTCTTGAGGCTCATCTTCATCATCGGACGTCACTCTTTCCATATCTGTATAGGCTTCCTTATGGATCGGAAACGTAATGGTAAATGTTGTGCCGGTTATTGCGGAAGATTCAACTTCAATTTTTCCTTTGTGCAAATCGATCAATTCTTTAGTTAGGGCCAACCCAATCCCGATACCTTTCTTTTTTCTTCCAATTTTGGATTGGTAAAAGAGTTCAAAAATTGTATTCAATTCTTCCTTAGCCACGCCGGGACCGGAATCGGTTACAGATAACCGGATCATCTTTTTTGAATTGATCGGCGTTACGGTCAAAATAATATTCCCTTCTTTTGGCGTAAACTTAAACGCGTTGGAGAGTAGATTATAGATGATATGTTCTACTTTTTCTTTGTCATACCATGCTGCTGTTAGATTTTTTGGACAGTTAACCGCAAAGTCGATATGCTTTTTTCTTGCTAATTCATGGAACGATTGGGCAATGTTGTCAATCTTTTTATAGAGGTTATTTTTTGTGACATTCAATCGAAGTCTATCCAATTCCTTATTTCTGACCAAGGTCAATTCGTAGGCAATTTTAGAAAGTCGTCTGCTATTATAACCGATGATTTCCAATCGCTGTTTTAAAAGGAGATTTCCATTTTTTTCTGCTTTCCGAATCATGTCATCAAGCGGTCCTAAAATTAGGGTTAAAGGCGTTTGGATTTCATGGGACATCTTTGCGAAAAAGTTCATTTTTAATTCATGAAGTTCATTCTGATTTTGATGACGGATTTTTTCGGTTAACAACTTCTTTTTTAAGGCATACCAACGTCTGACACCGTAAACCACTAATCCGAGAACGCCGATGTATAAAATCCAGGCAACGGGTTTGTTCCAAAAGGGTTGTTCAATGGAGATGTTGATACTTTTGGCAGGGATATCCCAAACGTCGTCTCTTGTGCCTGTCTTAACTTCAAAAGTGTAATTGCCCGCCGGGATATTGGTGTAAGTGGCAGAACGGTCCAAATGACTGTAGATCCAATCGTCGTCAAAGCCTTTTAATCGATAGGCATAAAAATATTTTGGATATAAGATATTGTCCAAAGCAGCAAAACGAAATGAAAATGAAGATTGGTTATGTTTTAGATGTAAGACCTTGACATTGACAATGCCACTGTCTATTTGTTCTGGCAATAAAACTTCTGCGGGTTGGTTCAGAACTTCTATGGTGTTAATTTGAAGGTTGGGCGTGACTCTTTTTTGTGTAAATCTTTGGGATAGAAATAATTGAAACCTTTCGATCCGCCAAAATATAAGACCCCATTATAATCCTTAAAGGCACTTCTTGACAAAAACATATTATCTTGTAGTCCGTCAGTGATAAAATAGGTTTTTATGATGGAACCTCTAGTATCGAAATTCACAATACCGTTGTTGGAGCTTATCCATAAATTGTCATTTCCAGAATTGATTACCGCGGCTAGCGTTCTATTTGAAATGGTCTTTAAATCCTCAAATGAAGTATATATATTCTTTTTGATATCGTACTTTAATAATTTGCCGGAATCATTTATTAGCCATAAGCTGTTATAGGTGCCTTCTGAAATGGATTTGACACTCTTAATCCTGTCCAATTGGTCGTTCAAGATGGAAAAGTCCAAAAAAGTAGACGCATTTAACTGAGTGTGATTCTCGTTAAATTGAAATAAGCTACCTTCATAAATACCGAGCCATAAACTGCCGTTTTGCGTTTCAATAATACTTTCAACAATGGTTCCTTTTAAGCCGTTCACATTGTTTTCAAAGGATGCCAGAAGTTCCAAATTGTCAGAATAGATGTTCAGGCTAGTGTTGGATCCCACCCAAACGCGTCCTTTGCTATCCTTGTAGATGGTCCTAACATCAGTTGCTTTTTGATTCTTGCTGTTCAACACGGGGATTTTACGAAATTCACTTTTCTTGGAATCATAGAACCAAAGGCCATTTTTGTAGGTGCCAATCCAGATATTACCTTTGTTGTCCTCAGCTATGCTCTGAACGTAAAATCCTTTATTGGTAGTAAAATCATGAAAAAACTGTTTTTCAGTAGTACTGTCATCGGCATTGAAAGTAATTCTGGTTAAGCCGGAACCATCGGTGCCTGCCCATAAAACATCATCTGAACCCTTGTATATGCTCAATATTCTACTGGGCACACGATTTTCCGATCCTTCGTGATAATTGATATTATTATCTGCGTTGGGTAGGATATTCAAATTGCCGTAATTGGGTGTGATCCAGATGTTTTGGTGATTGTCCTCATTAATATGTAAAATGGTATTACTACTTAAAGAAGTCTCGCTATTCACTTGTTTGGTGAATAAAAGAACATCTCCCGTTGTTAAATTTATCTTATATATACCACCACCGTCTGTTCCTGCCCATAAAAAACCACGAGTATCCGCAAAAAGATTTAGGATTAACTCATTTTTAATATTGTGTGTATTTCCTTTAAAAAATGAATCTTGAATAAATTCTTTATTAGTGATGTCATATAAAAAAAGACCCCTTGTTTCCGTGCCAATCCATAGTCTATTGTAACTATCCGCCAATAACCTTAGGCTTTCAGGGTAATTATTAAAAGGTGCTTTCAGAAATTCTTGTTTTTTGGACGGGATGGAATAGATCATAACGTTGCCATCCCCTGTGCTTAAAAAAATGTCCTTATGTTGTCCTATGGCAATATCCACAACGATTTTTGAATTGCTTCCCAAACCAGGAAAAGTAGTAATGCTATCCGTTTTAGCGTTGGCATAGGTGTATATACTGCCTTTGGTTGTAGCTAACCAAATTGCTTTATTCTTTGAAGTGATTGCGCCTATTTTCTCATTGTTTATTAGTGGCGTTAAATCCTCAAAAATTCCTTTCTCCGGATTGTATTGGGTTAATGAACCTATGGCCGATATCACCCAGATGTTTTTGAAATCATCAATCAGAATATCTTTTATGGGTACATAATCTTGGGAATTAGGAAAAATAGTTTGGTTGTTGATACGTCTGTAGTTATAACCATCATAGATGTATATGTCTCCTTTATCAACCATCCAAATATTTCCAGAAGCATCCTGTATGGTTTTTGTAACCGTAATCGCTCTATTATCTGAAGAAGGCGCTAAATGTGTGAAATTAACATGGTGCTGCCCAAGTGCAGCTGTAACCAGCGCTATACATATACAGAAGGTTAAAAGATAAGGCTTCAAACTGTGCATGAGATAATTCTTGAATTTGTAGGGCTGTTTCTTTGAAGTGTATAAATAGTAGGAGAACTACTAGAGTAAACTGATTAATTATGGTAAATATATTAATAATATAAATGTAAGGGGGCCTTGTAGCGAATGGATTAATTGAGCATAAGCGATTATTTCGTCAAATAGGGGGATAATTTCATCATCCGACTCATATTCTCCCCAATCGACTAAAATATCTACCACATTAAAGAACTTTAATTTCAAATTTGAGACTAGATTATTTAACGAAACATTAACGATTTTATAATATGAGTTCAAGAAGAGATTTTGTCAAAAAAACAGTATTGGCTGGTGCGGGTTTAATGATGCTTCCCAATATGTCCTTTGGTGCGATGTTGGGTTCCGCCGACCAAAAATTAAAAATGGCATTTATAGGCGTTGGACTAAGAGGGGTGAATCATTTAAACAATGCATTGCTCAGAAAAGATACAGAAATAACTGCCATCTGTGATGTGGATCCTGCCCGGATTGAAGTGGCATTGAAAATGATCAAGGATGCAGGATTTGCAAAACCACAGGTTTTCAGTAAAAATGATCAAGATTATCTGAATTTATTGAACTTAAAGGAAGTTGATGCAGTTGTAATTTCTACACCCTGGTTGTGGCATACCCGAATGGCTGTTGATTCTATGAGGGCTGGAAAATACACCGGCTTAGAAGTTTCTGCTGCAAATACTTTGGAGGAATGCTGGGACTTAGTAAACACTCACGAAGCAACAGGATCCCATTTAATGATCCTGGAAAATGTGAATTACCGTAGAGATGTTCTTGCGGTATTGAATATGGTGAAAAAGGATGTCTTTGGTGAATTGGTCCATTTTAGATGTGGGTATCAGCACGATTTACGTGGTGTAAAGTTCAACGACGGTAAAACAGCTTACGGCAAAGGTGTTGAATTTGGTGATAAAGGTATTTCTGAATCCAAATGGCGCACCCAACATTCATTATTAAGAAATGCCGATGTCTATCCAACGCATGGTTTAGGGCCTATTGCAGTTATGTGTGATATCAACAGGGGAAATCGTTTGATGTCCCTAACATCAAATGCCTCCAAAGGAATCGGATTACATAATTATATTGTTGTCAACGGTGGCAAGGACCATCCCAACGCTAAATTGAAATTCAAACAAGGTGATGTGATTACCACAACAGTAGAAACCACCAATGGTGAAACCATCATCATCACACACGACGTTAATTTGCCAAGACCTTATTCCTTAGGGTTTAGAGTCCAAGGCGCCAATGGCTTATGGGAAGATGATGGAAAAAGAATTTATATCGAAGGCCAATCAAAACCACACCGATGGGATGATGCCGATGAATGGCTTAAAAAATATGACCATCCTTTATGGAAAAAATATGGCGAGCTCGCTACTGGCGCTGGTCATGGGGGAATGGACTTTTTTGTAATGAATTCGTTTATAGAATCTGCCAAAGAAAAGATAGCACCTCCAATGGATGCTTATGATGCAGCGGCATGGAGTGCAATTACCCCGCTTTCAGAGGCTTCTATTGAAAATAACGGTGCACCTCAGGAAATCCCGGATTTTACAAGAGGGATGTGGGTAAAACGTAAGCCTTACAATTGGATCAAGGATACCTATTAAAACTTAAAATAAACTTAAAATAAAACTTATGAAGAAACTATTATTAGTCTTATTCTTATCCTTATTTGTTGGATCTGCTTACGCGCAGCAATCTAAAATTGAGGTAAGAGGTACGATAACTGAAGCCAGTACTGGGGTTTCTGTTCCAGGAGCAACTGTTTTAGAAAAAGGTACTACCAATGGGACGGTGTCTGATTTTGATGGAAATTTTTCTATAAATGTCACTAGCGATGCGACTTTGGTTGTGTCTTTTATGGGATTTGTGACGCAAGAGGTTAAAGTAAATGGCAGGACATCCATAAGCATTAGCATGCAGGAAGATATCGCCAGTTTGGATGAGGTGGTTGTTGTTGGATATAGTACACAAAAAAGAGAGAGTTTAACCGGCGCATTGAATACGGTTACGGGAGATGACCTTAGGGACGTTACAACGCCATCCGTAGAAAACATGCTTAATGGAAAAGCGCCTGGTGTTTATGTCGCTTCGGGGTCAGGACAGCCTGGATCAAGAGGTGCGGTTGTTATTCGTGGTCAAGCTACCTTAAGTGGTACAACGAGCCCACTTTGGGTGATTGACGGTGTCATTGTAGGATCTAGCGCAGGGGAACTGAACCCAGATGATATCGAGACCATGACGATTCTTAAAGATGCTGCTTCCACCTCCATTTATGGATCTCAGGGCGCTAATGGTGTTATCGTGGTGACGACAAAAAGAGCTAAAATTGGAAAAACTTCGGTTAATTTTTCTACCAAAGTGGGTATTAGCACCCTAAATAACGGGAACACAAACATGATGAATGGGGCGGAATTATATGATTATTACTCCTCGTTTTCTAATGCCAGTCAAATTTCATTTCCACGTTGGAATGCTGATCTGCGTAACAGCAATTTTGATTGGTGGGATTTAGCCACTAAGACTGGTTTGACACGTACCTATAACGTTTCTATTCAGGGAGGTACTGAAACCCTACGTTCTTATATGTCTCTTGGTTTATACGATGAAGAAGGAGCTGTTAAAGGTTATGACTACAAACGTTACAATTTCCGTTTTAAAACGGAATATAAACCGTTGGATTGGTTGACAATAAAGCCGGCAATCTCAGGATCTATGCGTGATGTGGATGATCGTCAGTATTCTACAACGGCCATGTATTCTAATTTGCCATGGGATAGCCCTTATAATGAAGATGGAAGTTTAGTTGGACATCGTTCCAGCAGTTGGGTAAATAGTGCCAGCACCAATTACCTCTACGATCTTCAGTGGAATCATGGTGCTAACAAAAACTATGAGTTTATGGGGAATATGGATTTCGACGTTAGGTTGACGGATTGGTTGACCTTCTCATCTATCAACAACGTACGTTACAATACCTATAAGTCAAATGGTTATACAGATCCTCGTTCTAGTGGCGGTGAAAGTGTAGGTGGTCGTATTTCAGAGTATCGATCAGATTACACCCGAATGTTTACCAGTCAACTTTTAAAACTTAATAAAAGTTGGGGGAAACACGATGTAAATGCTTTGCTCGCTTATGAATTTAATGATTACCGTTCGGAATCTTTAGATGCGGCAGGTACCGGATTTATCCCAGGTTTTGAAGTATTAGACGTTGTTGCGGTCCCAGAGCGTACAAAAGGGGGGATTAACGAATGGGCTGTCCAATCCGTTTTCTTCAATGCTAATTATGCCTATGACAATAAATATATGGGTCAGGTTTCTTTCCGTAGAGATGGGGCTTCCAACTTTGGTGATAATGCCAAGTATGGAAATTTCTTCTCGGTAAGTGGTGGATGGAACATCAACCATGAAGAGTGGTTTAAAGCAGACTGGGTGGATAATTTAAAAATTCGCGCATCCTACGGTTCGGTAGGAAACCGGCCAAGTGCATTGTATCCACAATATGATTTATATGCTGTGTCAGGTGGCGCGAGCTACAACCAGAATCCTGGAGCATTGATCAGTCAAATTGGAAATAAAGATTTGACTTGGGAAAAGACTTATACCAGTGGTATAGGGATTGATGCAAGTATATGGAACAACCGAGCAAGATTAACGGTGGACTTATATGAGAAAAATACTGACAATATCCTTTACCGAGTTCCAATTAGTGGGTTGACAGGTGTGACGAGCATTTGGCAGAATATTGGGGAAATGGAAAATAAAGGGATTGAGGTTTCCATTGGTGGCGATATCATCCGCAATCAGGACTTAACCTGGAGTTTGGATTTGAACTTAGGCCATAACTCTAATAAGTTGACTAAACTCTACAAAACAAAAAATGCCAATGGTGACTACGTGGTTCGACCTATTATAGTTGGCGATGGTCTGGGAATTGCCGGTTCGGCACAACGCATGTTGGAGCCAGGTCGCCCAGTGGATACCTATTACTTAAAAGAATGGGCTGGCGTAAATCCTGAAGACGGATTGCCATTGTGGTACAAGGTAGAAAGAGATGCCGACGGAAATGAATTGTCTCGTGAAACCACTTCTAATTACTCACAAGCAACATTTGAGAAAACAGGTAAAGTATCTCCTGATATTTTTGGAGGTTTTTCTACAGCATTGAATTATAAGAGATTTGATTTTAACGCTGTATTCGGTTATGCTCTAGGCGGTAAAATATATAACTATTCAAGACAGGAATACGACTCGGACGGAACTTATACAGACCGTAACCAAATGCGTTTGAGACCAGAATGGAGCCGTTGGGAAAAGCCAGGTGACATTGCAACGCACCCTGTAGCGAGGTATAATAACCAGGATAAGGGAAATGCAACATCCACGCGTTATTTAGAAAACAACGATTTTTTAAAGTTACGTTCCTTGACTTTAGGTTATAATATTGACTTAAGCCAGTTTAAGGTGGATAACTTACGCATCTCCTTATCCGGAGAGAATTTATTCACCATCACCAAATACTCAGGAGTAGATCCAGAAATTCCAGCAATTGATGGAGCTGTAATGGGATCAACAGGTCCTGCAGTATATCCGACCACGCGTAAATTTATGCTTGGACTTAACTTACAATTTTAAAACTATACACCATGAAAAAAATATTTATAGCCCTATTGGTCGTGGCAACATTCGCAGCGTGTGATATCGACCGCCTGCCTCACGGAAGCATGGACTCACAGACTATTGTCGGGGATCCAGATGCCTCTCTCGAAGCCTTGCTCAACGGAATGTATGCCCAGTTAAAAGCTTGGTCAGATCCTATGCATAGAATGGGAGAATATGCAGGAGATAATATGATGATCCGTGGATCATCTACTGATGCCTTTTATGAATTTCTATCGTATGCACGTACTCCAAACAACTATCGCTTGACCCAAATGTGGGACTCGGGGTATAAAGCTATTGCACAGGCTTCAAATATCATTGATATGATTGATGAAGGCCAAAGTGCGGAGATTGATAATAAGATTGGGGAATCATATTACGTGCGTGGGATGATGTACTTTTACTTGACCCGTGCATTCGGTCGTCCTTATTACCAAAATCCAGAAACGAATTTGGGTGTTCCAATTGTGAATGGAACCCCTGACGATATTCTTAATATGAACTTTGATGATCGTGCAACAGTAAAAGAAAGCTACGAGCAAGCCATCAGCGATTTAAAGAAGGCCGAAGCATTATTGACTTTAGATAAAACTTCTATCTACGCATCAAAAGAAGCAGCGCAAGCCATGTTGTCTCGTATCTATCTTTATATGAGTGGAACCTACTCTGCACCTAATACTGAATATGCACAACTTGCTGTAGATTACTCAAATAAAGTGATCAATTCTGGAAAGTACTCTTTGTTGCCAAGAGCTCAATTTATGAAGTACAATACTTTTATTCCAGAAAACAATGCCGAAACTATATTTGCAATCAAACGTGTGGCTTCTGAGTTTTCAGGTTTTGACCATTACTATGGTGTTGGAGGAATGTATGCCAACTTAGGCGGAATGGGATGGGGAGAAATGTATGCCAGTGCTAAATATATCGATTTGCTAAATGAAACCGGTCGCAATGACTGGCGTGAAGACAGCTATAATCTTGTAGATGCACGTGCAGCATTTATTATGCCTACCTATTCAAAAGATGCTAACACTGGAAATTATACTGAAGTGTTCCGTTTTGTCAAAGAAGATGGTCCTAATAATTTAAACTATGTACAGGCAAATATCACTCGTAATGGTGGTACAATTACCGCTAAGGAAGGGGATGACACCTATACGCTTACTGTCATTGATGCCAATCAGGAGACTTATTCAATCGAATACAAAGACGGAAAAACTTATTCTGGTGTTATAGACGATTATATAACGCTTAACCGTGTTTATCCACAGTTCTACATTACAAAAGCGTCGTTGGAAGGGGAGGAGTCTCATTTGCACTCTCCCGTAATCAGCCGTTTGGGAGAGGTTTACCTGAACCGTGCTGAAGCCTATGCCAAATTGGGGAATTATAGCGATGCTCTGACTGATCTAAACACTATTAGAGAGCGTTCTATTGTTAATGGCGGATACACTGCTTTGGATGCCGACAATGCTGGCACTCGGATTGACAAAGAACGTCAATTGGAACTTGCTTATCAAGCAGAACGTAGTTATGACGTATTCCGGAATGGAAAGGAATTGACACGTCACTATCCAGGACCTCACAACCAATTTGATGATATCTCGGCTACTGACTATCGTGTGGTCTATTATATTCCACAGGATGCTATAAATTCTTACCCAGGAACATTGACTCAGAATCCGACGCAATAATTAGCGTTGGTGTCAACGATTCTGATAAAAAATGAACATATCGGGAGAAGCTTGACTTAAAATCAAGCTTCTTTCATTTTATCCTTTGACGGAACAGCAATCAACAGTAACCACTGTTTTAAATGAATTTTATTATGTGTATAAATAATTATAAACTATGTTAAAAAAAAGGCACCTTTCATTTCTAGTCTTATTCGTTTCTTTTACACTGATAGGTTGCAACACCAATAGATCCAATGATCAAGGAGGACTAGAACTCAATTTATCTATCCAAATCCCTGCAGGTCCTAATAGTTGGGTGGTCAATAAGACCTCTATGACTTCCAATATGATAAGTGATTCTGAAATTAAAAATTGGACCGATTTAAAAACCGTTGTTCGCACTTATTTTAAAACAGATACTTCAGGAAAGCTGCATCTTGGTTTGAATTTGAATGTCCCAGAGGGTACTTCAAGAATAAAAGTCACACTAGCCGATCAAACCAAAATCATAAAAACAAACGCTTCCGAAAGCCAAACAATTGACATTGGCATTTTTGATGTCAAAGCGGGTTATAATGTCATTGAGATGGTAGGTATTGAGAAATCAGGACCTGTTGTGGCAACTATTAGTGAAGTTTTAATTGGGGGTACGGCTACGGAAGGTAACATCTATTTTATTAAAGACGACTTTTATTTTGGAAGGCGTGGCCCTTCAGTCCATTTAACCTATGAATTGCCTGAGGAAAAGGAAATTGAATGGTTTTATAACGAAATCAATGTTCCCGAAGGTGAAGATGTCATAGGTTCCTATTTTATGGCGAATGGTTTTCAAGATGGTTATTTTGGCATTCAGGTCAATTCAGAAACGGAGCGTCGCGTCTTGTTTTCGGTGTGGAGTCCTTTTGATACTCAAGATCCAAAGGAGATTCCTGACGATCATAAAATTATTTTGCTGGCCAAAGGCGATGGCGTAACTACTGGTGAATTTGGAAATGAGGGGTCTGGAGGACAGAGTTATAAAGTGTACAATTGGAAAGCGAATACCTCTTATAAATTTTTATTGAAAGGTGTTCCTGCCGAAAATAATTCAACAGATTATACCGCGTATTTTTATACTCCAGAAAATAATAAATGGAATTTGATTGCGAGCTTTAGAAGACCACAAGGCAGTCGATACTTAAAACGGTTGTATTCATTTTTAGAGAATTTTGTACCTGAAACTGGAAATATCTCGCGAAAAGCACACTATAACAATCAGTGGGTTTACACCACGGATAAAGAATGGATGGAACTGACCAAAGCTAAATTTACTGCAGACGCCACAGCACGAAAGGAATCTCGTATGGACTATGCCGGTGGGGTGAACGGTAACCAATTTTTTATGGAAAATTGTGGCTTTTTTAATGATACCACTCCAATCAATACAGAGTTTATAAGAACATCAAATGGGGCAGCGCCAAATGTTGATTTTACGCAATTGGATATGCCAAAAAATTAAAATGTTAAGTTGATTTGGTTAGATTGAAGGCCCGAAGAATGTCATATTTTCGGGCTTTCTTAGTGAAAGCCAAGAGCGAGTGCATTATTTTGTGATGGTTGTCCAGATAGCTAAAAACATGGATTTCGATTATTGATCGGGAATCTCGGAACCATCTTTCCATAAAAGCACTAAGAGATGAATCCCCATCCGTTACAATCGGCTTCGTTTTGACGCTTAATTTCAACACCAATAGTTTTAAAAATATAATTTCACTTTTTATTGATTGAGAGAATTTAAAATGCGAAATTGTACTTTAAAAACAATCCTCTCCAATATGGGTAAGGTAACAAAGAGTATAAATGCATTTCTAAAAAAAGATTCTGCACCAGGGATATTATTGATCATCGCCACTGCCTCAGCGTTGATTGTGGCCAATACCTCCCTAAATAATTTTTATCATACGGTAATGCAACTCAATTTTGGAATGGGTTTTAAAGATGTCTACATCTCTAAGTCGTTACATGATTGGGTCAATGATGGTTTAATGGCACTATTCTTTTTGATGGTTGGCCTTGAAATTAAAAGCGAACTGAAATTTGGTAGTTTGACGTCTTTCAGGTCGGCGATATTTCCTGTTGCCGCCGCCTTTAGTGGCGCCATGTTCCCTGCCATTATATATCTTGCTTTCAATCTTGGGACTGATTATGTAAAAGGATGGGCCATACCAAT
The DNA here is from genome assembly GCF_035515035.1 of Gelidibacter sp. Lineage (GTDB taxonomy): Bacteria > Bacteroidota > Bacteroidia > Flavobacteriales > Flavobacteriaceae > Gelidibacter. The sequence goes on along the minus strand of NZ_DATJCA010000068.1, from coordinate 82,153 downwards.
GGCTACAGATATTGCCTTTGTTATTGGCGTCATTGCGATGCTCGGGTCGAGAATGCCTTCTTGGGCTAAGGTTTTTATTACTACAATTGCGGTGGTTGATGATCTCATTGCCGTGTTGGTCATCGCCTTTTTTTATACCGATGAAATCCAATGGCACGCCTTGGGGATAGCAGCGGGATGTACTATAATACTCCTGATTCTTAACAGAAAGGGCGTGAACAGATTGACGCCCTATCTCGTTATAGGTTTTGTCATGTGGTGGGCCATATTGGCTTCTGGCGTTCATGCCACTATAGCAGGGGTCATATTAGCGTTAACCGTGCCTTTACGACGCGAATGGGATATGGATCAGATCAAAAAGGCGTCTTTAAAAGGGTATAGGCTTTTTAAGGAAGCAAAGGATGACGCCTACACCATGACAAGTCCTCAAGTCCACAGTTTTCTCGAAAATTTACATCGGGAAATGGAGTCGCCATTGAAACGATTGGAACGAAAACTACATGGACTCGTTTACTTTTTTATCATGCCCACTTTCGCTTTCGTGAATGCCGGAATTATTTTTGATATGGAGATTTTAAGAGAGGCATTCCATCTGCCAATTACCTGGGGAACCATGTTGGGGCTATTGATAGGTAAGCCAATTGGGATCATGTTTGCCAGTTGGATATTCCTGAGTTTTTTCTATAGAAAAACGAGGAAAACTCCAGAAATATGGCGATTGCTTTTTGGGATCTCTCTCCTTTGCGGTATCGGTTTTACCATGTCGCTATTTATCGTCAACCTTTCTTTTGTTGATCAAATTTTACAGGAAGAAGCTAAAATTGGAATTCTTTTGGCATCTGGCCTGAGTGGTCTGCTGGGATATCTGGTACTTCGCAGCGCAACCCGTAAACCTGAAGCAATTACTGAAGATAAGATCAGAATTAATTTATCCCACTTACCGAAATAAATAAAGAAATTTCAACAAATATTACGATGCTATCTTAATGGAAATTGACCGTGGAATGCCAATTTTTAAGAATTAATAAGCTTTAACCATCTAAGTACCTTATTTTTATTTCGATAAGATTACTTATGTTAGAACAAATTCGTAAATTTAAAGAGCTTAAAATAAAACACTGATCACCTTAAATTAGTGTTTTTGACAAGTAGGTTTGCAGGAAAATTAATCTTCTTTTGATTTTCTTTCATTTTTGTTTTTATGAATGCTACTCCCCAACCATTCTACAAAGAACTTTGCGCCCAATGCCACTACTTGATTAGGTGATAAATACTAACATTTTAAAACGCAGATACTATGGGTAATGATTTATTTAAAACTAAAAGACAACTGGCTGTAAACGGTAAAAGCTTCACATTTTATAGTCTTGAGGAGCTCTCAAATCAAGGTTATGAGATTGATAAATTGCCTTTTTCAATTCGTATTTTATTGGAGAATGCGTTGCGTAATTTTGACGACTTCTCAGTAACTAAAGAAAACATTGAAACACTTCTTAACTGGAAACCAAAGGGGGTGGATAAAGATATTCCTTTTAAACCTGCACGTGTTTTAATGCAGGATTTTACGGGTGTTCCTGCCGTGGTTGATATTGCGGCCCTTAGGGCAGAGGTGGCTCGTAAAGGAGGAAACCCTGAGACCATTAATCCTTTGGTACCTGTGGATTTGGTCATAGACCACTCCGTTCAAGTAGATTATTTTGGTACGGATTATTCTTATCAGCGCAATATAGAAGAAGAATACAAACGGAATATTGAGCGTTATCAATTTTTAAAATGGGCGCAACAATCTTTTGATAATTTTAGTGTGGTCCCTCCAGGAATGGGTATTTGCCATCAAATTAACTTAGAATATTTATCTAAAGGCGTCATTGAACGTAATGGCGAACTTTTTCCGGATACCGTAGTGGGTACGGATAGCCATACTCCAATGGTTAACGGCATTGGCGTTGTAGCTTGGGGCGTTGGTGGTATTGAGGCAGAAGCTGCAATTTTAGGGCAACCCCTGTATTTTATTATGCCAGAGGTCATCGGATTGAAATTGACCGGTAAATTGCCGTTGGGATCAACGGCTACAGATTTGGTGCTGACCATTGCCAATATCCTCAGAAAACAAGGGGTGGTAGGTAAATTTGTTGAGGTTTTCGGATCGGGACTTGACCATTTGTCGGTGCCAGATAGAGCGACCATTGGAAATATGTCACCAGAATTTGGATGCACCATTACCTATTTCCCAATAGATGATAAAACATTAAAGTACATGCGGGAAAGTAATCGTTCTGAGGAACAGATTGCTATGGTGGAAACCTATTGTAAAGCCAATATGTTATGGCGTGAAAATGAAGACCGAATCCACTACACCGAAGTTGTGGAGCTGGATGTCTCCACTATTGAACCTACCGTTGCAGGTCCGAAACGTCCGCAGGACAAGATTCTTTTAAAGGATTTTAAGCCTACATTTATTGATTTGCTAAGTTCAGGATATGAGCGTGAATATATAGAACATGAAGAACGTGAGTCCGTCATCCGTTGGAAGAACGAAGGAGGTAACCAACCTACCTCGCCGCCAAGAGCGATGTCTGCAGGCACAAAAATTGAAACGAATGTGCAAAACGGACTTAAAACGGTTTGGATTGATAAAGGCGAACAAAAATATTCATTATCAGACGGTTCAGTAGTTATTGCGGCCATAACCTCCTGTACCAATACCTCCAATCCATTTGTGATGATTGGTGCTGGCTTGGTGGCTAAAAAGGCAAGGCAGCACGGTATTGATGTCAAACCATGGGTAAAAACGTCTTTAGCTCCAGGATCAAAAGTGGTTACAGATTATTTGATAAAAGCCGATTTATTAAAGGATTTGGAAGCGCTTCAATTTCATTTGGTGGGCTATGGTTGTACTTCTTGTATCGGGAATTCAGGTCCGTTGCCTCCTGCCATTGCTAAAGCAGTCGATGATCATGAATTGGTTGTATGCTCCGTGCTTTCAGGCAATCGAAACTTTGAGGCACGTGTCCATTCACAGGTGAAAATGAATTACTTGATGTCGCCTATGTTGGTCGTTGCTTTCGCCATTGCGGGTCGAGTGGATATTAACTTAACCACAGATCCTATCAGTTATGACAAAAACCAATTGCCAGTGTATCTAAAAGATATTTGGCCAACCGATGATGAAATCAATGCGGTGCTGAAGGAAGTACTTACGCCGAAAGATTTTGATAAAAACTATTCAGAGATTTTCGATGGAAATGAGATTTGGAGAAATTTAGAGATTCCAACAGGTAAATTGTATGATTGGGATCCAGAATCCACTTATATTAAAGAAATCCCATTCTTTAAGGATATCTCTGAAAAGGCGCCCCCACTTCAGAATATTGAAAATGCACGGGCACTTTTGGTGTTGGGTGACAGTATTACAACCGATCATATTTCTCCGGCAGGTGCTTTTGATGAGCATTCTGCGGCAGGAAAATACTTGATTGCAAACGGTGTCAAAAAACAAGAATTTAACTCTTATGGAAGCCGCAGAGGAAATGATGAAGTGATGGTGAGAGGAACTTTTGCCAACGTTCGGATCAAGAATAAACTTGCTCAAAAAGAGGGTGGTTATACCACGCACTTACCATCAGGAGAAGAAATGAGTGTTTATGATGCCTCGCTTAAATATCAAAAAGATAACACGCCGTTAGTGGTCCTTACCGGCAAGGAATATGGAAGTGGTTCGTCTAGAGACTGGGCCGCGAAAGGTACGTTTTTACTGGGGATAAAAGCTGTTATAGCTGAAAGTTACGAACGTATCCATAGAAGTAATTTAGTTGGTCTTGGGGTGTTGCCACTACAATATGAAGCTGGGCAAACCGCTGAGAAACTAGGACTGAATGGAACTGAAACTTTTACTATTTCAGGGATTTCTGAAGGATTGACCCCGCACAAATCTGTAGATGTTGTGGCGGAGAATGATAAAGGTGAACGTATTAAATTTAAGGCCATTGCCCGATTGGATTCGTTGATAGATATTGAATATTACCGCAATGGTGGAATTCTGCAGTATGTACTGAGACAGTTTTTGGATGAGAAATAGGGGGTAGGGATTGATGATCGTTGATGAACGTTTGATGACCCACCCGAACGTACCTTTTCTTGTCCGAATGAATCCGTCCAAGCGGGTGGTACGGCCAGTTGTTGAGGTAGCGGCTGATGGGTGGCCGAAGGCAAATTGATTATTAACGATTAACGATTGTTGGTTTACTCGAGTTAGGAGTTCAGAGTTATGCTCAAGGCAGAGAAATTGAAATTGAAGACAAGCAATATGTCCTCATAACAAATAACACTAAATAAATTTTAATAACCATATAGTTGGACTGCCCCGCCTTTAGCTTTTGAGAAGGCGGGCAGTTTTTAGGTTGTTATAAGCATTAGAAATCGGAAACAACAAAAACCAGAAACAATAATTCCAATTACCAATAACAAATACCAATAAGAAATATCTGAGATTTTGTATCCTTTAACCACGTTTTGACTCTAATAGGTAGTAGTTAAACAAACCGCGCCTCAACTAAAAAATAATAATAGAAAAAAAATAATTTCTGAAAAATGGAAAATCAAGAAGTAACTATAAAATCGATTGACCATGCCACCCATGATGTACTTCATATTGTGGTGGAAAAACCTGAAGGAATGGTCTTTGAACCGGGGCAAGCAACAGAAATATTTGTGGAAGAGTCGGGATGGGAAAATGAAGGTCGCCCTTTTACGTTTACATCGCTTCCAAAGGATGAGAACCTCGAATTTATGATCAAAACGTATCCGTCCCGTAACGGGGTTACGAACAAATTGCTATCTCTAAAAGCTGGTGATCATTTGATTGTTAATGAAGTTTTTGGTGCCATTGCCTACAAAGGTGAAGGTACATTTATTGCCGGCGGCGCGGGGGTAACACCTTTTATTTCAATTTTAAGGAATCTCAAAGAACAGAATAAACTGGGCAACAATAAGCTCATTTTTGCAAATAAGACAAAAGAAGATATCATTCTCGAAAAAGAATTTAAAGAGATGTTAGGTCAGAATTTTATCAATATTCTATCCAGGGATGCTGCTGAAGGTTTTGAACATGGAAAGATTACTGAGAAATTCTTGAATAACTGCGGACTTGCTTATGATAAACATTTTTACCTCTGTGGCCCGCCGCCTATGATGGAAGCGGTTGAAAAGCAATTATCCAATTTGAATGTGAAGAAGGAACAGATCGTAATGGAAGAATTTTAATTTGCTATGAAACCAATCCAAATAAAAAGGGTGTATGACGCGCCTTCAAAAAGTGATGGGTATCGGATCTTGATTGATCGGATTTGGCCTAGAGGAGTGTCTAAAGAAGATGCTGATTTGGACGACTGGAACAAGGATTTGGCACCGTCTACAGAATTGCGAAAATGGTTTGATCACGATCCTGATAAGTTTGACGATTTCTCTTTTAAATACAAGAAAGAATTAAAAGATAAAGTAGATGCCCTAAAACATCTGGGTCAAAAGGCGAAAGATCAAACAGTGACTTTGCTTTATGGTGCAAAGGATGAAACATATAATCAAGCCGTGGTTCTTAAGGAGGTTTTGGAAAATATTTAAGAAACTATAAAACAAAAAGAGCTTCCCGTTTACGAGAAGCTCTTTTTAAATAGCGGCGATTCCTTGGATTACATCTTAATTAACTTTGTAGTTAACACGTGTCCATTCTTGTTCTCTATTTTGATTAGATAAATACTTTGGTTCAAATCGGAAACATCGAAACTATCCGTTGGTGTAAAGTCGCCTTTAAATGATTTGATGCGTTTGCCGGTCAAATCATAAATATCCAGCAGCCTTACTTCTTTATTCACTTTAAAAGTGTTGTTGACAGGATTTGGAAAAATGGCAAAATCTGAAACATTTTCAAAATTCTCCATACTCAATGTTGATGCTTTATTTCCAAAAATTCTAAACTGACCTGCAGCAATGTTTACGGTTTCACTATTATAAGTAGTGCTACCGGTGGCATCCATCAAATCATACCAGGTTTGGCCCGTCGGGATGGCAGTATTCATCGTCTTTGCAGTCACATCAAAATTTGCCAAAACAATAACCTTGTTAAGTGCACCATCAGATAAATTGTTGTCAAATAGTTCTATGGATGGCGTCAGGTTATTGGAAGTCATCGTATAATCGCCTTTAAATACGGGTTCATTGGTTTTTAATGCAATCAGACGCGCCCAATCATTATAGATTTTATTTCTATTAGTGTCACCAGTCCAATTTTGTGTCCATTGGGGCTGTGGTTTAGTGTCCAGTTTACAATCGCCGTCCGGACCTCCAGGAACATTAACGGAACCGTTATTACAAGTAAAAATAGAGTTTTCCATGCCCAATTCGCCAAAATGCCAAATCATTTTCGGACCTGGGACGGTTAAGGTCACGGCACCCAACGCCGACATTCTTGACAGTGCAGTGTTTAAATCTTTAACATTATGAGAACTGTTGGTGCTGTTCCCGTACATCAAATTCTTGTACATCAAACGCTCTTCATCATGACTTTCGGCATACCCTATAACACGTGGTCCTTGAAACGAGGGTCTCGATTTGTGTCCAATTCCACTAATATCTGCGGTATATCCCATGGTCAATTCATTATAAGCATAATTCATATTCCCCCACATCATCACGCCTTTACCTTCATTGTACTTGTAATTGGCCCATTCCTTTTCTTCGTTTTCTGAACCTAAATGTTCAAAAATAACGTAATGGGTTGGATCCAGGGACCAGGAATAATCGGCATAGTCTTTTAAAATTGCCACCCGATCAGCTTGATAGGCATTGGTGCAGCCTTCGTTATTTTCAGTACAGTTTTGAGTAAAGCCTTTGGTCAAATCCCATCGGAACCCGTCAATCTTAAATTCTTCAATCCAATGTTTTACAACTCTTTTTACGTACTCTTTTGTTCTTGGATTAGAATGATCAAAATCTGAACCTACGTTGTAAGCGTGTCTTGGTGTCGTGTTAAAATACGGGTTCTCATTGCTTGGACTTCCCCAACCATCGCCATCAGGATCATTCATCCACATGCGGACCATCGGATTTCTCCCAAAAGCGTGGTTGAGTGCCACATCTAAGATAACGGCGATCCCATTTTGATGACAGACATCAATAAACTCCTTAAACTTATTTTCAGTGCCATAAAACTTGTCCAAAGCCATATGGAAAGCCGTATTGTAGCCCCAGCTCTCATTGCCTTCAAATTCCATCACGGGTAAAAGTTCAATGGCATTGATATTCAGATTTTTAAAATAATCCATCCTATCAATCAAATCCTGAAAATTTCGGTTGGAGCCAAAATCCCTGACCAAGACTTCATACACCACCAAATCATCTTTTTGAGGTTTGGTGAAATTGGTGACTTGCCAGTTGTAGGGCGTTTGACCGGTTTGTAACACGGTCACTTCACGCTCTTGTCCGGCAGGATAAGCGGGAAGGTTAGGGTAAGTGGATGCAGGAATATTGGGGTCATCAAACGGTGATAACACCAAGGTTGAATAAGGATCGGCTGTTTTTACTATTTTTGGAGAATTAGCAACGGGCGTATGATCCACCACCCAATATTGGTAGGTCTCTACTTTTCCTGGCGTCAATCCTGTCAATCTGATCCAAAACTTATTGTTGCGTGTTGGATCTTTCTTCATGGCATAAGTGGCATCTGGCTGCCAGTCATTAAAACTTCCGGCAACGTACACAAAATCCTTACCTGAAGCATAAAGAACCAATACCGCCTCTGTAGGACTTAAATAGGTGATTCCATCTTGATAGGTGGTTGGCATAATTGCTACGCTTGATCCAGGATCTACCAACACTGAAAAACTTTTAACAATGGTGTTTCCACCCAAGGTAACCTCCAATTGAAAAGTGGTATTTCGTGTAATATTGGCTTGTGTAAAAGAATAATTGGAGATATTTGTTTGTGTATTGATAGGTGTTGGGTTTCCAGCTTCCTTTAATACATACGACGCATTTCCGCCGGTGTTTTCTGCGGAGATGCTGAGACTTTCTCCAGAATTAATAATAGTGGTAGAACCATCTGCTGGTTGGTTTAACACCACTCGGAAAGTTCCTACATCAACTAAAATGTCCTGGGATTTCTTGTCTCCAGAACCATCTTTTGCTTTTAATAAAAATCCAATACGCCCTATTCCTGTTCGGTTATAGAAGGTGTTGGGCGTAAAAGTGATGCTGTAGGTGTCATTTCCGCCATTATAAGTCAACTTATTGGCCTCAATTGATGCTTCCCAAGCGCCATTTGTTGGACTGTTTTGCTCATTACTGAGGTTGAGGTCATAAGACCACGACCATAAATAAAGGGAGTTGGTAGTCACTCCCCATGCGGCTTCGTTGATGCTGTTGCCGTTAAAGGTCAATGTGATGCTCTGGTTTTCTTCAAAAGGCGAAGGAGCTATACTATAAGTGACGTTCTGTTGTTGCGCGAACGTGAATAGTGGGATTAAAAAAAGTAATTTAAGGTAGAGATATTTCATATTTTATTTCCATTTAAATTAAAAAAAGGCTGTCATTTCTAACAGCCTTTTTACTTTCAAAGATTATTCTATTTTGTAAAGCTTGTACGTGTTGTCAGTAAGATCCATTCTGACGCGATATTTTCCTGCTTCGATTTCAATATCGTCACCTCCCGCATCCAAAGTGCCATCAGCTCCGTTGTCACCAAAGTCTGTGCCCCAAGCATTATTGGTTCGGAATTTAAATTTACCATCTATCAAGGTTACAATATCACCGATCCAAACATTTGGATGCACCTCAGTTAAGGCAAAATCAGGACCATCTTCCCCCCAATTGTTATAAGCGGAACCGACAATTCCCCATATTTCATCCTCTTCAATGGTATAGATATTGGAATTGAAATCTAAAGTTATGGTGTAATGTCCGGCTGTCACTTCTATATCATCTCCGCCTTGGTCTAAAGTACCATCTCCGCCATTGTCTCCAAAATCAATCGTCCATTGATTGTTTTGTCTGAATTTAATTTTACCATCAATCAATCTCACTCCTACTTTAAAAGTATCGGTCAAGTAATCATAATAAAACTTGGCATCAGGACCGTCCTCTCCCCAATTGTTGTATCCAGAACCTACTACACCCCAGGTAAATGGCTCAATGTTGTAAGTACTGTCGTTAACATTTAAGGTGATTTTATAATGACCTTCTGTAACTGCGATATTCGCTCCACCTTGTTCAAGTTTACCGTCTGCGCCATCATCTCCTAAATTATTTCCCCAATCATTGTTTTCGCGGAATTTGATTTCGCCAGTTATTAAGGATACGTAAGAAACAAACACCCCCGTAGTTGACGTGGTATAGAATTTACCATCTGGTATGCCACCTTCAGCCCAGTTATTATAACCGGAACCAACAATGCCCCATGTTGATTCAGTAATCCCACTGCCACCAGTCGTAGCTTCTTGAAGGACTACGGAAATGGTTTTGGTGTCAGAGAATATTTCTGTATTACTGCCACCACTTCCAACGTAAGCCCGTACTCTAACTGCAAAAGAGCCCGTGTTTGGTTCTGGTGTTGCAGGATTAGAATCCAAACCAGCTTCAGTAGCTGCAGCCATCATTTGGCCAATGGTCATTGCAATTTCATTACCTGAGGTTGTACCTACCAATACCGCATCACTGAAATCACCTTTAATGGAACGTTGTAAATCATAGGACACGTTGGTTGGAACCCCAAAATCGGCGCTGTTCCATGTAAAACGTTCACCAAGATTACTTCCCGTAGTAGATGTCAAAATATATTCTGGCAAGATGGTATTTGTTAAAACAAATTCACCTGGTTCTTGAGCTATGAAAATGACATCGTCATCAGTTTCACAAGAATTTAGCCCAATCATGGCTAAAATAAATAAGCTAAATATTTTAAAATTTTTCATGTGTTTGTTTTTTTAATATCCTTGGTTTTGTTCTAAGTTGGTGTTGATACCTAAATCTGTTGCAGGCAAAGGCATGAGGTCTCTAAAAGCTTCTGTGGTTGCACCTTGAGGCACATTTCTTTTCCAAGGCCAGATGCCTTGATCAGAAAATTGACCAAATCTGATCAAATCCGTTCTTCTGTGTGCTTCCCAGAATAATTCTCTTGAGCGCTCAGACAAAATAAAATTGAGCGTCAAGTCGGCTTGATTTATATGGCCCATGTTATTGCCATAGGCTCTTGTTCTCAATTGGTTGATATAAGTTACTGCATCTGCGGCACTCCCACCACCACCTCTAACAAATGCTTCCGCATACATAAGATAGGCATCAGCCAATCTAAACATTGGGAAATCCGTATCAGGAATATCTCCCGTTGGATCTGATCCAGCTTCGCCATTTACTTTTACGTTTCTAAACTTTTCTACTGCAAATCCTTGAGTAAATGTTGAGGTGTTATTGATCTCTTTTGTTTGACCATCGGTGTAAAACAAGGCTCTACCGTCTGGAGAGTTAGCTTCTCCGGGAAATTGTTCTACCAATGCAGAGGTGGTTCTTAAACCTGCCCATCCGCCGTTAATTCCATAATCAGCAGGTTTCATACTACCGCCTACTGCTGCATGGATCAAGAAGGTCATTCCTCCAAAGGATTGGGTATGTAATCCATCAAAAGTGATTGGAAAAATTACTTCTGATTGTGAGCCGTTACTGTCATTATCTGCTAAAAACAGATGGAAATAAGGATTTGTTGAGATGGTGTATCCTGCCCCGATTACCTTAGTCGTATAAGTTATGACCTCAGTATAGCGAGGTGTACCTGTGTACACTTCGGCATTTAAGTAAATTTTGGAAAGCAACATCCAAACTGCAGCTTGGTCCGCTCTTCCATATTCGTTTTGTCTTGCGGCGACAATCTCGTTTTCGATGGCGAGCAATTCTGATTCGATAAAGTTAAAAAGGTCTGCACGCTTAATTTGTTCTGGTAGAAAGGCGCCAATTGGGTCTTCTTCTGTAACAAATGGGACGTTTCCAAATAAATCCAGAGCATGCCAATAAGTTAATGCACGCATAAAACGAGCTTCAGCGCGATAGTTTTGGATGTCTGAGCGTAAGCTGGCGTCCACTCCACGGGCATCTAATTTAGCATCGGCAGTTTGACGTAAAAACTCATTGGTCAATGCCACTTGATAAAATATTCTGCTGTACATGGTACGGATAAATTCATTACCAGACGTCCAGGTTTGCGCATGTAAGTCTTTAATGGTACCATCATTCCATCCAACGATGGCCTCATCCGTAGTGAGTTCCTGCATGGACCAATACAAACGTAAATAGTTGGAAAATCCTTCATCCAATCCAGTTAAATCTGGGTTTCCAGCTGGTCCTTCCTGGCCGCTGACAGAGATGCCCGCATATAATTTAGCTAGAAAAGATTTATAGGCGCCAGGTTCTTCAAAGGCTGCTTCCGCCGTAAGACGATTGTCTTCAGGTTGTAAATCTAAATTGCTCTCACAGGATTGTGCGAAAAGCACGATTGTAAAGGCAAGAAAGATATTTTTAAGTGTTCTTAACATAACATTGTGTTTAATATTATTCATGATATTAAAATGTAAAATTTAGTCCCAATACAAAAGTCTGTGGTCTCGGATAGAAATTATTATCTATACCATTAGAAATTTCAGGATCTAAACCGTTGAATTTCGTTAGCGTCACTAAGTTGGTTGCGGTTAATGACATTCTCAAGTCCACTTTTTCACCAGGAATTAAATAGCCTAAGGACACGTTGTCCAATTTCACGAAATCCGCTCGGCTGATATAATAATCAGAAAAGAGATTTTGGTTGTTGAAATTTGTATCGAACACACTTGTATGGCCGTTCACATAATATTGGCCCGGTGCATCATTGATGGTGGTTATATTTCCTCTGTCTGAAGCGACGTTATCATACATATAATTCCCAAAACTTCCTCTGAACGTAAAACTAAAATCTAAATTCTTGTAATTTAAAGTGTTGGTGAATCCCATGTAGGCATCAGGAGATGCTTTTTTATAAGCTTGTTTATCGGCTTCGGTAATTTGGTTGTCGCCGTTTACATCAACATAAGCACCTTCTATAGGTTTTCCCGCGGTATCATAAACCTGTCTAAATACATAAAAAGTAGACGGATCTAAACCTTCTTTCCACAACTGAATATTATTACCTGTGCCACCGCTAATACCACCTTGGGCGATGAAGAAGTTTGGATCTTCACCTAGGCTCAATTTCGTAATTTTATTTTCTTGGAAAGTGACGTTAAAGCCCATGTCCCAATTAAAATCTGTTGATCTTGCCAAAGCACCGTTTAAACTGATCTCAATACCTTTACTCAAAACCGATCCGACGTTGGTGGTTAACAAATCTGAAAGGTTTGAACCTGCAGCTGTTGGAATGGTCGCCAACAAATCTGTAGTTTCTCTATAATACGCATCAACAGTTCCTGTTAAACGCTCATTAAAGAACCCAAAATCTAAAGCAACGTTGTATTGCGACGTTTCTTCCCATTTAAGGTTTTCATCAAACTCCTCAGGGCGTAACGTATTTATAAATTGTGGAACTCCATTGACGTATCCAAATTGAACACTGGCGTCTGATCTACCTGGGCTATAAATACCTAAGTAGCCATAATTTTGACCAATCTCTTGTTGACCGGTTTTACCCCAACCGGCTCTCAATTTTAGATTTGAGAACAACGAGTTTTTTAAAAATTCTTCATTGGTCATTTTCCATCCTATAGAAACACCAGGGAAATTACTCCATCGATTATCTGCTCCAAATCGTGAAGATCCATCACGTCTTAAAGACAAAGACAAAAGATATTTGTTGTCAAAGTCAAAACTTGCACGTGCAAAATAAGACTCCAATGCATTTCTATTGATTATGGTTGGACGTTCAACAAAACTTCCAGAAGATTCTGTTTCACTACGATCAGATTTGATGTAAAACTCCTGATATGAATGTCCTGCAGTTAAATCCATATTTGTATTAATGGATTCTAAGGTTGTTTTGTAATTGAAATAGAAATCCAACAACGAGTTTCTGTTGAGGCCTTCGTAAAAATTCTCGTAATTAATGCTTCCCGGTTTATTAGGACTGGCAGGACTGTATTGTTTACCTGAAAGTTCAGAATAATCAAGACCCGCATTCAAATTGAATTTTAAACCTTCCAAAAACGGGAGGTTATAATCGATATTGAAATTCGTGATATTTCGTTGGTTACGAGCTCTGTTATTATTGTTGGCCAATGTGAAAACAGGGTTGGTAAAAGCCAAGTTTTGGCCCACATGCTGAAAGTATGATCCATCTGGATTGTATACCGCCTGGGTTGGATCAAATCCTACCGCTGCACCAATCGCACCTTTGTCGGCGTATTTGTTGTCATCTAAAATACCTTTTGTGGTTAAGGTCAGTTTTAAATTGTTGTTTAAAAGACGTTTGACAGCAGAAAGGTTGATGGAATTTCGTTCGTATAAATCGCCAGTTAAAACCCCTTGCTGTGAGGTATGGTTGATATTGGCGCGAAAGTTAAAGGTGTCATAACCTTCAGAAATGGTAATATTATGAATCGCTCCAACGGCAGTTTGATAAATATGTTTCTGCCAGTCGGTGTTGGCATTTCCTAATAAACTAGCATTGTAATTGGAATCCGTGAGGGCAATTGCTCTAACTTGATCTGCCGAAAGGACGTCTACATAATCGTTGACTGTAGCTACGGACGCTTTCAGGTCGTATTCTACTTTAAATGGCGAATTGGTTTTTCCTTTCTTGGTGGTGATCAAAATCACACCGTTGGATGCCCTCGAACCATAAATTGCGGTTGCTGAAGCATCTTTAAGGATGACAAAATCCTCAATGTCATTTGGATTGATGGCGTTCAATTGATTTCTTACCCCTTGCACACCACCTTGGTCCAATGGCAAACCATCTACAACAATTAGCGGTGAATTGTTAGCGGATAGCGATGCACCACCTCTAATTCTGATTTCCGAGCCACCACCTGGATCTCCACCTCCAGAGGTAATACGTACCCCGGCAGATTTTCCTGCCAATAATTGTTCAGGAGATACAATGGCTCCTTGATTAAATTCTTTTTCACCTATTTTTTCAACCGCACCTGTAGCGTCTTGCTTAGTTGTTGAGCCATATCCAATCAAAACAATTTCGTCCAATTGCGCGGTATCTTCTTTAAGTACCACGTTCAAACGTTGTTGTCCTGTATAGATGAGTTCCTGAGCGGCATAACCAACATAAGAAAACACAACGACATCGCCGTTATTTACGCTGATGCTGAAGTTACCATCAAAATCTGTAGTTGTTCCTGTGGTAGTTCCTTTAATTACAATATTTACGCCCGGTAGGGGTAATGCGTAAGCTTCATCTGTTACGGTCCCAGAAACAGTGGTTTGAGACCACATGACTGAGGGCATTAAAAATACCAATAACATTAAGCTATTCATAAATGTTTTCATACACGATTTTTAAAGTTGATTGTGTTAATAATTCACTTTTATTTTCACTTCTTGGGTTAAACTTAAATAAATAATAAATGGATTTCGGAAATAACATTGTCATATTCATAGCGAAAACGTTTTCGTGTTGACAACTTTTTTCTATTTGGGGGGAATGATTTAAATATAACCAAAAAATCACGAATTTAGTAACAATGCCATACCTTTAGTTTTCGCTATTGAATTTGTAGTTAATTATAATTACATTATCGGCGGTTAAATGCCATTTTTTGACGATAGGTTAATATGAAAAAGAAAATCACTTTAAAACAAATAGCACGAGAATTGGATGTCTCCATTTCAACAGTGTCTAAAGCGTTGAGAGACAGTATTGAAATTAGTGAGGACACCCGACAAAAAGTACAGGCTTTTGCCAAACTTTACAATTATAGGCCCAATAACATCGCACTAAGTCTTAAAAACCGAAAAACTAAAACCATCGGGGTTATTATTCCTGAAATCGTGCATCATTTTTTTTCCAAAGTCATCAGGGGCATTGAGTTGGTCGCAAATAAAAGAGGCTATAACGTAATTATCGGGCTTTCCAATGAGTCCTTTGATAAAGAGGTGATCAACATGCAAATGTTGGCCAATGGCAGTATTGACGGGTTTATTCTTTCCATTGCGAAGGAAACGTTACAACAACAAGATTACCATCATTTTAAGGAAACCATTAACCAAGGGATGCCTATTGTGATGTTCGACCGTATAGTGAATGAGATCCACTGTGATAAAGTGATCATTGATGATTTAAAAGGCTCAAAAAATGCGGTGGCAAAATTGCTGTCCAATGGTTGTAAAAATGTGGCCATTATTACTACGAAAGATTATGTTAGCGTTGGAAAACTAAGAACTCAGGGCTATTTGGAAGCTTTAGAGGCCTATGAAATTACTCCAGATACAAATTTAATTCTAAAAGTAGATGACGAATTGGTCTCTGAAGACCATTTAGAGTCTTTGGAAAGGGAGATTGAAGGCTTGTTTAAGAATAATCAAAATATCGATGGTGTTTTTGCAGTGAATGAGCTGTATGCCATTATAGCCATGAAAGTGGCTCGTAATCTGGACATGAAAATCCCAGAAGATATTCAGTTTATTGGCTTTACTGATGGGGTGCTTTCTAAGCATGCTACCCCCAGTTTGACGACGGTAAGTCAACATGGTCAGGAAATGGGGGAGGCCGCAGCAAAACTGCTGATAGACAATCTTGAGCGTGATGATGAGGAAGAGCGCTATACCACAATTGTTATTGAAACTGAACTCGTTGAAAGAAATTCGACAAAATAAGAAGACTTTCTACTGCAAAGAACAAGAAAGATCAATAACAGCTCACGTAAAGGGTTAAGGGGCAGGGTGATATACAAAATAGTAGTACGACAGAATCAACGTCATAAACGTTAGTCGTTTCGTCCCATATCAACTCTAGGAAATAGAATGGAATGCCCGAAAGAAATTACTGTAGCATCAAAAATGTATTGCAGATTTAAAAACTTTACTATCTTTACCACATAATCAAAACTTTATTTTCACTTCTTAACAAATAAGTTTTGATAAGTTTTATCGCTTATCAATAGTATTAATATAAACATACTATGATGAAAAAGCGTACGCTTGGATTTTGGGAAATCTGGAACATGAGTTTCGGGTTTTTAGGAATCCAAATGGGCTTTGCCCTACAAAATGCTAACGTTAGCCGTATTTTCCAAACTTTAGGAGCTGAGATTGATGATATTCCAATCCTTTGGGTGGCTGCGCCATTGACGGGTTTAATTGTCCAGCCCATTATTGGCTATTTAAGTGATAAGACTTGGCATTCCCGTTTGGGACGTCGCCGGCCTTATTTCTTGGTTGGGGCAATTTTTGCCTCATTGGCTTTGTTTGTGATGCCCAATTCTCCCGTTTTGTGGGTGGCAGCAGGAATGCTCTGGATATTGGATGCTTCTATAAATGTCTCCATGGAACCATTTCGTGCCTTTGTTGGAGATAATCTTCCAGAAGAACAACGCACCAAAGGATTTGCCATGCAAAGTTTTTTCATTGGTATTGGCGCTTATGTAGCTTCCAAACTGCCATTAATGCTAACGTATATGGGAGTGGCCAATACGGCGCCAGAGGGGATTATTCCTGATTCGGTCAAGTATTCGTTTTACATTGGTGGTATTGCTTTTTTTCTTGCTGTTCTGTGGACAGTGATAAGATCTAAAGAATACACGCCTGAAGAAATGAAAGTTTTTGAAGAACAGGAAAAGGAATTTAAACCTGTCAGGGAAAGTTTTTCTGAAGAATGGTACCAAAAAAACGGAAAATCGCATCTGAGCAAAGGCATCATCATTTTGATCGTGGGTTTGATCTCCAGTTATTTGGTTTATACCTACGATTTGAAAAAGGATCTCTATGTTCTTACGTTAGGATTGATCACTTTTGGAGGGATCGCACTGATTATTTCAGGGTATTTGCAAACCAATAAAACCAGAAATGGTTTTGTAAACATTGTGAATGATTTTCAAATGATGCCAAAGGTCATGAAGCAATTGGCTTGGGTGCAGTTTTTCTCTTGGTTCTCATTATTTTCAATGTGGATTTACGCCACGGCTGCGGTAACTGAACATATTTATCAAACTACGGATACCACGTCCTTAGCATACAATACCGGTGCAAACCAAGTAGGTGAGATGTTCGCTAACTACAATATTATCGCTGCTGCAGTAGCGTTCTTATTGCCTTTATTGGCAAAAGCAACCAGCCGAAAATTTACACATTTCTTGGCTTTGGTAGCGGGCGGACTTGGAATGATGTCACTCTATTTTATTACCAATCCAACAACCTTCACTATTGAATGGTTGCCAATGATTGGTGTGGGAATTGCTTGGGCCAGTATTTTATCTGTGCCTTATGCCATGCTTTCAGGGGCGCTTCCCGCCTCCAAAATGGGCTACTATATGGGCGTGTTCAACTTCTTTATTGTGATTCCGCAATTGGTGGCCGCTTCAATCCTTGGATTTTTGGTGTCTAAATTTTTCAACAACGAACCTATTTATGCCTTATTGATTGGGGGCTGCTCGATGATTTTGGCAGGTATCCTTTCACTATTGGTAAACGACAAAGTAAATACAATAACAAATGACTAAAAAAGCATTCATATTCGACCTTGACGGCGTCATTGTGGACACTGCAAAATATCATTTTTTAGCTTGGAAGAAATTGGCAGCTACTATTGGTGTTGATTTTACAAAGCAGCAAAACGAGCAATTGAAAGGTGTCAGCAGAGTCAAATCATTGGAAAAAATCCTCGCTTGGGGGAATAAAACAATTACCGAAGCTGAATTTGCAAATCTCATGGCGCTTAAGAATACTGATTATCTGACTTATATAGATAAAATGGACGAACAGGAAATTCTTCCTGATGTCGCCAAAACTTTAGATTTTCTTAGGGATAAAAAGCAACATATCGCTTTGGGTTCTGCAAGTAAAAATGCAAGAATGATCTTGGAAAAAGTCAATATCCTCGAAAAATTTGACATTATCGTAGATGGGAATGACGTCACTAAAGGCAAACCAGATCCGGAAGTATTTTTAAAAGCGGCAGAACATTTAAATGTTCCAAACGAACACTGTGTGGTTTTTGAAGATGCGGTGGCGGGAATTCAAGCTGCAAATAATGCCGGAATGATTTCCATTGGAATTGGCGAAAAAGACATACTTCATGAAGCAGATTATGTCTTTACCGATTTTACGGAAATCGATATTGATTTTTTAAACGAGTTAATCAGCAGATAGTGCATAGTATTAAGAAAGAATAGTAACAAACAGGAACAACTTCATTGCCGACCCTTTGCGAATAGCTTTGCGTCCCTTGCAGTTAATAAAAACAAATAAACCACTAAACGTCATTCCGAACGAAGTGAAGGAATCTCATAATAAGATCGTCATATTATTTCAATCCTCGGAATAGCTTAATAATTATAACAAATGAATCAAGATTATATCGTACCAGACAATTGGTCTATTATAGAAGAAGGCTTTGATGCCGAGCGTGTCAAATCATCAGAAAGTATTTTTAGTATTGGTAATGGAGCCATGGGTCAACGCGCCAATTTTGAAGAGCACTATTCAGGAAATACCTTTCAGGGCAGTTATGTTGCCGGTGTTTATTATCCAGATAAAACCCGAGTAGGCTGGTGGAAAAACGGATATCCGGAATACTTTGCCAAAGTGCTCAACGCTCCAAATTGGATAGGAATCAATGTCACGGTCAACGGTGAAGTCTTGGATTTGGCAGCATGTAAAGAGGTGCGGGAATTTAGAAGGGAACTCAATATGAAAGAGGGCTGGTTGTCCAGAAGTTTTGAGGTAACGCTTCAAAATTCCATCGAACTTAAAGTGGAAACCAAACGATTTTTAAGTTTGGAGATGGATGAGGTTGGCGTCATTCAATACAATGTAACGCCTTTAAATAATGATGCCCAAATAGTTTTTGAGCCTTATCTCGATGCCGGAATCACCAATGAAGACAGCAATTGGGATGATAAATTCTGGAATATTTTAAGTGTTGATTCTGATGACGATCAAGCATATATTGTATCGCACACCATGATCACTAATTTCCATGTCTGTACTGCCATGCAGACCCAACTGTCTCTGAACGGGAAAGTTTTAAATGACACCCATACTATTAAAAAGACAGAGAAAACCATCGCTTTTGAATACAGTTCAAAAGTAGACAAGGGAGAGACTTTGACCATGACAAAATTCGGAGGCTATACCGTCGATCGCTATCATGACAAAAGCGACTTGGTTTCGATCGCAAAGAAAACCTTGACCAAAGCCTTAAAACTTGGCTTTGATCACATGCTTAAAGACCAAAAAGAAGCTTGGGCAAAAATTTGGAAGATGTCAGACATCACTATTGAAGGCGATGTCCGAGCACAACAAGGGATTCGTTTTAATATCATGCAACTCAATCATACTTATTTAGGTAAGGATGCCCGTTTAAATATTGGTCCGAAAGGCTTCACCGGTGAAAAATACGGCGGTAGCACCTATTGGGATACCGAAGCGTATTGTATTCCATTTTATATGGCTACCAAAGATCAAGAAGTGGCCAGGAATTTATTGACTTATCGTTATAATCACTTGGAAAAAGCCATTGAAAATGCGGAAAAACTCGGATTTAAAGATGGTGCTGCACTCTATCCAATGGTCACGATGAATGGTGAAGAATGCCACAACGAATGGGAAATTACCTTTCAGGAAATCCATCGTAACGGTGCCATCGCCTTTGCAATTTTCAATTACCACCGCTATACTGGCGATTTCAGTTATATCCCAGAAAAAGGATTGGAAGTGTTAATTGCCATTGCCCGTTTTTGGAAGCAGCGCGCAACCTTTTCGACCGATAAGAATAAGTATGTGATCTTGGGCGTAACAGGTCCGAATGAATACGAAAACAATATCAATAATAATTTCCACACCAATTATATCGCACAGTGGTGCCTAAATTATACCTTGGACATCATTTCCAAAATGAAGGATGACTATGCTTCAGATTTGAAACGTGTGGTAGGCAAAACGAAGCTTTTAGATAGCGAACTATCAGATTGGAAAGAGATTGCTTCCAAAATGTTCTTTCCATACTCAGAAGAACATCAAGTGTATTTACAACAGGACGGGTTTTTGGATAAGGAGTTGATTACGGTAAAAGATTTACCAAAATCAGAGCGTCCAATCAACCAAGTTTGGTCTTGGGATCGAATTTTGCGCTCGCCATACATCAAACAGGCGGATACACTTCAAAGTTTCTATTTCTTTGAGGATCAATTTTCAATAGACGAACTGGAACGTCATTTTGATTTTTACGAGCCGTTTACCGTCCATGAAAGTTCCTTGTCGCCATGTGTACACAGTATTCAGGCAGCAAAATTGGGCAGAATGGAACAGGCTTACCAGTTTTATTTGCGTACGTCACGTTTGGATTTGGACGATTACAACCACGAGGTGGAAGAAGGATTGCACATCACCTCCATGGCGGGCACTTGGATGAGTATTGTAGAGGGTTTTGGCGGCATGCGCGTTATTGATAACAAACTTTCTTTTGAGCCTAAAATCCCTGAGCAATGGGATTCTTATGCCTTTAAAATTAACTTTAGGAATCAGATTCTTGAAATAAGCGTTGGTAAAACCGAAACGAAATTTGAATTGGAAGGCAATGAAGCTATGGACATTTTGGTCCATGGAAAAAAAGTGACCATAAATCCGAATGATGTAGTCACCGTCTAAACTAAGCGTTATCCAATTGTAATTTCAAAATTTCAAAAATGAGATGGAATGAAGAACTTATTGAGCATTTTAATACTACTTTTAAGCATGACACTTTTTTCGCAAGTAGAAAAAATTGAACCTCCTTTTTGGTGGTCAGAAATGCATAATCCAGAACTTCAATTGATGGTTTATGGTAAGGAAATCGCACATTATGACGTGGCGTTTTCAAACACCATTCAAATTACCGATATCAAAAAAACCGAAAATACCAACTATCTGTTTATAACCATCAATACCAAGAACATAAATCCTGGCACCTATGAGCTTCAATTTTCAAAGGACAATAAAGTTCTTGAAACAAGACCGTATGAGTTAAAATCGCGTCGTGAGAATTCTGCCTTAAGAAAAGGTTTCGATTCCAGTGATTTGATTTATTTGATTATGCCAGATCGGTTTGCCAATGGAAATCCAGATAACGATAGTACGGATGATACCGTTGAAAAAGTGAATCGGGAGGAGCTTTCCGGACGTCATGGTGGCGATATTCAGGGTATCATTGACCATTTGGATTATTTAGACGACTTAGGTGTGACGGCAATTTGGAGCACGCCTCTTTTGGAAGACAATGAGCCCATTTATTCGTATCACACCTACGCACAGAGCGATTATTATAAAATTGATCCGCGCTTTGGAACGAATGAGGATTACCAGCGATTGGCATCAGAAATGCACAAGCGCGATATGAAACTCCTCATGGATTATGTAACCAATCATTGGGGAAGTAAGCATTGGATGATCCAGGATTTGCCATCTAAAGATTGGATCCATTATTGGGAACATGGGGAAAATGGATTTCAAAGAAGTAGTTACAGAATGACCACGCAGTTTGATTCCAACGCCTCTGAAGCCGATAAGGAAGCGTGTATGGACGGTTGGTTTGATACGACTATGCCAGACATCAATCAGAAAAACCCTTTGGCCTTGAACTATATGATCCAAAACGCCATTTGGTGGGTAGAATACGCTGATCTGGACGGATTCCGGGTAGATACCTATTCTTATAATGATAAGGAAGGAATTGCCAAATGGACCAAAGCGATTATGGACGAATATCCTAATTTCAACATTGCTGGAGAAGTGTGGATGCACAATCAGGCACAAATGGCGTATTGGCAAAAGGATAGTAAAATTGGAGCAATTGATAATTTCAATTCCCATTTACCAACCGTCATGGATTTTACACTTCACGACGCGATTCTGAAAATGTTTGCAGAAGATGAACAGGGTTGGGATAAAGGGATGATCAGAGCTTATGAAAACTTTGTCAATGATTTTCTATATCCAGACATCAACAATATGTTTGTGTTTGCTGGTAATCATGATACCAATCGGATCAATGAAATTTATGGGTCTGATGTCCGCACCTACAAAATGATCATGACACTTATTGCCACTGTCCGTGGGATTCCTCAAGTTTATTACGGTGACGAATTGGGCATGTTGGGAAATAAGGATTTAAAAGGTGATGGTGATATAAGACGCGATTTTCCTGGTGGATGGGAAGGCGATCCAATGAATGCTTTTACCCCAGAAGGAAGAACGGCTGAACAAACCGAATATTTCGAATTTTCAAAGAAAGTTTTTAACTGGCGAAAATCGAAATCGGTGATCCATTCGGGTAAAACGATGCACTTTGTTCCAGAGAATAATGTCTATGTGTATTTTAGATATAATTCTGACGATAAAGTGATGGTAATTATCAATAACAATCCTGAAGTTCAAACATTAGATTTGAAACGCTTTGGTGAAATGATTGGTTCAGCAACGAATGGCAAGGAAATGTTGTCTCAAGAAAGAATATCTTTGGAAAATACTTTGACTGTTGAAGGAAAAACTTCGATGATCATTGAGTTTTAAATTTCACGGATTTCACCCCAAATGGAATGAGGCTTCGAGAAGAAACAATTTTTAAACTTCAAATTGAGTTGCAAGGTTTCCACCTGTCCTCCGAAAGAGGAAAACCTTGTAGGTCTTATCAAATAACATGAAAAAAATAGTATATATCCTCCTTCTTTTAGCAATCTCACTTTCTTGTGAAACTAAGAAAGAAAAGAAAATCAATATCAAACCTGCGGACATTTCCAAGGTTCAGACAGAAACCATTGAAGGCGATTTTGGCGGAGGCACCTTATTACGGATTGATGATTTTCCATCCAATTATATTCCGCCAAGAAAAGTTGATATCTGGCTCCCAGAAGGTTATTCCAACAGTAAAAAGTATGCCGTATTGTATATGCACGATGGGCAAATGCTGTTTGATAGCACCATTACTTGGAATAAACAGGAATGGAAAGTAGATGAAATTTCAAGTCAATTGATGAAGGACAGCATCACCAAAGATTTTATTGTTGTCGCCCCATTCAATATCAATGATTTACGTCACAGTGAGTATTTTCCACAAAAACCATTTGAATCCTTACCTACATCAGTGCGGGATTCTCTTTTTGAACAAGCCAAGCTGGATAATTTTAAGTTTGATGCGGTTACGTCAGATAACTATTTGGGCTTTATCGTTAATGAGTTAAAACCTTATGTGGATGCCAATTATTCGGTGTTGACAGATAGGGACAATACCTATGTGGCAGGGTCGAGCATGGGCGGGTTGATTTCTATGTACGCCATTTGCGAATATCCAGAAGTTTTTGGAGCCGCTGCATGTTTATCAACACACTGGCCTGGAACTAACCCAAATGATGGCGACTTATTGGCCGATACGTTTTTTGAGTATATGAAAACCCATGTGCCTTCTCCAAAAACCCACCGATTTTATTTTGATTACGGTACAAAAACCTTGGATAAATTCTATCCAAAATACGCGCAAAGAGTCAACGCCATCTTTAAGGAGAAGGGATATGACCACTCAAATTTTAAAAACCTGAAATTTGAAGGCGCAGAACATACAGAAATCTCATGGCAAAAACGATTGGATATTCCATTGACGTTTTTGTTGAAGAAGTCAGAATGATGCAGTAGTAGACCTCTCAGGTTTTTAAAACCTGTCAGGTTTGAGCAAAACTTGAATTTTGAAAGAGAATTACAAATGAAAAATCACCTATTAATAATATTCCTATTCTCATCACTCTTGGGTTTCTCCCAAAACCCAAACCGAATTTTCAAAAGTGCTGAATTTCAAGATGGAGAATTCGTTAAAGTCGAGGTAAGTGATGGCGTATATCAAATAAGAATTCTTTCTTCAGAAATTATTGAAACCAGTTTTGTTCCTGATGGGGAAGATTTAAACGGGAAATCACATGCAGTAATAAATGATTTCAAACACAACAATTGTGAAACAACAACTTTCACAGATAATGGGTCAAATTATAGATTAAAAACTTGTGGATTGGAAGTTGAAATAAAAAAACAACCCTTTCAAATTTCATATCGTTATCATGGCAAGCCCATCATCTCAGAAAAAATGGGTTACGTCAAAAACGACAGTTTGGAGACCATCCAGTTCAACCTCACAAAAGACGAAATTCTCTATGGTGGCGGTGCAAGAGCTTTGGGCATGAACCGTCGCGGTCACCGATTGCAACTCTACAACCGTGCGCATTATGGTTACGAAACCCATTCGGAGTTGATGAACTACACCATGCCTATCATGATGTCATCAAATCAATATATGATCCATTTTGATAATGCACCTATCGGATTTTTAGATTTGGACAGTAAAAAAGATAACACCCTAACTTATGAAACCATTTCCGGTAGAAAAACCTATCAAGTCATTGTGGGTGATTCTTGGACCGATTTGATCGATAATTACACTGATTTAACTGGGAAACAACCTTTGCCACCGCGTTGGGCCTTGGGGAATTTTTCAAGCCGATTTGGTTACCATTCCCAAAAAGAAGTGGTTGCCACAGTTCAGAAATTTAGAGATGAACAAATTCCGTTGGATGCGGTAATCATCGATATTTTTTGGTTTGGAAAGGACATCCAAGGCCATATGGGAAATCTGGAGTTTTTAAAAGACTCCTTCCCAAATCCAACCCAAATGATCAAGGATTTAAAGTCTGATAATATCAATACCATTTTGGTGACAGAACCTTTTATTTTGACCACTTCCAAGCGTTGGCAAGAAGTCGTTGACAAAGAGGTCATGGCAAAAGATTCTGTTGGAAATCCCTATATCTTCGATTTCTATTTTGGAAATACCGGATTGATTGATATCTATAATCCAAAAGGGAAAGCTTGGTTTTGGGATATTTACAAAAATCTTGCGGATATGGGCGTAACCGGAGTTTGGGGCGATTTGGGCGAACCTGAAGTCCATCCCGAAAAGTTACTCCATGCCACAGGAACAGCAGATGAAGTCCACAATATTTACGGCCATGATTGGGCAGGATTGATTGCAGAAGGTTATAAAGCTGATTTTCCCAACGAACGTCCGTTTATTTTAATGCGTGCTGGATTTTCGGGATCTCAGCGATTTGGCATGATTCCGTGGTCTGGCGACGTGAACAGAACTTGGGGCGGATTACAAAGTCAACCCGAAATTGCGCTGCAAATGGGCATGCAAGGATTGGGCTACATGCACTCTGATCTGGGCGGATTTGCGGGCGACAATCAAGATGCGGAACTTTATACACGTTGGTTACAGTATGGCGTGTTCCAGCCTATTTACCGTCCGCATGCTCAGGAAGAAGTGCCTGCAGAGCCTGTTTTTTGGGATTCTAAAACCATGGCTTTGGCTAAGAAATCCATCATATTGCGTTACAAACTGTTGCCTTATAATTATAATCTAAGCTTTGAAAATCACAAGAAAGGGACGCCACTAATGCGACCGTTATTTTTTGAAGACGATTCTGAAGCGCTAAAAACTGAGGCATCGGAATACTTTTGGGGCGATGATTTTTTAATCGCGCCCATTCTCAATTCTCAAGTTACTGAAAAAGAGATTTATTTCCCTAAAAACGGCAATTGGTTTGATTTTTATACGACTGAAATGTTTGAAGGCGGAAAAAGTGTCACCGTCAAAGTTGCCGAAGATCATATTCCAACGTTTGTACGTGGTGGTGCTATTATTCCTATGGCAAAACCGATGCAGAGTACCAAGAATTATGATGGGAACACTTTTGAATTGCATTACTATTATGATCCCACAGTTTTAGAAAGTCAAGGCCAACTATATAATGATGATGGATTGACGGCCGATGCCTATGAGAAAGGACAGTATGAACTGATGGCCTTTTCATCAAAATTGAGCGCGAAAGAAATTGAAATTGAAATAAAAGCTGAGCTTGGCTCGGATTTTCAAACACAAACAAAATCCATTGAGCTTGTCCTTCACAACATAAGCCTGAAACCTAAATCGGTTAAGATCAGTCGCAAAAAATTGGATTTCACTTATAACGAAGACCAAAAAACAATTACTATTCCGTTAGAATGGAATACATCAAAAGAATTAAAACTAAACATCAAATTAAATTAATTACCATGAAAAATATCATTTTGGCAGTCTTCAGTTTTATGCTGATTGTTGCTTGCAAAGAGGAAAAGAAAGTTGAAGCTTTCATTGAAGAAACAAATCAGGAAGAATTTCAACCCATTTCCGACGCTGTTCTGGAAACCGCAGTTATTTATGAAGCCAACATTCGTCAATATTCACCTTCGGGACATTTTGATGAATTCACCAAAGACATTCCGCAGTTAAAAGAATTGGGTGTTAAAGTGATTTGGTTGATGCCAATTTTTCCAATTAGTGAAACCAAACGTAAGGCTACCGGTGGAGAGGATAGTAAATTTGCCTCCGATTTTCCAGAAGCGGAACAATCCAAATACCTTGGAAGCTACTATGCCGTATCCGATTTCACAAAAATAAATCCGGAGTTTGGAACCCTTGAAGATTTTAGAAATCTGGTCAAAACTGCGCACGACAATGGTATTTACGTTATTTTGGATTGGGTACCAAATCATACGGGATGGGATCATGAATGGATCAAAAGTAATCCAGATTATTATACAAAGGATAAAGATGGCAACATTACACATCCGGTAGATACGGATTGGACGGATGTAGCCGATTTAAATTATGACAATAAAGACATGCGCAAAGAAATGATTGCCGACATGCAATATTGGTTGAAGGAAGAAGGTATTGACGGATTTAGATGTGATGTGGCAGGATCTGTTCCAACAGATTTTTGGCAAGAGGCGATTCCGCAACTCAGAGAAACAAAAGACATCTTTATGTTGGCTGAAGCATGGGAACCTGAATTGGCAAAAGACGATTTATTTGATGCGGTTTATGGATGGGACACCCATCACGCCATGAATGCTATAGCTAAAGGCGAAAAGGGTTTAGAAGCTTGGAAGGACCGCTGGGCGGAAATTGAGTCCATTTACGAAAAAGATGATATCATTATGAACTTTGTGACCAACCACGACGAGAATTCATGGAATGGCACCATCAATGAGCGAATGAGGGACGCTGCACCGTTAATGACCGCATTCAGTTACGTGATTCCGGGAATGCCGTTGATCTATTCAGGCATGGAGTATGATTTGGACCACCGATTGAAGTTTTTTGAAAAAGATTCCATTCCTAAAACGAAAGCAAAAATGTGGCCTTTGCTTGAAAAACTTGGGACGCTGAAAAATACAAATCCGGCATTGAACGGAGGAAAAGACCCGGCAACCTACAAGAATTTGGAAACTACTAATGAGAAGGTATTAGCGTTTCAGCGCAGCAAAAACAATATCACCGTCACTTTTGTGGGTAATTTTTCTAATAAAGAACAGTCGTTTTCTGCACCTCTAAAAGGAAGTTTTACCGATTATATGAGCAATGAACCTATTGAGATGAATGACAATATCCTTGTTTTAAAGCCATGGGAATATCGAATCTTAACAAATTAATTATGAGGAATTTTTTTTGGTGTTTTCTTTGTAGTTTCGTTTTATTAAGCTGCAAGGAAGAGAATAAATTGATGACAATGAAAGAGAAAAAAGAAGTGCCTTTTGTATGGGAAGCTGCCAACCTGTATTTTTTACTGACGGATCGTTTTAATAATGGCGATACCTCAAATGATGTGAATTTTAATCGGACAAAAGAAACCGGTAAATTAAGAGGTTTTGAAGGCGGCGATTTAAAAGGGATCACCCAAAAAATAGAGGATGGCTATTTTTCCGACTTGGGTGTCAATGCTATTTGGATGTCGCCCATTGTGGAGCAAATCCATGGGGGTACCGATGAAGGTACGGGCATTACTTACGGATTTCATGGTTATTGGACTAAAGATTGGACCGCCATTGACCCCAATTTTGGAACCAAGGACGATTTAAAGGCTTTGGTTGCCGCAGCGCATAAAAGAGGAATTCGCATCTTATTGGATGCCGTAATTAATCACACAGGACCGGTCACTCCAGTGGATCCTGTTTGGCCCGACGAGTGGGTGCGTACGGACCCTACCTGCGATTATACATCTTATGATTCGACCATTTCATGTACGCTGGTTAAAAATCTTCCAGATATTAAAACAGAAAGTGATGAGGCCGTTGATTTGCCGCCACAACTTGTTGAAAAATGGAAATCAGAAGGACGTTATGAACAGGAAGTTGCCGAGTTGGATGCTTTTTTTGAACGTACCGGATACCCCCGAGCACCACGTTTCTATATCATAAAATGGCTAACGGATTATATTACCGAGTTTGGTATTGATGGGTATCGCGTAGATACGGTAAAGCACGTTGAGGAAACTGTTTGGTCAGAATTTAGGACGGAATGTGATTTTGCATTTAACGAATGGAAAACTAACAACCCAGAAGCAGTGTTGGATGATAACGAATTTTACTTAGTGGGAGAGGTTTATGGTTATGGTATTTCATCAGGAACAGCTTATGATCTTGGTGGTACTTCCATTAATTATTTTGAGAAGGCATTTAACAGTCTAATTAATTTTGAATTTAAATATGATGCGGCACAACTCAATTACGAAGGTCTGTTCACTAAATACACCAATAAACTTAATGGGCCTTTGAAAGATTTTGGCGTTTTAAATTATTTATCGTCACATGACGATGGAGAGCCTTTTGATCCTAAACGAGAAAAACCGTTTGAAACCGCTACAAAGTTATTATTAGCTCCTGGAACTTCACAAACCTATTATGGTGATGAATCGGCAAGATCTTTGGTTATAGAAGGAACTGTCGGTGATGCCACCTTAAGATCTTTTATGAATTGGGATCAGATGGCATCTGACGAAAATACCCGATCGATTTTAAACCATTGGCAGAAACTGGGGAAATTCAGAAAATACCATCCTGCAGTAGGCGCTGGTGTGCATCAAATGATAACTGAAAGTCCATATGTGTTTTACAGAAGTTATAAGAAAGATGATTATGATGATTTGGTCATTATAGGCTTGGACCTTCCGATAGGTTCTAAAATATTAAATGTTGGCAGATTATTTGAGGAAGGTACCTCACTGTATGACGCCTATTCTGATCAAGATGTAATAGTTGAAAATGGAGTCGTTCAGATGGATTCCGAATTTGATATCGTGCTTTTAGAACTGAAATAAAAGCAATTGTGCTGAGAGTTGAGTTATGCATTTTTAGTGGATTGACCATATCCGAACAAAGAATCGTGGGTTTCATTTGAAGCTGCACGATTCTTTTTTTACTGCATCTTCAAAAATGCGTAAATTTGAGAAGATATAAAAGTTATGAAAGATATCAATGACCAATTGGATTCGCCATTAACGCTCAAAATAAGCTTTGACAAGCTTTTGGAGCGTTATGAAGCGCTTGCCCAAAGTGATGATCCTTTTCTGGTCAAAAAAGCGGAACGGGTTTTAAATGCTGGAAATTCAATTCCTGAACTCAGAGATGGATTTAGCGATCCTAAATTGCTTGATACTTATCAAAAAGAAATTCAAATTATCCTGGAGGATTCGTTTAGTGAGGTGCTCACTAAAAACGAAATTAAGACGGCATCAATGCCTTTGCACGATCTAAATTTCAATGCTTCATCCCGATTCAAATCCATCGTTGAAAATGCTGGTCCGGATTTTCGTCTGAGAATTTCCAATATGCCCACAGATGATCATTATAGGGTGGCCTGTACCATCATTTTATACTTTTATTATGGCTATCAGATGAGCTTTAAAAGGTCTTTGTTTTACGAAATTCCGGATGCCAAGGGCATTTTACGAACTTATAAGATCTTGTCTAACGCTGATTTTGCTGAGGTTGTCAAAACAGAAAAAGCTCCCCAAATTACAGAAGAGGACTACCGTTTATTGTTGAGTAATTTTGAGGATATCGATTTATGGCGAGAGAAATTCCCTCCCCATAGCTATATTTATAAAGGGTTTACCATCAATAATATCTTTGATGTGACGGATGATCGGTCCATTTCTGACATCAAATCTTCGCTATTGATTGCTGGAAAACGAACCAACATTAACTTCATTGAAGATTTCAGGGTGACGTTTGAGTCTTTATTCAATATTAAGGACATTAAGGCTGGATTTGTAATCTATAATAAGGAAAGCCAGACTTTTGAACGGGTTGAAGGCAAGTTCGTGGAGAGCTATCTTCTTCCCGACGTTGCGATTGTCCCATGTCAAAGCGCACTTTGCGGCGATTCATACAAGTCGCTTATTACGAAAAAAGATTATTTTTCCATCTTAGATGTCGAGGAATGTTATCATCAATCGCACGAAGCATTTTATAAAAACTTACATGATCAAGGGATAAAGAGTGCTATTTTTGCGCCTATCGCGAGTGAAGGAGAGTTGTTGGGGGTTTTGGAGATTGTTTCCCATAAAGTGGGTGAGCTCAACAGCGTTAATGCTAATTTGTTGAGAGACGTCATGCCTTTCATTGTATCTTCATTATTGCGCTCAAAGGAAGAGGAAAAGCATTTGATTGAAGCCATTATCCAACAAGAATGTACCTCCATTCACCCGAGTGTGTCTTGGCGGTTTGAAGATGCTGCCCGCGCTTTTCTGGATAAGAACAGAACCGAAGGTAAATCCGTTGCTTTTGAAGAAATAACTTTTGAAGACGTCTATCCCCTCTTTGGACAAATTGACGTTATAGGCTCATCGGCAAAAAGAAATGAAGCCACTCGACAAGACTTGTCCTTACAATTAAGCTTGTCCAAACAAATTATTGAAGCGCAATTAAAAACAGATAGTTTACCTATTTATGAGCAACTGTTACATCAATTAGAGGGCTTTTTAAATACATTGAACTATCATTTTATTGTGGATAGTGAGCAAGAAATTAGTAGTTTTTTTGAAAATGAAATCCATCCTTTGTTCGAGTTTTTTGAGCAAAACAATGAATACCTCCGTACAAAAATAGAGAGTTACTTTGAGAAAATAGACAAGCGTTTAAATCTCATTTATTACTATCGAAAAAACTATGATAAAACCATCACTATGATCAATAAAAATATGACACATATTCTTGATCATAAACAGGTGGAAGCCCAAAAGATGTATCCACATTATTTTGAACGCTATAAAACAGATGGTGTGGAGCACAATATGTATATCGGGGAATCTATTACAAGGGAGCACGGCTTTCATAAGATTTATCTTTATAATTTAAGACTTTGGCAGCTGCAAGTCATGTGCGAAATGGAGAATGAGTTTTATAGAAATAAACAAGACTATCCGTCATCTGTTGATGTAGCGTCCATGATTCTGGTATTCAATAAACCCTTGACCATTCAATTTAGGATGGATGAAAAACAATTTGACGTTTATGGCACCTACAATGCAAGTTATGAAGTGGTTAAAAAGCGAGTTGATAAAGCGCTGATTAAAGGCACAGATGAACGTGTGACAGTAAATGGAAAGTTGACCATCATTTATTCACAAAAGGAGGATGAGGAAGCTTACCTGAAATACATTAAATTCTTACAATTTAAAAAAATATTTGACACCCCTATCGAATTATTGGAATTGGAAGATCTTCAGGGCATCGCTGGGTTAAAGGCCATACGTGTACCCATATTGTATAATCATCGTAAGGGAGAACACTATTATACCTATGATGATTTGATGAAGGAAATCCAATCCTAGAAATAATAATTTTCTGAGGCTTTTTGCTGAGGTGCAATATTGTTTAAAGCTTGTTCTTCTGATTTCAGCACTTCATCCAAATTTGCAGTTGGTGAAAATTTGAAAGATACGGCAAAAGCAATTACAGAAATAATCATACCCACCATAAAGACGGTATAGGTGACTCTTAAAATGCGATATTTTCGATCCAATACCTTTCCTAAAAAGTAAAGATCTTTTGTCAAAGAACTATAGACGTAATTTTTATCTTTTAAGAGCTCAGTAATTGCCCATTCAAAATCTTCAAGTTTCATTTTGTGGAAATTTCCAAAGAAGGTAAGGTTCACTTGTTGGTTCTGGACATCTTCCTTGGTGAACTCGCCGCTGGTGATATTAGGCCGTGTCGCGATGATAGATAGAATCATAGACGTAATGCTGGAGAGCATTAGGATAATAGTAGGGACAATTAAAAACTGATTGGCTGGATTGTCAAATTTTGAGAACAAAGTGGAGAGCATTAACGAGATGATAATGGCATTGACTGACAATAGGATGTTCGCTTTTGTGTCGGCAATATCACTTAATTTGATGTGATTCCGCAACGCAGTTCTATAAAACGATTGTATGGCGCGCTCTGGACTGGCATCTTTGGCATTAGCTTTAAACTGCGCCTTCATTTGTTCTTTCTTCTTTGTCTTATTTTCTTTTCTTTTGGATTTGATAAGTTCAGCTAGATTAATCTCCTTTTGTTGCTGCCAATTTCTTAAGGCATAATCAGTATAGAATTGATGTTTTTGAGACAGTACTTCAATGTTTTCTGTCAACCATTCTGACGTTGTAAAGGTTTTTACATCTTGTAATTCTAGCTCTTTTCGTAAAAACTCACTTGCTTCGTTAAAATAGTCCTTACCAAAATGGGACGCATCAGCATCTCTGATTATTTTTTCGAGATCAGTTTTTGGAGTGTCCTTAAATTTAGTTGCCATGATACATTCATTGACGGCGTCAATAATATGCTTTTCAACGTGTTGTTCCTCTAAAAACTTGGTGGCTATTTTAACACTTTCTTCTTCATGATCTTCTCTTGTTTTGATGTATCCTGTATCGTGAAGTAAAGCAGAAAGTTGGAGAATTTTGGATTCATCAGCGGTGATCTCAGAATTTGCAATAATCTCATTTACGCTTCGCAACACACGTTTTGTATGTGTGAAATTATGATAAAGAAAAGTATTAGGTAGGTTCTCCTTAAAAAGTTTGAATACAAAATCTTCAGTTTTTACGATGATATTGGCCATAAATTCGGTGTAAAAAATTTCTCCTAACAAAGTACTAAAAAATAAGTGAAGAAATTGGATGCATTGCCGACTATTTGTAATGCAAAACGTTAAAACCCGACCAAATGCATATAATATTTTTTAACTTTAAGAAAAATACTTAAACGATATGCTTACATGGAAGAATGTGATGGAATTTGCCGTAAATGGAAATCCAGAACCAGAAAAGAGAGTTGAAAAATCAGAGGCTGAATGGCGTGAATTACTAACCCCCGAGCAATTTAGGGTAACTAGAAAAAAAGGAACTGAAGCTCCAGGATCAGGAACTCATTGCAATGTTTATGATGAAGGTCAATACAACTGTTTGTGTTGTAATACGCCTTTGTTCGACTCCACTATAAAATTTAAATCCAGTTCAGGATGGCCAAGTTTTACGCAGCCTATTAAGGAGAATGCCATAAAATATGAAAAAGACACTTCGTTTGGAATGATTAGGGTAGAAGTGATGTGTAATGTGTGTGATGCTCATTTGGGACATGTGTTTCCTGATGGACCAGAACCAAGTGGATTGCGTTATTGCGTCAATTCTGAATCTTTGGTAATGGAAACTTCTAATAAGGAAGTGTAAGGACTTATAAGAAAGGTTATGTCAGATAAAAAATTAGAATTAATGACAGTTGGTGGTGGTTGCTTTTGGTGTATTGAAGCAATTTTTAATGAAGTTAATGGGGTTCAAGAAGTAGTGTCAGGCTACATGGGAGGCACGGTTCCTGGAACGCCTACCTATAGAGAAGTATGTTCTGGATGGACTGGCCATGCCGAAGTTGTTCAGGTAAATTTCAATCCTTCAGTAATCAGTTATGAAGATTTGTTGATCATTTTTATGACCAGCCATGATCCTACCACATTGAACGGCCAAGGGGCAGATGTCGGAACCCAATACCGATCTGTAATTTTTTATCATAATGATAAACAAAAGCAGATTGCCGAATTGGTGGCCAATGAAATTGCACCCTTTTATGAGAAACCTATCATGACGGAAATTAGTCCATTGGAAACTTTTCATAAAGCAGAAGATGTTCACCAAAATTATTACGCCAACAACCAAACCGTAGGCTATTGTAGTGCGGTCATAACTCCTAAACTAATCAGGTTACGTAAAATGCATGCAGATAAAATCATCCAACCAGCAAGGTTTTCCTCCTTTGGCGAACAGGTAAAAACCTTGTAATTTCAATTGTTAAACATCAGAAACATGAAAGTTATACACGATAAAGACAAGCATCAATTCACCATGGAAGTTGATGGTGAGAATGCAAAGGTAGATTATGCATTAAAAGACGGAAAAATGTATTTGAATTATAGTGAAGTGCCATTTAATATCCGTGGTCAAGGCATTGGCAAAGTGCTTGTAGAAAAGACTTTTGAGAAGTTGACAGATGAAGGCTATGAAGCCGTTGCGGTTTGTGGCTATGTAAAATCCGTCGCCAGAAATAGTGAAAAATGGAATACCATAATCGGTTAATTGTTAGTATTCCAAAAATCTCACATTTTGAAATATAAGTAGACCTGTCAGTCCCGATGGCTATCGGGGCGGACAGGTCTTAACAAAAAATAGAATTAATGAAACTCAACATCAAAGATAAATTCACTACACAATTACCGGCAGATCCAAATTTGGAGAACACAAGACGACAGGTGACTGAAGCGTGTTTTTCTTATGTAACTCCAAAACAGACCTCTAATCCGCAATTGTTGCATGTGTCACCAGAGATGCTTGTTAAATTAGGCCTTACACAGGCTGATGCCAAATCTGAAGAGTTTTTAAAGGTGATGACCGGAAATAAGGTTTTGGAAAACACCACACCTTACGCCATGAGTTATGGCGGGCATCAATTTGGGAATTGGGCTGGTCAGTTGGGAGACGGGCGGGCCATTAATTTGTTTGAGGTCGAACATGAAGATAAAAGTTGGGTGGTACAATTAAAAGGTGCTGGAGAAACCCCATATTCCCGTTCTGGCGATGGATTGGCAGTCTTGCGTTCCTCAATTAGAGAGTATTTATGCAGTGAGGCCATGCATCATTTAGGTGTGCCCACCACAAGAGCTTTGTCATTGGCCTTGACTGGAGATAAGGTTTTGCGAGATGTCATGTACGACGGCCATCCCGATTTTGAAAAAGGCGCGATCGTCAGCCGGGTCTCGCCAAGTTTTCTGCGATTTGGAAGCTATGAAATCTTTGCGGCAAGACAGGATTACAAGAATTTAAAAATCTTGGTTGATTTCACTATAAACCAGCATTTTCCCCATTTAGGAAAACCATCCAAAACAACCTATCTCCAATTTTTTGCTGAAG
This sequence comes from Gelidibacter sp., assembly GCF_035515035.1. Taxonomy (GTDB): domain Bacteria; phylum Bacteroidota; class Bacteroidia; order Flavobacteriales; family Flavobacteriaceae; genus Gelidibacter. Next base: position 46,640 of record NZ_DATJCA010000068.1, on the reverse strand, counting down.
TTACGCAACGCACCTTGGAAATGATCATTCATTGGCAACGCGTTGGCTTTGTGCATGGGGTTTTGAATACCGATAATATGTCCATCCTGGGGCTGACCATTGATTATGGACCTTATGGATGGCTCGAAGGGTTTGATTTTGGTTGGACACCCAATACTACAGACAGACAGCATAAACGCTATCGATACGGCAATCAGCCCAATATGGGATTGTGGAACTTATACCAGCTCGCCAATACACTTTTTCCGTTGATTGAGGATGCGAAAGCTATCGAAGCTATTTTAGAACAATATACCATCGACTTTGAATCGCAATCCTTAAAGATGATGCGTTCAAAATTAGGATTACAATCTGAGGTTAAGTCAGATCAATTATTGTTTCAAGATTTAGAAGATCTATTGCAATTGACAGAAACTGATATGACAATTTTCTTTCGGAATTTGAGTGATTTTGAAAAAGACGAACCTTCAAAAGGGATTATAATAATCGACGAGGCATTTTATAATCCCACAGAGCTATCAGACACAATAAGAGAACAATGGAATGCTTGGTTTATTCGCTATGCGGATAGACTGCTGACAGAATCAATTTCAGATTCACAAAGAAAAGTTCACATGGACGCTGTTAATCCCAAATATGTACTTCGAAATTATATGTCACAATTGGCCATTGACAAAGCAGATGAAGGAGATTACACACTCATTGATGAATTATTTCAACTGTTGAAACGGCCTTATGAAGATCAGCCTGACCATCAAAAATGGTTTGCAAAGCGTCCAGAATGGGCACGGCACAAAGTAGGTTCTTCCATGTTGTCGTGTAGTTCATAACACAATACAGTATAATGAGAGTAACCATAAAAATTAATAATTAATTCAACATACAAACAATGAGCACTAATAAAAAAGCATATATAGCCGGTGGCTGTTTCTGGGGAATGGAAGACTTGTTTAGAGTCCGCCCAGGAGTTGTGGACACAGAAGTTGGATATATTGGAGGCGACAACGAGCATCCAACTTACAGAAACCATCCTGGTCACGCAGAGGGTATTGAAATCACTTATGACCCCAATGTCACCTCATTTAAGCATATTCTGGATTATTTTTTTAGGATTCATAATCCTACCACCGTTGACCGACAAGGAAATGATATTGGTTCAAGTTATCGCTCTGCCATATTTTTTCAGAATGAAGAAGAAAAAACGGAAGCAGAAGAAGTTATTGACATTGTGAACCGTTCTCATATATGGGATGGTAAAGTAGTAACCACCTTAGAACCTTATTCAAAGTTTTGGCCCGCAGAACCTGAGCATCAAGATTATCTGTTGAGAAAGCCCGACGGCTATACTTGCCATTACGAAAGATTTGATCAACCCTTTCTATAAACTCAACGTTGAAAATTTTTCATGTTTCAAACAATCAAGGATACTCTTAGTCAACATGGTCTCAAGCCATTGCACCCCTTACGGTGGTTGAAGTAAAAATATAAAAAGAAATAGCTATGAAAGCTCGATGGAACAACAAAATTATTGCAGAAAGTGACGCCACTGTAGTAGTCGAAAATAACCATTATTTTCCGCATGACAGTATTAAGAAGGAATTTTTCAAGCCGAGCGAAACCCACAGCCATTGTCCTTGGAAGGGCGAAGCTTCCTATTATACTATCGAGGTTGATGGCAAACGGAATAAAGATGCTGCTTGGTATTATCCTGAAGTATCAGAAAAAGCTAAACCTATCAAAAACCACGTTGCGTTTTGGAAAGGCGTTGAGGTCAAAAAGTAGGATTTAATGCGAGGAGAAAGTTCTAAAATAGCCTTAGGTGGAGGATGTCATTGGTGCACTGAAGCAGTTTTTCAGTCGCTTGTTGGTGTTTTGAAAGTAGAACAAGGTTATGTGGCTTCCACGAAACCAAATAGTGACCTTTCCGAAGCCGTTATTGTCCATTTTAATAGTAGATGCATCACGCTTCAAACCTTAATTGAAATACATTTGTCAACGCACAGCAGTAGCTCCAACCATTCCATGCGCAAAAAATACCGATCGGCTATTTATACATTTGATCACGCACAACAGGAGACTGTGGAATCTTTAATGGTGGAGTTTCAAAGCCATTTCAATGATGTATTGATTACAAAAGTGTTGCCATTTAAATATTTTGAATCCTCGGAAGAAAACTTTAAAAACTATTATTTTAAAAATCCTGAAAAACCTTTTTGTGAGACCTTTATCAATCCAAAATTGAGATTGCTATTACAACAATTCTCAAGATTTGTAGATCCTAGCAAAATGGTTCAAGTAAAAAATTAAACTAATTCTATTATGCAAAGTACAAAACTCAATATACAAAATGCCAAAGGGCTTCAATTGCAAGCTTATTTGGAACTTCCTCCGAATCAAAAACCTAATAACTTTGCCATTTTTGCGCATTGCTTTACCTGCAGTAGTAGTTTAAAACCAGTTATAAATATTAGTAGGGCGCTTACCGCTCATGGTTTTGGTGTGGTTCGTTTTGATTTTACTGGATTGGGCCAAAGTGAAGGCGAATTTGCGGACAGTCATTTTTCAGCTAATGTGGAAGACCTATTAGCAGTCAATGAGTATCTAAATGAGCATTATGAAGCGCCTTCTTTACTTGTTGGTCATTCTCTTGGCGGTGCGGCTGTAATTGTAGCAGCGTCACAACTTGATAACGTAAAAGCTGTGGCTACAATTGGTGCGCCAGCAACCACAGAACATGTAAAAAAACACTTTTCACACCAGTTTGATGAGATTGCCCAAAAAGGAGATGTGAAGGTGAATATTGGCGGTCGACCTTTTAAAATAAATCAAAAATTTGTGGATGATTTTGATAAAACAGACCTTCCACAAATCACAAAAAAACTGCGAAAGCCTCTTCTGATCATGCACGCACCGTTTGACAAGGTTGTGGGCATTGATAATGCACAAAAACTTTTCATTAATGCATTCCACCCTAAGAGTTTTATTAGCTTAAATGATGCCGATCATTTATTGTTAAATGAAAAAGATAGTAATTATGTAGGTAATTTGATTGGAGCTTGGGTACAAGGTTATTTCGATACCAGTAACCATACTATTTTGGATACAAAAGGTGAGCAGTTGGTAGGGCATTTGAATCTTTTGGAAAATAATTTCACAACCACTATACAAACTGAAAATCACAGCTTTATTGCTGATGAACCTAAGAGTTTCGGAGGCGATGATTATGGACCTTCCCCTTACGATTATTTAAGTGCGGGACTTGCCGCATGTACCGTTATGACTTTAAAACTTTATGCACAAAGAAAGAAATGGGACCTTCAAGAAGTGTTTGTTTACATCACTTATTCTAAAAAACATAGTGAAGATTTGATGCAAGGCTTGGATAAGCCGGCCCGTTTTGATCATCTTTTGAAAAAACTTAAATTTGTGGGTAACCTGGATGATGCACAGCAAGAACGATTAAAGGAAATTGCCTCAAGATGTCCAGTTCACAGAACCTTATTAAGCGAAATTGTTATAGAAACTGAAATTATTCGTTAAAATAAGAAGACATGCAATTTTGAAAGGTCATGTAAATAAATTAATTTGTTGCTAATAAAATTGAAATGTTTCTTGTTAAAAATTATTTCCTTCTATAAAAATTCTTGAAATAAGTGAATATAAATGCCTCCAAATTACGTAGCACTTATTTCTTTTTACCTATTAAACCGCAATCGGAAAAGACATTTAAAAAAAAATAAGTTTAAATTAATGAACACGTTTAAAAAACTTCCCTTAATTCTTTTAACTGTCTTATTTGTTAATGCCTGTGCCTCCTATAAACCACAATATTTAGATCCAAACGACCAACAAAATATATTTCCAGAGAAGGAAGTGGACAAGGTTTTTTATTTGGTTGGTGACGCGGGTTTGTCTCCCATGAATGGGATGTCACAAGGTTTGACTGCATTTAAAGATTTTATTTCCGATAAGGAGACTCAGGACGATTACACCTTATTTTTAGGAGATAATATTTATCCTGCTGGGCTTCCTCATATAGAACATAAATACAGAGGTGCCGCCGAAAACATGTTGAATGCCCAAGTGAAAGCGGTAGAGCCTTTTAAGGGCCAGAGCATCTTTATTCCCGGTAATCACGAATGGTATTCAGGCGGGGTCACCGGCGTGCGCTTGCAAGAACAGTACATCAAGGAGGCTCTTGATGAAAATAGCTTTTTTCCTGAAAACGGATGTCCTCTCAAAACGATTGATGTAAGCGAAACCATTCATCTGATCATCATCGATACCCAATGGTATCTCGAAAACTGGGACCATCATCCCACCATAAATGACGATTGTGTCATTAAAACTCGAGAACGTCTCATGTTGGAATTAGAGAGTGAGATAAAAAATGCGCAAGGTAAAACCATTGTCTTTGCGATGCACCATCCCATGTACACCAACAGCACCCATGGCGGTCAGTTTGCTTTAGAAAAACATTTATTTCCCATTCAGAAAAAAATCCCAATGCCTGGATTGGCATCCTTAGTGGCGCAAATAAGAGCTCAAGGTGGTGTTTCCATTCAGGATCGGTATAATGAACTTTATAATGACTTGATGATTCGTTTGGAAAATTTGGCAACTGAAAATGGAAATATTGTATTTGTCTCTGGCCATGAGCATACACTGCAGTACATTGACAACGGAAACATCAAACAAATTGTATCCGGTGCTGGTTCAAAAACTGGGCAGGTCAATTTAAAGGAACACGGCGTGTTTGCTTATGGTCTTCAAGGTTTTGCTGTGCTAACCGTGTTTAAGGATGGCAGCTCTTGGGTACAATATTTTGGTGCCGAAAACAACAAACCTCATTTATTGTTTCAAAAGGAAGTGTATCCGCCTAAAAAAACCTTTGATACATCAATCTTACCGGAATCTTTTCCGAATGAGGTTGAAGTTCCCATTTATTCTAATGACGAAACAGATCCATCGCCATTATACACATTACTTTTAGGAGAAGACTATCGGGAGGTTTACAGTACGCCTATAAAAGTGCCTGTAGCAACTTTAGACACCCTTTACGGAGGGCTTAAAGTCCTGCGGTCCGGAGGTGGGCACCAAGCCAAATCTTTACGACTCCAAACGGAAGATGGAAGAGAATTGAACATGAGGGCATTGCGTAAAAGCAGTACGCAATATTTAGAAAAGATACTTTCCAAAAACTCTTATATCCCTGATACTTATGAGCAAACAGAAATTGAAAGTCTCATTTTAGATTTTTATACTTCTGCGCATCCGTATGCGTTTATGGCAATTCCGGATTTATCTGATGCTGCCAAAATATACCATACCAATCCAAAAATATTTTACATTCCAAAGCATCATTATCTGGGTGAATTCAACACGGAATACGGGGGTCAGTTATATATGATAGAAGAGCGACCTGAGGAAACCTATACCGACGAACGTAATTTTGGATTTGCTGATGATATAGAAAGTACCTACGATATTCTTGAAAAAGTGAGGGAAGATGAAAAATATAAAATTGATGAAAATGCGTATGTCAGGGCCCGATTATTTGATATGCTTGTAGGTGATTGGGACCGGCATCAAGATCAGTGGCGGTGGGCGCGATTTAACCAGGAAAACGGAGATAGGGTCTATAAACCCATTCCAAGGCATCGGGATCAAGTGTTTTCAAATTTTGACGGGGTTTTGTTGGATCTCGTAAAAATTATTTCGGGATCTTCACGCCAACTCCAGGTATATGATGAAACTCTGGACGATATAAAATGGATGAATAGCGCAGGTGTAAAACTTGATCGGGCGCTCTTACAACAATCTGGAAGGGAGACGTGGTTAAAACAAGCCCAGTTTCTTCAAGAAAACATTACAGATAATGTCGTAGAGGAAGCTTTTCAAAATATTCCTGTTGAAGTACAAGACAGTATCATTGATGACATCAAAATAAAGTTAAAAGGGCGAAGAGGGAATTTAGAGGATATTGCGACGCGATATTATGACTACTTAAATGAATTGGTTGTATTGACCGGAACAGATAAGGACGACCACTTTGAAATTACCAGACTTGATAATGGCTTAACGCAAGTGAAAATTTCAAGACTCCATAATGGTGCTATCCATGAACCATTTCTTGATCGCACCTATGATAGTAATGAAACCAAGGAACTTTGGATTTATGGATTGAATGGCGACGATCATTTTGAAGTCAATGGGAAAGGCAAACAGTTAATTTTTACGCGGATCGTGGGTGGCCAAGGTCACGATGTTTACGATATTAAAAACGGTAAAAGAATTAAGATTTATGACCATAAATCGAAAGAGAATACCATTGTAGAAAAAGGTGGGGCGACCGTTAAATTTACAGATGTCTATAATTTGAACGTCTATAATTTCGAAAAAACCCGAACAAAAACATTCTCAATGACACCAGGCTTGAGTGTCAATCCTGACGTTGGTGTTTTGTTGGGCGCTTCGGCAGTCTATACGGTTAACGGATTTCAGCGCAATCCATATTCGCAACAACACGCTATTGATGCGCAATATGCTTTCGGTACCAATGGATTTAGATTAGATTATGAAGGGGAATTTGCGAATTTCTTCTTAGACTGGAATTTGAACGTTGGAGGTGCATTTACAACCCCAACTTACACGACCAATTTTTTTGGTTATGGCAATGAAACGGTATATGATGCCGATAATTATGACTTTAACCGTGTTAAACAAAGTCTCTATAGTGGTCAGATTGGTATAGTCAAGCGTTCAGCATTTGGTAGTGATTATGGTTTCAGAGCCATTTTTGAAGGCATTCAATTAGACGATTCTCCCGATCGGTTTATAACTACTTTACAGCCCGCAACTAATGAAGAGTATTATGAAAGGCATTATTTTGGGGCATTGGAGGCTGAGTATGACTACTTTGCGGCCGACAACCGAATCAATCCCAGTAAAGGCATGGTTTTTAATTTAAATATGGGTGCCAAAACCAATCTGCAGGATATTGATGAGGTGTATGGGTATCTCAATTCCAATATTGGTTTCTATAACGCCCTGACCAAAGATAACACCTTGGTGCTCAAGACGGATGTACGCGCCCAGTTCCGATTTGGAAATAACTTTCTTTTCTATCAGGCAGCAAATATTGGCGGCGAATCGGGACTGAGAGGTTACAGGGCAGAACGGTTTACAGGAAAAAACGCCCTGGTAACAAGTGCAGATGTGCGTTATAGTTTTCCGTCCATAAGAACACGATTATTACCTTTGCAAATCACCATCTTTGCCGGGGGAGATCTAGGAAGGGTTTGGATGAAAGGTGATTACTCCAGTAAATGGCATAACGATTATGGAGGAGGCCTGAGAATTACAGCGGCTAAATCGTTATCAGGAACAATCAATTTATTTACTGGCGAAGATGGATCGCGATTTTCCTTTGGTCTCGGTTTTAATTTTTAAAAAGTCCTATTACCAAACGGGCAATCATTAAATTAAATTATGAAAAAGCATCTTTACAATCTTCTGGAATATATTGTCAAGTTGGAGAGCAATATTGCGTTCTATCCATCCTTAATCAGTTTGGTGGGTTTGTTGTTTGCTTTTTTTATGTATTATCTTGAAAGTTGGGGCGTTTCGGAATATTTGATTGAAAACGCACCGCTATTAGTGATTAACAATATTGATACGGCAAGAGATCTTTTGACCACTTTTATCGGCGGTTTGATCTCTATTATGGTTTTCAGCTTTTCTTTGGTCATGATCTTGCTCAATCAGGCGTCTAGTAATTTTTCGCCACGTCTACTTCCAGGGCTGATATCGAACCGAAGACATCAGATTATTTTAGGGATTTACAATTCCACATTGTTATACTGCATCTTCACTTTGGTTTCTATAACACCGCATGGTGATAAATACCAACTTCCTGGATTTTCAGTGTTGTTGGCCATTGTCTTCATGACCGTTTGTTTGGCTGCTTTTATATACTTTATCCATTCCATATCGCAACAAATACAGGTGGGGACTATTATGGATAAGATTTTCGATAAGGCAAATCAACGATTGAGTGCACTTATCGAGAATGAGAAAGCTACCGAAATCAGGTTTCCGGATACTTCCGATTGGAATGCAGTGGTATGTGCAAAATCTGGATATTTTCAAGATGTGAGCTTAAATTCCTTAGCTGAATTTGCAAAAGAAAAAGAAGTAAAAATTGAAATTATTCAAATTAAGGGCACCTATGTTTTTAAAGGCCAGCCGCTTCTTAATTATTCTGGAGCCCAATTGGATGACGATGCCATTACCAATGTGTTGGAATGTTTTCATTTTTCAAAGAATGAGCTTGTAGAGGAAAATTATGTCTTGGCGTTTAAGCAAATCACAGAAATAGCCTTGAAAGCCATGTCGCCTGGTATTAATGATCCAGGGACAGCTATTAATGCCATTGATTATATGACGGAATTGTTTTCACTTCGGATGAAAAAAAGGGATAGCAGCTATTTGTTTGATGACGATGATAATGCCTATGTAAGTATTAAAACGGTGACTTTTGAAACACTGATGTACAGCGTTATGGCGGCAATGCGTACGTATTGTAAGCACGATATTATTGTAGTTCAAAAACTATTCATGATGTTAGAGTATTTGTTGCAACAAGCTCTTGATTCTGATCAAGATTACAAAAAAACCATTCTAAAGGAAATCAGAAATTTGTATCAAGATGCCCTTGAAAATCAAAAAAATGACGCCGATTTATCCATCATAGAAAATTTAATGTCCAAGCTTAAATCTTTAAATAATTCAGATTTTACGATTTAAGAGAGTTCTAGTTTCCTTTTTAGGTTCATTTGGGTACCTTTGAAAAAGCTTAAAAAATACATCATATGACTAATGTTCAAGAGCTAATTGAACTCATTGCTTTAAAAGAAATCACGCCAACGCAATTTGAAGGTGTTAGTAGTTTTGTAGGAAGTCCTAATGTGTTTGGGGGTCAAGTTTTGGCTCAAGCTATCAATGCGGCCACGAGAACTATTACCAATAAGCGTGTGCTCCACTCCATGCATTCTTACTTTTTGGAAGCAGGAAATTTGGAGGTACCCATCGTTTATAATGTTAGTATCATCAGAGATGGCGGAAGTTTTTCTGTAAGACGTGTTACGGCGGAACAAAACGGTTTGACCATTTTTATCCTTTCTGCCTCTTTTCAAATTATAGAAGACGGTTACAATCATCAAGTTGAAATTAATAAGTCGATAAAACAGCCGGAAGAGTTAATGAGTTGGACAGAAATTTTGGATCAATTTGGAGAAGTTATTCCTAAAAAAACAAAAGGATTTTTGGAAGCCGATCGACCTATCGAATTTAAGCCGGTGGAGCTTGTAAATCCTTTTGATAAAAAAGATTTGCCAGCATTCACCAATACTTGGTTCAAACTAAAAGGCGATGCATCTCATCTTGATTTGGCTACAAAACAGCAAATTCTAACCTATGCTTCAGATTATAATATTTTGGCTACGGTCATGAACCGTCATGCTAGTAAAGCGCATTGGGGAAACACGCAAACCGCTAGTTTAGACCATTCTATGTGGTATTTTAGGGATTTTGATTTTGATGATTGGTTGCTATATGCCATCGAGTCGCCCAATGCCTCAGGTGCCAGAGGACTTGCCAAAGGAAATATCTTTACCAGAGATGGGAAGCTCATCGCATCTGTAGCACAAGAGGGATTATTGAGACCGAAAGGATAAAACCTTAATGCCGAATGTCAAATTCCAATGAGGAAATAGAGGGCCAAGAAATAAGCTTGCCCGTCCGTAGCTTTTGCGGAGGCGGGAAACAACTGAAAAAAGAAACATTACCAATTGTGAATCAACCCTTAAAAATCGGCCATAGAGGTGCCAAAGGACATATTGCTGAAAACACGTTAGAGTCCATTCAAAAGGCAATGGATTTTGGTGTTGACGGTATCGAGATCGACGTGCATTTATGTCAAACCGGAGAATTGGTAGTTTATCATGACTTTACTTTGGAAAGATTGACGGATGGCACTGGCGAAATTGCCATGAAATCTCTTGACGAGCTCAAATCATTAAAAATTAATGGCCAATTTGAAATTCCGACCTTATTGGAAGTTTTAGACCTCATCGATAAAAAATGCATACTGAATATTGAGCTTAAAGGAAATGGAACAGCATTCGAAACCTGTAAAAGCATCCAATTATATACCGAAACAAAGGGTTGGAAATTTGATGATTTTATCGTGTCCAGCTTTAACTATGATGCATTGAAAAGCGTTTATAGTATCAACATGAATATCCCTTTAGCCGTTTTGACTGAATCCGATCTTGATTCAGCTGCTGATTTCGCCAGAACTATTAAGGCTACGGCCATCCATCCCCATTATATGTTGTTGGATCATAATAATGTAAAACAATTTCAAAAATCAGGATATAAAGTCAATACTTGGACCGTTAATACTGTTGAAAGCATTGCGCTTATGAAAACTTTCGGGGTTGATGGAATCATTTCAGATTATCCTGATAAATTATGAACGTAAAAGATATCATTATCATTGGAGGTGGCGCTGCTGGTTTCTTCGCGGCCATCAATATTGCAGAGCGTCACCCTAATTTAAAAGTTGCTATACTCGAGCGCGGGAAAGAAGGGCTCCAAAAAGTAAAAGTTTCCGGTGGAGGTCGCTGCAACGTGACGCATGCGGAATTTGTCCCTTCAGAATTGGTGTTGAATTATCCGAGAGGTGAAAAAGAATTGTTGGGCCCTTTTCATCAATTCATGACGGGAGATACTATAGAATGGTTCGAAAAACGGGGCGTCATGCTTAAAATTGAAGACGATGGCCGGATGTTTCCTATCACAGATTCTTCACAAACCATCATCGATTGTTTCTTAAACGAAGCCAAAAAACATAAGGTTGAGGTACTATACAATGAAAGTGTCAAACAGATAGCGCTTAGGGATGATACCAACGATGTTGATCATCATTTTAAAGTAGAAACACAGTCGGGATTATTCTACTGCAATAAACTTGTTATTGCCACCGGCAGCAATCCTAAAATATGGAAATTATTAGAAGGTTTGGGCCATAGTATTTCACCCGCTGTACCATCGCTGTTTACTTTTAATATTAAAGATGATCGGATTAAAGATATTCCGGGCGTAGTGGCGCAAAATGTAGAAGTAAAAGTTGTTGGCTCCGAATTATTTTCTGAAGGGCCATTGCTCATTACCCATGTAGGTATGAGTGCACCTGCCATTTTGAAACTTTCAGCTTATGGTGCCATTGAACTTGCCAAACGAGACTATAAATTTGAAATTGAAATAAACTTCATTAAACAGTCCTTTGACGATTGTTTGGAAAATTTAAAAAACCTAAAACAAGAGCTCGCCAAGAAAACCGTATTTAAATCGGCACAGTTTGATTTGCCAAAACGCCTTTGGCACAAATTGATTCAAGCTTCAGGAATGGATCAGGAAACCCGTTGGGCAGATTTGAACAGGCATCAGTTGGAAAATTTATCTTCCCAACTGACGCAAGCCGTGTTTCAAGTGGATGGAAAAAGTACTTTTAAAGAGGAATTTGTAACTGCCGGAGGCGTTGAGCTTAAAGAAGTGAACTTTAAAACCTTTGAAAGCAAATTACATAAGAATCTTTATTTTGCCGGTGAAGTCATCAATGTGGACGCAGTAACGGGAGGCTTCAATTTTCAGAATGCATGGACCGGCGCTTACCTTGTTTCTAAAGCGATTTGAAATAGAAGCTTAGAAGAATATTCGGTTTTATTATCTAGTTAAAGACTAAAACTCTTCAATTTCTTAGTAGTTACTTTATCCTAGATAAATGTTTTAACTACGTCCCGATGGCTATCTGGAACATGAATAACATTGTGTTTTCTGGTAAACTTTACCGTCTATTTCACATAGCAGTCTTTCAGTTTGTTAGGTTTTATTTCAAGAATGATAATTTAGAGTTCTGGAAAATTCTCACGTTCTGTTTTAGATTTCGTCAGAATTTAGAAGTGCCAGGTTTATAATCGTGATATATATTTGAACTTGATATTGATATTTTTTATATAAAATCTATATATCATGGGCAAGACAAAAAAACTGATCGAATTGGACAATAAGACCATTGAGATCTTAGAGAAACAGGCGAAACTTCAAAAACGCTCTTTAAAAAACTACATTGAATACACCTTAGAAGATACTGCCATACGCTATAGTGAGCCATCTGAAGAGTATAAAAAGATGATGGATGATATGATTCATAGGGATGACAAAGGAGAATTGAAAACATATAGTTGGGACGAAATTAAAGCGCAGTATGGGCGTTAAAATCGTGAGGTTTTCAGAAGAGGCCAGAATAGAACTTCATAAGGCTAAATGTTTCATGGAGTTTTTAGAGAAGGAAGACGCTTTTAGGAAAGATATAGATAAGCAATTAGACTTAGTGCTGCAATTTCCATATGCCTTTCAGGTACGGTATAGAGATATCAGGATAGTGTCATTCGATCAGTTTAATTACTCTATTCACTATATTCCAAAACCTGACGGTGTTTTGGTGTATCGATTTCTCAATAAAAATCAAGACTTTTAATCATGCCAAAACTCATCGCATTGTTAAAAGGCATCAACGTAGGCGGACATAAAAAAGTCGCCATGGCGGAGTTGCGCCAACTTTTGACCAAAGAGGGACTCAAGAACGTGCAGACCTACATTCAAAGTGGGAATGTCATTTTCGATTCGATAGATGATGTCAAGAAGATCGAAGATAGAATCCAAGAAGTCATTTATTCGCATTTCGGATTTGAAGTTTTGGTAATTGTAAAAACGCGAGATGAAATCCAAAGCGTTTTTTCTGCTTGTCCATTTTCAAATGAAAAAAAGGAAAAGAGCTATTTCATAATATTTGATAAGATCCCTTCAATTGAATTAATTAAGGAAGTATCCAAAATAGCCTATGAAAATGAAGAATTCGTCATAAAAGAGAAGTGTCTTTATTTTTACAGTCCATTGGGGTATGGCCAGGCAAAATTCAGTTTGAATGCTTTCGAACGAAAACTGAAAGTAAAAGGAACTGCGAGAAACTATAATACTATGGTTAAATTGATAGCAATGTCCGCGACCGAAGAAAAAGACCACTAGATTTCCTATTTTTGCAACTTTAAGTTTAAATTTAAAATCTGTCTTTTAGGATAGCCTGTACCACAAGATAAAAACACATGACTGAACACGATTTTAGACCCAATATCTATGACACCACTTTAGAAAAAGGGAGTGTCACTTGGGAATCGCCAAGTAATATCGCTCTGGTGAAATATTGGGGAAAGAAAAAGGATCAAATTCCAGAAAATCCTTCCATTAGTTTTACATTGAATCATTGCAAAACGATTACTACACTCGAGTTTACTAAAAAAGGGGATCATAATCATTTTGAATTTGAAGTGTATTTGGATGGTGAAAAAAAAGACGATTTTAAGCCTAAAATTCAGACTTTTTTTGAGCGGATAGAAGTGTATCTGCCATTTCTGAAACAGTATCAATTTATAATAAAAACAGAAAACACATTTCCGCACAGTTCAGGAATTGCCTCTTCGGCAAGTGGCATGAGCGCTTTGGCCTTATGTTTAATGAGTGTGGAAAAGCAACTGATAAAATCTGATGTGATCGTAGGCGCCGTTGAAGACGGTATTAATGAGGTGTATTTTAATCAAAAAGCTTCTTTTTTGGCACGTTTGGGGTCAGGAAGTGCGTGTAGGAGTATTGAAGGCGATTTGATAGTATGGGGGAAAACCAAATCGATTGAAGGTAGTACGGATTTGTTTGGGATAAAATATCCTTATAAAGTCCACGAGAACTTCAAAGGTTTTCAGGACACTATTTTGTTGGTCGATAAGGGAGAAAAGCAAGTGAGCAGTACTGTTGGCCATAATTTAATGCACAACCATCCTTATGCGCAAAATAGATTTGAGCAAGCCCATCAAAATATTGAAAATCTTAAGGATATTTTGGAGTTGGGAGATTTGAAAGCGTTTAATGCTTTGGTTGAAAGTGAAGCTTTGACCTTGCACGCGATGATGTTGACCAGCATGCCTTATTTTATTTTGATGAAACCAAATACTTTGGAAATCATCAATAAAATATGGGAATTTAGAGAAAAAACAGGATTGCATATCAGTTTTACACTGGATGCGGGAGCCAATGTGCACGTGCTTTATCCAAAACGCGAAAGTCAGGAAATCCTACAGTTTATTGAGAGCGAGTTGGTTGACTTTTGTCAAAACGGGCATTATATTTGCGACCAAATTGGTTTTGGAGCCGAGTTGATTAACATCGAATAAGTTATCTTTAAGTTGCTGAAAGACATTTGGGCCCAAGGTTTTCATTAATATTGAGACTATTAGTGTTTATTATAAACACATCTAAAGATTAATTCTTAACTTTGCGTTATTAATTTTTCATTAAAAGAAGATGAAAGGACCTCTATTTTATTCTAAAATTCTACTTTTTGGCGAGTATGGGATCATTAAAGATTCTAAAGGCTTATCCATTCCTTACAATTTTTATAATGGTGCGTTGAAGACCGATGGACTTGATTCTGAAAATGCCATAAAATCCAACAATAATTTAAAGAGATTCGTTGAATATCTTAAAGGTATCAATCCTGAATTGGTCACTTTCGATATAGAATCCTTTGAACAGGATGTCAATGCGGGAATGTATTTTGATTCTTCTATTCCACAAGGTTACGGCGTAGGGAGTAGTGGTGCTTTGGTAGCTGCAGTTTATGATAAATATGCCCAAGAAAAAATAACCGTTTTAGAGAATTTGACGCGTGAAAAACTATTGATCCTTAAAACTATATTCTCTGAAATGGAGTCATTTTTCCACGGAAAATCTTCTGGTTTGGATCCGTTAAATAGTTATTTGAGTATTCCTATTTTGATCAATTCAAAAGATAATATTGAGGCCACTGGAATTCCTTCGCAAAAAAGTGATGGAAAAGGTGCCGTGTTTTTATTGGATAGTGGCATGATTGGCGAAACTGCTCCAATGGTCAGTATCTTCATGGAAAACATGAAGCAGGAAGGTTTTAGAAGAATGCTTAAAAATCAGTTTATTAAACACACCGATGCTTGTGTGGATGACTTTTTAAAGGGCGATTTCAAATCTTTATTTCTTAATACAAAAAAACTATCCAAAGTAGCCTTGAACCATTTCAAGCCAATGATTCCGCAACAATTCCACGCCCTGTGGAAAAACGGCCTCGACACCAACGATTATTATCTAAAACTATGCGGTTCAGGTGGTGGCGGTTATATCTTGGGATTTACCGAGGATATCGAAAAAGCGAGACAGTCTCTTAAAGATTACAAGCTAGAAGTGGTTTACAATTTTTAAACCAATGTGCCTCCAAAACTTCTGGTGCTGTTCTAGTCTAAATGCTTTAACCCTGTTTTTATGCTAACCAGAAAACAAAAACACCTTCTGCTCAAGTTTTTCAGCATGTTTTCTGTTATCAGGGGCTATAATATTTTGGTTATTGTCCTTGCTCAATATTTGGCTTCCATTTATATTTTGGCACCTGATAGGCCCTTGAGGGAAGTGGTGCTTGATCTGAATCTTTTTATGTTGGTGCTGTCATCGGCATGTACCATTGCAGGAGGCTATATAATCAACAACTTTTACGATTCAGAAAAAGATCTGATCAATCGTCCCAATAAATCAATGTTGGACAGATTGGTGAGCCAGAACACAAAATTATCGTTCTACTTTGTACTGAATTTCTTGGCCGTGGTGATGGCCAGTTACGTCTCATTTAACACGGTCATTTTCTTTTCATCTTACATTTTCGGAATCTGGTTGTATTCACATAAATTAAAAAGACTACCATTTATTGGCAATCTCACCTCTGCAATCTTAACCATAACCCCTTTTTTCGCCATTTTCATCTATTATCGAAATTTCGAAACCGTCATATTTTTCCATGCGATGTTCTTGTTTTTAATTATTTCCATGCGAGAATTGACTAAGGATTTGGAGAATATCAAAGGCGATCTGGCACAAAACTACCGTACCATACCTGTAGTGTATGGAGAACATGTTTCAAAAGCAATGCTGACCTCTTTGGCATTGTTTACCTTAATACCAACGCTCTTGCTCATTGCCTATTTTGATATTGGCCACATGAATTATTTCTTTTATTTAAGTACATTTTTATTACTGGCTTTTATTATATTGTTGTGGAAATCAAAAACAAAATTGCATTACCTTATTTTACACAACATTTTAAAATTTATCATTGTGACGGGTGTATTTTGTATTGTGTTGATCAATGTGGATGTAGTGTTGAATAGGATTTAGGAAAATCGTAAATTGAAAGCTCATAATTAGTTATATAATAAAGTATCTTTGCGTAAAATTTCAAGTCATGAGTAGACATCAAGGGAGTAGTGGAAAAGGAAAATCATCAGGAAGAGGTCAGGATAAGAACAATTCTCAAACTTCAGGAAGGGGACGTGATGACTCTAAAGGTAAGAGTTTTTCTAGGGGAAATGCGCCAATGAGAAAGGTTACTAAAGACATTTCAAAACCGACTCCAGATAAAAAAGCACCTAGTAAGAAGTCAAATACAGACGAAATTAGGCTGAATAAGTATATAGCCAATTCTGGTATTTGTTCTCGTCGAGATGCTGATATGCATATCGCCACCGGGAGTGTGACCGTTAATGGAAAGATTATCACCGAAATGGGCTATAAGGTCAAGTTGGAAGATGATGTCCGTTTTGACGGTTCGCGGATTAACCCAGAGAAAAAAGCCTATGTTTTACTCAATAAGCCAAAAGGGTTTGCAACTACAACAAGCGAAGGTAAAGGTAGAACAGTAATGGATTTGGTGGCTAATGCTACCACATCGCGTATTAAACCAATTGGTCGTTTGGGTCGAAACTCTTTAGGATTGATCTTGTTTACAAATGATGATGCTTTGATGGAGAAGTTTACCAATTCGAAAAATGGCGTTCCGCGGTTATTTCAAATAGAATTGGACAAGAATTTAAAGTTTGAAGACCTTAAGAAAATTGAAGAAGGTTTAAAGATTGATGGTAAATTGGTCACGGTAGAGGAAATTAGCTTTGTTGCTGGCGAGTCTAAAAATCAAATCGGTCTGAAAATAAAAAATACCGGAAGTAGCATTATACGCACCATTTTTGACCATCTAAATTATGAGATTATAAAAATTGATTGTGTGGCCATTGCCGGATTGACCAAAAAAGACATTCCGCGTGGACATTGGAAACATCTTACGGAGCAAGAAGTCAATACACTCAAGATGTTGTCATAGTTTATGGTCAAAAGTTAAATGTTGAGACCTTTCAACAGCATCCGATAGCGATATCCGGATGCAATTTTAATTTCAATCTATTAAAGCTTAATGCTCATGAAATCTTAAAAAAGTCACAAACTTTAGGGACATGAAGTGCTTATTCATATTTTTATGTTTTGCGCCTTGTTTTGTAAAAATTTTATAGTTCTTTTGCACTTTATTTAGCTGAACCCTTGAATCGTGTTTCTATGTTTGGGCTTTTGAAATTTAAGAAGTCATTTTCAAAAGCAACTTATCAGATAAGTCGCCAAATTTTAAAGCTTACTTCTAAATTATCTGAATGGAAACACCTAGTTATCGTGTCTGTTCCTTCGCATCAACAAATCCAAGTTTGATACTTTCATTATTTATCAGGAATTTAGTACTCTAATTAATTTTTTTTTCAGAATTTTAAACCTTAATAAATCATAATGAATACAAAATATATTGATCTCATCAATCAAACCTTTTATTTCCCACAAGATGAATTTAAGCTGGAAGACAAAACCCTTCAATTTCACGATATTGATTTGATGCAATTAGTGGAAGACTACGGTACTCCTTTAAAGTTTACCTACCTCCCTCAAATTTCAAATAATATTGGTCGTGCTAAGGATTGGTTTGCCAAAGCCATCAAGAAACATAAATTTAAGGGTAAGTACCATTACTGTTACTGTACCAAAAGTTCGCACTTTAAACATGTGTTGAATGAAGCTTTGAAAAACGATATTCATATTGAAACCTCGTCTGCTTTTGATATTGACATTGTTGAAAAACTTAAAGAAGAAGGGAAAATAACGAACAAGACGTATGTCATCAGTAACGGTTTTAAACGGGCGCAATATGTTAGTAATATTGCACGATTGATCAATGGCGGCCATAAGAATTGCATTCCTATTATTGATAACTATGAAGAAATTGATTTGTTGTCACAGGAAATCAAAGGCAAGTTCAATATTGGCATCCGAATAGCTTCAGAAGAGGAACCAAAATTTGAGTTTTATACCTCTCGTTTGGGTATTGGCTATAAAAACATTTTGCCATTTTATAGAAACCAAATCAAGGATAATAAAAAGGTAAAACTGAAAATGTTGCACTTTTTTATCAACACAGGCATCCGTGATAATGCCTATTATTGGAATGAGTTTTCCAAATGTTTAAAAGTATATGCCAATTTGAAACGTATTTGTCCGTCGTTGGATAGTTTGAACATTGGTGGCGGATTTCCAATAAAAAACTCGTTGGCTTTTGATTTTGACTATGAATATATGGTGGACGAAATCATTAATCAAATCCAAGAGTTCTGTGAGCAAGAAGAAGTAGAAGTACCAAATATTTTTACAGAGTTTGGAAGTTTTACTGTAGGTGAGAGTGGTGGTGCTATTTATGAAGTGCTTTATCAAAAACAACAGAACGATAGAGAGAAGTGGAACATGATCAACTCATCGTTTATTACGACACTTCCAGATACATGGGCCATCAATAAACGCTTTGTTATGTTGCCAATCAATCGTTGGCATGACACTTATGAGCGTGTCCTCCTGGGAGGATTGACCTGTGATAGTGATGATTATTACAACAGTGAGCAGCACATGAATGCTATTTACCTTCCGAAGTATAATAAGGATAAACCTTTATATCTTGGTTTTTTCAATACAGGCGCTTATCAGGAAACTATCGGTGGATTTGGTGGATTGCAACATTGTTTAATACCTTCGCCAAAACATATTCTGATTGATAAAGATGAAAATGGTAAGTTGACCACGAGAATCTTTGCAGAACAGCAAAAAAGTGAGGACTTACTTAATATTCTAGGTTACAATGACCCGAACGGAAACTAATGGTTTCTGAAGAAATTAAACATAATATAACCAATTGCCTTTTACCTTTAAAATAATAATAATATTGCAAAATGAACAGTAATATAACGTATGCCGGAATACCAGAGGAATATTCCAAATTAGAGACTGCTAAAATTGTTTTGATTCCTGTGCCTTACGACGGTACAAGTACCTGGCAAAAAGGTTCAGATCAAGGTCCGAAAGCCTTTTTGGATGCTTCGGAAAACATGGAGCTGTACGATATTGAAACAGAAACTGAGGTTTACAAACAAGGTGTTTATCTTGCAGATGCCGTGACAGAGGATTCATCTCCAGAAAAGATGGTGGATGCCGTGCACCAAACTGTAAAGAAATATATCAAGCGCAACAAGTTTGTCACCGCTTTTGGAGGAGAACATTCCATCTCTATTGGAACCATTCGTGCCTTTAATGAATGTTTTGATAACTTGACCGTACTTCAAATTGATGCACATGCTGATTTACGTAAAGAATATCAGGGCAGCAAATGCAATCACGCCTGCGCTGTATATGAAGCAAGTCAAAACACCAATTTGATCCAAGTAGGTATTCGCAGTATGGACGTTATTGAAACCACAGTAATGGACAAAGAAAAAACATACTTTGCCCATGATATGGTCAATGATGAGTTTTGGATGGACAGTGCCATTGATCAAATGACGGACAATGTGTTTATCACCATAGATTTGGATGCTTTTGATCCTTCCATTATGCCTTCAACCGGAACTCCTGAGCCAGGTGGTTTGCTCTGGTATGAGACTTTGGACTTTTTAAGAAAGGTATTTGAAGAAAAAAATGTGGTAGGATTTGACATTGTTGAACTTTGTCCGGATCCGAAAGAAAAATCATCCGATTTTCTTGCCGCCAAATTGTATTACAAAATGTTAACTTATAAATTCTTGGACGATAATGTAGAAGATGGTTACGAAAGTAACTTTAACGAAACAGGTTCAAGCACAAACAAATTTTCTAAATTCGATAATGATGACGACAACTAATAAGGGAGAGATTTCTAAATTTATTGAAAAATACTATCTACATTTCAACGCTGCTGCATTGGTAGATGCTGCAAAGGGCTATGAAGCGCAATTGGCTAACGGCTCCAAAATGTTGGTGTCTTTGGCAGGTGCGATGAGTACTGCTGAGATAGGTAAGATTTTTGCAGAAATGATCCGTCAAGATAAAGTGCAGATTATTTCAAGTACTGGTGCCAATCTTGAAGAAGATATCATGAATTTGGTAGCGCATTCACATTATAAGCGTGTACCAAACTATCGTGATTTGACACCTCAAGATGAATGGGATTTGATGGAAAAAGGGTTAAACCGTGTTACAGATACCTGCATCCCTGAAGAAGAGGCTTTTAGGCGTTTGCAGAAGCATATTTTTAAAATCTGGAAAGATGCCGAAGATAAAGGCGAACGTTTTTTCCCACATGAGTTTATGTACAAAATGTTATTGAGTGGTGTGCTTGAGCAATACTATGAAATTGACATAAAAAATTCTTGGATGTTTGCTGCAGCAGAGAAAAATTTACCTATAATTGTACCAGGTTGGGAAGACAGTACCATGGGTAATATTTTCGCCAGCTATGTTCTTAAAGGAGAATTGAAAGCCAGTACAATGAAGTCAGGAATAGAATACATGACGTTCTTGGCAGATTGGTACACTGAGAATTCTAAAGACGGGATTGGTTTCTTCCAAATTGGTGGTGGTATTGCGGGAGATTTCCCAATATGCGTGGTCCCAATGTTGTACCAGGATATGGAACGCCCGGATACACCATTCTGGAGTTATTTCTGTCAAATCAGTGATTCTACAACAAGTTATGGATCCTATTCAGGTGCCGTACCTAATGAAAAAATAACTTGGGGGAAATTAAATATAGACACCCCAAAATTTATAATAGAAAGTGATGCTACTATTGTGGCACCACTTATATTTGCCTATATCTTAGACATGTAATTATGAGTAAACAAAGAGACAATCTAAAACGCGTCATCGTTGATTTTAAGAAATTGACACCCGAAATTCTCTCTTTGTTGGTTGAAAAGTATCCTGATGGATACGATGATGATAATATCATCACTTTCAAAAATGCCAACAATGAAATCGTAGAGGCCGTTGAAGTGACTACCAGTGACACTAAATATTTGGTGAAAGTGAGTACCAAACTTCAGATGACTATGGAAAATTATGATGAGGATGATTATGAGGATTTTGAAGGGGATGATCCAGATGCAGTCCAAGACCCAGATTTGGGAGAAGATGATCCGGATATTGAAATTGAACTAGAGGATGTGGATGTTGATGACGACGACGACATAGATTAGTTCGAGATTAAATTACAATTCCATGAACTATTTTCATAGATCATGATATCATATGAACTTAAAAGTTGCCCAAACATGGGCAACTTTTTTTGTTTAAGACATTTCCTTGGAATCTAAAATAGTTGTTGGAAACATAATTGTATGTCAAAAAATAACGTAACTTTAACACATACGCTATTAACAATCAGGTGAAAACAAACAACTTATGGCAACACAATTTCATCTCGCCTTACCTTGTGTAAGCATCAACAAAACGCGAATGTTTTATAAAGATGTTCTGGGAGCAGAGATTGGTCGCTCCGCGGTTAAATGGGCAGACATCAATTTGTTTGGACATCAAATTACATTTACGGAATGTGGCCCATTTAAATTTGACTCTAAAAGCTATAATTTTAATGGTGATATTTTACCGTCATTTCATTTTGGCGTGATATTGAAAAAAGAGGAGTGGAACAAAACTCTTAAACGTTTGGAGTCTCACAATACGCCTGTGGCATCCCAGGTGAAATTTTTGGAAAATAAGACTGGAGAGCATCAGTCCTTCTTTGTCAAAGACCCAAATGATTTTACAGTAGAATTTAAATGTTTTACTGAGTTATCAGACATTTTCAACGGCTAAATATTAGATTCTTATAATCGTTATCAGCAATTGATGCCCACGTGCAGACTTCATCAGGATGAAGATGCTAAAAGTACGGACTTGTTGTGGCTAACCTCCGAAAAACGAATAGTTTCTAACCAAAATTAAAAATAATATGAAAATAAAATTCACAATGGCAATTCCGGTTCTATGCCTTTTTTTAATGTCTGTTACGCCTTTTCAAGCAGACTTAACCGTAGCTTCCTCAAACGCTCAGGAGTCGAAAATAGAGGGCGTTTATGATGGCAATGAAGGTTATGGTTATAATTTTATTACGACACATAAAGATGATGGTTCTGAATTTACCATGACCTTTCAAAAAATAAATGACGCTGTGCTGAAAGAGTTCGATCTGGATGCCGAATTGTTTGTAAATCAAAAATTTGAAGTCACGTATTCTGTTGAAGCCTTGGTAACCAAAGACGAAAATGGCTTCGATAATGAGGAGGAGGTTTATACCATAACCCATCTAAAAGCATTATAGCCTTAACATTTCTTAATTTGAAAGACTGCCTCACGGTGGTCTTTTTTTATGAAGACTTCCCAAATAAAAACGGCATAAACTACCAAATATTCGAAAGCAATGATCCAAAGATTTTCTGTGTTTCCAGAATTTGCGTATGCCAAATAGCTAAGAATAATCACAAACGACCAAACCAAAGGGAATTTGTAATTGGTAAACACAGACAGGATTACTAGTGTTGCCAAATACCAGGGGTGGATTGTTGTAGAAATAAAAAAATAAATACTTACCGCAAAAAGCATGCTTACAATAAGTTGTTTTGTGGTTGTGTTTTTCCTAAAGAAGGTCAATATTAAAAGTGTGAAAATGGTAATTAAAGGAATATATTTTCCAATAATGGCAATTTCATTATAGCCCGTTAGCCTGTAGCCTATCTCTCTTGCTATATAATACAAACTCGCATTGAACTCAAACGTACTAAACCACAGTCCCACTGTTTTTGAATAATTATATATAAATTCTGAAGAATAAAAAGGCGCAAATAGAAGTAAGTTTGTGATGCCAATGATGCCATAGAAACCGATCAGTTTTGTGAAACTAAGTGGGGACGTACTTGAACTATTACTTCCGTTTTTCACGAGATCAATGCTCTGATTGTTTTTGAGAAAATATTGCAAAAATAACGGAAGGAACAACAGCGGAATTAATTTAACGGAGACAGAAAGGGCAAAAATCACTGCGGCAGTTTTCCATTTTCCCGAATGCAAAAGATATAAGCTTAAGAGTAGAAAGAAAATCATGATGCCTTCAAAGTGTAGATTCCCCGTTAATTCAATAATGATAAACGGATTAAGGATGAACCAGAAGATGTTATGGACAGGCAATTTCAAGCCTTCTAAAAGCTTTTTTCCCACATATAATGTTCCTATGTCTGCTGCAATGATAAAGACTCTAAAAACCACTACTGAGCCTAAAATACTCTTTCCAGAGAAAATAGCAGCAATCATAAAAATGATTTGTTTTACTGGTGGGTAATTAGTAAAGTGGCTTGCGTTAAGTGTTCCCATGCCTTGATAGAGTTCTTGAGCTTGTGCAACGGGGAATTGGCCCATACTGATGAAGGATTCGGGCGTAAAAAGATAGGGATTGAAACCTTCAAGAATCATCCGCCCATCCCAAATAAAACGATAGAAATCTTGCGAGAGATTTGGGGTTGCCAATAAAAACACGACTCTTAAGACTATTGAAAATATGACCAAAAGCTTAAAATTACCCGAGTGTCTTTTTAACAGCTGATAGAATACAACAAATAATAAAGCGTATAATATAATGAGTTTTGTGTATTCTGTTCTTACTAAGTCGTAGGCAAATAAGGCATAGAGGACAACACTTGCAAATGCAAAAAAAACCGGCATTCTATTTAATTTTAAAAATGTTGGATTGAACATTAAATGTTAAAAAAAGTCCAGCTTCAACAAGGAAGAGATGGATTTGGTTGACGTTGCAAGATAAGTTGTTTATTTTGATGTCAAATAAAAATACCTGACAGGTTTTAAAAAGCTGTCAGGTCTGAGAAAATTTAAATCAAATTGTTGTTGACGTACGAATTTGCGTTAGCGATAGAAAGGGCATCCTTTTTAAGCCGGCGGCTGACTGAAAGGAGGCTATCGGTTTAAAAAGATAGAGTGGATAGCGCGACCTGAGGCCCGCTTTTAATTTGATAATAACGCCTGATTTTTATTGGCCGAAGGTAACGCCCAAATAACAATAACAACTACACTTTAGAGGTCAACGATTGGAAGAATACATAGCCAAATCCTACAAAGAGCATGAGATGGAATGGGAAGAGACCAAAATCTCCGCCTTGATCTCCGATAACAAAGGCAAGATAAAGGCCAAACCCAAAGTAGAGCATGAGTGCACCTTCAAAAATGACATGCATGGACACTTTTTTGCGTAAATATTTATTGCCCTTCCAAGTATCTTTTAAGGTACTGATATTAAACTTAGGTGTTCTGATAAACTCACTACGCTTGCCTATATGTCCTTCTATAACGGCAATGGAATTGTGAAGTGAAAAACCCATTGCAATGGAGAAAAACGTAAAGAACAAGAAGACATAATTGAAAAAGTTTTTAAATCCAGCGCCGTAAATCTCCCGATACATGATCCAGTAGCACACAAAAAAGATAATAGTGCTCAGCACGAAAAAGCTCATGAAATAAAAATAGAATCTTAAATGCGCGTATTCATTTTTAATATAAAGCATTGGAATGCTTAAAATGGCCACCAATAAGACGTTTAAAAACATGGTGCTGTTTAAAAGGTGCAAAAGGCCATGAAGTTTGGTTTTTGGAGAAATATTCTTGGAGGTCAAGACACGCCACATCATTTTTCTGAAATTTTCTGCACCACCTTTGTTCCAACGGAATTGCTGTGAGCGTGCTGCACTGATGACCACAGGCAATTCGGCAGGTGTTTCAACATCTTCCAAATATTTGAATTTCCAGTTTTTAAGTTGTGCTCTATAGCTTAAATCCAGATCTTCCGTAAGTGTATCACCTTCCCAATTTCCGGCATCAAGAATACAGGTTTTACGCCATACACCGGCGGTGCCGTTAAAATTAATGAAATGGCCTTTACTGTTTCTGCCAACTTGCTCCAAGGTGAAATGGGCATCTAAAGCAAACGCTTGAATTTTTGTTAGTAGGGAGTAATTTCTATTGATATGTCCCCAACGGGTTTGGACCACGCCAATTTTTTCATCTTTAAAGTAGGGGATGGTTTGTTTTAACCAGTTTGGTTTTGGTAGAAAATCGGCGTCAAAAATGGCAATAAATTCGCCTTTAGCAATTTTAAGGCCTTCTTTTAAGGCGCCAGCCTTAAAACCACTCCGATCCGTTCTTCGGATATGTTGGATATCCAAGCCGGTTTTTTTCAGTTTTTCTACATGTTCAGCGGTGGTGATCACGGTTTCATCGGTAGAATCGTCAAGGACCTGAATTTCCAATTTGTCTTTTGGGTAATCCATCAAAGCGATGTTATCCAAAAGCCGTTCCATCACATACATTTCATTATAAACAGGGAGCTGAATAGTGACAAATGGAATTTCTTCTGGATTGGAAAAATCAAAGACTTCTGAAGTATCCTTCTTTTTTTTGGCAGCTAAATAATTAATTAATAGATTCAGTTGTGCAAGTGCATACATTAAAATAAGTAGTAGAGCAATCGTGTAAACAACTATTATTAAGGTTTCTAGAATCATTTCTTAAAACTATATTTAAAAATCCAACCTAGGATTTTTACGCCCGCAAAGATAGAACCTTTTATGGTTCCTGATACTTTCGAGACCCCAATTCTTTTTTTATATTTTACAGGAATCTCCACATAGGTCAACTTTTGTTTGAGGGCCTTTAATTGCATTTCAATGGTCCATCCATAAGTTTTGTCCTGCATTTGTAAATCAAGGAGTTTTTGATATTTTATGGCTCTAAATGGTCCAAGATCGGTGAAGTTTGCACCAAATAGAATTCGCATTAAAAAGGTAGCCAACCAGTTTCCAAAATGTTGTTGCGGTGTCATGGAACCTTTTTCCTGTAATCGCTTAATGCGTGAACCAACAACAAAATCGATATTATCTTCAAGAATTGGAGTGATTATTTGGATCAGTTCTTCTGGGTAGTCACTATAATCGCCATCCATAAAAACAATGATCTCTGGTTTTTCAGATAATGTTGAGACATATTCCATGCCTTTTAAACAGGCATAGCCGTAGCCCATTTGTGTCTCTAATAAAACCGTAGCCCCAGCCTTTTCGGCGACTTCAGCGGTTTTGTCGGTTGAGTTGTTGTTGACGACAATTATTTCGTTCACAATAGATGGGATGTCCTTAATGACTAGCGCAATGGAATCGGCTTCGTTAAAGGCGGGGATAATGACTTTGATATTGGGCATTTGAAGATTTAAAGTTGGGGCAAAAGTAAGAATTGTTTATTGAAATAAGTTACACAGAGCAACGCAGAGTTTAATACAGAGATGCGCAGAGGTTTTTCGGTTAAGAAACACTGAAAATTTTGAAATTAATGTCGAATGTCAAACTGAAAACTGTGACTGATTATTGCGACTGAATCCTGACATTCCTCGTCTTCTGCTAAAATCTGCAGGAAAATATTTGAGATGCGACACAAAAGGTAACACAGAGGTTCGCAGAGTTTAACACAGAAATGCGCAGAGGTTTTATGGGACTTTCATTTAAAAATTAAGGTTGCCTGTCAAACTTAAAACTGCGACTGTGCACTGCGACTGAAGACTGAAAAACTATCTCTGATTCACCAAGTCCATTAAATCCACATCATTTCCCAGTAAAATATCATTGGGGTTAATACGTCCTTTCAAGGAATCGTTCTCCAATTTCAGAACACCCCTTGGGCAAACTGCAGCGCAAATACCACAACCCACACAACTGCTTCGGACAATGTTTTCACCCTTTTGGGCATAAGCCCGAACATCAATGCCCATTTCACAATAGGTTGAACAATTGCCGCAAGAGATACATTGGCCGCCGTTGGTGGTAATCCTAAATCTTGAAAATAGACGCTGCTGGAATCCTAACACTGCGGCCATAGGGCAACCAAATCGGCACCACACACGGTTTCCGAAAATAGGGTAAAAGCCTACGCCAATCACTCCTGAAAATATCGCACCGATTAAAAATCCGTAGGAGGATTGAAGAAAATACGTATTGAATAAAAAGACATGTTTGGTGCCACTAAAATAATGCATACCTATGATTGCCATGATGATTACAAAATAACCAATGGCACCATATTGCGCATCTTTTGCCAATTCTTTGCGCTTAAAAATCATGACCAATGCAAATACGATGGTTAATAAACCAGCTACGCTGAGGAGAAAAACATCCTTTGTTAACCAATACTTACTTGAATCGCTCCCTAAATAGGAATAAATAACGGCAGTAGTCATGAGGGTTACAAAAACAACGACACTATGGACCACCCAACGTTCAATCTTCCAAGCCACTTGTGTTTTGTCGCTCAGATGTCTGAAAGGATCCCCAGCAGTTTCGGCAAGGCCGCCACACCCGCAAACCCATGAGCAATACCAACGTTTCCCATATTTATAAGTCAAAATTGGCGTAATGACGAATATGGAAACAATTCCAAAAATCAATAATGCCAATCCAATATCCCCTGCCTCAATCATGGAGTCCACCCGATATTTGTCAAAATTGTAATAATTAAGCGGCCAAATATTTTTTAGGTCATAATAGGGAAGGCTAAAGGTTTCTGAATTTAGTCTCGCCATAAATTCCGGAATCAAAAAGGCAAATGCCAATTGAAAGAACATCACAGATACCGTTCTTAATTGTTCATATTTATTATGCCGGTATTTCAGCATAAACTTATAGCCAAAAACTAAAATCGCCACGGTATATAACGTTCCGTATACAAACCATTGGCTTGCTGGTCCACCATTCAATAACCGGCTTAAAGGATCAAATAATGCTACCAATCCGCTATTTGGTTCACCTTTTTCTGCCAATCCAAGCCATTCGGCTTTAAAATAGAGAACGATATAAAAAAGGGTCAGCACAATGCCCAATATCCACCCCCAAAACCCTCGTGATGCAATGGATTTGAACCAAACACCATCATTTTGAATCCCCGCTTGTTTTGTTAAATAGGCATTGTTAGAAAATATGATGGTCCCCACAGTGATCATCCCCAATGATAAGGATAGGAACAAGGTTTTATTAGGGAAATCAACATTGAAAAAAGCCAATATCATAATGAAAAGTCCTATAACGCCAATGGCGACTCCAATTTTTTGTGTTTTGGAAAGTGCTTGCGAATCGGGTTTGGCAAGAGACATGCTGGGGTTTGTTTTATTGCTCATGATTTCTTTTATTTGACTTGCACGGTTTCAAAAACCTCGCAGGTTGGATATTCAACTTAATTTTATACCAGCCTAAACTGTTCAGAATAACTTTCTAAAATCTCTGATTCAAAAGTTTTATAGAATTCAGGATCAAAGTTGGCTTCCTTCAAATGTTCGATGACATAATCTGCGGAACGTTTTTCTGTCAGCCATCGGTCAAAAACCTCATGTTTCATTCGGATGCCGAAGGTGTTGATGCCTAAAAAAAGATTGGTAGCGCTCTCATATTCTATGGTGATCCATTTGCTGTCATCATCATGTTTCCAATGAAAATGTGCATTTCCATCTTTTGGTTGTGGAAACACCCAGCCATAAGTTTGATATTCGATATTAAAAAACTTTGCAGAGTTGAACCAATGTCCGGGGTTGTATTTCATTTTATTGCCGCAAATGGTTTGAGCAACAGTTTCACCCATCATTCTGCCAGTATACCAAAGAGGCTCAATGGCTTTTCTATTGCCAATGGGTTTGCGTTGTTGGGCGCAATCGCCAATAGCGTAAACGTTTTCAATATTGGTTTCCAAAAACCGATTGACCAAAACACCTTGGTCAGTTTCAATTTTAGTCGTTTTGATCATATCTATATTTGGAGACACACCAGGTGTTAATCCCACGAGATTACATTTAATGACTTCACCAGTTTCTTCAACTACGACGGCGTTTGCACGTCCATTTTCATCCGATTGAATTTCTTTGAGATTGGATTTTAATCGCAAATCAATGCCATGGCTTAAAATATGGCGCGAGATCATTTGCGCATCACCATTGGGTAAAACATTATCCCAGAAACTATTTTCTCTCACCAAAAACGTAACAGGAATCTTCCGGGTATGAAGCATTTCTGCCAACTCAATCCCAATCAAGCCGCCACCAACAATTACCGCGCGCTGGCAAACTTCATTATTAGGCGCTAATAGTTCCAGTTGATCTAAATCCTGCTTGCTGTACAGACCCAAAACGCCGATTAAATCCTGACCTTTCCACCCAAATTTGTTAGATTTACTCCCCGTGGAAATTATTAATTTATCATAATATAAAATCTCCCCATCCTCAAAATATAAAGTTTTGCTGTCTGTGTCAATGTTTTTAACAAATCCGAATTTTAGGTCAATCCGATTCTTTTTCCAAAACCAGTCTTCATAAGGTTTGGTGTGTTCGTATTTCATATGGCCCATATAAATATACATGAGTGCAGTACGAGAAAAAAAATGCTCGGTTTCGGCAGAGATTATAGTGATTTTGTGATTGGAAAGTTTTCTTATATGTCTTGCCGCAGTAACGCCAGAAATACCATTTCCGATAATGACGATATGTTCCATTTTGTGCCTTTAGAAGTGGTTTGTCGTAGGTTTTTTGTAAAACTTAAATTTTTAATTTCAGTTTGTTTAAATTTAGGAATAAATAAATGGTATGGGAATGATTTTTCGGATTTTATGTTTTATATCCCTTTGTTTTATGCTCTCGTGTAGCGCTACTATTGACAGACCGGAGAAAATTAATGGTGTCAGTTATGTGGCGTCAAGAGATAGCATTGATCAACGGCATGTTGATCCCTTGATCAATCTTGGAGCCAATTACGCAGCAATTATGCCTTTTGGATTTGTTAAGGAGTTGGAACATCCGGAAATCAGTTTTAATACCAATAGGCAATGGTTTGGTGAAACTGAAAAAGGGGTGAAGCAATACGTTGACATCTTACATAAAAACCAAATTAAGGTGATGCTGAAGCCGCAAATATGGGTCTGGCGTGGCGAATTCACCGGTTTTATCAAAATGGCACATGAAGACGATTGGAACGTTTTGGAAAACTCGTATTCGGATTTTATCCTAGCTTATGCAAGAGTTGCCCAGGAATTGAATGTCGAGATTTTCTGCATCGGCACAGAATTAGAAAACTTTATTGATGAACGGCCTGACTTTTGGAAGCAACTCATTGTTGAGGTGAAGAAAATATATAAAGGCAAATTGACTTACGCCGCCAATTGGAATGAATATGAACGCACGCCATTTTGGGACGATCTTGATTATATTGGCATTGATGCTTATTTTCCTGTAGATTCGAAACAATCGCCATCTATGGAGGGTACAAAAAACGGATGGCAAAAGCACAAAGCAGAAATGAAAAACTATTCATCAAAACACAAGAAACAAATTTTGTTTACTGAATATGGTTATCGTAGCATTGATTTTGCCGGAAGAGCGCCATGGACGGTTGATCGGGTGGATAAACTGGTCAATCTTGAAGCTCAGGCCATTTTGACCCAAGCGCTGTTTGAAGAATTTTGGCATGAAGACTGGTTTGCGGGTGGTTTTGTTTGGAAATGGTTTCATAAGCATGATGCCGTTGGTGGAAAGGATGACAACCGATTTACCCCACAAAACAAACCTGCAGAGGACGTCATTCGGACATTTTATAAAAAATATGATTTATGAGAACATTGGTTATTGGAGATATTCACGGTGGATTGAAAGGGTTGAAACAACTGTTGGATCGGGCAAAAGTTGGAGATGGAGACCGATTGATTTTTATGGGCGATTATGTGGATGGCTGGAGCGAATCGGCGCAGGTCATCCAGTATCTTATGGTATTGTCCCATTTAAAAGAGTGCATTTTTATTAAAGGAAATCATGATGTATGGTGTGAAAAATGGCTTAGAACCAACAAACCAGATAAAACCTGGTTAGATCATGGCGGAAGAGGAGCGATTGAAAGTTATTCGAATTTTTCTGAAGGTGAAAAAAAAGCACATCTCAAATTTTTTGAACAAATGAAATTGTATTATTTAGATGGGCAGAATCGTTTGTTTGTTCATGGGGGATTTACATCTGAGGAAGGCGTAAAAGAAGAACCTTCAGAAAGCAATTTCTATTTTGATCGTACCCTTTGGGAAATGGCATTGCATCTGGATAAAAAGATTGATGAAAATTCCGATTTGTTTCCAAAACGCCTAACACTTTATAACGAAATCTATATCGGGCACACCCCAACACTTTATTTCAATTCCGACGAGCCATTACAAGCCATTAATGTCTGGAATGTAGATACAGGTGCGGCATTTTATGGCAAATTATCGGCGATGGACATCCATTCAAAAGAGGTTTTTCAAAGTGACCCGCTAATGGAGCTGTATCCTGATGAGAAAGGCCGTAATGAACGTTCCTTAAATCAGATTTTAGGCAAGAGAAGATCTGCCAACTAATTAGGAAAATGATTATTTTTTAGACTTTATCGGATATATGGTCTGTTTCACAAATGTTTTTGGAAAATCGTCTTCATCATGAAATCCGAGTTCAATATCCCTGCCGTCATGTGGGACATGATGTGTGTTAAAAATATAATCCCATAAGCTTAAAGTCAACCCGTAATTCATGCCATACTTTTTATGCTCAGGCAATTCTTTGACATGATGCCAAATATGCATTTTTGGATTGTTGAAAATATATTGCAAAGGGCCGTAATTCCATCCTAAGTTGGCGTGGTTTAAATGCCCAATGATGATGGAGAAAAAGTAAACAATGGAAACATCCTGTACATTGAAACCTCCAATAATAGCAACAGGGATGTACAATATAGAATTATAGACCACGGGTTCCATCCAGTGGTAACGTAAATGTGCGGCAAATCCCATTTCTTTTACGCTATGATGCACTTTATGGAAATTCCACAACCAGGGCACGCGATGTAATAAAATATGGGTGTTCCATTGGACAAAGTCGATGATCAAAAAGAAGATCAGCAAGCCTAACCATTTTGGTAATTCACTCACGCTAAAAAGCTGTAAACTTTCCACATGCCAACCAAAAAGACCTAGAATATCATTAAAGAATTCTGCCGTGGTGTTGGACAGTGCAATGAGAACAATTAAATTCAACAAGAAGAAATTGAAGAACATATAAAAAGTGTCCAACCAAAAATCCTTTCTGAAAATCGATTGGTCTTTGCGCCAAGGGAACAGTATTTCCAATAGCCAAACCAATAACGAAATTCCAATTAATCCATAAAAGTAATTGTCCCAATGGTAAACGTGCGTTAACTCATATTTGAGGTAATTCCAATATCCGGAATAGGACTTTAAAATGATGTCAATGTATTTTTCCATACTAATTCCTGCGAAAGCAGGAATCTCATAATTAAAACGTTAAAAACACCTCTCGTCTGAAAGGTGAAACTATATAGGATAGTCGTATTTTTTATAATTACTTACGGCTGTTTCTTTTTTCCAAAACATGACTGTTTTTATTCTAATCTTTAGAGGTTTCAATTCTAAAACTGAATCTTCTTTTAGAAAGATTATTGATGGCATAATGAAACCTTTCAGGTTTTTAAAACCTGAAAGGTCCTAATTCTATTCTATATATAATTTTTCGATTTCCTTATTCATCAAAAGCTTTCTTTGCTTATGAACATATTTAAAATTTTCGAGGTTGTCGAACCAAGAAATTACCTCTTCTCTTTTTAGTTTAGTAGCTGAATTTGATAAAAATGAATTGTAAGAAGAATATGGATATTGTGAGAAATTATCGTTCATATTATGATGCTCAGGATTCAGATGAATATATAAAACAAGTGATCTTAAATAATCTTCTTTATTTATCTTGATTCTTTTAAATGGTTTTTGAAATATACTTCCAGTTCGATGATATTTCAAATTCATGGCTTTGGTATAAGCGTTAAATAAATTTGAAAACTGCTGTGAAGGGTTTGATAAATTGTCATTAATTCTCAATAACAAATGGAAATGATTAGGGAGAAGACAATAACAAAATATACTACAATTTGGCTCTATGTGTTTTTTAAGAAGTTTTATAAAATACAAATAGTTAGCATGTTCAAAAAAAATATCTTCTCGATTATTTCCTCTGTTATAAATGTGGTAGTAATGACTTTCTTCAATTCTCTCCATTATGAAAGATGTACTTATACAAGACCTTTCAGGTTTTTGAAACCTGAAAGGTGTGGTTTCAAAATTTACAAACTCTTTATCAATTCCCTAAACAACACAATCATATCAGGCTCTGCTTTTTCAGTCATGGCGATAATTTCTGATCTCAATTCCTGCGCAGGCAGGAATCTCTTTTTTAAGCTCTTGAGGCCTTTCAGTTTTTTGAAACCTGAAAGGTATGGTTTCAAAATTCACAAACTTTTTATCAATTCCCTAAACAATACAATCATATCCGGTTCTGCTTTTTCAGCCATGGCAATAATTTCTGAAATATCTACAGGTTTAAGATTGTTTGGATCGCATTCGTCCGTTAAAACTGACACCGCGGCCACTTTTAATTTTAAGTGATTGGCCACGATAATCTCAGGAACCGTACTCATTCCAACAGCATCAGCTCCAATGATCTTTAACATGCGGTATTCTGCTCTCGTTTCCAATTGGGGTCCCACCACAGACGCATAAACTCCTGTATGGAGAGTGATGTTATTTGCTTTGGCAATTTGCTGAAATTTCGAATTGATTTCTGCATCATAAGGGGCGCTCATATCCGCAAAGCGCTCACCTAAATGTTCCACACCTTTAAACGCCAAAGGTGAACTACCTTGGAGATTGATATGATCATCAATAAGCATTAATTCTCCTTTCTTGAAATTGAGATTGATGGCGCCCGATGCATTGGAAACCAAAAGCGTATGAATGCCCAGTTTTTCCATGATCCGAACGGGGTAGGTCACATCTTGCAGGGAATATCCTTCGTAAATATGAAATCGTCCTTGCATGATGATGGCTTTTTTACCTTCTATAATCCCGTAAATCAATTTCCCCTTATGAAATTCGACCGTTGCGGTTGGGAAATTAGGAATGTGGTTATAGCTGACTTCATGAAGGATTTCTACGGCATCGATCAACTGACCCAAACCCGTGCCCAGGATAATTCCGATTTCTGGATTATCGAAACCTTTTTTTATTAAATATTCTGTAGTTTCAGTGATATATTTCATCATCGTATATTGTGAAATTTTTTAAGTTGTTCGTAATGTCTCATATCTTCAAAGGTATCGATATCATTCAATTCTTTCAATAAATAGACGTTGCTATTTTGGAGGTCTTTCAAAGTGGATTGCAATACCGAAGCGCTGCCCCAAACTTTATTTTCGAATAGCTTGGGATAAAGATTTTTCATGCCCAATAAATAATACCCTCCATCTGACGCTGGGCCAATGACCACATCATTAAAATCGAGTTGTGTAAATGCGGTATTGACGACTTCAGCCTCCAAATCCAAAAGATCACTGCCGATTATAGCGACTTTTTCATATCCCATTTCAAATAATTCCATAAATGCATTCTGCATCCGTTGGCCCAAATCGTTGCCTTTTTGCAGTTTTTTACGAAAAGTTCCTATGTTCCAAAGATCGTCTTTTAGAATGTTTTCAGAATAGAAAACATAACGATCCGCTTTAACCTCTTTGGCAATTAAAGCAGTATGATTTAAAAGGAATTTATAAACTTCCAACGCGTTATCATCCCCTATCGTTTTAGCTAATCTTGTTTTGCATTTACCTAATTCTGGATTGCGGGTGAAAATGATCAATGCTTTTTTAGAGGTTGGAAAATGGAAATCGGTGGCCATTTCATTATCGCCGTCAGTATGTTTGGATGAAAGTATACCCATTCGTGGAGGTTCAAAGTTTAATATTCAAAGTTCGGGAAAATGATTGGAATGTGAAGAGATTTAAATTTAAGTTGTATCCCGATAAACTATCGGGAGAAATTGCCTTCCCGTCTGTAGCATTTGCGAAGGCGGGAAACTGAAAACTTAATGAGAAAGGTGATTATTTCACCGCAATGGTCGCGAAGTTTTCCGCTAGGAGCGCGAGGAAAGCAAAGAAATCCACCTTGAAAATGAAAATGAAGATGAAAACTAGCACGCTCTGGCGTAGACCTGTCCAATATTAATGAGTCTATGGTTTAAATTTGATTTTTAAAACTTTTTTGGATAAGTAACACCATACTTCAAACTTCAACTTCGACCTCGACTTCAATTTCAACTTTATCTAGGTCACACTCCCTTGACAACTACTTCCTGCGCCTGCTGTACAACCATAACAATGTTGCGAAATCATAATCGTTCTTCCTTCCAAAAGTTCTTCGTTATAGTCTGATATATGTTTGACGTTGCTATTTACAGGTAAATTCAGCATTTGATTAAAATCGCAATCATACAAATAGCCATCCCATGAGACCGAGAGGGTATTGGTACACATCACATTTTTTACGGTTTGCGGATTGTATGCTTCCACCAAGGCGTACATATAATCTTCGTAATTTTCAGAAGCGATCAAATAATCCAAAAACCGGCTGATGGGTAGATTTGTAATGGTGAATAAATTATGGAAATTGATCCCGAAGTCGTCCATCAAGGCTTTTTTGAAGTCTTTCTCCATACTGGCTTGATTTCCTGGTAAAAATGCCCCCGACGGATTATAAACCAAATCCAGCCTTAGGTTGCTTTCCGGCATCCCATAACCAACCGCATTTAATTCTTGTAAGGCTCTTATGGATTTGTCAAAAACGCCATTGCCGCGTTGTTTGTCTGTTTTACCTCTGGTCCAATGTGGCATGGAAGACATGATATGGACATTATGTTTTTTGAAAAACTCTGTTAGATCGTAGTATTTTTTATTGGCCCTGATGATGGTTAAATTAGAACGCACTATAAAATCCTTAACGCCAACCTTTGAAGCTTCTTCTACAAACCATCTAAAATCGGGATTCATTTCTGGAGCGCCACCGGTCAAATCTAAGGTATGGGCTCCCGTGTTTTTGATGACTTCGAGACATTGTCTCATGGTTTCTCTGGTCATGATTTCTTTACGGTCTGGACCAGCATCTACGTGACAATGTTCACAAACCTGGTTACACATATAACCAACATTAATTTGGAGGATTTCAAGTTTTTTAGCCTTTAATGGAAATTGGTTTGTCTCAGCAATTTTATCTTTAAATTTTGGCAATTCTCCATTTTGAAAAATTCCGTTCGTTAAGATTTCGAGCTGTCTTTGACTATTCGCTAATTCACTTTTTCTTTTATGTAGGGATTTAATCATTTGTATGTTCTAGATTCTAAGTTCTAAGTTCAAAATTTATGATTCCGAGTTCAAGATTCAAAGTTAACAATTCAAGATCGAATTTTTCAAGGCGTCAAAATTTGAATTCAAACTTATGTCATCCATCATCTGTTCCGTCTTGGTTCTCTGCTCACATTTCCAATTTATTGACTTTATTCATCATTTGGACGCCATGAACTAAGGTTGCGCCACCTTTAATAGCGGCACCTACGTGTAAGGCTTCCATCATTTCCTCTTTTGTAATACCACGTTGCAAACCATCTTGGGTATAGGCATCAATACAATAGGGGCACTGTTCAGTGTGGGCAACCGCTAGAGCAATCAATGATTTTTCACGAGCAGAAAGTTTTCCCTCTTCGAAAACCTTAGCATAATAATCGAAAAACTTGTTGCCAAGCTCTTCACTCCATTCTGTAATTTTTCCAAATTTCTTTAAATCTGCTGGATCATAATAGGTTTTTTGCATGTGTTTCGTTGTTAGTTGAACTTATGAAATTAAATAAGTTGCTATTTTAAGTCGAAGAGAATCACTCAAGATTACACCTTCAAGGTATAATATTTAAAATCGGCGTTTAAGAAATCAATAGACAGTCTTATCGTCTTTGGTGCTCCATTTTTGAAAAGGTTCCAAAGCAATGTCTCGTGCTGTTTGTTCAAAGGGAATGCTCCTTTTGTGATAAGGTAATTCAATTTCCTTATAGATAAATGCATCATCAAAATCAATATCTGCTGCATCTTGATGGCTACATCCATAAAAAACTTTATCTGGTCTTGCCCAATAAATCGCCCCAAAACACATGGGACAGGGTTCGCAAGAAGTGTAAATTTCACAGCCGTCCAATTGAAAGGAATTGAGGTTTTTGCAGGCATCACGGATGGCGATAATCTCGGCATGCGCGGTGGGGTCGTTATGGGAAGTAACTTTATTGTTGCCGCGTCCTACAATTTTACCGTCTTTTACAATGACACATCCAAATGGCCCCCCTTCGTTATTGTCCATGCCTTTAAGTGCTGCAGTAACAGCTTCAAGCATGAATTTATTTTTGTTTTCTTTGTTCATTTATATGGTTTAAATAAGTTCATCCTCAAAAACAGAATTCATCAATAATTTGACGTCGCCTTAAGCATTCATCTTTTTAAATGCTTTTTCCCATCCTTTTCGCGATTCATGAATAGGTCTTAAGATTATTTGGTCATCTTCAAGGATCAAAAGTGCCTTTTCCTGAGTATTATATTTCTCTAAAATGGTCTTACTTGAACGAAGTCCTTTTGAATTTCCGATTTTCATAATTGCTGCTTCCATGGATTTAACGTGTATTTACAAGGTTATTACATTTTGATTCAGAAAACAACACATTCGGAAGTTTTTAAAATGGATACCCAATCGCAAAGTTTAAAATAGGATTGCTCACATCAAAGTTATAGCGTTTACCCTTTTCTTGTGAAGGGTCATGGAATGGGGCTGCCAAATCAAAACGGATGACAAAGCTTTGAATATCGACGCGCAGACCAACACCAGCACCCATGCCCAGTTCACTTATAAAATCTTTAGAGAATTTATCTTTACCATCAAAAACAGGATTTTCTTTGGAGTTCCAGATATTACCGGCATCCGCAAAAACGGCACCTTTTAAGAAGGAGACAATTGGGAATCTGTATTCTAGGTTGGCTTCCAACCGGATATTACCTGTTTTGTCAAAATAACTGTCGCTGGTATTATTGGTGTCTTCCTCTACATTATAGGTTCCTGGACCCAAAGAGCGGATTCTAAAGGCCCGAACGCTATAAGGTCCGCCGGCATAATATTGTTTTACAAAAGGAATCACATCAGAGTTGCCATAAGCCAATCCGTAACCCGCAAAAAGGCGGGCTGCAATGGTTTGTTCTTTGCCAAAATTATAATGGTAACTTAAATCGACGTCGGCCTTGGCGTATTGTGCATATTCCATGCCCAGGAATGTTTTTGGAACGTCAGGACCTTGATCTTTTCCAAGTAAACTGATCGAGTTGCCCGCCACATCCAAAGTGAAATTGAGATATTTTTGATGTGTTTTTTGTTTGTCCACCATCTCATTATATGTGAAGGAATAAGTAAGACCCGAAATAAACTGCTGTTCAAAACTTCGTTTCAAGAAGGGATTTTCATCCAAGATGTCCTCAAATTCTGGAGTTGTCTTCATAAGATCCGTATAACTCACGGAGATCGGATTGATTTGATGGGTCACATACCTATTGGCATCCCAGATGTAGCCAAATAATGCTGTGCCTGAGATTAGCGTGTATAATTTTCTCCGATCTTGAAAATCAAGGCTCACTGAGGTTTTAGTTTTTGGGATAGAGTATTTGAAAAAATCATCATTGATCTTTACTGGGAAAATGACCCTCGGAAAAATCAATTCGTTCTTCAAGCCAAGTTCCAAACTGCTATCGCCTGATTGATTCCCTCCACCTATCTGCGCTTCATAACCAATTTTTGCGGTTGTATTATAAGTCTCGCCGCCTCCAAACACATTTCTATTGCTATAGGTCAACGCTAATGCAGGGCCTGTAAAACTGTTTGATTTGGTGACTACCTGTAACTCGGCAGAAAAGGCCCGTTTGTTTAATGGCGATAAATAAATATTCGCTTCTAACAGGCCTAGGCTGTCTGTGGCCGAGGTGTCAATTTCTCTGTATTGGATATTGACATATTTGTAGGCACCAATGGTTGAGAGTCGTCTGGCGGTATTACGCGAGGTTTCAGGATTGTAGAGCTGACCTTCTCTCAGTTTTATGAAAGGATCTAAATGTTTTGGCTTGAAAAACACTTCTTTCTGAATGAAATTTTTATCGTTATAACGAATGATATCGGTTTGGATGGAATCGGCAGTTTCATAATTTGGATATACATTGACCTTAGAAATTCTATAAGGAATGATGGATTTTTTAGGTACTGCGTTTTTTAATTTGAGGAATAAATCGAAGCTTTTATTGTCATACCGATTGGTGTCGGCTTCAAAAATCAAAAAACTTTCATTGAAATTGTAATAGCCTATTTGCTTAAGATTTGCATCAATACGTAGGCGTTCCAATTTCATCTTATTCAAATCAAAGCGCATCCCTTTACTGAGTGGTGACTCCTTGACCAAAGAATCAATTTCTTTGTGGATTGGAGCCGGTAAAGAATCTAACTGATAAGTTTCCATCCGATAAGGCTTAGGCACTTTTACCGTGTAAATAACGGATGCTCTTTTCTCAGATTCTATAAATTCTGAAGAAGCAGCACTGTAAAAGAATCCCCTGTTTTCAAGTCGATTGATCAACAGGTCTTGAATTTCAAATGTTTCTACATCCGATTGATACACCGGTTTTTCTCCTAATTTCTTATATAACCATCGGTTGATGAACCCTGGTTTTTCTTTTTGGTTCTTGTAGTAATAGTAAAGTCCAGGATACATGCCCAAAAATTTTGAGTTGGGCTCAGGAAGCAGGACCGTTTCCAATTCCGTTCTTAACCCTGCTTCATTGTTGATAACAGAATCTGAGACAATGGTCAAGTCTGCACCAGTATATAATCTTTCATTTTCAGGAATATATTTGGCAATACTGCAGGAGTAGAAACTTCCGAATATGAAAAGGAAAAAAAACAGGTATTTTAAATAGAATTTCAAGGTGTTCTTTGTTTATGGTTTTTTTAACTCTAGAATATTATCATACTAGCAAGAGATAGTTTTTTAATTTTTCTTCTTTTCAATACTCTCATCAATATGCTCTTCTTGGTCTTTTTGAGCTTCTTTAGCGGCTTTTAATTTGGCTTTTTCTCTTTTTTCTGCTTTTGTTGAGGACTTTACCAAAGCGTCCCAAAGTTCAGCAAACCTATTGAATTCTTGAGTGAATATTATTGCAATTCCGCTTACGATAACCTGTCCGTCAATGACATTTTCAAACTCATTTCTATGGAAGCCTTTCAATCTATAACGGCCATTTTCGGTTAAGATATATTCAATGGTGACATTTCCAATGATTGGTGTTTCTTCACCAGTAGGGCTCCCGCCTTCCACATCAACTTCGCTACCAACACTCACGATCAATCGGTCGTTGAACATTTTTTTCTGGGCTGCAATGTCCAATTGTGTACGATCGGTAGGTGTGCTGCCCTGATAATCTGTAAAACTATCAATACCAAAATTAAGTTCAAAGCCAGAATTGCCCAATAACTTATCAGAGAAAATATTGAGTTGATCAGATACAGCATCATTTAAATTATCTCGTGCAATGGACGCCATACCACCAGTACTACCATCACTTCCAGGATCTGGATAGAAGCGGTTCAATACCAATAATGAAAACACCTGTCTGTTCAGTTCATCTTCCTGTTGGTTGAGTTGCTGCACCCTTCCATAAACCTGTCCGCCAATAGCGCCTTGCTCATCTTTTGGCATGTCGAGGTTGAAGTCTATTTTAGGTTCCATCAATTGGCCGTCAATATTAAGGTACACATAAAAAGGAAGTACTTGACGGAATTTGCCTTTAGCGGAAGCATCCAAGTTAGACGTTGTTGGCGCCATCAATGCTGCTGCTGAAGTCTTGACCTCATAGAGTGCGGTCACGTCCAGTTTGGCATCAAACGGATCGCCGGACCAGGTAACACGACTTCCTGGAACAATATTGAATTTGCGATTAACAAGATTGTAAAGATTCAATTCATAATGACCGCTCTGAACTTCATAGAGGCCAGAAAGGGTGATGTTGCCGTTTGGTTTCATGTTAAAGTTCAAATCTCCCTCTCCGGATACCTTAAAATTATCTCCCGTGGACTCATCAATAACGATAGTGACCGCGGCATCTTTTCCAATTTTCAATAAAGCGTTCAGATCAAGTCCGGTAATGGTGGCCGTTTTTTCTTCCGTTCTGGTCAGGATGGCATCCGGGTTCTCACGATTCACAAAAATAACCACACCGTCACGCTGCTCAACATTTACAGTAGCGGATGGCAACACATAAGTCACATCGGTATCTGAGCCAACCGTGGCTTTTAAATCGATTATCGGAATCTGTAAATCGCCAGTGATTTTTGCATCGGCATCAAAAGTGACTTTTCCGTAAATGAAGTTGTTGTCTTCTTTGGTGGCGTTGAGTACTTGAAAATTATCTGCGATGATCTGTAAATCAAAGGTTGGATTGATAAAGGATTCCGTTCCAATTTTACCTGAAGCCACCAAAGTGTTCTGATTTTCATCTGTAATAGTGAACTTGTCCAAGGAAAGGGCTTCGTTAGTGATGTTTAAAGTCTCCTTGGCCAAAGTGAATGCTGTATTGAAAGCCTTGATCTTGAAATCGGCATCTTTGAAAGTCAAACTGCCTTCATATTTGGGTTTATCCAAGGTGCCGTTCAATTTGAATTTTCCCGAGAAACTACCGTCGGTATCTGTGATTTCACCTTGAGACAATCCGGTCAACCCTTTCATGTTGAATTGATTGATATTCAAATCCAAATCGATGTTGGCGCCACCCGGGATTGCAACATAATCACCTTTTAAGTCCAAGTCAATCTCACCGTCTTTCATGACCACATTAAAATCATAACTGTCACTTCCAAGAGATTTGGCATCAAGACTGAAATTGCCCATATCCACTTGCATAAAACTCAATTCTGAAATGTCCAAATTGGCAATAATTCCTGTGTTTGAAAACGGTTCGACCAATACAAAATCGCCGTTGAGGTTGCCCGTTGCCAATTCCTCATCAGGATTTAGGTAATTCAAAAATTCGCTCAATTTAAAATTCTTGAAATCAACGGCAATGTGAGTTTTGGAAACGGACGGTAGGTCGTCAGTAATCTCAAAAGATTGGTTTTCATGGCTGAAAATAAACTCATTAAATTCCATTTTTTTATCACTGATCAGAATTTCGTTGTTTTCTGGCGTATTCCACGGCGTTTTATTTAAAATCAAATCTTCCGGATTGACATGAAAACGCAAGAGTTTTCTATTGCCTGTGATCTTACTGGTAATCTGAGTTAGTATGTCCTCTTCATGAAAAGCAGTAAATGCCAAAGCGAGTTCCCTATTAGTTTGGTCGCCACTTATTCTAGTTTTCTGGATGTGCAATGGTCCTGCCTTAATCCTGTTGAATCCTAGGTCAAAAATAAACTTGTCCTTATCCGTATCCATTGAAAACACCAAACTGTCCAGCTCATTACCACTATAATTGATATGTGGCGCTGTAATCCTAGCTGTGAGTTGCCGCTCTTTTTCTACATAATCAACATCAAATTTAACAGTGTCCAGTTTTTTGACGTTGACTAAAAAGACGTCGTTTAAAATTGGCGCCTCAATAATCTTCCCTCGCAATATCAAATTAACGGGGTTGGTAATGCTGTCAGGAACTTCTTCGTCATGGTAGAAGTAGCTTAAAACATGACGTCTTATGGATTTGCTGAACGTTTCAGGATCGGTATTGGATTGCAATAAAACATCTACCAATTTATTTTTGATGGACACTGATGTGGTATCTTTTCTCACGTGGGCAAGCGCATTCAAATCTCCCAACAAATAGGTTTTGTTGTCGTACACTACAACGCCTTCATCCACAATGGCAGCCACATCATAATTAATGGCATTTCCTTTAAAATCGGCATAGATTTTCATGCCTGTTCTAATCTCGCGTTGCATGAGTCCTAAGGCTTTTAGGTCCGCACCTATAATATTCAATTCGACGTTGGCTTCAGGCGACACGGAATCCAATACCACTGTGGCGTATAAGTCCATGTCGAGGTTATAGTCCTTGTATTTTGAGGTTACTTTCCCTCGGCCATTTTTGATGTCACCAATAAGCTTTAAGTCGGTGATATCATAATTATTGTATTTGAAACTGGAAACGATTGCTTCCACATGGGCATCGAGATCATTGATGTTTTTACCTTTCCCGTTGGCCTTTACTAGAAGGCTTAAGCTCCCCAAATGTTCGTTTTGGAGCAACTCATTTAGTTTATAGTCTTCAATGGAAAGGTCGGCATCAAATTCTAAAATGGCTCCATTTTTAAAATGACCATTTACAGCTGCGATACCTTGTGTGGTGGTCAACGTTGCCTTTGCGTAAATATCGTTAAGATTTCCCTTAATGTTTCCTGCTAATTTGACCTCTTTTGGCAGGTTCACTCCCAATTCACTTTCATCCACAAATTGAACCATATCAGAACGGGTGGAAACGGCTAAAAAGTTGGGAATGTTGAATTGGATGTTATTGGGATCTGTAATGTTTTTAACTTTTCCGTTAGCCGAAAGGTGCGTATTTGCCCAATTGGCATTCAAACGGTTGATGTTGATGTCTGACAAATAGCCATTGGCTTTGGTGTTTCCCGTCAATAAATGTTGACTTAGAGTATTCAGGTATGGATTTTTTTTCAGTTGTGGTTGAATGAGGAAGACATCCTTTAATGAAATTTGGAATGTTGGAATATCGATAGCTATCTTAGAATTTTCGGGAGAATCAATCAATGCCGATAATTTAGGATAGTCGAGACGTAGGTTAGCTTGTAAGTTATTGTTGTTGAGTGCGGTCCTTAAATTGGAAACCACTAAAGTATGGTCGTCAGCGCTAAATTTTAGGCTCAATTCTATTAAATTGAATCCTGAAATCTCCTTGAATGTGGAGTTCTCCAGATGAAGTTCAGCTTTTTTATCTTTTAAATTAATGGTGTTGGCTTGAAGATTCAGCGCTTCCAAAACAATCGCATTGGGATTGAAACTACCTGTTTTGGCCTCGGCGGAAGCCACGAAATAACTGAAGTTATTATTTTCCAGATCAATAGAACCAATGGCGAGTCTTAATTCTGGCCATTCAAAAGCCTGAATGTCCTGTTTGATGTCTTGGGTCACCTCCACCACTTTTTGGGTAACGACGTTGGTTT
The DNA here is from genome assembly GCF_035515035.1 of Gelidibacter sp. GTDB lineage: Bacteria > Bacteroidota > Bacteroidia > Flavobacteriales > Flavobacteriaceae > Gelidibacter. The sequence goes on along the minus strand of NZ_DATJCA010000068.1, from coordinate 2,051 downwards.
CGGTCTGAGTATGTAAGACGATGGCCGAGTTTTTTAGACGAAAAGCATCCACTTCAAAATCGCTGTTTTCCAAATCTACCTTCGGGATTTTGGCGAACAACTCCGTGATGTCAAATTCTGCTGCAATACGATCACCATACGATTGGTAATCAGCATATACATTGGTCAGTGTTAGATTCTCAACCGATAAGGAAGGTAAAGGTGCGGGATCCTCTTCAGGAATAATGGGGACGGGAGATTGGATGAATTTGATGCGTGCATCAGCGATGTTAAGTTCCGAAGCTTCAAAGTTCATATGCTCCAAATCGGTGGTTTTCATAGTGGCGTTGAGCGTCCCAATCTTGAATCGGCTGTCAATTCCGGCAACCGCATCGTCAAAAACAATATCAAAATCCCTGAAACTGAGTTTTCCTATAACAATATTTAAAGGAGTTGCGGTGGTGTCTGTGGCTACCGGTGTTGTATCCTTAGCGGCAAAGGCATCAATCAGAAATTGAAAATTATAACCTTCAATAGAATCCTTCCGCATGATATTGGCACGAAGACCATCCCATTTTAGTGCATCAACGCCTATGCCTTCACCACGAATGATGGCCCAAAGTGGCACGTTGGCTTCCAAGGATTTTGAGTAGATCAACGTATCACCTTTTGTATCTTCCAAAAACAAACCGTCAATTTGGAGGTTGCCATCAAAAGTGAGGAACAGGCGTTCAATTTCAACTTTGGTATGGGTTTTATTGGAAACGTAGGATGTGGCTTTGTCAACGATAATGCCTTGTCCCCACGGACTTCTGATAAATAAGACTAAGAGAATTAAAAACACGAGAAGACCTAGAATGATTCTTCCGAATATTCTGAAGATCCTATAATTTTTCTTTGTAGGTTTTTTTTTATCGACGTTGCTCTCTTCCAATAAGTCTGCTCTAGGATTACAAATTTATCATATTAGACGTTGTCAGGCGTCGCTTAAAGCGATTATTACTATCTCTAATCTCAATATTGGGTAAAATTAACAACTTTTGCTGATTTTGTTGGTTTTATGTTAAAGTTGTGCTAAATTTACTACAATAGCCCATTCCATACGTATATATAGACATAAACCAATAAATAAGTAAATTATGATTATTAAAAAATCGAGTATATTATTTGCCGCTGCCTTGACAGCATTCGTATTTATGTCATCTTGTGAAGATGGCAAAAAGAAAGAAGAGCAATTGAGAATTGAAACCGAACGTGTAGAATTGGAGGCTGCAGAAAACGCTAAGTTGGAAATGGAAGCCAAAGAAGCGAAAGAAGCCAAAATTAAAGAAGAAGCACGAGCCAATAGTATTGCAGGTCAAGCCATGATGAACAAAGATTTATCAACTTTGGCGGGTGCCTTGCAAGCTGCGGATTTATCGGGGATGTTGTCTGAACCGGGTGAGTACACGGTTTTTGCACCGTCAAATCAGGCTTTTGAGAAATTACCACAAAAAAAGCGTGACGATTTAATGTTACCAGAGAATAAAGAGACGTTGGCCAATGTGTTGACTTATCACGTGGTTCCAGGAGTGATTACTTCTGATAAACTTGCAGCTGCTATTAAAGGCGCCAATGGATCCTATACTTTTAAAACTGTAAAAGGGGAGGAGTTGACGGCTTCTATGAGTGGTGATCAATTTGTAATCAAAGATGGTTCTGGTAAAAAAGCACAGGTTATTCTAGGTAACGTACCAGCTTCAAACGGGATTATTTATATTATTGATACTGTATTGATGGCTAAGAAATAATAATAGATTTTACTTTTAAAAGATGAAGACCCAGCGTGAAGTTGGGTCTTTTTTTATTGGAGCCAATTGCCCAGGCTAAATAGTCTTTGGAAATCGACACTATGGCGTTCTATTATCATCTGGCTAAAAGTCTTCAAGAGCGAACAGATTTTACGTGGACCTACGGTTATTCTAGAGCTCATAAAGCCCCTTATTTGGAATTTTGAAGAGGCTTATCAAGTGGAGATATTAATGACAAAAAGGGTGTCCACTATCCATATACTATCCATGGAGTATCTATGG